>NZ_CP117460.1:1818882-2425176 GCF_030687145.1 Pseudomonas sp. FP1742 | reverse complement strand
CGGCGTGATCATGGTGGTGTGCGCCGAAGACACTCGCTGGGAAGTGGCCCAGGCCGCGGCCAAGCGCTTGACCCAGGCCGGCGCGAAACTGGTGGGCAGCGTCTTCAACCGGCGCAAGTACTACATGCCCAAATGGCTCTACAAAAACCTGTAAGTAACCGCAGAAAGGATGACGCCATGAACGCCAAAATGCTTGTCCTGCTGTTGCTGCCGCTCGCAGGTTGCTCCAGCACCAATGAAACACAGAACATGCCGGTGCAGATCCTCACGGCCGAACCGGCCAATGCCCAGGCCACCGATATGCCCAAGGTCGAACAGACCTTGCGGCCCAAGGACGTGCTGGACGTGATCTTCCATGTCAGCACCAGTGGCTCGGAGGCTTACCGCATTCAGTCCGGTGACCAGGTTGCCCTGAACTTCACCGCCGCCAGCCAGCTCAACGGCACTCAACTGGTGCTGCCCGACGGCACCATCGAACTGCCGGGGGCCAATACATCGGTGAAAATCGCCGGGCTGACCTCGGTCGAAGCACGGCAGGAAATCCAGCGCGCCTATGAGCGCAAAGCCCTGTTCCAGCCCAATCGTAATCAGCTGACGGTGCTGGTCACCAGCCCGCTGAGCAACGAGCAGAACCTCAAGAGTGCCCTGAATCACCCCGCCACCGGCATGAGCCGGGAGATCACCGTGGGCAACGACGGCTATGCGAGTTTTCCGGAAATCGGCTCCGTACCGCTGCAAGGCATGACCGTGAACCAACTGGAAACATTCCTCAATCAGCGTTACGCAAAATTGCCGGGGCGGATGAGCGTCGACGTCATGCTCAAGTCCACATCAGGCAACGAAATCTATGTGCTGGGTGAAGTCGCGCAACCGGGCTCCTACCCGATTCGCCGGCCGGTCTCGGTGCTCGAAGCGTTGACCCTGGCCCGTGGCACCAACGTCAAGGCCCGGCTCGATTCGGTGGTGATCATGCGCCGCAACGGCAACCAGGTGCAGGCCGTGCACTACGACGTGGAGAAAGCCTTGTCCGGTGACGCGTCGCAAATTGCTTACCTGCAACCGGACGACATGCTCTACGTGCCCAAGACCAAACTGGCCAGCGCCGGTGAACTGGCACGGCAACTGGCGGACGTGGTGTTGTTTCAGGGGGTGGGCTTCAGTTTCGCCTACCGCGTCGACAACAAAGGCAGCAGCAACTAACTCTCAGGTGACCGATCATGAATCCAAAGGAAAACTACCTGCATGAGTTCTTCAGGATCTTCTTCGCCAACAAGCAGTTGGTGAAGCGAGTCTTCCTGGTCTTTGCAGTGATTGCCCTGCTCCTGCCGATGATGCTCAAACAGAGCTTCGATATCACCGCGCAGGTGATCGTGCAGTCCAAAAAACTCTCCCAGGGAGACGCCACCACGTCCCTGACCCAAGGTGATGCCTCGTTCATTCCGCCGTCACTGGCCGACATGGAAACCGAGAGCAATATCCTGCGCTCGCCGGCCCTGATCCGTCAGACCATCAGTGACCTGCAGGCCAAAGGCGAGTACACGCCCAATGCCGGGGTCTTCAGTAAACTGGTGGCCGAACCGGTCAAACGTTTCGTGAGCACCCCCTTGCGCCAGTACGTGATCAATCCGGTGCGCGATGCGTTCGGGCTTGCAACCGATCCGGTGCGGGACACCTCCCTGGATACCTTCACCCAGGACGCCATCGATAACCTGAAGATCGAGACCTTGCCCGGTTCCAACGTGATCTCCATTGTCTACAGCTTTGGCGATCCGACCCAGGGCACCCGGTTTGTCGCCACACTGCTGCAAAACTACCTGGCCAGCCGCCAGGAATTGCAATCGATCGACCTGCCACAGAGCTTCTACGAAACCAAGAAGAAGCAGTATCAGGTGCGTCTCGATGGCCTGGAAGGCACCCGGTTGGCATTGCTTGAAGGCGTCGGCTCATCCGATCCGAAGGAAGAGATCACCTTCCGCCTCAACGCCATCAATACCGAGGAGCAGGCCCTGACGCTGTATCAGGATCGCCTGCTGCAAAGCCAACGTTGGCTCGACTACCTGAAAACCGCCCTGGCGGCAGCCACCAATACCTCTCGGCTCAACGACTACACCTTCCCCTTCACCTTCACCACCACGGTGGACAACATTGCCTTCGAAGACCGGGAGATCCGGCAACTGGGTGAACAACTGACGACGCAGGTCAGCCGCTACATGAACGACCTGGCGGTCTTCCAGCCGGGCAGCGAACCGATGCTGCTGGCCCGCGAGCAAATCACCCGCACCCGCCAGCAGTTCCTGAAGATCGTCAGCAACCGGATTCAGGAGCGTACCAACGACCTGGCGATTGTCACCTCGGTGATCAAGCAGAAAACCGCGCGCATCGCCGACTTCAAGGACCGCATCCACCAGTTGCAAGTAGCCCAGAGCAAGCTGGCGCAGATGGACACCGAGATCAATGCCTTGCACGCGGCGTTCTCCACCTACGCCCAGCGCTTTGCCGAAAGCAGCACCGCCCGCGCGCTGGACAGCGACTTGTCCAACGCCAAGGTGCTCAGCCCACCGTTCGAACCGACCGAGGCGGCATTTCCCAAACCGCTGCTGATCATTCCGTTCGGGATGCTGACCGGTCTGCTGCTGGCGATTGCCTTCGTCTACGTGCGTGAGTTCTTCGATCACCGCTTCAAGCATCCAGCGCAAATCAGCCACGAACTGGGCTTGCCGGTGCTGTTGGTGATCAACGATCAGAACGCCCTGCCGAACAATCCGCACAAGAACTGGACCGTGCCCAGCTTCGTATATTGGGTGCAGCATTGAACGCGCCGCTCAACGCCAGCGCGCTGCCGATCATGCATTTGATCAGCAGCGGCGGCTTTTATGGCGCTGAGCGGATGTTGCTCGACCATTGCCTGGCAACGCCGGGCAAGCACCAGGTGCTGTTTCTGGATGCACCGCCAGACCTGATCGATCGGTTTCGCGACGCCGGGATCGACTGCCGCGCTTTCGCGGGACTGGGGCAATTACT
Organism: Pseudomonas sp. FP1742; assembly: GCF_030687145.1. Lineage (NCBI taxonomy): Bacteria > Pseudomonadati > Pseudomonadota > Gammaproteobacteria > Pseudomonadales > Pseudomonadaceae > Pseudomonas > Pseudomonas sp. FP1742. The sequence goes on along the minus strand of NZ_CP117460.1, from coordinate 2,422,155 downwards.
GGGTCATTTACGTCAGCGGCGGGCTGAACAGCCGCTGATCAATACGCACAACTTCAAGGGGCTGTTGTTCGGCTGGATCGGCGCGACGTTGCTGGGCTTGCCGTTGGTGATTACCCAGCACGGCTTCACGCCACGCAGTCGCAAGCAACGCTTCTACGGCTGGCTGAGCCTGCAACTGTGCCGCACGGCATCAGTGAATCGGGTGGTTTGCGTGGCCGAAAGCATCGCGGTGCTGCACCGCCAGGCCAGTGTTCGGACGGAGAAACTGCAAGTGATTCCCAATGGTCTGCCACCGGTCAACGGCCTGCTGCCCCACGATGCCAGACACCCGCGCTGGCTGGCGGGCTACGTCGGGCGGCTGAGCCATGAAAAAGGCCCGGACCTGTTTCTCGATGCGCTGATTCCGCTGTGTCAGCGACACCCGCAACTGGACGCCGTGATGCTCGGCGACGGCCCGGAACGGGAAAGCCTGCTGGCGCGAATTACCGCTGCCGGCCTACACAACCGCATCACCCTGCCGGGTTACCAGACCGACATGAACCGCTGGTGGCCGCAACTCGATGCGCTGGTGATCAGCTCGCGCACCGAGGGCTCGCCGATGATTTTGCTCGAGGCGATGCAGGCCGGAGTGCCTGTGGTGGCATTCAGTGTCGGCGGGATTCCCGATGTGCTGGAGCACCGGCACAACGGCCTGCTGGCGACACCCACCAACAGCGCCGCCCTCGCCCGGCAGCTCGACACGCTGCTGAGTGAGCCGGCACTGGCCCGCGAACTGATCGACAACGCAAGACATACGCAATTGGAACGTTACGACCTGAAGGCTTTGGCCGAACGCTGGTCGCAGCTTTATATCCGTACTGCACGGGAGGCACGCGCGTGATCTTTCCGCTCTCGATCGTCAGTCTGCTCGCCCTGGTCTGCCTCGGTTTGCTGGCCAGTCCTTACCCCTATCTGGCACCCGGTGCGGTGCTGGGCCTGGTGGCCGTCGCGGTGCTGTACCGAAAACCCGCCTGGGGTTTGTTGGGTATCGCGGCGCTGGTGCCGTTCGAAGGTTTCTTCAAGGGCAACGCGCTGTCGGGCACCAAGTTCATCGGTGCTTCGCTGGCACTGATCCTGATGCTGCAACTGGCCATTCACCAGATTCCGTCCGAACGCCTGCGCAGCAACATCTGGCGCTACCTGATCGGGTTCATGGTGTTGTACGGGTTGAGCATGATCAATACCGACAGCATGGACATGTCCCAGTCTCATCTGCGGGATCTGAGCGTCGGCCTGATTCTGTTTGTGATCACCTTGCTGATCGGCCGCGAGTTGAACCTCGACCTGTTCGCCCGGTTGGTGACCCTCAGCGTCAGTACGACCAGCGCGCTGGCCATGTTCTCCACCAAGTATCAGGACCAGGGCCGCGCGGCCGGGCTGCTGGAAGACGCGAACTCGTTTGCCCTGCTGATCGCCTTCGCCGTGCCGTTGGCCCTGCTGCTGGTGATCCGCAGCCAGAACCTGTGGCACCGATTATTCTGGGGCGGTTGCTGCATTATGCTGCTGGGCGGCATGACCAAAACCGACTCCCGCTCCGGGCTGGTGGTGCTGTTCCTCAGCTTGATGATCGGCGCCTGGCACTACCGCGCGCAGCTGCCACGCATCCGTCCGCGCCACTTGGGTTTTGCCATGCTCGGCCTTGCGCTCGTGATCCCGGTGGGGATCTATTCGATGCCGGCCGGTTACCTCAAGCGCATCCAGTCCTTGAGCGTCTTGAAAGAAGGCGCCAAAAGCCAGGACGAATCCCTCGGCCGCCGCGCGTCATACCTTGTGGTCGGCAGCCAGATCATTCGTGAGCACCCGTTACTCGGTTCCGGCCCCGGCACCTTCCCGCTGCACTACGCCACCTCCGGTTACGCCAAGGTGTTTTCCGCCAACCGCAAGCCCGGTGACTTGTACCGTCGCGCTCACAACACCTACATGGAAATCTTCAGTGAAGTTGGGATTCCCGCCGGGTTGTTGTTCGTCGGCATGCTCGGCCTTGGGGTGTACAACCTGGTCCGTGCCCGTCACGCCTGGATGCTGCGACGGGATTGGGAACAGGCCGACCTGATCACGCACCTGGGCATCAGTTATCTGTCGTTGACCCTGTTTTTGATGTTCCTCAGCGCACCGAATCATAAATACCTGTGGATCATGCTCGCCCTGACCTGGGTGCTGCGCCTCAAGGCTGAAGAACGCCCGCCGACGGAGGCCAGGGCATGAGCCGCATCAGCATCGCGATCCCGATGTACAACGAAGCCCGACACATCGGTCGCACCTTGCTCGCCGCAAAGAAAGCCGCCGACGCCGCCGGGCTGGAATGCGAGTTGATCGTGGTCGATAACGGCTCCGATGACCAGGGACCGCATATAGCCCGCCAGCTCGGCGCACAGGTGCTGGTGCTGCCCGGCCTGCTGATCGGAGCCCTGCGCAATCGTGGGGCGGCGATGGCGACTGGCCAATGGCTGGGCTTCCTCGATGCCGATATCGAGATGCCCGAAGACTGGCTGACACGGCTGTGCGAACTCGAGTCCGGCGGCCACGCCGATGTCCTCGCCCTGGACTTGCACACGCCCGTCCAGGCGCCATGGTTCGCCACGGCCTGGCAACGCCGCACGGCCCGCCCGACCACCTGCGCCTTGCACCCGGTGCAGTGGCTGCCCAGCGCCAACTTGCTGATGCGCCGCCGCTGGTTCGACAAGGTCGGCGGCTTCGACGAAACCCTGCGCACCGGCGAAGACAAAGCGTTCACCCTGCGCCTTAGCGAAGCCGGCGCACGGTTGCTCGCGGTCAACCAAAGCGTCGCCTTGCATTGGGGTTACGAAGGCAGCTGGCGTGAGTGGATGGGCAAGGAGTTATGGCGCCAGGGCAGTCTCCTGCAACTGCTGCGCACCCACGGTGTGAGTTTGCGCTTGCTGCGCTTCCCGGCCTTTTCGATCGGCATCTGGGGGCTGGATTTCATCGCGCTGTCTGTCCTGCTCAATGGTTTCCCCCAAGTGGCGTTATTCATTCTGTTCGTCACCAGCCTGCCGGCGCTGGTCCTGAGCCTGCGCCAGAGCCTGAAACACCGTGACCTGCGCCTGATGCTGCAACTGTGGGGTCTGCATTGGGTGCGTCTGCACCTGGTCGGTGCGGCGCTCATCCTGAGCCTTTGTCATTGGAATGCCAGGAGACCCGCCCGTGGCTGAGTTCATTTTCTGGTGGTGCCTGTTATTGCCGGTGTATGCCTGGCTCGGCTACCCGCTGCTGCTGACGCTGCTCGCGCCGTGGTTTCCCGCGCGGCGCCATGGGCCGGCACAACCCATGAACGTGAGCATCGTCATCGCCGCGCACAACGAGGCCCAATACATCGAAGAGAAGCTGCGCATTCTGCTGGCCCAGGATTATCAGGCGCGTTCGCTACAGATCATTCTGGCCAGCGACGGCTCCACCGACGACACCGTGGCCTGCGCCCACAAGGTCAGCGACCCGCGCATCAGCGTGCTCGACCTGCCTCGTCAAGGCAAGGCGGCCACGTTGAATGCCGGCGTCGCCCTGAGCACCGGCGAGATTCTGGTGTTCACCGATGCCGACAACCAATGGTCGACCGACACCCTCGGCCAGTTGCTCGCGCCCTTGGCCGATCCACAGGTCGGGGCCTGCGCAGGGCACATGTTGATCCCAGTGGCGGGCCAGGGCCTGAGCCTGGGCGACAGCCTGTATCGGCACTACGAAGGCTGGCTGCGCATGGTGGAAAATCGCACCGGCTGCATGGTCTCCGCCGACGGCGCCCTGCTCGCCCTGCGCCGCGAGTTGTTCCAGAACGTGCCGGCGGAGGTCAACGACGACTTCTTCATCAGTACCTGCGCGCCGGTGGCGTTCAAACGCATTGTCTATGTGCCCACAGCCCGGGTGATCGACCAGGGCGTCGATGAGATCGACAAACAATGGCGCCGGCGCCTGCGCGTCACTGTCGGCGGTCTGCAAAGCCTGGCCCAGCGCCGGGAACTGCTGAACCCTTGGCGCCATGGCCTGTATGCGATTGCGCTGATCAGCCACAAACTGATTCGACGCCTGGTACCGATCCTGTTGCTGCCGTTGTTGCTGAGCAACCTCTGGCTGTGGAATGTCCATGGCTTCTATCGCCTGAGCCTGATCGCGCAACTGCTCGGTTATGCGGTGGCCGTCGCCGGCCTGCTGGATGTGCAACACCGCTTGCCCAAACCCTTCCGCCTCGCTGGGTTCTTTCTGGTGACCCTTGCCGGGATGAGTATCGGTCTGTGGCAGTTCTTGCGCGGCCAGCGGTACGCGCAGTGGAACCCCGAGCAAAATCGTTGAAAGGACCGCGCCATGGCAATCAAACAATTATTAAAACGCACCAGTGGCTGGCTTTATCTCAACTCGCCGGTAGGCCGTCACCAACTGCACGGTGCCGGGGTGATCCTGATGCTGCACCGGGTGCTGGCCAATGACCGCGCCGCCGACCTGCCCCATCGCAATGAACTGTGCGTCGGGCCGAAGGCCTTTGCCCATCTGCTGCTCTGGTTGAAAAAACACTTCGATTGCGTGCCACTGATGGAAATCCTGCAACCCGGCACCGTCATATCGGAGCGTCCCAAAGTCGCGCTGACCTTCGACGATGGCTGGCGCGACAACGCGCTGAATGCCTTCCCGTTGCTGAAAAAACATCAGATGCCGGCGAGCATTTTTCTCTCCACCGACTATATCGGCAGCCGGCAACGCTTCTGGTGGGAAAGCCTGGGGGAAACCCTGTGGCACAGCCACGGTGAAAAAGCCCGGGCGCACTTGATTGAATGCCTGCAACAGATCGGGCGACCGTTACCGGTGCTGCTCGATGACCTGGATGTGCAGCGCCGTAGCCTGGCGCTTTTGCATTTCCTGCAGACCTTGAAAAGCCTGCCGCCGAGCGAGCTGAACCGGCTCACCGATCAATGCCCTGAAGAGTCGCTGCCCCAGGCCCTGGACTGGCATCAAGTACGTGCGCTGGAAGCCAGCGGGTTGATCCGCTTCGGTCCTCATGGCGCCAGCCACACGCTCCTTACCAGCCTCGACGATCGACGCCTGGATGAAGAACTGAGCCGCAGTCGCGATGCCCTGCAAAACGGTTGTATCCGACCGCTGCCGGTGTATTGCTACCCCAACGGCAACCATGATGCGCGGGTACGCGAACATGTGGCCGACCACGACTTTCCGTTTGCCCTGGGCACCGTCGCCGGGATCTATCGTGGTATCAGCGACCCATTGGCCTTGCCGCGAATCGGCATCAGCCAGCGCACGGCACGCAATCCGCAATTGCTGTCGTGGCGCATCTACCGCGGAGCCCGGCCATGAGTCGCAGCCATTACTTCAAACACCTGGCCCTGAGCATGGGCACCAAACTGGCGATGATCGGCCTGCGGCTGCTGCGCAATGTATTACTGGCACGGATTCTGGGCCCCAGCGAGCGCGGTCTGTTCGCGCTGCTCAGCACCCTGCCCGATTTGATCAGCGCCGCCACCAGCGGCGGGCTGAATTCGGCGGTGGGTTATCAGGCGGCCAAGCAACGGCCCATGGGTTTGCTGTTGAGCCAGGTGCTGGTGTTCGGTTGCCTGCTGGCAGGTTTGCTGACGTTGCTGGTGGTGGCGCTGGTGCGCGAGTTCGGCAGCGAACTCGACATCACCACGCAACTGGGGCTGCTTGCCTGGCTGTTGCTGCTGGCGGTGCCGTTGACCGTGCTCAAGAGCGGCCTGTTGACCTTGCACAACGCGTCGGGCGGTGTGGTGGCGTTCAATGCCTTGCGCCTGGTGGAATCCCTGGCGCCGTTGCTGCTGTTCATCGCCCTGTTCTGGATGTGGAAAGACGCCGCGCTGGAAGCGGCGCTGATCAGTTGGCTGGCCGGCATCAGCCTGGTGGTGCTGGCCGGCTGGTTCTGGCTCAATCGCGCTCAACCCCTGACATTGCAATGGGACCGCGCCAGCCAGAAGGAACTGTTGCGCTACAGCGCCCGCAGCCATCCGGACCTGCTGTTCCAGCAAGTGATTCTGCGCTCCGATTATCTATTCATCGGTGCCCTGCTCGGCAGCACGGCGTTGGGTCATTACGCCATGGCCAGCGCTGCCGCCGAATTGCTGCTGATCGTCCCGGAAGCGGTGACCACGCCGCTGATGAAACGCCTGCTGCAACAAGACGAAGGCATGGAGCGCCTGACGCCGTTGGCCCTGCGCCTGACCGCCACGGTGATGCTCGGTGCCTGCCTGGCCATGGCGGTGATCGGGCAATGGCTGATCGTCACGCTGTTCGGCATTGCCTATCAGCCGGCCTACCCGGCCTTGCTCGCGCTGCTGCCGGGCCTGCTGGGTCTTTGCTATGCGAGCATCCTGCGCCTGGACTTGCTGGGCAAAAATCGTCCCGGCACGGTGTCACTGCTGGTGGGCCTCGGCGCGCTGCTGAACCTGGCCCTGAACCTGGTGTTGATCCCGATGTATGGCATCGTCGGCGCCGCGGCGGCATCGTCCATCGCCTACCTGGCAGTGACCGTCGCGCTGCTGGTGATGTACTGCCGGTTGAGCGGCGTACCCCTCTGGCAAACCCTGATCATCCTGCCCAGCGATGTGGCACCGATGCTTCAGATGCTGCAACGGAAATCGGCATGAAACCCCTGGTGCTGCTGTTGAGCCTGGGCCTGTGTTTGAGTGCCCATGCGGCGCCCATGCGCTGGACCGATATTCGCGACGGCAGCCTGTACCTGCAAGCGGATCGCCCCGACACGCTGACCATCCAGTGGGTCCCGGCGTGGCAGGCCGACGCCAACGAAGAACACCTGTACCTGCTCGACGGCAACGGCAACCTGAAGGGCGAACGCCTGATCGCCGCCAGTGAAACCCGCGGCAAGCAGAGCTGGCCGCTGGCACCGGGTGCCGCCAGTTATCGACTGGAGATTCCGGGCTACAGCTTCCGCCGCTACACCATTGAACACGACGAACACACCGTGGCGTTATTCGCCCCGGCCAAGGTGCATTTCAGCGCCGAAACCCGTGGCGGCGATGAGCTGTATTTCAAAGTCGCACCGGGGGAACACGCGGTGCTGGCCGGCAAGTTTCACGGTGGCGTCGGCGCCCTGCAGGCACAGCGTATGGGCGATAACAAACAAGTGTCGTTGATGCTGAAGCCGTATCGCGCCTATTGGCAATTCGATCAGCTGGAACTGCCCGTTTCCCAGGACGAACAAATCTGGCGCCTGCGCCTGCAAGGCAGCGGCAAAGTCGCGTTCTGGCTCGATGGCACGGCAAACCTGTTCGCCCAGAACCCACAGCAACTCAAACCGCTGCGCGAGGACGATGGCCAGACTCGCCTGACCCTGTACAAAGAGTTGCTCGGCCCGACCCCGAACCTGGGCATTTACTTGCCCTACGTGCTGCCCCCTCAATCCAGCTTTGCAGCGCTCGACGCCCTCAAGCCTCAGGCGGGCACCTATTACAGTTTCGTCGACGTCACCGCGCAAAATCCGCACCACGAAGATGCGTTCCGCCAGCTCTATCAGAACCGCTTCGGTATTACGCAGGACCTCACGTTGCTGGCCGGCAGCCAGCGCCAGGCCGATCTGCGGGCCGATCCCCTGAGCAACGCCGGCCTCGACGCCTGGCTCACCGCGACCCGCGCCCTCGGTGGCAGTGGTACTCACTACATCGCGTTCGCCGATGAGCCAAACCTCAACTACTCGAGCTACGCCGACTATCAGGCGATCTTCACCAGCATGGCCCGGCAGGTGCGCAACAATCCGGCCAATGCCAAGGCCGGCATACGCATTGCCATGCCCGCCAGTTCGCGCTTCGTCAACGGCCCGTTCGCCGATGATGCCGCCGACAAGCGCGGTATCGACTGGGCACGGCGCCTGCTGGCCGAATCCGGCGAGCAGATCGATGCCCTTGCCTGGCATGAATGGATGGTGCGCGACTTGCTGGCGACCCGGGTCTACCGCGACAGCGTGCGCCGCGCCGCCGAGCTGGTGGGCCTCGATGCTAAGGGCCGGCCGCGCAAGGCCTTGTTGCTGGACCAGACCAACCTGTCCAGCGGCTCAAGCCTGAGCCCCTACGATCAGGAAACCCATTTCGCTTCACTGTGGTGGACCTCGGTGGTCATCAACTCGGCGCAGGACGGGTTGCTGGACATGCTCAACTGGTTCCAGGCCGCCGACGAACCGAATTACCCCAAAGGCATGGTACGGGTGCTGGGCGGCGATCGTTTCGAACTCAAACCGGTGGGCCTGGCCCAGCAGTTCATCCGCCAGCACTGGCTGAAAAACGTCATGCGCCTGGACAACGACGCCTTCGAAGTCGACGTGCTGGCAATGGCCACCGAACGTCAGCGCAGCCTGTTGGGTGTCAACAAGGGCGAGCGCTTGCAACGGGTCGATCTGGGCGGGACCGCATGCCCACTGGCCAAGGGAGCGCTGGTGTATTTCGGTGCCGACAGCCGCCGTCGCGAGGGCACATTCAACTGTCGGGATGGTCGCGTCAGCTTCGACCTGCCAGGGCAAACCCTGTTCGCCTTGAGCTGGAGCGCCTCATGAACGCCATCCCCATGCTTCACCGAGCCCGCGCTGCACCCGACGGCGCGTTGCAACACTCCACCCACGGCCGCATTCCGTCAGGAGGCCATCACATGAAGGTCTTAGGGAAACTTCACCAACACATCAAACGCAAAGGCCTGCGCGCCACGATCAGGGTCGTATGGAGGCGCTACGTGTTCGTTCACTGGGAGCTGCTGTGGATGAAGCGTGACCTGGTCAGCCCGGTGCCGCCCCATCAACTCAAGCCTTACCCACCGCTACGGATGAAAACCATCACGGTGCACAACGCCGCCGCCTTCGCCCGCCACTTTGGCGACCGCGTCAGCACCATGGAGGAACTGGCCGCCGAGGGTTACACCGGGCATATGTATCTGGACGGCAACGGCGATGCGGTGGCCTTCATCTGGGGCAGCAACCGGGCGTATCACGACCGGCATTTCTACGGCTGCACGTTCCCGGTGAAGAAAGGCGAATTCTTCGAATTCGGCGGTGAACTGGCCCGTGCCTATTGGGGCACCACGCTCTCCGTGGACCTGCAACTGCAACTCTGGAAAGCCATGCGGACACAGGGCTGCAACACCGTTGTGGATGTCTGCGATGCCCGCAACATACCGGCGATGAGACTGCACCTGCGCATGGGCTATCAAGAGCAAGGGCGCATCCAGCATGTCTACCGATTATTCGGTCGCTGGCGCTTCTTCCGTGAGACCCGTTACAGCGGCTCACGCCTGGATGCGTTACGCAAACCCTCCCATCCACCTGCTTATGCGTCGATGGCTTGATTCTATGATGGCTCGATTCGAATGGCGCACGTCCTTGTGCGCCGCGGACTTTCCGACAGCCGCCTATGAGGGGTTGCGCGCACGCGTGACGGACCACACGCCGTTCAACACCCTCGCCTGGCTGCGCGCTTCGGAACAGGCATTGACCGCCGGGGAACGCTTGCACGTTCTGCTCGGCTGGCACGGCGATGAATTGGTTTTGTGTCTGCCGCTGGTGGTGTCCGTGGAACGCTTTGGCGGGCTACCGTTTCGAGTATTGCATCACCTCGGGTATCCCCTCACCGACCGCCTGGCGCTGCTCACCTGCCTCGATGCCAACAGCATGCGCAAGGCGTTGGTGATCATCCGCCGTCGCGTCCCCCATGCGATGCTGCAACTCAATGAATTGTCCGAACCCATCGGCGAAGAAAGTGCGCTGACCACCTGGATGGCCCACAGCTCGACCGGCGAACGTCGCCTCAGTTGTCGGGTGCCGGTGCACTTGATCAGCGATGCCGACCGCCAGGAAGTCTCCGGCGACCCGCGCTACAAACTGCGCCGCGCGCGTAAACGCATCGCGGCCTGCGGTGCCGAGGTCCGGCGGATAACCCCCGACGCCGCTACCATCAGGCCACTGTTGCGGGTCCTCGGCAAAGTCGAAGCGCTGAGCTGGAAAGGCCTGCAAGGCGTGGGGATTTTTACCAATGACCGCTGCCGACAATGGATCGAGCAAGCTTTCACCGCCCTCGCCGAACAGGGATTGGTGCGGGTAGTGGTGCTGGAGCTGGACGGGCGCTGCATCAGCTACCGTATCGGGTTGCTGGACCAGGGCCGGCTGTACGACTACAACCTGGCGTTCCTGCCGCAATACGCAGACCTGGGCAGCGGTCGGGTGCTGCTCGAAGAGTGGATCCGCTGGGGTCTGGATGACAACTGGCGCTGGATCGACGCCTCGCGGATCAGCCTGGAAAACTCCAGCCATCAACTCCTGGAACGCATGACCGGGCAACTGGAGCACTGGCGCTGGAGCTTCTACTCCTGGCGCCCCAGCGGCCTCGCCCTGGGGCTGGCCCTGCGACTCTGGCACCGGCTCAAACCCTGGTTGAAAAAGTGGCAGGCCAGGCGTGCAGCGGCGCTGGTTGCTCCTACGCTTACTCTTATACAGGTTCCCGTCGCCAAAGGCTCTGCACCCACCGATAACAATAAAGAGAGCGAACATGCCTCGCCAAGTCATAGTCAACGCTGACGATTTCGGCCTCAGCCCGAGCGAAAACGCGGTGATCCTGGGAGCCTTCCAGGCCGGGGTCATCAGCTCCGCAACCGCCATGGCCAACATGCCGGCCTTCGAAGCGGCCTGCGTGCTGGCCCGACAGCCATTGCTCAAGGGGCGGATCGGGCTGCACTTCAACCTCACATACGGCCGGCCGTTGAGCCTGTCGATTCGCGCGCGCTCGATATTTTGCGACAGCCAGGGTGAGTTCGACCTGAGCCTGCCCCGCCACAGTCTCTGGCTCAACCGCCTGGATCGCGACGCGGTGCTGGAGGAACTCGAAGCCCAATGGCAACGCTGCCTGGACAATGGCCTGCACCCCAGCCACCTCGATTCCCATCAGCACGTACACAACATCTGGCCCATCGGTGAAATCGTCGCGCGCTTCGCCGCCCGCCAAGGGGTGCCCGTGCGACTGGCGCGCGATCTGGGAAGCAACCTGAGTGTGCCCAAGCGCGTGTTCAAGACGCTGCTCAACCGTCGTTTGAACAGCCTGGCCGGAGCAACCGCCCAGAACGTATGCACCCCGGTCGACCTGCGCAATGTGGTGATGCCCATCGACGGCCTGCTGGAAATCGTCGTCCATCCGATCCATATCGGCGCCGATTTCGGCGATGCCTATCTGAATCCGGGAGAGTCTTTGAGCCATATGCTGGATCAGCGGCTGGTCGGTGTTCCGAGGGTGTCCTATGCCGTTGTGCCGAGAACGCTCAAAGAGGACCCGCAATACTCGACCGAGCTACAGCCATTGAAACTTTGATTGATCGCCGTCCAAAACATTACCCACCACACCCTGGCTACGGCCTCGGAGGACTTCATGAGCACCATCGACAAACTTCGCGAACGCATCAAGCAAAAAGGCCTGCTCCACACGCTCCAGTCGCTCTGGAAACGCTATGTGTATTTCCATCGTGAACTGTTGTGGCTGGGGCGCGATCTGGTGACCCCGGTGGCACCGCACAATCTGCGGCCCTATACGGGCTTGCGTCTGGTGACCATCACCCCGGAAAACGCCATAGCGTTCACCAAGTATTACGGCAACCGTGTCAAGGCCATGGCCGAAATCGCCGCCGAGGGTCACACCGGGCACATGTACGTGAACGAGGAAGGTGATGCCATCGGGTTTATCTGGGGCAGCGCCGGGGACTACTTTGACCGGCACTATTACGGCTGCTGGTTCCGGGTCAATCCCGGTGAGTTTTTCGAGTTCGGCGGTGAAATGATCCCGCTCTACTTCGGCACCAACCTGTCGGTGGACGCCCAGTTCAAACTCTGGGATGTGATGCGGGCCAAAGGCTGCAACAAGATCGTGGACGTCTGCGACACCCGCAACATCCAGGCGATGAAAATGCACATCCGCATGGACTACCAGGAGCAAGGGCGCATCACCCACGTCTACGACCTGTTCGGCCGCTGGCGCTTCTTTCGCGAAACCTACTACACCGGCTCGCGGCTGACCGCGTTGCGTAAACCGGAACAGCAGCCAGTGACGGCGGCGCAGGCGTGATTGGCTTCCACATCGATCTCCGTCAGCCATTTTTTACGGCCGACTCGGACCAATGTGGGAGCGGGCTTGCTCGCGAACGCGATATGTCCGGCAACATTAATGTCGACTGACACGCCCTCTTCGCGAGCAAGCCCGCTCCCACATTGAATCGCACTGAACCTGTGGGAGCGTGGCTTGCCCGCGATGGCGTCAGTCAGTGCAACGCATTTCCCGGATATGACACTCAGCGCTTCACCGCCACCAAGGAACCCTCTTCCCGCTGATCCAACCGCTCACGCAAGAACTCGATCAACGCCTGCACCGGTCGCGAGGCCTGACGGTGCTGCGGGTAGACCGCCGACAAGGTCAGCGGTTCGGGGCGAAACTCGTCCAGTACCGGCACCAGCCGGCCGTCTTCCAGGGCCGAACCGACGATGAAGGTCGGCAAGTACGTGATGCCCATGCCGGCGATGGCCGCGTCCTTGAGCAGTTCACCGTTGTTGACCCGCATCCGCCCGGTGACGTTGACCGTCAGCGGCTTGCCCCGCCCCTCGAACCGCCATTGCACCTGGCGACCGTGGCCGTAGGGCAGGCAATCGTGGCTGTGCAAATCCTCGGGTTTGAGCGGCGTGCCTCGCTCGGCCAGATACGCCGGGCTGGCGCAGTACAAGCGTTCGATGGAGGCGATGCGCCGTGCGATCAGGGTCGAGTCTTCCAGCACGCCGATGCGCAAAGCCAAATCGTATCCCTCACCGAGCAAGTCCACCGGACGATCACTCAGGTCGACCTCGACGGTGACGTCGCGATAACGCTGCAAAAATACTGGCAGCAAACAGCCCAAATGCGCCACGGCAAACGACAACGGTGCACTCAGGCGAATGGTCCCGCGAGGCTCGATGGTCTGGCCGGCGATGCCCTGCTCCACTTGCTCGACTTCACTGAGCAGGCGCAGGGCCGATTCGTAATAACTCTGCCCCAGCGGGGTGACGTCCAGCCGTCGGGTGGAGCGATTGAGCAGGCGCACACCGAGGCGCTCTTCGAGTTGCATCAGCCGACGGCTGACGAACTGCTTGGACAGGCCCAACTGATCGGCCGCCGCCGTGAAGCTGCCGGAGTCCATGACCTGGCAAAAAATACGCATGTCTTCGAACGGGTTCATTGTCACTCTCTGATTGACAGTTAATCGCTTTATAGCCGCTTTTTCGCTTTCCGGCATCTTATTAATCTGTGCTCACGGTGTTGCTGAGGCCTGAACCCCAGCGCCACAGCAGCCCGATCCCAAGGCATAAAAACTCAAACGATTTAAAAAGGATTTGCACATGAACATCAAGAAAACCCTCGCCACTTCCGTCCTCGCCCTGTCCATCGGCAACGCATTCGCCGCCGGCAGCCCCGGTGTCGAACACAACACCCAGGCCTTCCTCGATGCCCTCGCCGCCGGCGGTGGCAAACCGCTGGAACAACTGAGCCCGAAAGACGCCCGCGCGGTGCTGACCGGTGCCCAGGCTTCGGTGAAGGTAGATCTGTCGGGTGTTGAAGTCAGCGACAAGGCGATCAAGGTCGACGGCCAGACCATCAACCTGAAAGTGGTGCGTCCGGCCAAGGTCAATGGCCAGTTGCCGGTGTTCATGTTCTTCCACGGTGGCGGCTGGGTATTGGGCGACTTCCCGACTCACCAACGCCTGATCCGTGACCTGGTGGTGGGCTCCGGCGCAGTCGCGGTATACGTCGACTACACGCCGTCGCCCGAAGCGCACTACCCGACCGCCATCAACCAGGCCTACACCGCGACCAAATGGGTGGCCGAGCATGGCAAAGAGATCGGTGTCGATGGCAAGCGACTGGCGGTGGCCGGCAACAGCGTCGGCGGCAACATGGCGGCGGTCGTGGCGCTGATGGCCAAGGAACAGAAAACCCCTGCCCTGCGCTTCCAGTTGTTGATGTGGCCGGTGACCAACGCGCAGTTCGACGACGGCTCGTACCAGCAATTCGCCGAGGGGCACTTCCTCACCAAAGGGATGATGCAGTGGTTCTGGGACAACTACACCACCAACCCGGCCGAGCGTGCGCAGATTCATGCCTCGCCACTCAACGCCAGCGCCGAACAACTCAAGGGCCTGCCTGCGGCACTGGTGCAGACCGCCGAATTCGACGTACTGCGTGACGAAGGCGAAGGCTACGCCCGCCACCTCGATGCAGCCGGTGTGCCGGTGACCTCGGTGCGTTACAACGGGATGATTCACGACTTTGGCCTGCTCAATCCGCTGAATCAGATTCCGGAAGTCAAAGCGGCGGTACGTCAGGCCGCGGCTGAGCTCAAGACGCATCTGAACTAAGCCCAACCGCTCGCCACACCCCAGGGTGTGGCGAGTTTTTTTGTGCCCGCTGGAGTGCAATCCATGAGCCTTTTCTCTGCCCACCTGTTGCCTTGGAGCGCCCTGCTGCTGGTGCTCGACGCCCTGCTCTGGCACCTCGTCCCGTTCAAGCATCGCGCGCCAAAGGTCGGTGTGCGGCTGGTGCTGTTTCTGGCGTTCAGCGCGCTGATTATCAACGCTGGCGTCAGCCCGTTGCAGGCACCGTTGGTTGCCGATGACCCGGTGGCGCAACTCGGTGCAACGGCGCTGGGGATTATCTGGTGGTTGTACGCCGCACGGGTGCTCACCGAGGTGTTCGGTCTGGTGCTGATGCGCCGCATCGGTCACAGCGGCCGTTTGCTGCAGGACGTGATCGGTGCGCTGGTGTTTCTGGCCTCTATCGTCGCGGCCGCCGGTTATGTGCTGGATCTGCCGGTCAAGGGTCTGCTGGCGACTTCCGGCGTGTTCGCCATCGTGGTCGGTCTGGCGTTGCAAAGTACCTTGGCCGACGTGTTCTCCGGCATTGTGCTCAACACCACCAAACCCTATCAGGTGGACGACTTTGTGATGATCGATGGCGTCGAAGGCAAAGTGCTGGACATCAACTGGCGCGCTACGCACCTGTTGAGCAACGCCGGCACGATGGCCGTGGTGCCGAACTCGGTGGCGGCCAAGGCCAAGATCGTCAACCTCAGTCGCCCGAACAACCTGCACGGGGTGTCGATCAGCATCAAGGTGCCGAACCACATCCGCCCACGCCGGGTGCTCGACGCCCTCGACCGCACGCTGCAAGGCAGCAGCAGTCTGTTGCTGTCGCCCGCGCCGAAAGCGGTGCTCGTCGATGCTGGCGAAGAGATGTCCGAATACGTGGCCAGCGGGTTCATCGCCGAGCTGGGCAAAAAGAGCGACGTGCGCAATCAACTGTTCGACCTCGCCCATCGCCATCTGGAAGCGGCTGGCATCTCGCGACACCCCGACGGCGTGATCGAACCCTCGACCCGCGCCCGCGCGCTGCTCGACGAAGTGAAGATTTTCCGCTCTCTGAGCCATGAGGAACGCGATCGCCTCGCCGAATCGATGGTCGCGCAACAATACGCCGCCGGCGAGGTGGTGCTGGATCTGGATGACGTGCCAGACAGCCTGTTCGTGATCGCCACTGGCGTCGTCAGCGCCAGCGTGCCGGACGGCAATGGTTTCACCGAGGCCGGTCGCATGGGGCCGAGCGAAGTGATGGGCGAACAGAGCATCCTGGCCGATACGCCATCGCAGGCGACGTTCACCGCGCTGACATCTTCGATCATCTACCGTCTCGACAAGAACCTGACCCGCCAGTGCATGGAACAGCGCGGCGAAGTGGGCCGGGCGTTGAACAAGCTGCAGGCGGTGCGCCAGCAGAACAGTCGGTTGGCGTTGATGGCCAAACCGGTGCCGATCAGGAAAGGTGGGTTTCTGGGATGGTTGCAGAAGCGCTGATGCAGCGGACATTCGAGCAGTACAAAAAAATGCCCGCACATCGCGGGCATTTTTCTTCAGCGCCTTACTTGGCAGTGAACTTGGTGTAGCTGTTGATCAGGTTGCGGTAGTTCGGCAGACGCTGGGACAGCAGGTTGGCCAGGCCTTCCATGTCGTTGCGCCAGTCGCCTTGCAGCTCGCAGGCCACGGCGAACCAGTTCAGCAGGTGTGCACCCGCCGCCGACATGCGTGCCCACGCCGCTTGTTGCACGGTGGTGTTGAAGGTGCCGGAAGAGTCGGTGACCACGAACACTTCAAAGCCTTCGGCAATGGCCGACAGGGTCGGGAACGCCACGCAGACGTCAGTCACCACGCCGGCGATGATCAGTTGCTTGCGACCGGTGGCCTTGATGGCTTTGACGAAGTCTTCGTTGTCCCAGGCGTTGATCTGGCCTGGACGCTGAATGAACGGCGCGTCCGGGAATTGCTCGCGCAGTTCAGGCACGATCGGGCCGTTCGGGCCTGCGTCGAAACTGGTGGTGAGGATGGTCGGCAGGTTGAAGAACTTGGCGATGTCGCCCAGGGCCAGCACGTTGTTCTTGAATTCGTTGGGCGAGAAATCCTGCACCAGAGAGATCAGGCCGGTCTGGTGATCGACCAGCAGCACAACGGCGTCATCTTTGTTCAGACGTTTGTAAGGAACGTTGCTCATGTGAAACTCCTCGGAGGGTGATGAGTGAAGCGTCGACCACACATGGCCGACGCTTTTGTTGCAAGACTCAGAACGCGAAGCAGGAACAGCCGAAGGCGCCCCAGAAACCGGCGAAGTCACTCACCGGCACGTTCGACATACGGGCCTTCTCATGGCTGTGGGTATGCACGGCGCACGGGCCGCTGCACTGGTGCACCTGCGCCTGCATCGGCGCGTTCGGCCGCCAGTGTCCCGGAACCTTCGCCACCGGCGACCAGTCCGGCAGCACCGGCAGGCTGACAGGCCCGAGTTTTTCGAAGTCGCCGGCGGCGTACACCACCTTGCCGCCGACCACGGTCAGTACCGATTCGATCCACTTGATCGCTTCTTCCTCGACGCTGAAGAAGTCCGCGCTCAGTGCTACGAGGTCCGCCAGTTGCCCGACCTTGATCTGGCCTTTCTTGCCTTGTTCCGACGAGAACCAGGCACTGCCGTGGGTGAACAGTTCCAGTGCAGTGGTGCGCGGCAAACCTTCCTCATACAGCGCCAGACCACCGACGGTACGGCCGCTGACCATCCAGTACAGCGAGGTCCATGGATTGTAGCTGGACACTCGCGTGGCATCGGTGCCGGCGCCGACCGGTACGCCCTCGGCCAGCATGCGCTTGATCGGCGGCGTAGATTCGGCGGCCTGCTTGCCGTAGCGGTCGACAAAATATTCACCCTGGAACGCCATGCGGTCCTGGATCGCAATACCACCGCCCAGCGCCCTTACCCGCTCGATGTTCTGTGGGGTGATGGTTTCAGCGTGGTCGAAGAACCATGGCAGGCCGTTGAACGGAATGTCGCGGTTGACCTTCTCGAACACGTCGAGCATGCGGCTGATCGATTCGTTGTAAGTGGCGTGCAAACGGAACGGCCAGCGCTGTTCCACCAGGTGGCGAACCACCGGCTCCAGCTCCTGCTCCATGGTCTGCGGCAGGTCCGGACGCGGTTCGAGGAAGTCCTCGAAGTCCGCCGCCGAGAACACCAGCATCTCGCCGGCGCCGTTGTGCCGCAGGTAGTCGTCGCCCTGGTGCAACTTAACGCTGCCAGTCCAGTTCTGGAAATCGGTCAGCTCTTCTTTCGGCTTCTGGGTAAACAGGTTGTAGGCGATACGCACGGTCAGTTGGTCATCTTTCGCCAACTGCTCGATCACCTGATAATCGTCCGGGTAATTCTGGAAACCACCGCCGGCATCGATCGCGCTGGTCAGGCCGAGGCGGTTGAGCTCACGCATGAACTGGCGGGTCGAGTTGACCTGATACTCCAGTGGCAGCTTCGGCCCCTTGGCCAGGGTCGAGTACAGGATCATCGCGTTCGGCCTTGCGACCAACATGCCGGTCGGATTGCCGTTGGCATCACGCACGATTTCGCCACCCGGCGGGTTCGGCGTGTCGCGGGTGTAACCGGCAACCCGCAATGCAGCGCGGTTGAGCAAGGCGCGGTCGTACAAATGCAGCACGAACACCGGGGTGTCTGGCGCCGCCTGGTTGAGCTCTTCCAGGGTCGGCATGCGCTTCTCGGCAAACTGGAATTCGTTCCAGCCACCGACTACCCGTACCCATTGCGGCGTCGGTGTGCGGTCGGCTTGCTCCTTGAGCATGCGCAACGCATCGGCCAGGGACGGCACGCCTTCCCAGCGCAGTTCGAGGTTGTAGTTCAAGCCGCCACGGATCAGGTGCAGGTGCGAGTCGTTGAGGCCGGGGATGACGCAGCGGCCCTTGAGGTCGATGACCTGGGTGCCCGAGCCACGCAGGGCCATCGCCTCTGCATCGTTGCCGACAGCGACAAAGCGCCCGTCCTTGATCGCCACGGCACTGGCCAGCGGTTTTTCCCGGTCTACGGTATGAAATTGGCCATTGAACAGAATCAGATCGGCGTTCATCGCAGTTCCTTCGTCATCAGTGAAATGAAGCAAAAAGCGCCCGCTCAGCGCGGCGAATTTGCGTTGGATTCGAGGTGTTCCCGTGGCTGACTGGCCGTCAGCCACGGCGCAAACAAGCGAGTCGCGGCCGGCATGCACACGTACACCACCGACACCACGATGGTCACGGTGATCAGGAACGTGGCGACCAAGTAGTTGGAGAGAAAAGCGTTGAGTTTGAGCAGCGGCCCCCAGAGCAGCGGCACCAGCAAGGTGTGCGGCAGAATCACCAGCAACGACACCACGGCCTGTTTCCAGCGCGGTGGCGGCGAGGCGGCATCGGCCAGCGGCGCAAACCAGAATTCGTTGACCGGGTTGACCTCGGTCTGGTCGCCGTCGGCCAGCATCGGCGCGGCTTCATCGATCAACGACTGACGTTGCGGCGAATCGAGCCAGTGCTGCATGGCCTCGGTGGAGCAAAAGCGCAGCACGCAGGTAAACATGTCCAGGCCAGCGTTCTTGCCGCGGATCACGTCCACGCCCAGATGCCCTTCCGTGCGCCCCGCTACGCTGACGATGTTGCGCAGCCAGGCTTCATAGGCTGCTTCGAAACCGGCCTTGACCCGGTGCTTGACGATCAGCGTCACGATCTCATCGGACCCCGGCGCTTTTTGAGTTTGGGCTTCAGACATAACGGAGCACTCCGGGCAAACGAACATTGAGCGCCAGGCGTCCAGGCCCGGCGATAAACACAGAGGTGAAGATGATCAACAACAGCCAGCCGAACTGCCCTTCGGCCACACTCCACTGCGGGTGCACGACCAGCAGCGCCACCAGCAGCACAAACAGAATAGGCAAGCACGCCAATCGCGCCAGGACACCGGCGACGATCAATAGCGGGCACAGGACTTCGGCGAAAATCGCCAGGATCAGCGTGAGGTGGGCACCGAGGTGGAATGGGTCTTCGATCAGTTGCAACTGCGCGTTGAAGTCCAGCAGCTTGGGCAAGCCGTGAACCCATAGCAGGAACAAGCTGCCGGTGACCCGCAGAAACAGCAGCCCGACATCCCGCGCCTGTTCTTCCCGTTGCGAAGCGTTCATGGCTCACCCCTGTTCAATCATTGGATTGAATAGTGCCGCCAAGGGGTAGGGAAAAATTGAATGTACGTGCTCTATTTGCCCCGACACACCGAAGGCCCGAACGACATATCCCCTGTGGGAGCGGGCTTGCTCGCGAAAGCGGTGGGTCAGTCGACATTACCGTTGAATGATCCACCGCTTTCGCGAGCAAGCCCGCTCCCACAGTTTTTTTGCGTGATCATTACTGCTCAGGCACAAAAAAACGGCCCGCAGGCCGTTTCGTATTGAATCCGCTCAGACGGCCGGGTCGGCCTTCAGCTCCAGGCTATCCAGCGCCCGACTCACCGCCAGCTCACCGAACATGATGAGCTGCGCGACACCCAGTACCGTATTGCGCTGCGGCCCGTCCAGAAACCCGGCGCAGTCACTGGCGATCACCTTGGCCGAGGCAAAGGATTCGCAGGCATTGACCAGCAGCTCTTCGATGTTGATATCCGGGGCGACAGTGTAGATCGTGCTCGGTTTGCGCGGGGGCTTGGGGTCGGACGGTTTGAGGTAGTGATCGAGGGCGCGTTCGGCGGCTTCGTTGAGTTTTTTGGGATCGAGGGGATCGTAGGGGGAAACGTCGTCGGTTGCTGGTGGGTTAGGTGTGGCTTTGAACATGGTGAATCTCCTTTGGAAAATAGCACCACCAGAACCTGTCGCTAAACAAATAAGGGTGGCGACTGTATGCAGGTTAGCGAACCGGTCAAAGGCACCCGGTAGACCCGAGGGTCTCCCGCATACAGCCACCATAACGTAATTGCAGACGTCAAAAGTCGGCAATAAAGTCTGGAGCACTGAGGCACTTTGAATAGTCCGAGTCGCTAAACCCGATCGCTGATTGGCAGCGATGCGGAAACGATAAAGACCAGGCCCAAAGCGCACAAGCCGGCGGATTCTGGCGCAGTCGTAGGCAACGGCGCAAGGATCTGTAGCTTTCAGGAAGTAACGTTAAACACCCTTAAACACAGCCCTCGAATCAACACACATCCCCCTGTGGGAGCGGGCTTGCTCGCGAAGGCGTCCGCCCAGTCGGCATCACTGTTGAATGACACACCCTATTCGCGAGCAAGCCCGCTCCCACAGGGTTTTAGGCGTTTTGAAGAGCTGTATTTGCAGCCATTAAACTGCCGGAATATCCAGCGAGGCCGACATGAACTGGCTGATCCGCGATCGCAGCCATTTCTCGGCAGGATCGTTGTCATGCACCCCGCTCCAGGCCATCGACAGTTGCGCCGCATCAATGGGAAACGGCGGATCTTCGGCGCGTAACGCACAGCCTTCCACCAACGCACACGCGGCATAGTCCGGGACAGTGGCGATCATTTCCGTACCAGCGAGCAAGGCACGCAAGCCACTGAACTGCGGCACGCCCAGCACCACGCGGCGGGTGCGGCCGACCTTGGCCAAATCGACGTCGATGTTGCCGCTCAGGTCGCCGGAGAACGACACCATGGCATGCGGGCGGGAGCAGTATTCGTCCAGCGTCAGCGGCTCCGGTCTGTTGTCGCCACGCAGGACTTTGCAGGGAATGTCCCGCAGCTTCTTGCGCTTGGCATTGGCCGGCAGATCCGTGGTGTAGCTCACCCCCACCGAGATTTCCCCCGACGCCAGCAACGCCGGCATCAGCAGATAGTTGGCGCGGCGCACCACGACCACGATCCCCGGTGCCTCTTCCTGCAATTGCCGCAGCAACGGCGGAAACAGCCCGAACTCGGCATCGTCCGACAGCCCGATGCGGAACACATCGCAGCTGGTCGTTGGGTCAAACTCCTTCGCGCGGCTGACCGCCCCGGAGATGGTGTCCATCGCCGGTTGCAGCTCCTTGAGAATCGCCAGTGCCCGCGCCGTCGGCTCCATGCCACGACCGTTGCGCAGCAACAACGGGTCGTCGAACAAATCACGCAACCGACCCAGTGCCGCGCTCACCGCCGGTTGGCCCATGAACAGTTTTTCGGCGACCCGGGTCAGGTTCTTTTCGAACATCAGGGCTTCGAAAATCACCAGCAGGTTCATGTCGACGCGGCGCAGATCATTACGGTTCATGGGCACGGTTCCCTTTTGTCTTCAGCCAGGCACAAGTCCGTCGGACTTTACTCGATCATCGGCACTTTCGCCGCTCGTTTGTAAGGCCCGTACTCGATCGGTACCCACTGGAAATGCTTGTCCACCGCGGTGATATGGCCGACACCCGGAAACGGCAAATGCGCCGCCGTGACCCAGATCTTGCTGGCCGCCGCATCGCTGAACACCTTGGCGCGGCTCTTGATCGCCTGCTGATTATCGACATCGAAACGGATCGATACCTCGGGATGCTCGAACTGCACCGCCAGGTTATGCACCAGATCCCCCATGAACAGAATGCTCTGGCCCTGGGAGTTGAACCGATAGGTAGTGCTGCCCGGTGTGTGCCCGGCCTCCAGCTCGGCATCGACAACGCCCGGCACTGGCGATTGCCCGGCAGTAAAGGTCTTGAAGCGACCCGCCGCGATGTAAGGCGCGGTGGAGTCCTGGGCGATCTTGAAGAATTCCCTGGCGCCGGCCGGTGCCTTGGCCATGGCTTGCGGGTCAAGCCAGTAATCGGCTTCGGCCTTGGCCGCGTAGACTGTTGCGTTGGCGAACACGGGCTTTTGCTGCCCGTCCACCAACCCGCACACATGGTCCAGATGCAGGTGGGTGAGCAGGATGGTATCGACTTGTTCCGGCTGATAACCGGCGGCTTTCATGTTCGCCGATAGCAGGCCCGCCGTGGCACCGATGCACTGCCCCGCCCCGGTATCCACCAGAATCAATTGTTTGCCGGTATTCACCAGAAACGCGTTGAACGCGGTTTGCACCCCCGGCGTTTCAATCGAGCGACGAGCCAGCAACGCGCGGATCTGGTCTTGGGTCAGCCCCTCGAGCAGTTTGGGCGACAGGTCGTTGTAGCCATCGAACAATGCCGTCACCTCATAGTCGCCCACCGCGAGCCGGTAATAACCGGGCACCTGAGTGTTCACCTGAGCCGGTGCCTGGGCCAGGCTGGTGCCGGACATCAGCGCCAATGCCAGGCCAAGTCCGCCAAACATGCAAACGCGGGAATGCTTCATGAGATCACCCTTGATCGAGCCAGAAAAAGCGGCCCTGTCCAGGCCGCTACACGTCGCCCATCTTGCATGACCGTGCATCAGCGCGAATTGCAGTGATGTGCTCAGTTGGCGCATTTTCACCCTTAAGCCTGACTGCGGAATTAACAACGTTTAACTCGCAAGCCAAAGCCCTCGCGACCAAGAATGAAGCCTTCTGCGCAGACTTGTTTCTAAAACAAGGGAACGTGCTGGCCCACCGTGCAGTGCACCCGCGCGCGCCCATCGACACGGACATTGGCCATGGCTCTCATTCAGCAAAACGCAATCAAGGCGTGTGCCATTGAAACGCAAAAAAAAACCACGGGTGGCCTTAGCCCCTGGCGTGAAACCCTGGTCAAGCAACTGATCCTCGACCACCTCGGCGACACCCTGGAAGTGACCGAGCTGGCACGGGCCTGTGCCCTGTCGCGTAGCCATTTTTCCCGTGCGTTCAAGTGCAGTACCGGTGTTTCGCCGCAGGACTGGATCCGACAGCAACGCATCGCCCGAGCCAAACAGTTGATCCGCAACACCGACCTGACCCTGACGCAAATCAGCCTGGAATGTGGCTTCTGCGACCAGGCACATTTCTCTCATATCTTTACCCGCAGCGAAGGCGTTACACCGTTTGCCTGGCGCTGCCGTGCCATGCGTACTCTTCCCTCTCTCGACAGCAAAAGATCGCGGCCTTCGCCAGCGCCTACGGGCATTCACATGACCCTGTAGGCGCCGGCGCAGTCCGCGATCTTTTGATGTTGATCAGCCCTTGATGAACGCCAGCAGATCTTCGTTGAGTTGATCCTTGTGGGTATCGGTCAAGCCGTGCGGGGCTCCCGGATAGACCTTCAATGTGGAGCCCTTGACCAGTTTCGCCGAAGCGATGCCCGCGGCTTCGATCGGCACCACCTGGTCGTCGTCGCCATGCACCACGAGGGTCGGCACGTCGAACTTCTTCAGGTCTTCGGTGAAGTCGGTTTCAGAGAACGCCTTGATGCAGTCGTACGCGTTCTTGTGGCCGGAAGCCATGCCCTGCAGCCAGAACCAGTCGATCATGCCCTGGGACGGCTTGGCGCCCGGCCGGTTGAAACCGAAGAACGGACCGCTGGCCAGATCCTTGTACAGTTGCGAACGGTCGACCAACGACGCCTGACGAATACCGTCGAACACTTCCATTGGCAGGCCGCCCGGATTGGCCTCGGTCTTGAGCATCAACGGCGGCACAGAAGAAATCAGCCCGGCCTTGGCCACGCGGCCGGTGCCATGGCGACCGATGTAGCGCGCCACTTCGCCACCGCCGGTGGAGAAGCCAAAGAGTACGGCGTTTTGCAGATCCAGATGCTCGATCAACTGCGCCAGGTCATCAGCGTAGGTATCCATTTCGTTGCCGAACCATGGCTGGCTCGAACGACCGTGACCACGGCGGTCATGGGCGATGACCCGGTAGCCCTTGGAGGCCAGGAAGATCATCTGCGACTCCCAACTGTCGGCATTCAACGGCCAACCGTGGCTGAAGACGATCGGCTGACCGGTGCCCCAGTCCTTGTAGTAAATCTCGGTGCCGTCTCGGGTGGTGAAGGTGCTCATTTTGATTCTCCTGATGCATGGGGTTTACGACGGTTAATAAGAGGTATGAGCCATTCGCTCGGCCAGGCGCGCCACCCGCTCGCCCAAATGTGCGGCAGTGCGGCGGTCTTCCAGGGGCGGTGCAAATTCAGGAGATTGCTCGACGTTCGATTGGGCCATGGCCCCCAGCGAGCTGCCGAGCCGGTTCAACTGCCCGTCGAACACGCCGATGCTGCTGCGCGCCGGCAGCAGGTCGAGGCCGACCCAGATCATCGAGTGCTGGGCGGCGAACACCGCCATCTGCAGCAAGGTGTTGAGCTTGTCGCCACACAGACAGCCGGAGTTGGTGAACCCGGCGGCGAGCTTGTCGCGCCAGGGTTGGGCCAGGTAGAACGACGCGGTGGCCTCCATGAAGCCCTTGAAGGCTGCCGAGGCGCTGCCCATATAGGTGGGAGCGCCAAAGATAATTGCATCGGCACGGTGCAAGCGCTCCCAGTGATCGTCCACTTCCTCGACCGAAATCAGCCGGCAGGTGCTGCCCAGGTGCCGTTCCACACCCTGGCTCACGGCTTCGGCCATGACCCGGGTATGCCCGTAGCCACTGTGATAAACCACCACCACGTTGCTCATTCCGGCTCCTCCAGAAGTGTTCGTCCTTTTTGCGGCACGCTTTTTGTCGCACTTTCTGTTACAAAAAGGCCGAGACCTTCGGCTACTTGAAGAAATGGATTTTTGAGCGTAGACCGGACTCGGTACGAGTTAAACGTTGTTAATTTTCTTCTGTGCCCCCCCATGGCCCCGGCGCGCTCTTCGCCAGCATCGCGCCCAATAAATACGGGGCCGCCGGGCACTGGCGGCAAGGTCGCAGCCGATGCACTTAACACCGAGGCGTTTGACGCTGCGTTGCACAGCCGAAAAAACCTGAGGAATATGCCTGGATACCGCGTGATAGACGGATGCAAGCAGGAGTGACCCGTTGACCCTTACCCCCGAACAGGCCATCCATTTCGGCCCCTACCGGATCTACCCTGGCCAACGCCTGGTGATGGAGGCCGACCAGCCCCTGCGCCTCGGCCGGCAAGCCATGGACATTCTGTTGATGTTGCTGGAGCACGCAGGCCAGGTGGTGAGCAAGCAGCAACTGATCGCCCGGGTCTGGCCCAAAAGCGTGGTGGAAGACACTAACCTGCGCGTACACATGGCGGCACTGCGCAAAGCCCTCGGTGACGGTCAGGCCGGCCAGCGTTACATCATCACCGTCGCCCAGCGCGGCTACAGTTTTGTCGCGCCGTTTTCCCTGGAGTCCAGCGAACAGCGGCAGGAACACGGCGCCCATGAGCCAAATGGTCATAATCTGCCGGTCCGCCGCACCCGCATGATCGGCCGTGAGGCCCTGGTCGACAGCCTGCTGACGCAACTGTCGCGGCAACGTTTCATCACTCTCGTGGGCCCCGGCGGGATCGGCAAGACGACCGTGGCGCTGCGTGTCGCCGAGCAACTGATCGGTCGCTATCGAGACGGTATTCGCCTGGTGGACCTGGCACCGATCAACTGCCCTTTGATGATCGGCGCGCACTTGGCGACAGCGCTGGGCCTGTCGTTGCATGACGCCGACCCCATGAACGGGCTCGCCACATGCTTGCGCGAACGGCAGATGCTGCTGGTCATCGACAACTGCGAACACCTGATCGATGCCATTGCGTTGCTCAGCGAAAGCATCCTGCGCGCGGCGCCCCAAGTGCATATTCTGGCCACCAGTCGCGAAAGCCTGCGGGCCGAAGGCGAATATGTGCAGCGCCTGGAATCGCTGGACTGCCCGCCGCCCATCGCCGTGCTCGACCGAGCTCAGGCCCTGACGTTTTCGGCGCTGCAGTTGTTTGTCGAGCGGGCGATGGCCAGCCACGACAGCTTCGAACTGAGCGAAGCCGACCTGCCGCTGGCGATTGAAATCTGCCGACGTCTGGACGGCATACCGCTGGCGATCGAACTGGCAGCGGCGCAGGTCGGCAACCTGGGTTTGAGCGGCTTGCTGTCGCAACTGCAAGACAGCTTTCGCCTGCTCGCCCAAGGCTGCCCGACCACCATGGGCCGCCATCAGACCCTGCGCGCCACGCTGGACTGGAGCTTCGAACTGCTCAACGCCTGCGAGCAGACGTGCCTGCGCCGACTGGGGATATTCCGGGGCGCTTTTACCCTGGAATCGGCGGCTGCCGTGATTGTCGGCCAGTACATCGAGCCCGACGTAGTGTTTGCCTCGATTACCCAATTGGTGGCCAAGTCATTGCTGAACGTGGAAGTCGGCGACGAAGAAGTGTTCTACCGTCTGCTCGACACCACGCGTGGCTATGCGCTGGAAAAACTCGACCAGGCCCAAGAGCTGGCGGACACCCGAGAGCGCCACGCCGAATGCTGCCTGGCCTTGATGCAGCAGGCGCAGAGTGATTGGGAACACACCCAGAGCGAGCGCTGGACCGAGCGTTACGCCCGCAGCCTGGACGACATTCGTGCAGTCCTGGATTGGGGCTTGAACGCTCAAGGGCCGCAGGCCTTGGCCATCCGTCTCGCCGCGACCTCGGCACCGCTCTGGCAAGAGCTGTCGCTGCTCAAGGAATACGGGGTGTACGTGCGCAAAGCCCTGGCGTTGCTCGAAACGACGCACCAGCCCTGCCCGCGTTTGACCATGAACCTCAAGCTTGCCCTCGGCAGTTCCTGCTACCACACCCAGGGCGGTACCGCCGAAACCATCGAAGCGTTCGTCAGCGCCAAACGACTGGCCGAAGACTATAACGATATGGCCGGTCAACTAAGGGCAATCTCGGGGCACATGGCGGTCAACCTCAGTTGTGGCCAATACCAAATGGCCCTGGAGCAGAGCCGGGAATTTGACCGTTTGGGGCTGCACGGCGACGCGGTGTTATCCCTGAGCACTCACCGCTTGCGGGTCCTGGCTCTGCATTTTGCCGGAGATCAGGCACTGGCGCGGGAGAATGCCGAGCAGGTCATTCAACGCCTGGCCCAGAGCGGCCAACTCAACCGTTTCACCCATGGTTTTGGCGTGCAATACGACCAGAGCGTGGCGACCCTGACGATTCTGGCGCGCATTCTCTGGCTGCAAGGGCTCCCGGAAAAAGCCTGGCATACCGCACGACAGGCGCTCGACATCGCGATGCAAATCAATCATGGCACGTCCATCTGCTACACCCTGGCGCTGTCCGGTTGCCTGATCGCCCACTACAACGGCGACACGCCGGTCGCCCGCGAGCTCCTGGCCTTGCTGCTTGAGCAGGCGAAGAAACACTCGGTGTTGCTGTTCTACACCTGGGCCAAATATTACGCGCAGGTGATCGACGGAACTGATGCGCCCTCATCCCCGCGACCGGACACCGGGTTGGTCAAGGAAATCATGGTCACTCTGGGCAGTCGTTTCATCGATGATGCGTTGCTGGAGCGGGCCGAAAACGGCGCGGCGGGCTGGAGCACGGCAGAGATTCTGCGGGCTCGGGCCGACGCGTTACTGGCAGAGGATTGCCCGAGCAGTGCTGACGCGGCCGAGGCGGTGCTGCTCAAGGCTTTAGCCGTGGCAAAAACCCAGGGAGCGCTGGCCTGGGAACTGCGCAGTGCGACATCGCTGGCCCAGTTGTGGCAGCGTCAGGGCCACTTCCGGCAAGCCCATGAGCTGCTGGCGCCGATTTACCAGCGCTTCACCGAAGGCTTCGCCACACCGGACCTGATCAAAGTCCGGCGGTTACTCGACGAATTGCAGCACGACCTGTCCGACTGATGTCCAGTGGGCCCGGCTGATGTAGCGCTCATAACGCAGTTCGAAGGCACGCAAGTAACCGCTGTTTTCGAGTTTCTCCAGGGCGTAGGTGCGCGTGGTATTGAGGAAACGGTAGCGCGTCACGCCGTTGCCCTGCTCCACCGACAGCAGCGATTTATTCGCCAGACTCTCCACCACGTTGACCAGGCTTGCGGGCAGCAACATCGCGCCACTGATCACGCCAATCGCCGCGTCCAGGGTGAACGCCATCTTGAACACCGCCAGCCGCTGCAACACGATCTGTTCCAACGGGCTCAGCCGTTCATAGCTCCAGTCCAGTGCGGCTTTGAGATTCTGATGCCGTGGCACGGCGGTGCGTCGACCTTGGCTCAACAGCTGAAAACAGTTGCCCAGTTGCGCTTGCAACCCCACCAGCGCCAATGCATCGATCTGCGCCGCCGCCAGTTCAATGGCCAGGGGCAAGCCATCCAGCCGACGACAGATTTCACGCACAGCCTTCAGATCCTGTTGGCGCAAGGCAAACCCTTGCTGACGGGCTCGGGCGCGGCTGACCAACAGCTGCACCGCTGAATACCCCATGGCCTCGTCCACGCTATAAATCGCCGAGGCTGGCGGCACCGTCAGGGGCGGTACCCGCAGCAGCGTTTCCCCCGCTGCTCGCAGCGGTTCGCGACTGGTGGCGAGGATCGACAGTCGAGGCGCCGAGGCCAACAGATCGTCCACCACTGTCCTGCAACGTTCGAGCAGGTGTTCGCAATTGTCGAGCACCACCAAGGCATGCCGTTGCGCCAACGCCTTGGCGCCGACATCCAGTTCCAGGGTGCGCGACAGATGATCGACAAGCTGCGACGGGTCATCGATGGCCGACAGGTCAACCATCCACACACCATCCCGATAGTGCTGCAACAGCAACTCGGCCACGCGCAACGCCACGGTGGTCTTGCCGATGCCAGCAGGGCCGATCAGGGTCATGAAGCGTCGAACCGGCAACTGCCGGACCACGCTGCCGACAATCGAGTCACGACCGGTCACCGGTGTGAGTCGCGCAGGCAGATTGTGTTGAGGCCTGTGCACAGTTTCGACCAGCACCGGCGTATCCGCCCTGTCGTGCTGCACCGGGGCGACGAAGCTATAACCGCGTTGAGGAATGTTAACGATGTAGCGCTGCCCGCTCTGCCCATCGCCGAGCGCTCGACGCAGGGCGGCGATGTGGACGCGCAGGTTGATTTCCTCGACCACCGACGTCGGCCAGACGCGGGCAATCAGCGTCTCTTTACTGACCACCGCACCGGCGCGCTCGACCAGCACCTGCAAAATATCCAGGGCGCGCCCGCCCATGCGCAGTGGCCGATCACCGTCCAGGATCAGCCGTTGGTGCGGGTGAAAAGCGTAGGGC
Source organism: Pseudomonas sp. FP1742 (assembly GCF_030687145.1). Taxonomy (NCBI): domain Bacteria; kingdom Pseudomonadati; phylum Pseudomonadota; class Gammaproteobacteria; order Pseudomonadales; family Pseudomonadaceae; genus Pseudomonas; species Pseudomonas sp. FP1742. Next base: position 2,392,697 of record NZ_CP117460.1, on the reverse strand, counting down.
CCGAACCGCAGCACCGTATCGCTGTTTATCTCTCTTAGGCTGTTCATGCACGTTCATGCGCTGAAAACCTGGCCCGGCTCAAGGAACTTCAAGTTCCATCGCACCCGCCCATCCAGGCTCCCGCACCTCCAAGAAAAAGAGTTCACGGGTATCTTGGCAGGCATCGGTGACGGTACAACGGCCACGGGGGGAGCATCACGGCCATCGCGGTGCGCATGACGGACAACAGCCCCCTAGCTGAATTGTTCACGGTACTGGGTGGGGGTCAGGCCAAGCTTTTCACTGAACAGAAAGCGCATATGGCGCACGCTGCCGAAACCGCTTTTGTAGGCCACGGTCTTGAGCGGCAAGTCGCTGGTTTCCAACAGATTCCTGGCGCAATCGATGCGCGCGCTTTGCAGAAACTCCATCGGCGTCATGTTCACTTCCCGGGTGAAAACCCTGGCGAAGTGCCGCGCACTCATGTTCACCAGACTGGCCATGCGTTCGATGCCGAACGCTTCGTCGAGGTGTTCGAGCACATGCTTCTGCACCCGGGTGATCGGCGTTTCCTGGGGCGCCACCGCCGCCATCAACGGGCTGAACTGCGCCTGCCCGCCTTGGCGTTTCATCACTACCAGCAGCACTTTGGCGACATCCTGGGCGACTTTCTTGCCGTGGTCCTGGGCAACCACCGCCAGCGCCAGGTCGATGCCGGCGGTGACTCCGCCGGAGGTGATGAGGCTGCGGTCCTGGACGAAAATCTGATCAGTCTCGACGATGGCCTTGGGAAAGCCCTTGATCAGCCGTTCGGTGTAATGCCAGTGAGTGGTCACGCGAAAGCCGTCCAGCAGCCCGGCATGCCCGAGCACGAACGCGCCGGTGCAGATCGACCCGTATCGGTCCGCACGACTGATGGCCCCCTGAAGCCAGTTAAGCAGCGGCGGATGCTTTTCGTTGTAGGCCCCCGGCCCGCCCGGCACCAGCAACACGTCATAGTGTGCGTTCGCCTGATCGATGTGCAGATCGGCCAGCACGTTCACGCCGTTGGAAGCCCGCAAGGGGCCATGCTCGGTGCCGATGGTCGACAACTCGTAACGGTCCGCCGGCTGCAGATAACGATTGGCGATGGAAAACACCTCCATGGGACCGGCCATGTCGAGCAGGAGAAAGTTTGGGAACAACACCATTGCCACGGTTTTCATGGGTTCAAAATCACTGAGGTCACTAAAAGAGAACGGTTTAATCCTGAGGGAACGGGCTTGCTCGCGAAGCTTTTGGCGCTCCTGAAGGCCCCTTCGCGAGCAAGCCCGCTCCCACAAGTATCCCGCCCCATTATGGCCGAGTGTAACAACAAGGGTACGTGAACCTGCTCACACAACTGTCAACTTGAGCGAGACAGTATTTCAATTTTCATCTACTTATTGCGCTCAACGGTAACCATTAACCTTCTCCTCACTCGGACGAATTCACGTCCTGACAGGAGATTTCATCATGCTGACCCTTCGCAAAGCTTCGGATCGCGGCGCGGCCAATCACGGTTGGTTGAAGTCGTTCCATACCTTTTCCTTTGCCAACTACCGCAACCCACGGGAACAGGGTTTTTCCGACCTGTTGGTGATCAACGACGACCGCGTAGCCGCCGGCAAAGGCTTTGGCCAGCACCCTCACCGCGACATGGAGATCTTCTCCTATGTGCTCGAAGGCGCGCTGGAACACAAGGACACGTTGGGCACCGGTTCGGTGATCCGCCCCGGCGACGTGCAACTGATGAGCGCCGGCAGTGGCGTGGCGCACAGTGAATACAACCACTCATCGACACGCCCGGTGCACTTCCTGCAAATCTGGATCGTGCCTGACGTCAGCGGCGCCAAACCGCGTTATCAGCAAGAGCATTTCAGCACCCAGAAAAAACGCGGCCGCTTGCAGTTGATCATCTCCCCGGATGGGGCCAAGGGTTCATTGAAAGTCCGGCAGGATGCGCGGGTGTATGCCGGCCTGATCGACGGCAAGGAAAGCGCCACCCTGGAACTGGCCGCCGATCGCTATGCTTATGTGCATGTGGCGCGTGGCAAAGTCGAACTGAACGGCATGCAGCTGCAGGAAGGCGACGGCGTACGGGTTCGCGAAGAACAGGTGCTGACCTTGAACAATGGCGTGGATGCCGAGGTACTGGTGTTTGATTTGCGGCCGCAGGAATTGCCGGAAATGCCGTGATCCTATCCCTACAACGCGCAGAAATGGCCTTGGCAATGCCAGTCAATTAGAGTGCGGAACCTGTGGGAGCGGGCTTGCTCGCGAAGGCGGTGTGCCAGACAACATTCATGTCGACTGACACGCCCTCTTCGCGAGCAAGCCCGCTCCCACACTGGATCTGCACCAGGCAGGCCCTAGATCGTTGCCCGCAATTCCCGTGGCGACAGGCCGTAATGTGAGCGAAAGCGCACGGCAAAACGTGAGGCCGAGGCGTAGCCGCTGGCACCGGCAATTTCACCGATGGGCCGGGACGTGGTTTGCAACCATTGCAACGCGGTCGCCAGTCGAACGCTTTCCAGAATATTCCTGAAACTGCTCCCCTCATTGGCCAGCTGGCGACGCAACGTCGATTCGCCGAGGTTCAGGTGTTGTGCGACGCTCGCAACCGTCCAGTCGCTCTCAGGGCTGCCCATCAGCAACTGCTGCACCCGTTCGGACAGTGGATCATTGCGATCCATCAGCAGCGGTCCGGCCTGGCCGTTGAGGCCCAGGCTGAGCAGAACCGCTTCCCCATAGTGGGTGCGTAATGCATCCGGAGCGTTCGCATTGATGGCGGCCAATAACTGATCCCATGCCTGCGTCGTGTGCCGGTCCAGAGGAACACACAGATCTGTGGTCGGGGCACGGTGACCACTCATGATCTGGCGGCCATATCGGTTGCTGAAGTTGCGCAGTGTCGAACCGGGAAAGGTCACGACATCAGCGATGTAGTGACCGTGAAGACCGGGGAAGTTCGAGATACCAAGCTCACGCCCGGCCGGCATCAGAATCAGATGTTGCGGCCCTGCGCGCATCTCCCGATCATCCCATTGCAGCAGCTTTTCCCCCTGTCGCACTCGACACAAGGTGGTTGCGAATATCGGCACCCGTTGCAAGGTATGAGGCTGCCGCGCCCTTATGACACACGCATCGATAATGTTTTCCCGGTGCTGGATGCCGTCACAAGGGCGCATTGTGCTTAACGTCCGTAAGTTGAAGTGATGGTCGCTTTGGCCAAGGCGTTGGCATTGAGCATATAGCCCACCAGGGCGCCGCTGGCCTGGCTGTCGAGTGGCAGCTTATCGACTTTCAACGCCCATACGGTGAATTGATAGCGATGGGGCTTATCCCCTGCCGGAGGGCAAGCTCCGCCAAAGCCCGACTGGCCATAATCGGTTCGCCCTTGTACTGCGCCGGCAGGCAGGTTCGAACCGACCCCTCTTGGCACACTGCTGGTGGAAGCCGGTAAGTTGACCACCGTCCAATGCCACCAGCCGCTGCCGGTCGGCGCATCAGGATCGTAGACCGTGATCGCATAACTTTTAGTGCCCGCCGGGGCGTTGGACCAGGACAGTTGCGGAGACGTATTACCCCCTTCGCAACCGAAGCCCTGAAACACCTCGCGACTGGTCAGCGGGCGATTTTCAGCAATATCCTGGCTGGTCAACGAGAAGTCGGCAGCGTGCCCGGTGAGGACGACGCCCATGGACAATGCGCAGAGGATAATTCGGATGTTCATCGTGACCTCATCGGTGTCTTGGTATGAAGCACGAGTCTAGAGAGAGCAAAGGCTGATTACTGTGCCGAAATGCTCGACCATTGTGCCTGAACGCTCTCTCGATCCAGGCATTGCCGCAGGTGATCTCAAACCCCTGCGAAGATATTTTTCATCGCCGCATACTGCAGCAGCATGATGGTCTTGGCATCGCAGATTTCCCCGCGATAGAACGCTTCAAGAGCATCGTCGAACGGCCACTCCAGCACTTCCAGTTCTTCGGTTTCTTCTTCCAGCCCGCCACCCTCGCCGACTTTCGAAGACGCGTCGTACTCGGCAATAAAGAAATGCAGTTTCTCCGTGACCGAACCCGGGCTCATGTAGGACTCGAACACCTTCTGCACATGGTGGACGCGATAGCCGGTTTCTTCTTCGGCTTCAGCGCGAATGCGCTCTTCAGGTGCAGCGCCTTCCAGCAACCCCGCCGCTACTTCAATCAACAAGCCATCATGGCCGTTGACGAACACCGGCAACCGGAACTGGCGAGTCAGCACGACGGTTCTCTTCTCACGGTTGAACAGCAGGATCGCCGCCCCGTTGCCACGGTCATAAACCTCGCGGGTCTGGCGCTGCCAGTCGCCGTTGTTGCGCAAGTAATCGAACGTGATTTTCTTCAGCAGGTACCAGTCGTGGGACAACACCTGGGACTCGATGATGTTGACCCGCTCGGCTGTGACAGACATAACAACCCATCCTTACTTTCATCAGAAAGCGTACATGTTAGGCCAAAACAGATTTCTCTGGTTTGGGGGGATAGAACAATCGCGGCGACCGGGATAGGCTCAGCCTTCACCGCCATAAGGATGTAGCACATGACCCTGCGAATCGAACTGTCGACAAATGCCACCCAGCAAGAGCGCGACGCAATCCTCGCTCCACTGCGCGTCTACAACGCCTCAAAGGCCGGGCCCACGGTGTCAGAGCAAATTGCTTTGCTGGTACGCGATGACAACGACGAGATTCTCGGCGGGCTTTATGCCCGGGTGTTTTACCAGTGGTTTTTCATTGAGTTGTTGTCGGTGCCGGACCAGGCACGGGGACAAGGGCTGGGCTCGAAGCTGATGCAGATGGCCGAAGACCTGGCGCGGGAGAAAGAGTGCATCGGGATCTGGCTGGACACCTTCGACTTCCAGGCGCCGGAATTCTACAAAAAACACGGCTACAGCGAGCTGGGGCACATTGCCGATTATCCGCCGGGCCACAAGCGCTTCTTTTTCCAGAAGCGCCTCGTTAACACTGATCAAGACGCGTAACTGTGGGAGCGGGCTTGCTCGCGAAGGCGGTGTGCCAGACAACATTCATGTCGACTGACGCGCCCTCTTCGCGAGCAAGCCCGCTCCCACACTGGAATGGCGTCAGCCGATCAGGCCGTGCTTAAAGGCAGGTCGCCAACGCCGCCAAACGGCGCTTGGCGACAAAATCATCATGCTGGGCGTAGTAGCTCAAGGCCGTGCCTGACGCATCGGTGGTCACGTCCACGAAAGACTCGGCCGAACGGGTGTAGACCGTCGAGCCGCCCTTCTTGCCCGGCTGCAAATACGCGCCAGCATCGACGCCGAACACTGCCTCGTCCTGCCAGGCAAACTGCACGCACTGGGCGACGACTTTTTCCGGTTTGTCCGAGGTCAGGGTTTTGTACGGGGTTTTGCCGCGGGCGTCGTTCATCGCCGATCCGGCACAGCCCGCCAGCAAGGTTGCGGCCAGCGCCACCATCAGAATTCGCATTGCGTTCGCTCATCAGGAAAAAGCGGACTGTACCACCGCGGCGCGGCGTATCGTTCTGCTTTACTTCATTTATACCGCGACACCGCGCAACGATTCGCGCACCCTGTCGCGCCAATATCGTCGCATCGCCCATTTTCCAGGAAAGGTCATGACACCCAACGCCGAGTTCTACAAACCCTCCACCGACTACGCCGACAAGCTGATCAGCCAGATCGGTCAGACGCCGGCCTGGATCGCCAAGCGAATTGGCGTCACCGACAAGCGGATTCGTTACATTCTCGACGGCGAAAGAACCGTCAAAGGCGAAACCACGCCGATCCAGATGACCTACACCGAGCAGTTTGCCCTCGAGTGTCTGGCCGCGGCTGCCAAGGCGAGCAAAAAGCAGTCTTCGTAATCCCTTCAAGGAGTGACCATGGCGGCAACCGAACAGCAACACGAGCAGGCGCTGAAGAAGTTTCTCGATCAGCGCCCCGAACTGCGCGTCGAACTGGATAACCTGAATCCACTGTTGGCCCAGGCCAAGAGCCAGACGGTGGCGCAGTACCGCGACGAGCGTTTGCATGAAGCGTTCGAAGCCGAGGCGGAGCGCCTGGGTTTGTTTGCCTGGGAGCTGACGTTGCAACTGACCACCGCCACACCCGAGGAATATCAGGCCCAACGCATGGAAGTGCACAAGGAAGTTGCAGAGATGGCCGGCATGGACTGGCTTGAGTATTGCGAGTTATATGGGTTAGCCAAGTAATCATCGCTGCTCAAGGAAGTCCTCTTCAATGCTGCCTTCTCCTTCAAGCACCCGGGCCACGCCGGGCCATCTGCATACTCATAAATGGCGCGGACGCATCGGCCTGTCGCTGGTCGCCGGTTTGTCGGTGCTCGCCGGCATGACCGATGCCATCGGCTTCATGGCCAGCGGCGACTTCGTGTCCTTCATGAGCGGCAACACCACACGCCTTGCCGTAGCAATCAGCGATGGCGACCTCGGGCTGACTTTGCGTCTGGTGATTCTCGTGGCCACGTTCGTCATCGGCAATGCCTTGGGCATTGTCGTCAGCCGATTCGGTGGCCGACGGGCGCTGCCATTGATGCTGTGCATCGCCACGTTGCTGTGCGGCGCCGCAGCCTGGCCCTATGACCTGCAACTGCCGGCGCTGCTGGCAACGATCATTGCCATGGGCATGCTCAATGCTGCGGTGGAAGAGGTCAATGGACTGCCGGTCGGCCTGACCTACGTCACCGGCGCGCTGTCGCGGTTCGGCCGTGGACTGGGACGCTGGATGCTTGGCGAGCGGCGCAATGGCTGGCGCGTGCAGTTGATCCCGTGGACCGGAATGTTTGCCGGCGCGGTGATTGGGGCGCTGCTGGAACAGCATCTGGGGCTCAAGGCGCTGTTTGTCAGTGGCCTGTTTGCCGGGGCGCTGGGGGTGATGTCGTTGAAGATTCCGCGGCGCTGGCAGTTGGGTTATATGCCGCGCTAAGTAGCGTGATCAGATCCTGCACTTATGTTGCAGGGAAGTCCGTCTTCGCGAGCAAGCCCGCTCCCACACTCGACTCTATCGATCACAAAATCGTGATCCGCCGCAGATCCAGTGTGGGAGCGGGCTTGCTCGCGAAGGCGGCGACTCGGTCTTCAGGTAAACGCCCTTCGCCGCACCCGCGATAAAGCTTTATCATGGCCGCAGTTTTGCTGATCGAGTCCGCCATGAAGTTTGCCATTGCGCTGTTTTCCGCCGCCCATGCGCCCTCCTCGCGCCGTGCCTTGCTGTTCGCCCAGGCCGCGCTGGCCGGCGGACATGAGATTGTCCGGCTGTTTTTCTATCAGGATGGCGTCTACAACGCGTCCGGCAGTGTGGTCACGCCTCAGGATGAGCAGGACTTGCCCAAGCAATGGCGCAACTTTGTCAGCGAGCATCAACTCGATGGCGTGGTCTGCATCGCCGCCGCCCTGCGTCGTGGCGTGCTGAACGAGGAAGAAGCCCAGCGCTATCAGCGTGAAGCGGTCGCCGTGGGAGCGCCGTGGGAATTGTCCGGCCTTGGCCAGTTGCATGACGCGGTGCAGGACGCTGACCGCCTGATCTGTTTCGGAGGCGCGTGAAATGGCTAAATCCTTGCTGATTATCAGCCGGCAGGCGCCATGGTCCGGGCCGAATGCGCGGGAAGCGCTGGATATTGTTCTGGCCGGCGGCGCCTTCGATCTGCCGATCGGCCTGCTGTTTCTCGATGACGGAGTGTTCCAGCTCGCTGCGAAACAGGACGCCAAAGCCCTGCAACAGAAAGACCTGAGCGCCAACCTGCAAGCCTTGCCGATGTTTGGTGTCGAAGACTTGTTTGTGTGCGCTGACAGCGTAGCGGCCCGAGGTCTTGACCCGGCAGGTCTGTCACTTGCAGAAGCCCGGGTGCTGAGCGCCCAGGACATCACCGCCCTTATTGACCGTTACGACCAGGTGATCACCCTCTGATGTCGACTTTGCATGTGTTGTCTCATTCCCCTTTCGGCGACGAGCGCCTGGGCAGTTGCCTGCGCGTGATCGGCGCCGACGATGCGCTGCTGCTGAGCGGCGACGCGGCCTATGCCCTGCAGCCAGGCACCGCGCCATTCAGCTCTTTGCATGCTCGCAACCTGAAACTGTTCGTACTGGCCGAAGACGCACAGGCCCGGGCTCTGCAAGTCCCGGACTGGGCCAACGCCATCGATTACCCGGCCTTCGTCGAACTGTCGATTCACTATGACAAGGTCAACAGTTGGCTATGAAATCCCTGACCGTTGGCGCCCGCGCCATTGAACTGGACAAGGACGGTTTCCTGGTCGAACTGAGCGACTGGTCGGCCGAGGTGGCCGCCGCCCTCGCCGCCGCCGAAGGCATCGAGTTGAGTCCGGAACACTGGGAGATCCTCGAACTGCTGCGCCGTTTCTACGACGAATTCCAGCTGTCCCCGGCCACCCGCCCGTTGATCAAGTACACCGCATTGAAACTCGGCCCCGACAAGGGCAACAGCCTGCACCTGAACCGACTGTTCAAAGGCACCCCTGCCAAACTCGCCGCGAAACTGGCGGGCCTGCCCAAACCGACGAATTGCTTATGACCGACTATCCAGCGCTGACCCTCGAAACGCCCGCCGAGCACCCGTTCGCCCAATTCGTGCGGATCCTTGGCAAAGGCAAACGCGGCGCCCGCGATCTGACCCGGGCCGAAGCCCGCGAGGCCATGGGCATGGTGCTCGACGACAAGGTCGAGGACACCCAGCTCGGCGCGTTCCTGATGCTGTTGCGGCACAAGGAAGAAAGCGCCGAGGAAATGGCCGGGTTCGCCGAAGCCTTGCGTGAACGCCTGAATCCACCGGCGCTGGCGGTCGATCTGGATTGGCCGACGTATGCCGGCAAGAAGCGCCACTTGCCGTGGTATCTGCTGGCGGCCAAGTGCCTGGGGCAGAACGGCGTGCGCATTTTCATGCATGGCGGCGGCGCGCACACGGCGGGTCGGCTCTACAGTGAACAACTGCTCCAGACGCTGAACATACCGCTGTGCCGCAATTGGCAGCAGGTCGGGTCGGCGCTTGATCAGGGCGGTCTGGCGTTCATGCCCCTGGTGGACTGGGCACCCCAGCTTCAGCGGATGATCGACCTGCGCAACACTCTGGGCCTGCGCTCGCCGATCCATTCCCTGACGCGGATTCTCAACCCGCTGAGCGCCCGCTGTGGCCTGCAAAGCATTTTCCACCCCGGCTACCAGGCGGTGCACCGCGATGCCAGCGGTTTGCTCGGCGATACCGCCATCGTCATCAAGGGTGATGGCGGCGAGATCGAGGTCAATCCGGACGCCGACAGTCACCTGTACGGCACCACCGGTGGCGAAAGCTGGGATGAAGAATGGCCGCAGCTGTCGAGCCAGCGCCACGTCAAACCGGCGACGCTCGATCCCGAGCACTTGAAAGCCGTGTGGCGTGGCGACGTGGTCGACAGCTACCCGCAAATGGCATTGATCTCGACCATGGCCCTGGCCTTGCGCGGCCTCGGCCAGCCCCGCGAACAAGCCTTCGAAACCGCCCAGCAATACTGGGATGCCCGGGATCGATCGATTTAATCGATCATAACAGTCCAACCTTTGCGCTTTTTGTTCGAACCTATGCGCATAGACTCCTCTCCAACGCTTATTAGGTTGAGGAGTCAGGCACATGGGTTTGTTAGTTGAAGGTCGCTGGCAGGATCAGTGGTACCAAAGCAGCAAGGACGGCGCGTTCCAGCGTGAACAGGCACAGCGTCGCAACTGGCTGACCGCCGATGGCAAGCCGGGCCCGACCGGCGTCGGTGGTTTTGCCGCCGAGGCCGGGCGCTATCACCTGTATGTGTCCCTCGCCTGCCCGTGGGCCCATCGCACGCTGATCCTGCGCAAACTCAAAGGCCTGGAAAGCCTGATCGACGTGTCGGTGGTCAGTTGGTTGATGCTGGAAAACGGCTGGACCTTCGATAAAAACCTCGGATCGACCGGTGACAAGCTCGATCACTTCAATTTCATGCACCAACGCTACACCGCCGATACCGCCGACTACACCGGCCGCGTCACCGTGCCGGTGCTGTGGGACAAGCAGCTGGGACGTATCGTCAACAATGAATCGGCGGAGATCATCCGCATGTTCAACAGCGCGTTCGATGACTTGACCGGCAATGACCTGGATTTCTACCCGGCACCGCTACGCAGCGAAATTGACGCCCTGAACGAGCGGATTTATCCGGCGGTAAACAACGGCGTCTATCGCGCCGGGTTTGCTACCTCACAGCAGGCTTACGAAGAGGCGTTCGATGAGTTGTTTGCTGAGCTGGATCGGCTGGAACAGCTGCTGGGCGCCAATCGTTACCTGACGGGTGAATACCTGACTGAAGCGGATATCCGCCTGTTCACCACGATGATTCGTTTTGACGCGGTGTATTACGGCCACTTCAAATGCAATCTGCGGCGGATTGCCGATTATCCGAACCTGTCGAACTGGCTACGGGAGATTTATCAGTGGTCGGGGATTGCCGAAACGGTGAATTTCGAACACATCAAGAATCACTACTATGGCAGCCACAAGACCATCAATCCGACCGGGATCGTGCCGAAAGGGCCGGCGCAGGATTTTACCAAAGCGCATGATCGGGGGCGGTTGAGCGGGAAAGGGGTTTGGCGTAAAGCGCAGGTCTGATCTGAAGCATGGGTTGGTTTTGAGGGCCTCTTCGCGAGCAAGCCCGCTCCCACATTTTGATCTGTATTTGGCCATGAATCTGCGGCTGAACACGGGCCAATGTGGGAGCGGGCTTGCTCGCGAAGGGAGCGACTCGGTCTCTAGACCTGCGCCTGAGCCCCTTCGAACCACGCCAGTTTCTCGCGCAGTTGCACCACTTCCCCGACGATCACCAGTGTCGGCGCATGCACTTCATGCTCCGCCACCAGCCGTGGAAGGTCGGCCAGGGTGCCGGTAAACACCCGCTGATTGACCGTGGTGCCCTGCTGGATCAACGCCGCCGGAGTATCGGCGGCGCGACCGTGTTTGATCAATTGCTCGCAAATGATCGGCAAGCCTACCAGCCCCATGTAAAACACCAGGGTTTGCGCCGGCGCGACCAGGTCGGCCCACGGCAAATCGGTGGAACCGTCCTTGAGGTGCCCGGTGACAAACCGCACTGACTGCGCGTAATCACGGTGAGTCAGCGGAATACCGGCATACGCCGCGCAGCCGCTGGCAGCGGTAATGCCCGGCACGACCTGGAACGGGATGCCATGGGCCGCCAGTTCTTCGATCTCTTCACCGCCGCGCCCGAAGATAAACGGATCGCCGCCCTTCAAGCGCACCACGCGCTTGCCGGCCTTGGCCAGATCCACCAGATGCTGGTTGATCTGTTCCTGAGGCACGGCGTGATCGGCACGGCGCTTGCCGACGTAAACCCGCTCGGCATCGCGACGGCACAAATCCAGAATCGCCGGCGCCACCAGACGGTCATACAGCACCACGTCGGCTTGCTGCATCAGGCGCAAGGCGCGGAAGGTCAACAGGTCGGGATCACCCGGCCCAGCGCCCACCAGATAAACTTCGCCAGTGGCGACAGGCGCCTCGCCATTGATTTTCGCCAGCATCAGGCGCTCGGCCTCGGCACCCTGCCCGGCCAGTTGCCGGTCGGCAATCGGGCCCTGGAATACATCCTCCCAGAACGCCCGACGCTGCTGCACGTCCGGAAACAGGCCTTTGACCTGGTTGCGGAAACGCGCCGCCAGACCGGCCAGTTGACCGTAAGTGGAAGGAATCCAGGTTTCCAGCTTGGCGCGAATCAACCGCGCCAGCACCGGCGCATCGCCGCCACTGGACACGGCAATGATCAGCGGCGAACGGTCGACGATCGCCGGGAAGATCACGCTGCACAGGGCCGGCGCGTCCACCACGTTGACCGGCACGCAACGCCGATGGGCATCGGCGGAGACTTGCGCATTCAGCGGTTCATCGTCGGTGGCGGCGATGATCAGCCCGCAACCGTCCAGATCCGCCTCGACGTAGCCACGCACCAGGCACTCGCCACCGCTGCCGGCTACCAGCTCACGCAACTGCGGTTCGATTTCAGGTGCGACCACCCGCAGCAGCGCACCGGCTTCGGCCAGCAGGCGGGATTTGCGCAAGGCAATCTCCCCCCCGCCGACGACCAACACACGACTGCCGCGAAGGTTATGGAACAGCGGCAGATAGTCCATTTAGCCGATGACCTCAAGGCCACCCATGTACGGCTTGAGCACTTCAGGCACACGGATCGAACCGTCGGCCTGCTGATAGTTCTCCAGTACCGCCACCAGGGTACGACCGACCGCCAGGCCGGAACCGTTCAGGGTATGCACCAGCTCAGGCTTGCCGGTTTCCGGGTTGCGGAAACGCGCTTGCATGCGGCGGGCCTGGAAGTCGCCACAGTTGGAGCACGACGAAATCTCGCGGTACTTGTCCTGGCTCGGGATCCACACTTCGAGGTCGTAGGTCTTGACCGCGCTGAAGCCCATGTCGCCGGTGCACAGCGCCAGGGTACGGTATGGCAGCTCCAGCAGTTGCAGGACTTTCTCGGCGTTGGCGGTCAGGTTTTCCAGCGCTTGCATCGAGGTCGACGGCTCAACGATCTGGACCATCTCAACTTTGTCGAATTGGTGCTGACGGATCATCCCGCGAGTGTCGCGACCCGACGCACCGGCCTCGCTGCGGAAGCACGGCGTATGCGCGACGAACTTGATCGGCAACAGCTTCGAATCGACGATTTCGCCGGCCACGATGTTGGTCAACGACACTTCAGCGGTCGGGATCAGGTACAGATCGGCTTCGCCGTCGCGGCTGATCTTGAACAGGTCTTCTTCGAATTTCGGCAACTGACCAGTGCCCTGCAGGGCCGGCGCTTGTACCAGATAAGGCGTGTAGGCCTCTTCGTAACCGTGTTCGTTGATGTGCAGGTTGATCATGAACTGCGCCAGGGCACGGTGCAGACGAGCAATCGGGCCGCGCAGCAGGGCGAAACGGGCGCCGGACAGCTTGGCGGCGGTTTCGAAGTCCAGCCAGCCGAACTTCTCGCCCAGGGCCACGTGGTCCTGAACCGGGAAGTCGAAAGCCTTCGGCGTGCCCCAACGGCGTACTTCAACGTTGCCTTCTTCGTCATCGCCGATCGGCACCGATTCGTGCGGGAGGTTCGGGATACCCAGCAGGATCGAATCCAGCTCGGTCTGGATCGCGTCCAGCTCGACTTTACCGGCGCTCAACTCGCCCGCCATGCGCTCGACGTCCGCCATCAGCGGCGCGATGTCTTCGCCGCGCTGCTTGGCCTGACCGATGGATTTGGAGCGCGCGTTACGTTCGGCCTGCAGAGCTTCGGTGCGGGTCTGGACGGTCTTGCGCTGTTCTTCCAGCGCTTCGATGCGCACGACATCCAGGGCAAAGCCACGGGATGCCAGGCGGTCCGCTACGTCCTGAAGGTTGCTACGTAACAGTTTGGAATCGAGCATGTCGGTTTCTCGTTATCAAAGTTTGGTCAAGGACAGGCCAGCCCAGGTGGCGAGCAGCCCGCCGAATACGCTGATGGCCGCATAGCCCAGGGCCAGCGGCACCTGCCCGGTTTCCAGCAGGCGCACCGTATCCAGTGAAAAGGATGAAAAAGTCGTCAGCCCCCCGAGGAAGCCGACGATCAGCCCGGCGCGCACCGCAAACGATACTTCCGGGCGAATCAAAAACAGGCCGTATAGAACGCCGATCAGCAAACAGCCCACGATATTAACGGCCAGCGTCGCGGTATAGAAGTGCCGCGGCCAATTCGCGTTGATCCAGCTACCGGTGGCGAAGCGCAATAGGGTGCCGGCGACACCGCCGACAGAAACCGCAACAATTAAGGGAATCACTATTTTCTCCGCTGTCGGGGGCTTAGACGGTCAAGCTGCGCGAGGTGGCTGAGCTTTTCGCCGATCTTCAGCTCCAAGCCGCGGGGCACCGGTTGATAGAACCGTTGTGGCTCGAGCTCTTCCGGGAAGTAGTCCTCGCCCGCAGCGTAGGCATCCGGCTCATCGTGGGCATAACGGTATTCATCGCCATAGCCCAATTGCTTCATCAACTTGGTCGGCGCATTGCGCAGGTGCAGCGGCACTTCCAGCGAACCGTGTTCGGTGGCGCTACGCATCGCGACCTTGAAGCCCATGTATACCGCGTTGCTTTTTGGCGCGCAGGCCAGGTATGTAATGGCCTGGGCCACCGCCAATTCGCCTTCGGGGCTGCCGAGGCGCTCCTGCACTTCCCACGCGGCCAGGCACAGGCTCAAGGCGCGAGGGTCGGCGTTGCCGATGTCTTCGCTGGCCATGCGCACCACGCGCCGGGCCAGGTACAGCGGGTCGCAGCCGCCGTCGATCATCCGCGCGAACCAGTACAGCGCAGCATCGGGGTTGGAGCCGCGAACCGATTTATGCAGCGCGGATATCTGGTCGTAGAAGGCTTCGCCGCCCTTGTCGAAACGCCGACGGGTATCGCCGAGCAGGCTTTGCAGCAGGTCGACACCGATTTCGCTGTTGTCTTCGGCCAGGTCAGAAGCGTTTTCCAGCAGATTGAGCAGACGCCGGCCATCGCCATCGGCGGCGGACAGCAGCATCTGGAAGCCCTCGTCGCTGAGGGTCAGTTGCCGCTTGCCCAGCCCACGCTCTTCGGTCAGCGCGCGATGCACCAGCTTGCGCAGGGCGGCTTCGTCGAGGCTTTTGAGCACATAGACGCGCGCCCGGGACAGCAGCGCGTTATTGAGTTCGAACGAGGGGTTTTCCGTGGTCGCGCCGATGAAAATCAGCGTGCCGTCTTCAACGTACGGCAGGAACGCATCCTGCTGGGACTTGTTGAAGCGATGCACTTCGTCGACGAACAGGATGGTGCGCTTGCCATACTGCCCGGCCTGCTGCTTGGCGACTTCCACCGCCTGGCGAATCTCCTTGACCCCGGCCAGCACCGCCGAAACCGTTTCGAAGTGCGCATCCGAGACTTCCGCCAGCAGCCGCGCCAGGGTGGTTTTACCCACGCCCGGTGGCCCCCAGAAAATCATCGAGTGCAGGGCACCCTGCTCCAGGGCTTCGCGCAAAGGCTTGCCGCGAGCGAGCAGGTGTTCCTGACCGACGTACTCGTCCAGATTGGTCGCGCGCAAACGGGCGGCCAGGGGCTGAGCAATCGGGGCACTGCGAAACAGGTCCATCACTACTTATGAAACCTCACTGGGTCCTGATGCCGATCAGTCAAAGCACTAACATACAATCCCTGTGGGAGCGGGCTTGCTCGCGAAAGCGGTGTGTCATTCAACATTGATGTTGGCTGATCCGACGCCTTCGCGAGCAAGCCCGCTCCCACAGGTCCTGCGTCTTACTCCTGGATCACGTCCGCACCTTTAGGGATGTCGAACTTGAATTTGGACGCCGGGATCGGCTCGTTGGCCTTCACACCGGTGAACAGGATATTGGTGCGCTGGCCGACGCTGTCGATCATCTGCATATCATTGACCAGACCATTGCGGAACGACAGGCGCAGGCTGTCGAACAGGGTGTCCTTGGTTTTCGGCTTCAGGGTGAAGTCAATCACGCCGCCGGCTTCCTTGGCGCTGATGTCGAAGCTCTGGCTGATCTTGGACACATCACCGGACAGCAGCAGCGCCGGGGTCTGGGTCAGACGCTGATCGAGCGTCTTGATGGTGGCCTGTTCCAGATCCGGGTCCCACAGGGTCACTTTCTTACCGTCCGAGACCATGGTTTGCTCGGCCGGCGCGTTGGTGTGCCAGTAGAACAGGCCCGGGCGCTGCAAGGACATTTCCCCCGCTGTTTCTTGTAATTGAGTGCCGCTGCCATCGAGGGTCAGCTGGGAAAAACGCGCGCTCAGGGTCTGGGATTTTTCCAGCAGTTGAGTCAGACGCGCCACATCCTTGTCATCGGCGTGGGCCGAGAGCGTGGTCAAAGCCAGTACCGGCAGCAACAGCATGCGGATAAGACGCATGGGAGTCCTCATAAACATTCGTGGGAGTGCGGGCGGCGCCTCAGGACGCCGCCCCTTTCAAAACCGGATCAGTCGCGCACCGGGCCAGGGGCCAGGACTTCACGCGAGCCGTTGGTGTTCATGGACGTCACGACCCCGGCCATCTCCATGGCTTCGATCATGCGCGCCGCGCGGTTGTAGCCGATTTTCAGCTTGCGCTGAACCGCGGAGATGGACGCACGACGGCTTTCCAGGACGAACTGCACCGCTTCGTCGTAGAGCGCATCGGTTTCGGCATCATCGTCACCGCCACCGCCGCCGTTTTCAAAGCCGCTACCGGCTTCTTCGACACCGGCCAGGATGTCATCGTTGTATTCCGGCGCGCCGCGCAGTTTCCAGGCTTCAACCACCCGGTGCACCTCGTCATCGGACACGAACGCGCCGTGAACACGAATCGGCAGGCTGGTGCCCGGCGGCATGTAGAGCATGTCACCGTGGCCCAGCAATTGTTCGGCGCCGCCCTGGTCGATGATGGTCCGCGAGTCGATCTTGCTCGACACCTGGAACGCCATGCGGGTCGGGATGTTCGCCTTGATCAGACCGGTGATCACGTCCACCGACGGACGCTGGGTCGCGAGGATCAGGTGGATACCCGCCGCACGGGCCTTCTGCGCGATACGGGCGATCAGCTCTTCAACCTTCTTGCCGACGATCATCATCATGTCGGCGAATTCGTCCACGACCACGACGATGGTCGGCAATTTTTGCAGCAGTGGCGCTTCGTCGTGAATGCTTTCGCGCTTGTACAGCGGATCGCTCAACGGCTCGCCGGCGTCCTGGGCTTCCTTGACCTTGGCGTTGAAACCCGACAGGTTACGCACCCCCATCTTCGCCATCAGTTTGTAGCGCCGCTCCATCTCGGCGACGCTCCAGCGCAAGGCGTTGGCGGCATCCTTCATGTCGGTGACCACCGGGCACAACAGGTGCGGAATGCCTTCGTAGATCGACAGCTCAAGCATTTTCGGGTCGATCATGATCAGCTTGGCGTCTTCCGGGCCAGATTTGAACAGAATCGACAGGATCATCGCGTTCACACCCACCGACTTACCGGAACCGGTCGTACCGGCCACCAGCAAGTGAGGCATTTTCGCCAGGTCAGTGATGACCGGCTTGCCGCCGATATCATGCCCCAGGGCCAGGGTGACCGGGGACTTGAAGTTGTCGTACTCAGGGGTCGAGAGCACCTCGGAGAACCGCACGATCTGCCGGTCTTCGTTGGGAATCTCGATACCGACCGTGGTCTTGCCCGGAATCACTTCCACGACACGCACACTGGTCACGGCCAGCGAGCGAGCCAGGTCTTTGGCCAGGTTGGCGATGCGGCTGACCTTGACCCCGGCGGCCGGCTGGATTTCGTAACGGGTAATGACCGGGCCCGGGTGAATCGAATCCACCGAGACTTCGACGCCGAATTCCTTGAGCTTGATTTCCAGCAGGTGGCCGACGGCCGCCAGGGATTCAGGCGAATAATTGAGTTGTTTCTTTTCCGCAGGGTCGAGAATCGAGATCGGCGGCAAGGTGCCTTCCACGGCGCTGTCGACGAACAACGGCGCCTGTTTCTCTTTTTCCACGCGTTTGCTCGGAGCGGCCGGTTTGGGCGGCGCGGGTGCAATCACCGGCGGCACCTGCTTTTCGCGCTCGGACATGTGCTTGCTCAGGGCCTGCTCGCGCTCGATCAGGCGTTCCTTGACCTTGGCCTGCTCGCGTTTGTCGGTGACCGTCGGCGCAACCACGTCATGCACGCGATCGTCGACTTCACGCAGCTGGGCGACCAGTTGCTTGCGTTCGGTACGGGCTGCCCACCAACGATTGGCCGCGCCCTGAAACAATTCGAACAGATCAAGGGTGATCTTGCCGGTGACGTCCATCACCTTGAACCATGACAGATCGGTAAACACCGTCAGCCCGAACAGGAACAGCGCGATGAACAGCAACGTGCTGCCCTGGATGTTCAGCGCATTCTTCGCCAGGTCGCCGAGGCTTTCCCCCAAAGCGCCGCCCGCGCCGGCCGGCAGACCGGTCGCCGCATGGAAATGGATATGGGCCAGCGCCGCGCCCGACAACACCAGAAACACCAGGCCGATCAGGCGCCAGGAAAACAGCCAGCCGCTCCACTGCCACGGCTCGTGGCGCTGGCGGAAGATCTGGTACGCCTTGATCGCCAGCAGCAACGGGAAAATGTAGGCGAAGTAACCCAGGACCATGAACAGGATGTCGGCGCTGTAGGAGCCGGCAGGCCCGCCGAAGTTCTGCACATCGTCGATCTTGCTGTTATGGCTCCAGCCCGGATCGTCCTTGCCATAGGTCAACAAGGCCATCATCAGGAACAGGCACAAGGCACCGATGGCGATCAATGCACCTTCCTTGAGCCGGTAGTGCAATTGCTGACGCCAGAGCGGAACGACTGTTTTAGGTGCTGCGGTGGATTTCTTCAAAACGCTTCTTTTCCTGCGCCCGTGGCGCGTCCATCTGTTGAATGACTATAAAAACTGCCCAATCCAGGCAGGTAAAAAAGTTAACAGCCCCAACCGGGACTACTTTTAACACTGTGCCCCGGGTTTTCGAAATACGGCACGCAGCGCTTTTTTGATACAAACACTGTTACAAGCGGGCATTGTACGGGTTTGTTCGCCCAATGCCATGCTTGAGACCCTTGGCTCCAGCATAGCCAACAGCACAGTACGCGCCGTCCAATTTGAGCATGCATTCTCTTTTGTGACAAAGGCTTATGAGGTGTTTTTATGAGTGAAGCGAAGCATTCCCGCCTGATCATTCTGGGTTCCGGCCCTGCCGGTTACAGCGCAGCCGTTTATGCCGCTCGCGCCAACCTCAAACCCGTCGTCATTACCGGCATACAGGCAGGTGGCCAGCTGACCACCACCGTCGAAGTCGACAACTGGCCTGGCGACGTCGAAGGCCTGACCGGCCCGGTGCTGATGGAACGCATGCAAAAACACGCCGAACGCTTCGACACCGAGATCGTCTACGACCACATCCATACCGCCAAGTTGCAACAGCGCCCGTTCGAGCTCATTGGCGACAGCGGCACCTACACCTGCGATGCGCTGATCATCGCTACCGGCGCCTCGGCCCAATACCTGGGGCTGCCATCGGAAGAAGCCTTCGCCGGCAAAGGGGTTTCGGCCTGCGCCACCTGCGATGGCTTCTTCTACCGCAACCAGGTGGTCGCGGTGGTCGGCGGCGGCAACACCGCGGTGGAGGAAGCGCTGTACCTGTCGAATATCGCCAAGGAAGTTCATCTGATTCACCGCCGCGACAAGTTGCGCTCGGAGAAGATCCTGCAGGACAAGCTCTTCGAGAAAGCCGCCAACGGCAACATCCGCCTGCACTGGAACCAGAATCTGGACGAAGTGCTGGGTGATGCCAGTGGCGTGACCGGCGCCCGCCTGCGTCACAGCCATACCGGCGAAACCCATGATCTCTCGCTGGCCGGCGTGTTTATCGCCATCGGCCACAAACCCAACACTGACCTGTTCCAGGGCCAGCTGAACATGCGCGACGGTTACCTGCTGGTCAAGGGCGGCAGCGAAGGCGACGCCACCGCCACCGACATCCAGGGCGTGTTCGCCGCCGGTGACGTGGCCGACCACGTTTACCGCCAGGCGGTGACCTCCGCCGGAGCCGGCTGCATGGCCGCGCTGGATGCCGAGAAGTATCTCGATGACATCCCCACCGTTTGACGGTTAACCTTCTTCAAGGCGGGCTTGCCGGCCCGCCACCGCCCTCCCCTTCTGCAAGCCCGGATGCCATGCTGACTTGGTTACAACGCAATACCCTGACTTTTCCGCCGCTGGAAAAAGCCATGCGCGACCCCAACGGACTGCTGGCCGCGGGCGGCGATCTGTCCGCCGACCGTCTGATTCAGGCCTATCGCCATGGCTGCTTTCCCTGGTTCTCGGAAGGCCAACCGATTCTCTGGTGGTCGCCGGATCCACGCACGGTGCTGTTTCCCGACGAACTGCATGTCTCGCGCAGCCTGAATAAACTGCTGCGCCAACAACGCTATCAAGTGACCTTCGATCGGGATTTTGCCGCGGTCATCCGCGCCTGCGCCGCGCCGCGCGAGTACGCCGACGGCACCTGGATCACCCAAGCGATGCAGGACGCCTACGTTGAGCTGCACAGGCGCGGCTACGCCCATTCGGTGGAAGTCTGGGACGATGGCGTGCTGGTCGGCGGGCTCTACGGCCTGGCCATGGGGCAGCTGTTTTTCGGTGAGTCGATGTTCAGCCGTGCCGACAACGCCTCTAAATATGGCTTTGCCACACTGGTGCGACATCTGAAAGACTCAGGTTTTGTGCTGATCGACTGCCAGATGCCTACCGATCATCTGCACAGCCTGGGCGCCCGAGCGATTCCCCGCAGCGAGTTTGCCGGCTATCTGGCGCGACACCTGGATCAACCCGATCATGCCACCTGGGTTTGCTGAGCGACATTGGCGCGTGTGGCTTACACTTAATGCAAAAGCTTATCCCGAGGGTTGATCATGACCGAGTTGGCGCGTTTGAAGTTCTATGCCACTCAGCCCCACTCTTGCAGTTATCTGCCCGAGGAGCAGGCCACGACGCTGTTCCTCGACCCTAGTCAGCCCATGGATGTGCATGTCTATGCAGACCTGTCGGAAATGGGTTTTCGTCGCAGTGGCGATCATCTCTACCGGCCTCATTGCCAGAATTGCAATGCCTGCGTACCGGCGCGTATTCCTGTGGCGCAATTTACCCCCAACCGTCAGCAGAAACGTATTCTCAAACGCAATGCCGACTTGCAGGTGCGTCCAGCCAGGCCAAAGTTCAGCGAAGAGTATTTCGACCTCTATCAGCGCTACATCGAACAGCGTCACGCCGATGGTGATATGTATCCGCCAAGTCGCGACCAGTTTTCGACCTTCCTGGTACGCGACTTGCCATTCTCCCGGTTCTACGAATTTCGTCTCGAAGGCCGCCTGGTGGCGGTGGCCGTTACCGACTTGCTGCCCAACGGCCTGTCAGCGGTCTACACCTTCTACGAGCCCGACGAGGAGCGTCGCAGCCTGGGGCGTTATGCGATCCTCTGGCAGATTGCTGAAGCCCGTCGCCTGGGGCTGGAAGCGGTCTATCTCGGCTACTGGATCAAAAACTGCAAAAAAATGAGCTACAAGACCCAATATCGCCCTATCGAACTGCTGATTAATCAACGCTGGATCATCCTGAGCTAGAACCCCTTGGCTTAAACCCCATTTTTCGGGCACAATGCACGCCGCTTTTGCCTGGCGCAGTTGCACCGGGCCATTCATTGGACACCGAGGGCTTTACTGCATGTCGAAAGAAGACAGCTTCGAAATGGAAGGCACTGTCGTCGACACCCTGCCCAACACCATGTTTCGTGTGGAGTTGGAAAATGGGCACGTCGTAACCGCGCATATCTCCGGCAAGATGCGCAAGAACTACATTCGTATTCTTACCGGCGACAAAGTGCGCGTCGAGCTGACGCCCTATGACTTGAGCAAAGGGCGCATCACCTACCGCGCTCGCTAATCAAGTCAATACAAAACGCCCGGCTATGCCGGGCGTTTTTGTTTGTGCGGGATTTGAGTCAGCGCGCAAGGACCAATGTGGGAGCGGGCTTGCTCGCGAAAGCGGTGGGTCAGTTTGCATCATTGCTGAATGTGCCGCCGTCTTCGCGAGCAAGCCCGCTCCCGCAGGGGATTTATGTATTTCTCGAGGCAGCAAAAAGGCGCCAATCGGCGCCTTTTTGCTTTGTTGCGGTTTAACGTCAGGCCATTTCAGCCGTGGTCTCGAACTCGAAGGTCAGCTCGCCGTCCTTGATGTCGATGTGTACCACACCGCCATGTTCGGCCAGTTCGCCAAAGAGTATCTCCTCCGCCAGCGGACGCTTGATCTTGTCCTGAATCAAGCGCGCCATTGGGCGAGCCCCCATGGTCACGTCGTAACCACCGGCCGCCAGCCAGCTGCGAGCAGCGTCGGTGACTTCCAGCAGCACACGCTTGTCTTCCAGCTGCGCCTGAAGCTCGGTAAGGAACTTGTCCACCACGCTTTTGATGACCTCATGGCTGAGGCGACCAAACTGGATAATGGTGTCCAGACGGTTGCGGAACTCCGGCGTGAAGCTCTTCTTGATCACTTCCATCGCATCGGACGAGTGGTCCTGATAGGTGAAACCGATCGAAGCACGCGCTGCGGTCTCGGCACCGGCGTTGGTCGTCATGATGACGATCACGTTACGGAAGTCTGCCTTGCGCCCGTTGTTATCGGTCAGCGTACCGTGATCCATGACCTGCAACAGCAGGTTGAAGACTTCCGGATGCGCCTTCTCGATTTCATCGAGCAACAGCACGCAGTGAGGCTGCTTGGTAATGGCTTCGGTCAGCAGACCGCCCTGGTCGAACCCGACATAACCTGGAGGCGCACCGATCAGACGCGATACGGTGTGGCGCTCCATGTACTCGGACATATCGAAGCGAACCAGCTCGACCCCCAACGCCTTGGCCAGTTGCCGCGCGGCTTCGGTTTTACCGACACCGGTAGGCCCTGCGAACAGGAACGAACCGACGGGTTTGTCAGGCGACTTGAGGCCGGCACGGGACAGTTTGATCGCGGTCGACAGCGAGTCGATCGCCGCATCCTGGCCGAATACCGTGAGCTTGAGGTCACGCTCAAGGTTACGCAGCAGCTCTTTGTCGGAACTGGTGACGTGTTTTGGCGGAATTCGCGCGATTTTCGCAACGATGTCCTCGACCTGAGGCACTTCGATGCGTTTCACGCGCTTCTCGATCGGCTGCAGGCGCTGGTAGGCACCCGCCTCATCGATGACGTCGATGGCCTTGTCCGGCATGTGCCGGTCATTGATGTAACGCGAGGCCAGTTCGGCAGCGGCGCGCAGGGCTTCATCACTGTATTCGATGTTGTGATGGAGCTCGAAACGCCCTTTCAGACCGCGCAGGATACCGATGGTGTCTTCCACCGAAGGCTCCGACACATCGACCTTCTGGAATCGCCGGGCCAAAGCACGGTCCTTCTCGAAGATCCCGCGGAATTCCTGGAACGTGGTCGAACCGATGCAACGGATATCGCCCGACGACAGCAGTGGCTTGAGCAGGTTCGAGGCATCCATGACGCCACCGGACGCAGCGCCCGCACCGATAATGGTGTGGATCTCGTCGATGAACAGGATCGCCTGCGGACGCTTCTTCAGCTCATTGAGCAACGCCTTGAAGCGCTTCTCGAAATCGCCGCGGTATTTGGTTCCGGCCAGCAAGGCCCCCAGATCGAGGGAATACACCACGCTGTTGGCCAGCAGGTCCGGCACCTGGTTGTCGACAATGCGCTTGGCCAGGCCTTCGGCAATCGCGGTTTTACCCACGCCCGCCTCGCCCACCAGCAATGGGTTGTTTTTGCGACGCCGCGCCAGGATCTGCGCAACGCGCTCGACTTCGAGCTCACGGCCTACCAATGGATCGATACGACCCTGGCGCGCGAGTTCGTTGAGGTTGCTGGCATAAGCATCCAGAGGATTGCCTGAAGAAGAAGACTCACCGCCCTCGTCGTCCTGCATATCTTGTTCACCTTCAGAGTGATCGCCATGCCCCGGCACTTTGGAAATGCCATGGGCGATGTAGTTGACGACATCGATGCGCGCAACGCTCTGCTGTTTCAGCAGAAACACTGCCTGACTCTCTTGCTCACTGAAGATCGCGACCAGCACGTTGGCGCCAGTCACTTCGCGTTTGCCCGAGCTCTGTACGTGAAAGACAGCACGTTGCAGTACACGCTGGAAGCCCAGGGTTGGCTGGGTTTCACGATCCTCGTCATGCAAGGGGATCAATGGCGTGGTGGAGTCGATGAACTCCTGCAGGTCATGCTTGAGTTTGTCGAGGTTTGCGCCGCAGGCACGCAAAACGGTAGCGGCAGCCTCATTATCCAATAGGGCCAGCAGCAGGTGTTCGACGGTCATGAATTCATGACGCTTCGAACGAGCCTCCTTGAAGGCTAGATTGAGGGTGACTTCGAGCTCGCGGTTTAACATAGCTTCACCTCATACCCAAGTGGTCGGCGATTAACCGTCCTTCTCGATTTCACAGAGTAGCGGATGCTGGCTTTCCCTGGCGTACTGGTTGACCTGCATGGCCTTGGTCTCGGCGATGTCGCGGGTAAACACTCCACATACTGCCCGTCCTTCTGTATGAACGGCCAGCATGACCTTGGTCGCCAGCTCGCGATTCAGGTTAAAAAACACCTCGAGCACTTCGACGACGAAATCCATCGGTGTGTAGTCATCGTTGAACAAAACCACCTTGTACATAGGCGGCGCCTGTAAAGCAGGCTTAGCCTCCTGAACAGCAATGCCTGCGGAATCGTCGTCGTGTAAATCAGGGCGATCCTGATTGAATGTTAGTCGAATCTGGCTGATTGCATGCATGGAAAGAAAGGTTCGTCAGTTGTGCAAATACAGTGGTGGGGGCGGCCATCGACGATTTCAACTCCGACTGCCCGGTCACCTTGACTATCGGAAAATCGGTGTTACAACCAATAGAGCCCACAGTGGGTAAAAAAGGTCCGCGGAGTCAATCTATTTACAAGATTAGACTGCGGATTAACTGGATGATACTCCAGTGATGGAGTCTGTTGCAGAGGGATATGGGTATGGCTGTCGGTAAGGTGAAATGGTTCAACAATGCCAAGGGGTTCGGTTTCATTAATACCGAGGCCAGAGAAGGTCGCGACGAGGATGGCAAGGATATCGATTTCTTTGCCCACTACTCAGCCATTGATATGGATGGATACAAGACCCTCAAGGCAGGGCAAATCGTTAGTTTCGAGATCGTTCAGGGCCCCAAAGGGTTGCATGCTGTAAAGATCACACCTGCCACCTTCCCGAACGGACAGACCGCACCTTCCATCAAGCCAGAAACAGTGTCGAGCTGACACAACCTGCCATCCAGTCATAAAAAACCGCCCGAAGGCGGTTTTTTTGTACCGATTCACCTACATGTGCGGCTTACATATGCGAGATGAGCGCATCGCCAAACCCGGAAGACGATACCAGCTTCGCGCCATCCATCAGGCGTTCGAAGTCATAGGTCACGGTTTTAGCGGAAATCGCGCCGTTGGTGCCCTTGATGATCAGATCCGCCGCTTCGGTCCAGCCCATGTGACGCAGCATCATCTCTGCGGACAGGATGAGCGAACCCGGGTTGACCTGGTCCTTGCCGGCGTATTTCGGTGCGGTGCCGTGGGTGGCTTCGAACATGGCCACGGTGTCGGACAGGTTCGCACCCGGCGCGATACCGATACCGCCCACTTCCGCCGCCAGGGCGTCGGAGAGATAGTCGCCGTTGAGGTTCAGGGTCGCGATCACATCGTACTCGGCCGGGCGCAGCAGGATCTGCTGGAGCATGGCGTCGGCGATGGCGTCCTTGACGATGACGTTCTTGCCGGTTTTCGGGTTCTTGAACTGCATCCACGGACCGCCGTCGAGCAGGGTCGCGCCGAATTCTTCAGCGGCCACTTCGTAGGCCCATTCCTTGAAGGCACCCTCGGTGAACTTCATGATGTTGCCTTTGTGCACGATGGTCAGCGAGTCGCGGTCATTGTCGACTACATATTGCAGAGCTTTGCGCGCCAGACGCTTGGTGCCTTCCAGGGACACCGGCTTGATACCGATACCGCAGTTTTGGTCGAAACGGATCTTGGTGACGCCCATTTCTTCTTTAAGGAACTTGATGACCTTGGTCGCTTCCGGCGAACCGGCTTTCCATTCGATACCGGCATAAATGTCTTCCGAGTTTTCGCGGAAGATGGTCATGTCGACGTCGCCTGGCTTCTTGACCGGGCTCGGCACGCCTTCGAACCAGCGCACCGGGCGCAGGCACACATACAGGTCGAGTTGCTGACGCAGGGCCACGTTCAGGGAACGGATGCCACCGCCAACCGGGGTGGTCAGAGGGCCCTTGATGGAAACCACGTAATCCTTGACCGCGTCCAGGGTTTCCTGAGGCAGCCAGGTGTCCTGATCGTAAACCTGAGTCGCTTTCTCCCCGGCGTAGACTTCCATCCAGGAAATTTTGCGCTCGCCGCCGTAAGCCTTCTTAACAGCAGCATCGACAACCTTGATCATGACCGGGCTGATATCAACGCCAATACCATCGCCTTCGATGAAGGGAATGATCGGGTTGTTAGGAACATTGAGAGAATGGTCCGCGTTGACGGTGATTTTTTCGCCGACGGCTGGAACCTGAATCTTCTTGTATCCCATGCTGAACTCCATTGTTTGGATTGAACATCTGGCTTCGTCCGAGCGTACCCCAGTTGAATCGGCGCGCAAACCCTATGTTCCGCCCATCTGCTGCAAAGCTGCACAGTTCGTGACGTACAAGCCTGAAAGCAAAGGGAAAAGCGCCAAACTCAAGCACGCCATACAAGGCTACTCCCCACACCTGCCTGCGACCTTTAGACCAATGGACGAGAATCGTTGCATATGAACCATCGGCAGATTGCCAGCTACCTATGTATAATGCCGCCGCTTACCACAGAGTCACGACGGCCGACCGCTCTGCCACTGGAAATGTAGCCGAGACCCTGGGCCCGAAAAAAGCAGGATTGTTACCGCAGTCCACCCGCTTGACGCTCGACCGATGCACCCAACATCACCGCAAAGAACCTCGACATTCGGCTCATGGATGACTTTGAACGAACGCGCTTACCCGGCGCCCCTCGAGTTTCTGTGCACGCTTTAGCAAAGAAGAGAGAGTTAATCCGAATATGCCCACCCGCTCGAAGATCATCTATACCTTCACCGACGAAGCCCCAGCCCTCGCCACCTATTCACTGTTGCCTATCGTAGAGGCCTTCACCGCCTCGGCTGATATCGCCGTTGAAACCCGCGATATCTCTCTTGCAGGGCGCATTCTGGCCAGCTTCCCCGAGCAATTGGGTGACAAAGCGGTAGCCGACCACCTCGCCGAACTGGGCGACCTGGCCGTTACACCTGAAGCCAACATCATCAAATTGCCGAACATCAGCGCTTCGGTTCCGCAACTGCAGGCCGCGATCAAAGAGCTGCAAGCCCAGGGCTACGCACTGCCGGATTACCCGGAAACCGTGACCAGCGACGCCGACAAAGAAGCCAAGGCCCGCTACGACAAGATCAAGGGCAGCGCCGTGAACCCGGTTCTGCGCGAAGGCAACTCCGATCGTCGCGCACCGCTGTCGGTCAAGAACTATGCACGCAAGCACCCGCACAAAATGGGCGCCTGGGCCAAGGACTCCAAGTCCCACGTCGCCCACATGAGCACCGGCGATTTCTACGGCAGCGAAAAAGCTGCCCTGATCGACGCCGCTGACGCCGTCAAAATCGAACTGATCGCTCAAGACGGCACCACCACCGTCCTGAAAGAAAAAACCACCGTACAAGCCGGTGAGATCCTCGATTGCGCGGTCATGAGCAAAAACGCGCTGCGCAGCTTCATCGCAGCAGAGATCGAAGACGCCAAGGCAAAAGGCGTGCTGCTGTCGGTTCACCTCAAAGCCACCATGATGAAGGTCTCCGACCCGATCATGTTCGGCCAGATCGTTGCCGAGTTCTATAAAGACGCACTGGCCAAGCACGCTGACGTGCTGGCGCAGATCGGCTTCAACCTGAACAACGGCATCGGCGACCTGTACGCTCGCATCAAGGCCTTGCCTGGCGATCAACAAGCGCAGATCGAAGCGGACATCCAGGCGGTCTACGCCGCTCGTCCGTCGTTGGCCATGGTCAACTCCGACAAAGGCATCACCAACCTGCACGTGCCGAGCGACGTCATCGTCGACGCCTCGATGCCGGCGATGATCCGTGACTCCGGCAAAATGTGGGGCACCGACGGCCAGCTGCACGACACCAAGGCGGTGATCCCGGACCGCTGCTACGCCACCATCTACCAGGCGGTGATCGAAGACTGCAAGGCAAACGGCGCCTTCGATCCGACCACCATGGGCAGCGTGCCGAACGTCGGCCTGATGGCGAAGAAAGCCGAAGAGTACGGTTCCCACGACAAGACCTTCCAGATCAAGGCCAACGGCGTGGTTCGGGTTTCCGACAGCGCCGGTCGCACCCTGCTGGAACAGTCGGTTGAAGCCGGCGACATCTTCCGCATGTGCCAGACCAAAGACGCACCGATCCAGGACTGGGTCAAACTGGCCGTCAACCGTGCTCGTGCAAGCGCCACCCCTGCGATTTTCTGGCTGGACCCAATGCGTGCCCACGACGGCGTGGTGATCGAGAAAGTCCAGGCCTACCTGAAGGATCACGACACTTCCGGCCTGGACATCCGCATCATGTCGCCAGTCGACGCGATGAAGTTCACCCTGGACCGCACTCGCGCAGGCAAGGACACCATTTCGGTGACCGGCAACGTATTGCGCGACTACCTGACTGACCTGTTCCCGATCATGGAACTGGGCACCAGCGCCAAGATGCTGTCGATCGTTCCGCTGATGAACGGCGGTGGCCTGTTCGAAACCGGCGCTGGCGGCTCGGCACCGAAGCACGTTCAGCAGCTGCTGGAAGAAAACTTCCTGCGCTGGGATTCCCTGGGCGAGTTCCTGGCCCTGGCCGCCTCTCTCGAGCACCTGGGTGTGACGTACAACAACCCTAAAGCGCTGGTATTGGCCAAGACCCTGGATCAGGCCACCGGCCAGTTCCTGGACAACAACAAGTCGCCATCGCGCAAAGTCGGCAACATCGACAACCGCGGCAGCCACTTCTACCTGGCGCTGTACTGGGCTCAAGCCCTGGCCGCCCAGACCGAAGACGCTGCACTGCAAGCGCAGTTCGGCGAGCTGGCCAAAACCCTGACAGCGAACGAAGCAACCATCGTTGCCGAGCTCAATGCCGTTCAGGGCAAGCCAGTGGACATCGGCGGTTACTACCACGCCAATGCCGAACTGATCAGCAAGGCCATGCGCCCGAGCGCAACCTTCAACGCCGCGATCGCTGCGCTGGTTTAAGGTTGTAAGGGCACATCACAAACCCCGGCCATGTGCCGGGGTTTGTGTTTGTGGCGCTGGACCAATGTGGGAGCGGGCTTGCTCGCGAATGCGGTTTATCATTCAACATTCATGCTGGCTGACCCACCGCTTTCGCGAGCAAGTCGAATCGTCGCACCGCCGCTCCCACATTGACCGTGTTTCAACATTCAGAATCGAGGAAGCTTCATGGATTGGCTGCCCCACATCACCGTCGCCACCATCGTCGAAGAAAACGGCCGTTTCCTGATGGTCGAAGAATCCAAGCACGGACGAACGGTGCTCAACCAGCCCGCCGGCCATCTGGACCCGGACGAAACGCTGACCGAAGCCGCCATACGCGAAACCCTCGAAGAAACCGGCTGGGACGTCGAGCCGACCGGCGTCGTGGGTATTTATCTCTACACCGCCCCCAGCAACGGCGTGACCTATCAGCGGGTCTGCTTTACCGCAAAAGCGATCAAACACCACCCCGATTATCAATTGGATGACGGTATTGTCGGCACAAAGTGGCTGACGCGTGACGAACTGCTGCAACAGCGCGCAAACTGGCGCAGTGAGCTGATCATCCGCTGTATCGATGATTATCTGGACGGCAAACACTTCAGCCTCGAGCTGATCCGCCCTTCTCTTTAGCCTTGCAGGCTTGAGCCTGCTAGAATCGCGTCCTTTTTCGAGACACTCATTGAATCCCTATGCGTGATCCAGCCCCTTCTGCCACACAAAAGAAGCGCGTCATTGTCGGTATGTCCGGCGGCGTGGACTCTTCCGTTTCCGCTCTCCTGCTGATCGAGCAAGGCTATGAGGTGGAAGGCCTGTTCATGAAGAACTGGGAAGAAGACGATGGAACGGAATACTGCACCGCCATGGACGACCTGGCGGATGCTCAGGCCGTGTGCGACAAGATTGGCATCAAGCTGCACACCGCCAACTTCGCCGCCGAGTACTGGGACAACGTGTTCGAGCACTTCCTGGCCGAATACAAGGCCGGCCGCACGCCGAACCCGGACATCCTGTGCAACCGCGAGATCAAGTTCAAGGCGTTCCTCGATTACGCCATGATGCTCGGCGCCGACCTGATCGCCACCGGCCACTACGTGCGCCGCCGCGACATCGATGGTCGCACCGAATTGCTCAAAGGCCTGGACCCGAACAAGGATCAGAGCTACTTCCTGCACGCCGTCGGCGGCGAACAGATCGCCAAGACCCTGTTCCCGGTCGGCGAGCTGGAAAAACCGCAAGTGCGCGCGATTGCCGAGAAACACGACCTGGCCACCGCGAAGAAAAAGGATTCCACCGGGATCTGCTTTATCGGCGAGCGCCGCTTCAGCGATTTCCTCAAGCAATACCTGCCGGCGCAACCTGGCGAAATCAAAACCACCGAAGGCGAAGTCATCGGCCGTCATCATGGCTTGATGTACCACACCATCGGCCAGCGCCAGGGCCTGGGCATCGGCGGCTTGAAAGACGCCAGCGACGAGCCCTGGTACGTGCTGATCAAAGACCTGGAGCACAACGAACTGATCGTCGGCCAGGGCAATGACCATCCGTGGTTGTTCTCCCGCGCCCTGCTCGCCTCGGACATCTATTGGGTCAACCCGATCGATTTGACCGAACCGCGCAAACTGACCGCCAAAGTCCGTTATCGCCAGAGCGACCAACCATGCACACTGGAAAAAACCGCCACCGGCTATCGCGCGACCTTCGATGACCCGCAACGCGCAGTCACCCCGGGCCAATCCGTGGTGTTCTACGACGGTGAAATCTGCCTCGGCGGCGGTGTGATCGAAGTGGCCGAGCCCTGGACCAGCAAGGACCAGCGTTCATGAGCCCGACTCAGGAGCAACTGACGGCCCTGGGTGGCGTGTTTCTCGCCGCCGTGCTGGTCGACAAGATCGCCAAGACCGGCCAGACCAACGAAGCCGGCCTGGCTTGCATGCTCGGCAGCCTGCTGATTCGCGACCCCAAGGACACGCTGGAAGTCTATGGCGGTGACGACATCAACCTGCGTGACGGTTACCGCGCACTGATCGGTGCCCTGGAGCGCGACCCCAGCACTCTTCAGCGCGAACCGCTGCGCTATGCCCTGGCGATGCTGGGGCTGGAGCGTCAGTTGGCCAAGCGCAACGACATGCTGGACGCGATCGGCAAGCGTCTGCCGCAGATTCAGTCCCAGGTCGAGCATTTCGGCCCGGCCCACGAAAACGTGATCGCCGCCTGCGGTGCGTTGTACCAGGACACCCTGAGCACCTTGCGCCAACGGATTCAGGTCCACGGCGACATGCGCAACCTGCAGCAACCGAGCAATGCTTCGAAAATCCGCGCGCTGTTGCTGGCCGGGATTCGTTCAGCCCGCCTGTGGCGGCAGTTGGGCGGTCATCGCTGGCAGCTGGTGATCAGCCGTCGCAAATTGCTTAAAGAGCTTTATCCGCTGATGCGCAGCAGCTGAACCGCGCCCGTAATACCGCTTTGTAGTCAGTAACGCGTAATACGCCGGTCAGTTGGCGACGGACCGGCGGATTTTTTCATGTATGATACGCGCCCCATTTCGTTGCCCGACTGTCCGAGAACACCCCATGCAGCTCTCTTCGCTCACTGCGGTTTCCCCTGTTGACGGCCGCTACGCCGGCAAAACCCAGGCCCTGCGCCCAATTTTCAGCGAATACGGTCTGATCCGTGCTCGCGTTCTGGTTGAAGTGCGCTGGCTCCAGCGCCTGGCCGCTCACCCTGCCATCAGCGAAGTGCCGGCGTTCTCCGCCGAAGCCAACGCGGTGTTGAACACCCTGGCGGAAAACTTCTCCCTGGAGCACGCCGAACGCGTCAAAGAGATCGAGCGCACCACCAACCACGACGTCAAAGCCATTGAGTACCTGCTCAAAGAGCAGGCGGCCAAGCTGCCGGAACTGGCCAAGGTCAGCGAATTCATCCACTTTGCCTGCACCAGCGAGGACATCAACAACCTGTCCCACGCCCTGATGCTGCGCGAAGGCCGTGATGACGTGATGCTGCCGCTGATGCGCCAGACCGCCAACGCCATCCGCGAACTGGCCATCCGCTTCGCTGAAGTGCCGATGCTGTCGCGCACCCACGGCCAACCGGCGTCGCCGACCACCCTGGGCAAAGAGCTGGCGAACGTGGTTTACCGTCTGGAGCGTCAAATCGCTCAAGTCGCCGCCGTTCCGCTGCTGGGCAAGATCAACGGCGCTGTCGGCAACTACAACGCTCACCTGTCGGCCTACCCTGAGATCGACTGGGAAGCCAACGCCCGCGCCTTCATCGAAGACGAGCTGGGCCTGGGCTTCAACCCGTACACCACGCAGATCGAACCGCACGACTACATCGCCGAGCTGTTCGACGCAATCGCGCGCTTCAACACCATCCTGATCGACTTCGACCGCGACATCTGGGGCTACATCTCCCTGGGCTATTTCAAACAGCGCACCATCGCTGGCGAAATCGGTTCGTCGACCATGCCGCACAAGGTCAACCCGATCGACTTCGAAAACTCCGAAGGCAACCTGGGGATCGCCAACGCACTGTTCCAGCACCTGGCGAGCAAACTGCCAATCTCCCGCTGGCAGCGTGACCTGACCGACTCCACCGTGCTGCGCAACCTCGGTGTCGGCTTCGCCCACAGCGTGATCGCCTACGAAGCCAGCCTCAAGGGCATCAGCAAACTGGAGCTCAACGAGCAAAAGATCGCCGCTGACCTGGACGCGTGCTGGGAAGTATTGGCCGAGCCGATCCAGACCGTGATGCGTCGCTACAACATCGAGAACCCGTACGAGAAACTCAAAGAGTTGACTCGCGGCAAGGGCATCAGCCCTGAAGCATTGCAAACCTTCATCGACGGCCTGGACATGCCAGCCGCCGCCAAGGCTGAGCTGAAACTGCTGACCCCGGCCAACTACATCGGCAACGCTGTAGCACAAGCCAAACGCATCTGATCGACCGCTGTACCCGTTTGAGACGCCCGGCAGCGCCGGGCGTTTTTATTCCCGTCTGAAAAGTGCTTTTTTTCAATAGGTTACACATGAATCCTGACATTCCTCTTCAACTTCTGGGCGGCATCACGGCACGGGAATTCCTGCGCGACTACTGGCAGAAAAAACCGTTGCTGATCCGTCAGGCGATTCCTGATTTCGAAAGCCCGATCGATGCCGACGAACTGGCCGGCCTGGCGCTGGAAGAAGAAGTCGAATCGCGCCTGGTGATCGAGCACGGCGAGCGCCCCTGGGAATTGCGCCGAGGCCCGTTCGCCGAAGATGAATTCAGCAAGCTGCCGGAACGCGAATGGACCCTGCTGGTGCAAGCGGTCGACCAATTCGTGCCGGAAGTCGCCGAATTGCTGGAGAACTTCCGCTTCCTGCCGAGCTGGCGCGTCGACGACGTGATGATCAGCTTCGCCGCCCCAGGTGGCAGCGTCGGCCCGCACTTCGATAACTACGATGTGTTCCTGCTGCAAGGCCACGGCAAGCGCAACTGGAAAATCGGCCAGATGTGCGATTCCGAGAGCCCGCTGCTGCAACACGCCGACCTGCGCATCCTCGCCGATTTCGAAGCCACCGACGAATGGGTGCTGGAACCGGGCGACATGCTCTACCTGCCTCCGCGCCTGGCTCATTCTGGTGTGGCTGTCGATGATTGCATGACCTACTCGGTCGGCTTCCGCGCACCGAGCGCCGCTGAAGTGCTGACCCACTTCACCGACTTCCTCAGCCAGTTCCTGTCGGATGAAGAGCGTTACACCGACGCCGACGCCCTGCCGGCTGTCGATCCTCATCAGATCCAGCACGACGCCCTCGATCGCCTGAAAAGCCTGCTGGCCGAGCACATGAGCGACGAGCGTCTGCTGCTGACCTGGTTCGGCCAGTTCATGACCGAGCCGCGCTACCCGGAACTGGTGGTTGGCCCGGAAGAAATCGAAGAAGACGACCTGCTCGCCAGCCTCGAGCAAGGTGCGGTGCTGATCCGCAACCCGAGCGCGCGCCTGGCCTGGTCGGAGGTTGATGACGACCTGCTGCTGTTCGCCAGCGGCCAGAGCCGTTACCTGCCGGGCAAACTGCGTGAGCTGCTGAAAATGATCTGCGCCGCCGATGCCCTGCACGTCGACAATCTCGGCGACTGGCTCAGCGATGAAGACGGTCGCGGTCTGCTGTGTGAGCTGATCAAGCAGGGAAGCCTGGGGTTTGCCGATGAATAAAATTCACGTTCGTGTCGCAGACTGGCAAAAGGATAACGCCGAGATCCGGCGCATTCGTGAGACGGTGTTCATCGCCGAGCAATCCGTTCCGCCTGAGCTGGAATGGGATGCCGATGACGCCACAGCCGTGCATTTCCTGGCCTTCGAAGGCGACTTTCCGATCGGCACCGCCCGCCTGCTGCCCGACGGCCACATCGGCCGGGTGTCGGTGCTCAAGGACTGGCGCGGCTTGAAGGTTGGCGATGCGCTGATGCAAGCGGTGATCGGTGAAGCCGAGAAGCGTGGGCTGAAGCAGCAGATGCTGAGTGCACAGGTGCAGGCCACGGCGTTCTATGAGCGCCTGGGTTTCAGCATGGTCAGCGAGGAATTCCTGGAAGCCGGGATTCCGCATGTGGACATGGTGCGTCACTCGACTTGATCCCTGTGGCGAGGGGGCTTGCCCCCGTTGGGCTGCGCAGCAGCCCTAAAAATCTTGGGGCCGCTGCGCGACCCAACGGGGCAAGCCCCTCATCACAAATACATATCAAGAACACCACAAAACGC
This sequence comes from Pseudomonas sp. FP1742, assembly GCF_030687145.1. NCBI lineage: Bacteria > Pseudomonadati > Pseudomonadota > Gammaproteobacteria > Pseudomonadales > Pseudomonadaceae > Pseudomonas > Pseudomonas sp. FP1742. The sequence continues at coordinate 2,357,899 of NZ_CP117460.1, read as the reverse complement.
CCCGCCATTCTCGGATGCCGGGGCGTTTTGCTGTCTGTGATTCAACTCGCACCACGCCGGGCCGACAAACTGGCAATATCAAACCTTTGATTTGCGGAGAAACGGACATGTCCCTACGCACCCTGCTCACCACGCTGCTGCTGACCTGCAGTTTTTCGGTCATGGCCGCCACCGAGATCGTGCCCCTGAATTACCGCACCAGCGCCGAACTGCTGCCGGTGGCGCAGAACTTCATCGGTAACGATGGCAAAGTCAGTGCCTATGGCAATCAACTGATCGTCAACGCCGAGCCCGGCAAGATCGACGAGCTCAAGGCCTTCCTCGCCCAGCTGGACACCGCGCCCAAGCGCCTGTTGATCACTGTCGATACCAACGAAAACAACTTTCAAGGCGATCAGGGCTACTCGGTCAACGGCTCCGCACCGAATCAGACCCGCATCATCAATCGCAGCACCGACAGCCGAGACGGCGGCATCCAGCAGGTTCAGGCCAGCGAAGGCGCACCGGCGCTGATCCAGGTCGGCCAAAGCGTACCGCTCACCAGCACCCAGACCGACAGCTATGGTGACCTGCGCAGCCAGACCGAATACCGCAACGTCACCCAGGGCTTCTACGTCACAGCCAGCGTCACCGGCGACATCGTTCACCTGGCTATCAGTACCAACCGTGACCGGATGAGCCAGGAACGTCCCGATGTAGTGAACGTGCAAAGTACCGACACAACTATCAGCGGTCGACTGGGCGAGTGGATCACCCTGGCCGGCGTGAATCGTCAGACTCAGGCCGACAAACAGGGCCTGACCCGCAGTTACTCGACTCAGGGCCGGGATGACATGACTTTGCGGGTGAAAGTCGACACCTTGGACTAAAGCACCAAAAACTGACTGATTAGTCGTATTAGACTAAAGATGTAGTGCTTGAAAAAAAGCACTACAAAACGTTTGACGAGCCAAAAAAGCAAAGGCATGATGGCCTCGCTCCCGCTAATCAGAGGCCCTGGCAAGGGCTTTCGAGTCGCTGTTCGCACCCTACCCCGCGAGCCGATTCGTGTCTGTACCGCCCACAAGGTGTGTTTGACGAGGTTGCCGACTGGAACGAAGTTGTCCCGAGGGACGGAAGCGTAATTAGGTAACCCGGCTCCACACTGAAGTTCGCACCAAGGCCCACGACGCCCGAACGCGCTCGCCAGTTCGCCCTTACCTGCTCACTTCCCCCTCGAGCCCATCGTTCATCCCGTCGCCATCCCCGCCGAACCCGACTTGACCGCCTAAGCTTCTGGTCAGCGAGCAGCCATGTACGCCCCAACTGAATGAGCGTATTTGGCACGCAGGAATTGTTCACCCAGAACCATTTTCGATTAAAGACGCGACGAGGTTTATCTCCATGGCACTGACACGCGAACAGCAAATTGCAGCCCTCGAAAAAGACTGGGCTGAAAACCCACGCTGGAAAGGCGTGAAGCGCAATTACTCCGCTGCTGACGTCGTCCGTCTGCGTGGCTCGGTTCAACCTGAGCACACCTTTGCAAAAATGGGCGCCGAGAAGCTCTGGAACCTGGTGACCCAGGGCGCCAAGCCATCCTTCCGCCCCGAGAAAGATTTCGTTAACTGCATGGGCGCCCTGACCGGTGGCCAGGCGGTACAGCAAGTCAAGGCCGGCATCCAGGCGATCTACCTGTCGGGCTGGCAAGTGGCTGCGGACAACAACTCCGCCGAATCGATGTACCCGGACCAGTCGCTGTACCCGGTGGATTCGGTTCCAACCGTGGTCAAGCGCATCAACAACTCGTTCCGTCGTGCCGACCAGATCCAGTGGAAAGCCGGCAAAAACCCGGGCGACGAAGGCTACATCGACTACTTCGCGCCGATCGTGGCGGACGCTGAAGCCGGTTTCGGCGGCGTACTGAACGCTTACGAGCTGATGAAGAGCATGATCGAAGCAGGCGCTGCCGGCGTTCACTTCGAAGACCAACTGGCTTCCGTGAAAAAATGCGGCCACATGGGCGGCAAGGTACTGGTTCCGACCCAGGAAGCCGTACAGAAGCTGACCGCTGCCCGTCTGGCGGCTGACGTTGCCGGTACCCCGACCATCATCCTGGCCCGTACCGACGCCAACGCGGCTGATTTGCTGACCTCCGACTGCGACCCGTACGACCAGCCGTTCGTGACTGGCGAACGTACTCAGGAAGGCTTCTACAAAGTGCGCGCCGGCCTCGACCAGGCCATCGCTCGCGGCCTGGCCTACGCGCCGTACGCCGACCTTATCTGGTGTGAAACCGCCAAGCCGGATCTGGACGAAGCCCGTCGTTTCGCCGAAGCGATCAAAAAGGAATACCCGGACCAACTGCTGTCGTACAACTGCTCGCCTTCCTTCAACTGGAAGAAAAACCTGGACGACGCGACCATCGCCAAGTTCCAGCGCGAACTGTCCGCCATGGGTTACAAGCACCAGTTCATCACCCTGGCCGGCATTCACAACATGTGGCACAGCATGTTCAACCTGGCGCACGACTACGCCCGCAACGACATGACCGCCTACGTGAAGCTGCAAGAGCAAGAGTTCGCCGATGCCGCCAAGGGTTACACCTTCGTGGCTCACCAGCAGGAAGTGGGCACCGGCTACTTCGACGACATGACCACCGTGATCCAGGGTGGCACGTCTTCGGTGACCGCGCTGACCGGTTCGACCGAAGAAGAACAGTTCCACTGATCTACTTCGTGTAAGCAAACGGCCCTTGCGGACCGAATAAAAGCTAACCGCAAAGCCGCCCATCTGACGCCCCGACTGGTTCGGGGCGTTTTTTTGCCTGCGATACCATGAACACCACCGAACCCTATGGGAGCGGGCTTGCTCGCGAAGGCGGCCCATCTTCCAACATTGATGTCGACTGACCCACCGCATTCGCGGGCAAGCCCGCTCCCACAGGGGCCGATGGCGCCCCCAGGAAAAACGTTGATCCAGAGCAATTTCGCGATCACGCAAACAAGGTAAAAACACCCCGCGTGCTACTTGCAGTAACGCACTTATAAGACAACTTCCCGAACCGCTGCCCGTTAAACAGTTTGAAAACCGCACCAAATAATACTGATTATCATTTAGCGGCAACTATGTTCGTTACATTCCCTACAAAACATAATTGACAAAACCCCCGCTAATGCCCGAACCGCATGGGCTACAGGGCTTTGGAGGTGTGCTATGTCCTTATTCCTGTAAATAATTTCGCTATCTGAATTTTACTTGCTCGGTGTTTAGCCATAAAATCAGCGCGATTGATTGCTGCGACATATCGTCACTGCTTTGTTTCTTTTCAAGCTCAGAGACCTTTGCTCTCTGTTAAGGATTACCAGCATGCCCGAAGCGACCGGACTCATGGCCCACAACTGGGGCTTTGCCATTTTCCTTCTGGGTGTCGGCGGCCTTTGCGCCTTCATGCTCGGCGTCTCCAGCCTCCTCGGGTCAAAAGCCTGGGGCCGCAGCAAAAACGAACCGTTCGAGTCCGGCATGCTACCTACAGGTGGCGCCCGCTTGCGGCTCTCAGCCAAATTCTATCTGGTCGCGATGCTCTTCGTGATCTTCGATATCGAAGCCCTCTTTCTCTTTGCCTGGTCTGTGTCCGTCCGCGAAAGCGGCTGGACCGGATTCGTCGAAGCTCTCGTTTTCATAGCAATTCTGTTGGCAGGTCTTGTCTACCTATTCCGAGTGGGCGCCCTTGACTGGGCTCCGGAAGCTCGTCGTAAGCGGCAAGCGAAGCTGAAACAATGAGGCTTTGGCAATGCAATACAATCTCACCAGGATCGACCCCGATGCTCCTAACGAGCAGTATCCGATTGGCCAACGGGAAACCGTTTCCGATCCGTTAGAAGATCAAGTCCACAAAAACATCTTCATGGGCAAGCTCGAAGACGTGCTCAACGGCACGATCAACTGGGGGCGCAAGAACTCCTTGTGGCCGTATAACTTCGGTCTTTCGTGCTGCTACGTGGAAATGACTACCGCCTTCACGGCGCCCCACGACATCGCGCGCTTTGGCGCCGAGGTGATCCGGGCATCGCCGCGTCAGGCGGATTTCATGGTTATCGCCGGTACCTGCTTCATCAAGATGGCGCCGATCATTCAGCGTCTCTACGAGCAAATGCTCGAACCTAAATGGGTTATCTCCATGGGTTCGTGCGCCAACTCCGGTGGCATGTACGACATCTACTCCGTCGTTCAAGGGGTGGACAAGTTCCTGCCCGTGGACGTCTACGTGCCTGGCTGCCCGCCCCGCCCTGAAGCTTTCCTGCAAGGCTTGATGCTGTTGCAGGAGTCGATTGGCCAGGAGCGTCGCCCACTTTCCTGGGTCGTTGGCGATCAAGGCGTTTACCGCGCCGAGATGCCTTCGCAAAAGGAACAGCGCCGCGAACAGCGTATTCAGGTAACCAACCTGCGCAGCCCCGACGAAGTCTGATCCAGATCTGTTCTTACAAAGAAACGAGAAACTGGCTTCATTCTTTACGTTGACCGAAAGCGATAAATAACCATGACTACAGGCAGTGCTCTGTACATCCCGCCTTACAAGGCAGACGACCAGGATGTGGTCGTCGAACTGAACAACCGTTTTGGCCCTGAGGCGTTCACCGCCCAGACTACCCGCACCGGCATGCCGGTGCTGTGGGTTGCCCGTGCCAAACTCGTCGAAGTCCTGACCTTCCTGCGCAACCTGCCCAAGCCGTACGTCATGCTCTATGACCTGCACGGCGTGGACGAGCGTCTGCGCACCAAGCGTCAAGGGCTGCCAAGCGGCGCCGACTTCACAGTGTTCTATCACTTGATGTCGATCGAACGTAATAGTGACGTAATGATCAAGGTCGCGTTGTCCGAGAGCGACCTCAGCTTGCCGACCGTCACCAGCATCTGGCCGAACGCCAACTGGTACGAGCGTGAAGTGTGGGACATGTACGGCATCCACTTTGCCGGCCACCCGCACCTGAGCCGCATCATGATGCCGCCGACCTGGGAAGGTCACCCGCTGCGCAAGGACTTCCCGGCCCGTGCCACCGAATTCGATCCGTTCAGCCTGACCCTGGCCAAGCAACAGCTCGAGGAAGAAGCCGCGCGCTTCAAACCTGAAGACTGGGGCATGAAGCGTTCCGGCCCGAACGAGGACTACATGTTCCTCAACCTCGGCCCGAACCACCCTTCGGCCCACGGTGCGTTCCGCATCATCCTGCAGCTGGACGGCGAAGAGATCGTCGACTGCGTACCGGACGTCGGTTACCACCACCGTGGTGCCGAGAAGATGGCCGAGCGCCAGTCCTGGCACAGCTTCATTCCGTACACCGACCGTATCGACTACCTCGGCGGCGTGATGAACAACCTGCCGTACGTGCTCTCGGTCGAGAAGCTGGCCGGCATCAAGGTGCCCGAGAAGGTCGACGTCATCCGCATCATGATGGCCGAGTTCTTCCGGATCACCAGCCACCTGCTGTTCCTGGGGACTTACATCCAGGACGTCGGCGCCATGACTCCGGTGTTCTTCACCTTCACCGACCGCCAGAAGGCGTACACGGTGATCGAAGCCATTACCGGTTTCCGCCTGCACCCGGCCTGGTACCGCATCGGTGGCGTCGCCCACGACCTGCCGCGCGGCTGGGAAAAACTGGTCAAGGATTTCGTCGAGTGGATGCCCAAGCGTCTGGACGAATACCAGAAAGCCGCACTGGACAACAGCATCCTGCGTGGCCGGACCATCGGCGTCGCCGCCTACAACACCAAGGAAGCCCTGGAATGGGGCGTCACCGGTGCTGGCCTGCGTTCGACCGGTTGCAATTTCGACCTGCGTAAAGCTCGCCCCTACTCCGGCTACGAGAACTTCGAATTCGAAGTCCCGCTGGCGGCCAATGGCGATGCCTACGACCGTTGCATCGTTCGCGTCGAAGAAATGCGCCAGAGCATCAAGATCATCGAGCAGTGCCTGCGCAACATGCCGGAAGGCCCGTACAAGGCGGATCACCCGCTGACCACGCCGCCGCCCAAAGAGCGCACGCTGCAGCACATCGAGACCCTGATCACGCACTTCCTGCAAGTTTCGTGGGGCCCGGTCATGCCGGCCAACGAATCCTTCCAGATGATCGAAGCGACCAAGGGCATCAACAGTTATTACCTGACGAGCGATGGCGGCACCATGAGCTACCGCACCCGGATTCGTACCCCAAGCTTCCCGCACCTGCAGCAGATCCCTTCGGTGATCAAAGGCAGCATGGTCGCGGACTTGATCGCGTACCTGGGTAGTATCGATTTCGTTATGGCCGACGTGGACCGTTAAGCATGAACAGCACGCTTATCCTGACAGACCGTTTCGCCCTCAGCGAAACCGAGCGCTCGGCCATCGAGCACGAGCTGCATCACTACGAAGACCCGCGCGCGGCGTCGATCGAAGCCCTGAAGATCGTCCAGAAGGAACGTGGCTGGGTGCCTGATGGCGCGCTCTACGCCATCGGCGAAATCCTTGGCATCCCGGCCAGCGACGTTGAAGGGGTGGCTACTTTCTATAGCCAGATCTTCCGTCAGCCGGTCGGCCGTCACATCATTCGCGTCTGCGACAGCATGGTCTGCTACATCGGCGGCCATGAATCGGTGGTCAGCGAAATCCAGAGCAAGCTGGGCATCGGCCTGGGCCAGACCACCGCCGACGGTCGCTTCACCCTGCTGCCGGTCTGCTGCCTCGGCAACTGTGACAAGGCGCCGGCGTTGATGATCGACGACGACACATTCGGTGATGTGCAGCCTGCCGGCGTTGCCAAATTGCTCGAGGGCTACGTATGACCCTGACTTCCTTCGGTCCTGCCAACCGCATCAAGCGTTCGGCCGAGACTCACCCGCTCACCTGGCGTCTGCGTGACGATGGCGAAGCCGTATGGCTCGACGAGTACCAGGCCAAGAACGGTTACGCCGCTGCACGCAAGGCCTTCGCCGACATGGCCCAGGACGACATCGTCCAGACCGTGAAAGACTCCGGCCTCAAGGGTCGCGGCGGTGCAGGCTTCCCCACGGGCGTGAAGTGGGGCCTGATGCCCAAGGACGAATCCATCAATATCCGCTACCTGCTGTGCAACGCGGATGAAATGGAGCCGAACACCTGGAAAGACCGCATGCTGATGGAGCAACTGCCCCATCTGCTGATCGAAGGCATGCTGATCAGTGCTCGCGCGCTGAAAACCTACCGTGGCTACATCTTCCTGCGTGGCGAATACACCACCGCCGCCAAGCACCTGAACCGTGCCGTGGAAGAAGCCAAGGCAGCGGGCCTGCTGGGCAAGAACATCCTGGGCAGCGGCTTCGATTTCGAGCTGTTCGTCCACACCGGTGCCGGGCGTTACATCTGCGGTGAAGAAACCGCACTGATCAACTCCCTCGAAGGCCGCCGCGCCAACCCGCGTTCCAAGCCGCCCTTCCCTGCCGCCGTAGGCGTGTGGGGCAAGCCGACTTGCGTGAACAACGTCGAAACCCTGTGCAACGTGCCGGCGATCATTGCCGACGGCGTGGACTGGTACAAATCGTTGGCCCGTGAAGGCAGCGAAGACATGGGCACCAAGCTCATGGGCTTCTCCGGCAAGGTCAAGAATCCGGGCCTGTGGGAATTGCCGTTCGGCGTCACCGGTCGCGAGCTGTTCGAAGACTACGCCGGCGGCATGCGCGACGGTTACAAGCTCAAGTGCTGGCAGCCAGGCGGCGCCGGTACCGGCTTCCTGTTGCCGGAACACCTGGACGCACAAATGTACGCCGGCGGCATCGCCAAGGTGGGCACCCGTATGGGTACCGGCCTGGCCATGGCGGTGGACGACAGCGTCAACATGGTGTCGTTGCTGCGCAACATGGAAGAGTTCTTCTCCCGTGAATCCTGCGGCTTCTGCACCCCGTGCCGTGACGGTCTGCCGTGGAGCGTCAAGCTGCTGCGCGCGATCGAGAACGGTGAAGGGCAAGCCGGCGATATCGAGACCCTGCTGGGTCTGGTCGGTTTCCTCGGCCCGGGCAAGACCTTCTGTGCTCACGCACCGGGTGCCGTGGAGCCGTTGGGCAGTGCCATCAAATACTTCCGTCCAGAGTTCGAAGCCGGCATCGCGCCTACCCGCGCCGTCGTCCCGCCTCTGGCAAAGCCGATCGTAGTCGGCGCTTAACGCTTTAAAAAAGGCGAACGGTCCGTGCCGTTCGCCTTTCGTCCGATGACGCCTTTCGAGGCTGTTTGGATTTGGACGGATAACAAGATTCCATTAGCCACGCCCGCTGACACCGGGCCAACGAAGAACTTTGAACCATGGCCACTATCCACGTAGACGGCAAAGAGCTCGAAGTCGATGGGGCAGACAACCTGTTACAGGCATGTCTGTCGCTAGGCCTCGATATCCCTTATTTCTGCTGGCACCCAGCCCTTGGCAGCGTTGGCGCTTGCCGCCAGTGCGCGGTCAAGCAGTACACCGACGAGAACGACAAGCGTGGTCGGATCGTCATGTCGTGCATGACGCCAGCTACCGACGGCAGCTGGATCTCCATCGACGACGAAGAAGCGAAAGTGTTTCGCGCCAGCGTCGTCGAATGGCTGATGACCAACCACCCTCACGACTGCCCGGTCTGTGAGGAAGGCGGTCACTGCCACCTGCAAGACATGACGGTGATGACCGGCCACAACGAGCGCCGTTATCGCTTCACCAAGCGTACCCACCAGAACCAGCAACTGGGCCCGTTCATTTCCCACGAAATGAACCGCTGCATCGCCTGCTACCGCTGCGTGCGCTTCTATAAGGACTACGCCGGCGGCACCGACCTCGGCGTATTCGGTGCTCACGACAACGTGTACTTCGGTCGCGTTGAAGACGGCACCCTGGAAAGCGAGTTCTCCGGCAACCTCACCGAGGTCTGCCCGACCGGTGTGTTCACCGACAAGACTCACTCCGAGCGCTACAACCGCAAGTGGGACATGCAGTTCTCGCCGAGCATCTGCCATGGCTGCTCCAGCGGTTGCAACATCTCTCCGGGTGAGCGCTACGGCGAACTGCGTCGCATCGAAAACCGCTTCAACGGTTCGGTGAACCAGTACTTCCTGTGCGACCGTGGCCGTTTCGGCTACGGCTATGTCAACCGCGAAGACCGCCCGCGTCAGCCACTGCTGGCCAACGGCGTGAAACTGAGCCTGGACGAAGCGCTGGATAAAGCCGCCGACCTGCTACGCGGTCGCAACATCGTCGGTATCGGTTCGCCGCGCGCCAGCCTCGAAAGCAACTACGCGTTGCTGGAACTGGTCGGCGCCGAGCACTTCTACTCCGGTATCGAAGCTTCGGAGCTGGAACGCATTCGTCTGGTCATGCAGGTGCTCAAAGACAGCCCGCTGCCGATCCCGAACATGCGCGACATCGAAGACCACGATGCGATTTTCGTCCTCGGCGAAGACCTGACCCAGACCGCTGCGCGCATGGCCCTGGCCCTGCGTCAATCGGTCAAGGGCAAGGCCGAAGACATGGCCGACGCCATGCGCGTTCAGCCGTGGCTCGACGCTGCGGTGAAGAATATCGGCCAGCACGAGCTGAACCCGCTGTTCATCGCCAGCCTGGCTGAAACCAAGCTCGACGACATCGCTGAAGAATGCGTTCATGCCGCACCAGACGACCTGGCCCGCATCGGTTTCGCCGTGGCTCACGCCCTCGACGCCAGCGCACCGGCCGTTGAAGGTCTGGACGCCGAAGCTCTGGCTCTGGCCAAGCGCATTGCCGACGCCCTGCTCGCCGCCAAGCGTCCGCTGATCATTGCCGGTACCTCGCTGGGTTCCAAGGCGCTGATCGAAGCGGCGGCGAACATCGCCAAAGCCCTGAAGCTACGCGAGAAGAACGGTTCCATCAGCCTGATCGTGCCGGAGGCCAACAGCCTCGGCCTGGCCATGCTCGGCGGCAACTCGGTCGACGAAGCGCTGCAAGCTGTAATCGACGGTAAGGCCGACGCCATCGTCGTGCTGGAAAACGATCTGTACACCCGCACCGACAAAGCCCGTGTCGATGCTGCCCTGAGCGCCGCGAAAGTGGTGATCGTGGCGGACCATCAGAAGACTGCCACCAGCGATCGCGCGCACCTGGTGCTGCCAGCGGCCAGCTTCGCTGAAGGCGACGGTACCCTGGTCAGCCAGGAAGGCCGCGCCCAGCGCTTCTTCCAGGTCTTCGACCCGACTTACCTCGATGCGAGCATTCTGGTTCGCGAAGGCTGGCGCTGGCTGCATGCCCTGCGTTCGACCCTGCTGAACCAGCCGATCGACTGGACCCAACTGGACCACGTCACCGCTGCCGTTGCTGCAAGCACGCCGCAACTGGCACGCATCGTCGATGCCGCACCGTCCGCTGCATTCCGGATCAAAGGCCTGAAACTGGCGCGCGAACCGCTGCGTTACTCCGGTCGTACCGCCATGCGCGCCGACATCAGCGTGCACGAACCGCGTACTTCCCAGGACAACGACACCGCATTCGCGTTCTCCATGGAAGGTTACTCGGGCTCGGTCGAACCACGTCAGCAAGTGCCATTCGCCTGGTCGCCGGGCTGGAACTCGCCACAAGCCTGGAACAAGTTCCAGGATGAAGTCGGTGGTCACATCCGCGCTGGCGACCCAGGCACTCGCCTGATCGAAAGCACCGGTGACTCGCTGAACTGGTTCGCCAGTGTTCCGCGTGCGTTCAACCCGGCGCCAGGCACCTGGCAGGTCGTACCGTTCTTCCACCTGTTCGGCAGCGAAGAAAACTCTTCCAAAGCCGCACCGGTGCAGGAACGCATTCCGGCCGCCTACGTGTCGCTGGCCAAGTCCGAAGCCGATCGCCTGGGTGTCAATGACGGTGCCCTGCTGAGCTTGAACGTGGCTGGCCAGACTTTGCGTCTGCCGCTGCGCATCAACGAAGAGCTGGGTGCCGGTCTGGTCGCATTGCCTGCAGGTATCGCCGGCATTCCACCAGCCATCTTTGGCAAATCCGTTGACGGTCTGCAGGAGGCAGCGCTATGACCTTGTTCACTCCTGAAGTGATCGACGTAATCATCGCGGTCCTCAAGGCCATCGTGATTCTGCTCGCCGTTGTGGTGTGCGGCGCGCTGCTGAGCTGGGTCGAGCGTCGTTTGCTCGCCCTCTGGCAGGACCGTTACGGTCCGAACCGCGTCGGCCCGTTCGGCGCGTTCCAGATTGCGGCCGACATGATCAAGATGTTCTTCAAGGAAGACTGGACCCCGCCGTTCGCCGACAAAGTGATCTTCACCCTGGCACCGGTCGTGGCCATGAGCGCCTTGCTGATTGCCTTCGCGATCATCCCGATCACCCCGACCTGGGGTGTGGCGGACATCAACATCGGCATCCTGTTCTTCTTCGCCATGGCCGGTCTGTCGGTCTACGCGGTGCTGTTCGCCGGCTGGTCGAGCAACAACAAGTTCGCCCTGCTGGGCAGCTTGCGGGCCTCGGCACAAACCGTGTCGTACGAAGTGTTCATGGGCCTGTCGCTGATGGGCATCGTGATCCAGGTCGGCTCGTTCAACATGCGCGACATCGTTGAATACCAGGCGCAGAACATGTGGTTCGTCATTCCGCAGATCTTCGGTTTCCTGACTTTCTTCATCGCTGGCGTCGCCGTGACTCACCGTCACCCGTTCGACCAGCCGGAAGCGGAACAGGAACTGGCCGACGGTTACCACATTGAATACGCCGGCATGAAATGGGGCATGTTCTTCGTCGGCGAGTACATCGGCATCGTGTTGATTTCGGCACTGCTGGTGACTTTGTTCTTCGGTGGCTGGCACGGCCCGTTCGACATTCTGCCGCAGATCCCGTTCATCTGGTTCGCACTGAAAACCGCGTTCTTCATCATGTTCTTCATCCTGTTGCGCGCCTCGATTCCGCGCCCACGGTATGACCAAGTGATGGATTTCAGCTGGAAGTTCTGCCTGCCGCTGACCCTCATCAACATGCTGGTGACCGCTGCGATCGTGTTGCTCAACACGCCCGCCGTCGCGGCTCAGTGAGGATAGAGAATCATGAAGTACATTTTTGACATCGTGCATGGCTTCTTCACCCAGCTTCGCAGCCTGGTGATGATTTTCGGCCACGCCTTCCGCAAGCGCGACACGCTGCAGTACCCGGAAGAAGCCGTGTACCTGCCGCCGCGTTTCCGTGGCCGTATCGTCCTGACCCGCGACCCCGACGGCGAAGAACGTTGTGTAGCCTGCAACCTGTGCGCCGTGGCGTGCCCGGTGGGTTGCATCTCGCTGCAGAAAGCTGAAACCGAAGACGGTCGCTGGTACCCGGACTTCTTCCGCATCAACTTCTCGCGCTGCATTTTCTGCGGCCTCTGCGAGGAAGCCTGCCCGACCACCGCGATCCAGCTGACACCGGATTTCGAAATGGCCGAGTTCAAACGTCAGGACCTGGTTTACGAGAAAGAAGATCTGCTGATCTCCGGCCCCGGCAAAAACCCTGATTACAACTTCTATCGTGTTGCAGGTATGGCGATTGCCGGTAAGCCAAAAGGCGCCGCGCAGAATGAAGCCGAACCGATCAACGTGAAGAGCTTGCTGCCTTAAGGAAGAAAGATGGAATTCGCTTTCTATTTCGCATCGGGTATCGCGGTTGTGTCCACGCTTCGCGTGATCACCAACACCAACCCCGTGCACGCCCTGCTCTACCTGATCATTTCGCTGATCGCCGTGGCCATGACGTTCTTCGCCCTCGGCGCACCGTTTGCCGGTGTACTGGAAGTGATCGCCTACGCCGGCGCCATCATGGTGCTGTTCGTGTTCGTGGTGATGATGCTGAACCTGGGCCCGGCCTCGGTTCAGCAAGAACGCGTCTGGCTCAAGCCCGGTATCTGGCTGGGCCCGGTCGCGCTCGGTGCCCTGCTGCTGGCTGAGCTGCTGTATGTGCTGTTCAGCCACTCCAGCGGCCAGGCACTCGGCCACACCACCGTAGACGCCAAGGCCGTGGGCATCAGCCTGTTCGGTCCTTACCTGCTAGTGGTCGAACTCGCCTCGATGCTGCTGCTCGCCGCAGCCGTCACGGCGTTCCACTTGGGCCGCAACGAAGCCAAGGAGCAATGACGATGCCTGCTATCCCTTTGGAGCATGGTCTGGCGGTCGCCGGCATCCTGTTCTGCCTCGGTCTGGTCGGCCTGATGGTCCGGCGCAACATTCTTTTCGTGCTGATGAGCCTGGAGGTCATGATGAATGCCTCCGCACTGGCGTTCATCGTTGCCGGTAGCCGCTGGGCGCAGCCGGATGGACAGATCATGTTCATCCTGGTGATCAGCCTGGCAGCCGCCGAGGCCAGTATCGGCCTGGCGATTCTGTTGCAGCTGTATCGCCGCTTCCACACTCTCGATATCGACGCTGCCAGCGAGATGCGCGGATGAACCTTCTCTATCTGACTTTCCTGTTCCCCCTGATCGGTTTTGTGCTGCTGGCGTTCTCCCGGGGCCGCCTCTCGGAAAACCTCTCGGCGCTGATCGGCGTCGGTTCCATTGGCCTGTCGGCAATCGTCGCGGCTTATGTGATCTGGCAATTCAACGTTGCGCCGCCCGAGGGTGGCCGCTACACCCTGGTGCTGTGGCAATGGATGGCGGTGGAAGGCTTTACGCCGAACTTCGCCCTGTACCTGGACGGTCTGTCCGTGACCATGCTCGGCGTGGTGGTGGGCGTGGGCTTCCTGATCCACCTGTTCGCGTCCTGGTACATGCGCGGTGAAGCCGGTTACTCGCGCTTCTTCGCCTACACCAACCTGTTTATCGCCAGCATGCTGTTCCTGGTCCTGGCCGATAACCTGCTGTTCGTGTACTTCGGCTGGGAAGGCGTGGGCCTGTGCTCGTACCTGTTGATCGGTTTCTACTACAGCAACCGCAACAACGGTAACGCGGCACTCAAAGCCTTCATCGTGACCCGGGTCGGCGACGTGTTCATGGCCATCGGCCTGTTCATCCTGTTCCAACAGTTGGGCACGCTGAATATCCAGGAACTGCTGGTCAAGGCGCCTGAGCACTTCAAGGCCGGCGACTTCTGGATCGTGCTGGCGACCCTGATGCTGCTGGGCGGCGCTGTCGGTAAATCCGCGCAACTGCCGCTGCAAACCTGGCTGGCGGATGCGATGGCCGGCCCTACGCCGGTTTCGGCACTGATCCACGCCGCGACCATGGTAACCGCCGGTGTCTACCTGATCGCCCGTACCCACGGCCTGTTCGCACTGGCGCCGGATATCCTGCACCTGGTAGGTGTCGTGGGTGGCGTGACGCTGGTGCTGGCAGGTTTTGCCGCACTGGTTCAGACCGACATCAAACGTATCCTCGCCTACTCGACCATGAGCCAGATCGGCTATATGTTCCTGGCCCTGGGCGTCGGTGCATGGGATGGCGCGATCTTCCACCTGATGACCCACGCCTTCTTCAAGGCGCTGCTGTTCCTTGCATCCGGTGCGGTGATCGTTGCCTGCCACCACGAGCAGAACATCTTCAAGATGGGCGGCCTGTGGAAGAAACTGCCACTGGCCTACGCCAGCTTCATCGTCGGCGGCGCGGCCCTGGCGGCCTTGCCTCTGGTGACCGCGGGCTTCTACTCCAAGGATGAAATCCTCTGGGAAGCGTTCGCCAGCGGTAACGAAGGCCTGCTGTATGCCGGTCTGGTCGGTGCCTTCATGACCTCGCTGTACACCTTCCGCCTGATCTTCATCACGTTCCACGGTGAAGCGAAGACCGAAGCCCATGCCGGTCACGGCGTTGCTCACTGGCTGCCGCTGTCGGTGCTGATCGTACTGTCGACGTTCGTCGGCGCGATGATCGTTCCACCGCTGCACGGTGTGTTGCCGGAAAGCGTCGGCCATGCCGGTGGCGAAGCCAAGCACAGCCTGGAAATCGCTTCGGGCGCCATCGCCCTGTCCGGTATCCTGCTGGCCGCGCTGCTGTTCCTGGGCAAGCGTCGCTTCGTCACGGCCATCGCCAACAGCGGCGTCGGTCGCTTCCTTTCGGCCTGGTGGTTCGCCGCCTGGGGCTTCGACTGGATCTACGACAAACTGTTCGTCAAGCCATACCTTGCGATCAGCCACATTCTGCGCAAAGACCCGCTCGACCAGACCATCGGTCTGATCCCGCGTATGGCCAAAGGCGGTCACACCGCCCTGAGCCGCACCGAGACCGGTCAATTGCGTTGGTATGCCGCCTCGATGGCTGCTGGTGCCGTGCTGGTAATCGGCGCCGTCGTGCTGGTAGCGGTCTGACTATGAACCTTGCGAACTTGCGAAAGGAAACGAGCCCGTCATGATTCTGCCATGGCTAATCCTGATCCCCTTCATCGGCGGCCTGCTGTGCTGGATGGGTGAGCGCTTCGGCGCCACCCTCCCCCGCTGGATTGCGCTGATCACCATGTCCCTGCTGCTCTCCCTCGGCCTCTGGCTGTGGGCCAACGGTGACTATTCATTTGCACCAAAACCGGGTGCCGATCCAACCTGGGCGATTGAGTTCAAACACGTCTGGATCCAGCGCTTCGGCATCAACGTGCACCTGGCCCTCGACGGCCTGTCGCTGTTGATGATCCTGCTGACCGGCCTGCTGGGTGTCCTCTCGGTACTCTGCTCCTGGAAAGAGATTCAGCGTCACGTGGGCTTCTTCCACCTGAACCTGATGTGGATCCTGGGCGGTGTCGTTGGCGTGTTCCTGGCCCTCGACCTGTTCATGTTCTTCTTCTTCTGGGAAATGATGCTGGTGCCGATGTACTTCCTCATCGCGCTCTGGGGTCACAGTTCTTCGGACGGCAAGAAAACCCGGATCTACGCGGCGACCAAGTTCTTCATCTTCACTCAGGCTTCCGGCCTGATCATGTTGGTGGCGATCCTGGGCCTGGTACTGGTCAACTTCAACGACACTGGCGTGATTACCTTCAACTACGCCGATCTGTTGAAAACCAAGATGTCCCAGACCACCGAGTACATCCTGATGCTCGGCTTCTTCATCGCCTTCGCGGTCAAGCTGCCCGTCGTACCGTTCCACTCCTGGCTGCCTGACGCTCACGCCCAGGCACCGACCGCGGGTTCCGTCGACCTGGCCGGTATCTTGCTGAAGACTGCTGCGTACGGCCTGCTGCGCTTCGCCCTGCCGCTGTTCCCGAATGCCTCGGCCGAGTTCGCGCCGTTCGCCATGACCCTGGGTCTGATCGGGATCTTCTATGGTGCGTTCCTGGCGTTCGCGCAAACCGACATCAAGCGTCTGATTGCCTTCTCGTCCGTTTCCCACATGGGCTTCGTACTGATCGGCATCTACTCCGGCAGCCAACTGGCGCTGCAGGGCGCGGTGATGCAGATGCTGGCGCACGGTCTGTCGGCCGCGGCACTCTTTATCCTCTCCGGTCAGCTGTACGAGCGCACTCACACCCGTGATATGCGCGAGATGGGTGGCCTGTGGTCGAAGATTGCCTACCTGCCAGCCCTGAGCCTGTTCTTCGCGGCGGCGTCGCTGGGCCTGCCGGCGACCGGTAACTTCGTCGGTGAGTTCCTGATCCTGATCGGCACCTTCGCCAGCGCCCCATGGGTCACCGTGATCGCGACCTCCGGCCTGGTGTTCGGTTCGGTCTACTCGCTGATCATGATCCACCGTGCCTACTTCGGCCCGTCGAAATCCGACGCGGTGCTGCATGGCATGGACGGTCGCGAACTGATCATGGTGGTTGGGCTTGCGGCACTGCTGCTTTACATCGGCGTGTACCCGCAACCGTTCCTCGATACCTCTGCCGCGACGATGCATGGCGTGCAGCAGTGGCTCGGCACCGCCTTCACTCAACTCGCTTCGGCCCGGTAAGAGCGCTATGGAATTCACGACTCAACACTTTATCGCGCTTGCGCCGTTGTTGATCACCAGCGCCACGATCATCGTGGTGATGCTGGCTATCGCGTGGCGCCGCAACCACTCACAGACCTTCCTGCTGTCGGTGGCAGGTCTTAACCTGGCCTTGCTGTCGATCCTGCCAGCCCTGAAAGTCGCGCCGCTGGCCGTGACTCCATTGCTGCAGATCGACACCTTCGCCTGCCTGTACATGGCGCTGATCCTGGTCGCCACCCTCGCCTGTGTAACCCTCGCCCACGCCTACCTGGGCGATGGCGGTTCGGGCTACCCGGGCAACCGTGAAGAACTTTACCTGCTGATCCTGATGGCCGCCGCCGGTGGCCTGGTGCTGGTCAGCGCGCAGCACCTGGCCGGGTTGTTCGTCGGTCTGGAACTGCTCTCGGTACCGGTCTACGGCCTGGTGGCTTACGCCTTCTTCAACAAGCGCTCGCTGGAAGCCGGCATCAAGTACATGGTGCTGTCGGCTGCCGGTTCCGCGTTCCTGTTGTTCGGCATGGCCCTGCTCTACGCCGACGCCGGCAGCCTGAGCTTCAACGGCATCGGTCAGGCCCTGGCGGCCACCGGCATGCCAAGTTCTCTGGCTCAACTGGGCCTGGGTATGATGCTGATCGGCCTGGCGTTCAAGCTGTCGCTGGTACCGTTCCACCTCTGGACCCCGGACGTTTACGAAGGGGCTCCGGCACCGGTGGCTGCGTTCCTGGCTACCGCCTCGAAAGTTGCTGTGTTCGCGGTGATGGTGCGTCTGTTCCAGATCTCGCCGGCCGCCAGCAGTGGTGTGCTGAGCAACGTACTGACCATCATCGCCATTGCGTCGATCCTGTTCGGTAACCTGCTGGCACTGACCCAGAGCAACCTCAAGCGTCTGCTGGGTTACTCGTCCATCGCTCACTTCGGTTACCTGCTCATCGCTCTGGTGGCGAGTAAGGGTCTGGCCGTGGAAGCCATCGGCGTGTACCTGGTCACCTACGTGATCACCAGCCTCGGCGCGTTCGGTGTGATCACCCTGATGTCCTCGCCGTACAACGGTCGTGACGCGGACGCCCTGTACGAATACCGTGGCCTGTTCTGGCGCCGTCCGTACCTGACCGCCGTCCTGACCGTGATGATGCTGTCCCTGGCCGGTATCCCGCTGACCGCGGGTTTCATCGGCAAGTTCTACATCATCGCCACCGGCGTCGAGTCGCACCAATGGTGGCTGGTCGGTTCCCTGGTACTGGGCAGCGCCATCGGCGTCTTCTACTACCTGCGTGTCATGGTCACCCTGTACCTGATGGAACCGAACCTGCGTCGCCACGATGCGCAACTGCACTGGGAACAACGTGCAGGCGGTGTGATGCTGCTGGCGATTGCCGTACTGGCGTTCTTCCTCGGCCTGTACCCACAACCGCTGCTGAACCTGGTTCAACAGTCTGGGTTGGCGGGTTGATCGCGTAGCGTTACTCGGTAGAAAACAGAAACGGCACCTTCGGGTGCCGTTTTTGCGTTTGGGGGACAAGATCAAAAGATCGCAGCCTTCGGCAGCTACAGGGTATTGCGTACGCTTTTGACCCTTATTGTTTGCCCCCTTCCTCCCAGATATCCAGAATCGCCTTCCGGGTGAATCAGCCGCATCCTACATCCCGATCCTGCCTTCGACTTTAACGTAATGACTTGACCGAATTGGGCAGGAACAGAAGCCTTGACCTATTCGATTCTTGTGATAGAAATATACGCAGGTAACGTACAGAACATGGACGCTCTTTTTATCGAATTACCCGTATTTCAAAAGCATCGAAGTGACTACCTGGATGATGATCTGTATCACCGGTTCCAGCAGGAGCTGCTGCAAAACCCGGAAGCGGGAGATGTCATCGAAGGCACCGGAGGTCTACGCAAAATTCGAGTGGTGGATGAGCGACGAAACAAGGGCAAGCGCGGTGGGCTGAGGGTGATTTATTACTGGTGGTCCGGTTTCGACCAATTCTGGTTCTTTACCTTGTATGGCAAAAACGAGCAGGACGATCTGACGCCACAACAGAAAAAACTGCTTAAAGAAATGCTTTATCGAGAAATCAAAGCGAGAACGAGCGATGAAACGTGACATTTTTTCCGAGCTGGTAGAGGGGTTTGAAGCCTTGGCCGATGAGCGCCAAGGTAAAGTCACTCTACGCACGCATAAAGTAAAACTGGCCAAACTGGCTCCGATTACGGCAGAGGAAGTGGTTGGCATCCGCCAGCAACTGAATCTCTCCCGGCCAGTGTTTGCGATGTACTTGCGCACCAACACCCGGACGCTGGAGAACTGGGAGCAAGGACGGGCGAAACCTAATGCTCAGGCGACAACGCTGATCCGGCTGGTTGAGCGCTTTCCGGAGACGGTTCAACAACTGGCGGCGCTGACCTGAATGCTTGCGGCGTTTTCAATGACGCCATCGCGAGCAGGCTTGCTCCCACAGGGCACCACGTTCTGTCAAAAAGAATGCGGTTCAATGTGGGAGCCTGCTCGCGAAGGGGCCGGCCCGTCCACATCTTCATGGATGTAGGTGGAGGTCCTCTGTGCTCTCACGCTCATATCCAATACCTTCAAATCCGGGCTCAAAAAAAAGCCCACCATCGGCATTCGATGACGGGCTAGTTCCAGTGCGACACGCTTACAAGTCTTTGGTTTTTTCATCCTTCTTTTCATTCAGTACGACGGGGCCACGCGCCTGTTCCTTCGCGACAAACAACTCCACCGAGCGGTCGTTGGCCACCATCATTTTCTCGAAAGCTCTGTCGCCGCCGCCTTCAGCCATGACCAGAGAAGACATCACCAACACCGCTGCAAACGCACTCAGTTGTGCAAGTTTCATGTTTGATTCCTCGTTTAATTAACTAACGAGGTCAAGGTAACAATCCGAACCTTTCATGACGGTGGCGCGCAAATTACATATCCGTCATGTGGCTGCCACTCTGTTGAATCAGGGCAAATAACAAATGTGGGAGCGGGCTTGCCCGCGATGGCGGTGGAACAGGCACACAGTAAAACGGCACCTTACGGTGCCGTTAGCGTTTCACATTACCGACGATTACTTACGCGCATCCGCCCACGATTTCAGCAGTTCGTTGTAGCTCACGGTTTCACCCTTGGGCTTCTCGTTGGCCAGTTTCGGCTTCGGTGCGCCCGGTTGGTCGAACCAGTATTGCGCGTCGCGTTCGGCGTTCATTTTCGGCGCGCAAGTGGCCTGGGCCTTGGAACGTTCCAGACGGGTCATGATCGCGTCCTGATCCTTGGCCAGACCATCGAGCGCCTGTTGCGGGGTTTTCTCGCCGCTGGCGGCTTCGGCGATGTGGCTCCACCACAACTGCGCCAGACGCGGATAGTCCGGTACGTTGGTGCCGGTCGGGGTCCATTGCACCCGCGCCGGGCTGCGATAGAACTCGACCAGGCCACCGAGCTTCGGCGCCAGGTCGGTCATGGCTTGCGAGTTGATGTCCGACTCGCGGATCGGCGTCAGGCCGACGATGGTTTTCTTCAGCGACACGGTTTTCGAGGTCACGAACTGCGCGTACAGCCAGGCCGCGAGTTTCTGTTTCTCAGGCGTGGACTTCATGAACGTCCAGGAACCCACGTCCTGATACCCCAGCTTCATGCCCTCTTCCCAGTACGGTCCTCTCGGCGACGGCGCCATGCGCCACTTCGGCGTACCGTCGGCATTCACCACCGGCAGCCCCGGTTTGGTCATGTCGGCGGTGAACGCGGTGTACCAGAAAATCTGCTGGGCAATATTGCCCTGGGACGGCACCGGCCCGGATTCGGAGAAGGTCATGCCCGCCGCTTCCGGTGGCGCGTATTTCTTCAGCCAGTCGACGTATTTGGTGGTGGCAAAAACCGCTGCCGGGCCGTTGGTATCGCCTCCGCGGGTTACGCTGGAGCCGACCGGATGACAGTCTTCGACACGAATGCCCCACTCATCCACCGGCAAACCATTGGGCAAGCCCTTGTCACCGCCGCCGGCCATGGAGAACCAGGCATCGGTAAAGCGCCAGCCCAGGGACGGGTCTTTCTTGCCGTAGTCCATGTGCCCGTAGACCCGCTTGCCGTCGATTTCCTTGACGTCTTCGCTGAAGAATTTGGCGATGTCTTCATAGGCAGACCAGTTCACCGGCACGCCCAGTTCATAGCCATACTTTTCCTTGAACTTGGCTTTCAGCTCCGGGCGCTCGAACCAGTCGGCGCGGAACCAGTAGAGGTTGGCGAACTGTTGATCGGGCAATTGATAGAGCTTGCCATCGGGCGCGGTGGTGAAGGAGGTGCCGATGAAGTCCTTGATGTCGAGGGTCGGCGAGGTGAAGTTTTTACCTTCATTGGCCATCAGGTCGGTAATGGCTTCGGTCTTGCCGTAACGGAAATGGGTGCCGATCAGGTCCGAGTCGTTGACCCAGCCGTCATAGATGCTCTTGTCCGACTGCATCACGGTCTGCAGCTTTTCCACCACATCGCCTTCTTGCAGCAGGTCGTGGGTAACTTTGATGCCGGTGATCTCGGTGAAGGCCTTGGCCAGCACCTTGGACTCGTATTCATGGGTGGTCAGGGTTTCCGAGACAACCTTGATGTCCATCCCGCGAAACGGTTCGGCCGCCTTGATGAACCACTTCAATTCCGCGAGTTGCTGATCGGCCGTCAGGGTGGACGGTTTGAACTCGCTGCCGATCCACTTTTTCGCAGCGTCTTCGTAGGCATCAGCCCACGCCGATGCGCTCAAACCGCTGAGTGCCAGCATGGCTGCCAATGAAATGCTATGTCGCAGCTTATTGTTTTTGTCGAACATAGAGACCTCCTGTTTAGGTTTTGGAGCACGATTGCCGAGCGATTCGACTAGCCCCAACGCATCACAGCCAACAGCCACACCAGGGACAACGCGAACGCTATCCAGATGCTCCAGTCGGTGACGCCGATTACCAGCAAATGCAGGTAGGCGCTGCCGAGAAGACCGATAAACAAGCGATCGCCACGGGTGGTGGCAATCGGCAGAAAACCTTTTCGAAGAATGCTTGGCGAACGCAACTCCCAGGTCGTCATGCCCACCAGGATCAAGGCGATGACGCCGAAGAACGCCGCCGTCGGGCCGGTCCAACTCATCCATTCCATCATCAGTTCCTCATACCCGGCCCAGGGCAAAGCCCTTGGCCACATGGTTGCGAACAAACCAGATCACCAGCATGCCCGGCAGGATGGTCAACACCCCCGCTGCCGCCAGCACGCCCCAGTCGATGCCAGACGCCGAGACCGTACGGGTCATCACCGCGGCGATGGGCTTGGCGTTGACCGAAGTCAGCGTCCGCGCCAGCAGCAGTTCGACCCAAGAAAACATGAAGCAGAAAAACGCCGTGACACCGATCCCGGAACCGATCAGCGGGACGAAAATCTTCACGAAGAACTTGGGAAAGCTGTAGCCGTCGATGTAGGCCGTTTCGTCGATTTCCTTGGGGACACCAGACATGAAGCCCTCAAGAATCCACACCGCCAGCGGCACGTTAAACAGACAGTGAGCCAACGCCACCGCGATGTGTGTGTCGAATAACCCGATCGAGGAATACAGCTGGAAGAACGGCAGCAGGAACACCGCCGGCGGTGCCATACGGTTGGTCAGCAGCCAGAAAAACAGGTGCTTGTCACCGAGAAAGCGGTAACGGGAAAACGCATAGGCCGCTGGCAACGCCACGGTCAGGGAAATGATCGTGTTCATGCTGACGTAGTACGCCGAGTTGAGGTAGCCGGTGTACCAGCTCGGGTCGGTGAAGATCACCTTGTAGTTGGCGAAGGTAAAATCCTGGGGAAACAGCGTCAGGCCGCCGAGGATTTCGGTGTTGCTCTTGAAGGACATGTTCAACAGCCAGTAAATCGGCACCAGCAGGAACAGGATGTAGATCAGCAGCGGGATCAACTTTCTCTTGCTCATGGCGGGCCTCACCGATTGGCGTCAGAGTGAGTCATGGCGGTGTAGAACAGCCACGACACCAACAGGATGATCAGGAAGTACACCAGCGAGAAAGCTGCCGCCGGGCCCAGATCGAATTGGCCTACGGCCATTTGGGTCAAGGTCTGACTCAAGAAGGTCGTGGCATTGCCCGGACCGCCACCGGTCAGCACGAACGGCTCGGTGTAGATCATGAAACTGTCCATGAACCGCAGCATCACCGCGATCAGCAGCACGCTCTTGAGCTTGGGCAACTGGATGTGTCGGAACACCGCCCAGGCCGACGCCCGATCGATCCGCGCCGCCTGGTAGTACACGTCCGGAATCGCCCGCAGACCGGAGAAACACAACAACGCCACCAGCGACGTCCAGTGCCACACATCCATCACCAGTACCGTGACCCAGGCATCCATGGTGTTGGCCGCATAGTTGTAGCTGATGCCCATGCCGTTGAGGCTCGACCCGAGCAGGCCGATATCGGCGCGACCGAAGATCTGCCAGATGGTGCCGACCACGTTCCACGGAATCAGCAGCGGAATCGCCAGAATGATCAGCACCACCGACGACCAGCGGCCCTTGATCGGCATGGTCAGGGCGATGGCGATGCCCAACGGGATTTCGATCAATAACACGCAGCCGGAATAGATGAACTGACGCAGCAAAGACGCATGCAGGCGTGGATCGAGCAGCACCTGCTTGTACCAGTCGGCGCCGACGAAGTAGCGGCTGGACTGGTCGAAGATGTCCTGCACCGAGTAGTTGACCACGGTCATCATCGGGATCACCGCACTGAATGCCACCAGCAGGAACACCGGCAGCACCAGCCACCAGGCCTTGTTGTTCTGCACCTTGTTCATGGCAGCACCTCCAGCAGGTAATCATCGGCATAGACCATCAACCACTGGGCCGGAAAACTGATGTACGCCGTGCCATCGGGCACCGGTTTGTCTTCGGCCAGGCGTACTTTCAGCAGAACGCCGTCGAGGTTCAGGGTCATGATCTTGTAGGTGCCCAGGTCTTCGACGTGTACGACCTTTGCCTGCATCGCGTCATCAAAGGATTCTTCCCACACATGAACGAACTCAGGACGGATGCCGACCTTCAGGGTTTTCCATTCGGTGTCGGCGATTCGTTTCTGCATCGCTTCGGACAACGGCAAGTGGGTACCGGCAAAACCGACACCGCCGGGTTGCGGTTGAACCTCGATCAGGTTCATCCCCGGGCTGCCGATGAAATAACCGACAAAGGTGTGGCTCGGCCGCTCGAACAATTCCCGTGGCGTACCGAACTGCACGATCTGCCCGCCATACATCACTGCGATTTTGTCGGCGAAGGTGGAAGCTTCGAGCTGATCGTGGGTGACGTAGACCATGGTGATGTTGAACTGCTCGTGGATCTGCTTGAGCTTGCGTCGCAGCTTCCACTTCAGGTGCGGGTCGATCACCGTCAGCGGTTCATCGAACAGGATCGCCGACACGTCATCACGCACCAGCCCACGGCCCATGGAGACTTTCTGTTTTTCATCGGCGGTGAGGTTGCGCGCCTTCTTGTGCAGCAATGCCTGAAGGTCGAGGACTTCGGCTATTTCATGCACCTTGCTGTAGATTTTCGCTTCGACCATGCCCTGATTGCGCAGCGGGAAGGCCAGGTTATCGAACACCGTCATGGTGTCGTAGACCACCGGGAACTGGAAAACCTGGGCGATGTTGCGCTTTTCCGGGGTCAGTTCGTTGACCACTTTACTGTCGAACAACACCTGGCCCTGGGACGGACTGAGCAACCCGGAAATGATGTTGAGCAAGGTCGACTTGCCGCACCCCGAAGGCCCGAGCAGCGCATAGGCGCCGCCCTGCTCCCAGACGTGGTCCATTTCGCGGATCGCGTAATCCTCGGGGCCGGCCGGTGTGTGGGTATAGCTGTGGGCAAGGTTCTGCAATCGGATTTCGGCCATCAGGCAACCCTCGCAATGCGGCGACCGGGCGCCTGGACCAGCCGCCCCTGCATATCGAACACAAACAGTTTATGGGTCGGTATATAGATGCGAATCGGCGCATCGACGTCGTATTCGTGCACCCCCGGCAGGTGCAGCACCAACAGGAAATACTCGTTGCGCACGTGCAGGAAGGTTTCCGAACCGCTGATCTCGGCCACCTCGACGGTCACCGCTAGCTCCAGGTCATCGTCGTTGCTCGGCACCAGCGAGATGTGGCTGGGGCGCACGCCGAAACGGAACTCGCCCTCGCCCACCGGGCGCAGATCGACGTTCAACGGAAAGTGCACGAAATTGGCGAAACTGACTTCGTTGCCGGCAATGCGCCCCGGCATCAGGTTGATCGGTGGCTCGGAGAACAACTCCGCCGCCAACACGGTTTGCGGCTGGTGATAGACCTCGGAGGATTTGCCGCTCTGAATCACCCGACCTTCGTGAAGAATCGTCGTGGTGCCGCCCAGCGCCAGGGCTTCGTTGGGTTCGGTGGTGGCGTAAATCGCGATGGTATTGCGCGCCTTGAACAACTCGCGCATTTCCTGGCGCAGCTCCTCGCGCAGCTTGTAGTCGAGGTTGACCAGCGGCTCGTCGAACAGAATCAGCTCGGCGTCCTTGACCAGCGCCCGGGCCATGGCCGTGCGCTGTTGCTGGCCGCCGGAGAGCTCCAACGGATGGCGCTGGAGGAATTTCTCGATGCGCAGCATCTTCGCGGTTTCCAGCACCTTGCTCTGGATCAGCTCATTGGCAACGCCGCCCTGACGCAGCGGCGAGGCGATGTTCTCGAACACCGTCATGGTCGGGTAATTGATGAATTGCTGATAGACCATCGACACGTTACGTAAACGCACCGGACGTTGGGTGACGTCGACGCCGTTCATCAGGATGCGGCCGCTGTCGGGCTTGTCCAGACCGGCCATCAGGCGCATGAGGCTGGTTTTGCCGGACAGCGTGCGACCGAGCAAAACGTTGAACGATCCGGGTTCGAAATTAAGGCACGCATCGTCGATCCAGGTCTGGCCTTCGATGGTGCGGCTGACGTGTTCCAGGATTAGTGACATGGCTCGGCCTTTTTTTATTTTTTGAGTCAAGCGACCGGAGCACTACAGCGACATTCGTGCCAGAAATCTCAAGCGTTTGATCCGACTCGAAATTCCATCAAAAGAGATTGAAACCGCGTTCGTTGCTGAACAGAAATGAACAATCACGACTGAACAATTGAACAATTTGCTGGTTGACAATGAACAATAGTGAACAACACTCTGTGGGAGCGGGCTTGCTCGCGAATGCGGACTGTCAGCCACATCATTGGTGTTTGACAGTCCGCATTCGCGAGCAAGCCCGCTCCCACATGCAATCCCATAACAACAATAAAAATGCTGTTTCAGAGGCTGACTGCCATGGCCGCACCTGCCCCGCCGCTCTCCCACGACGCCATCATCCAGGACTCCTGGTCACGCTGCCGTGCGTTCGGGCTTAATCATCAGAGTGCTCCGGCGTTCGACCAACTGCCGGCCGATGGCATCGCCCAATTGCTGGAGAGCCAGCATTCCCTGGTGCAGACCACCCATCAGGAAGTCCTGCCGTATTACGAAAACATCCTCAGCAACTCCAATTGCCTGATCATGCTCGCCGACAATCACGGCCAGGTGCTGACGTCGTGGGGTACCCAGCGTTTCATCGAGCCGAGCCTGACCCGCGGTTTCAGCGCAGGCGCCAGTTGGATGGAGCATTGCAGCGGGACCAATGCGATCGGCACCGCGTTGGCCTGCGAGCAGGCCGTGCATATCGAGCACGATGAGCATTTTCTCAAGGCCAACCGCTTCATGACCGGTTCCGCCGCACCGATTTTCGATGCCGAGCGCAAGGTGATCGCAGTGCTGGATGTGTCCAGCGACAGCTACCTGCCGCCGTCCCACACCTTGGGCATGGTCAAGATGATGAGCCAGACCGTGGAGAACCGGCTGATCCTCAACCTGTTCCACGGCCAGCATTTTCAACTGACCTTCAACACCGGCTTGAACAACCTCGACAGCCAATGGGCCGGGCTGTTGATCTTCGACGAGACCGGTCAGGTGCTGTCGGCCAATCGCCGGGCCGATAATCTGCTGGGCATCAACCTGTCGCGGGTCAGCGTCGAAAGCCTGTTCAAAGTCTCGTTGATGGAACTGCTGAATCAGCCGGACGGCCTGCCGTTTTCCCTGCAGGCCTCGGGACGCAACCGTTTCCAGTGCGTGTTGAAGCGACCTAAACAAGTGCCGATTCAAGCCAGGCTGTTTTCTCAAATAAAGAGTTCTGAAACAAAGGGTGCTGAACCCAAGAGCGCCGAACCCACCGTGGCAGTGCCTACCGCGATCAGCCTCAACACCCTGCACTTTGGCGACAGCCGCGTGGAAAAAGCCGTGCGCCAGGCCGAACGCCTGCTGGAAAAAGACATTCCGCTGCTAATCCACGGAGAAACCGGGGTCGGCAAGGAAGTCTTCGTCAAAGCCCTGCATCAGGCCAGTTCACGCCGCAAACAGCCGTTCATTGCCGTGAACTGTGCAGCGATCCCCGCCGAACTGGTGGAATCCGAATTATTTGGCTATGAGAAAGGTGCGTTCACTGGCGCCAATCAGAAAGGCAGCATCGGGCTGATCCGCAAGGCCGATAAAGGCACGCTGTTCCTCGATGAAATCGGCGACATGCCACTGCCAACCCAGGCCCGGCTACTTCGGGTGTTGCAAGAACGCTGCGTGCAACCGGTGGGCAGCAGCGAGTTGTTCCCGGTGGACATTCGGATCATTTCGGCGACTAACCGCTTGTTGCGCGAACAGGTTCAGTTGGGGCGGTTTCGTGAGGATTTGTATTACCGCATCGGTGGCCTGACCCTGGAGTTGCCGCCACTACGGGAACGCGGCGATAAGGAAGCGCTGTTCAAACGGCTGTGGGAACAGCACCGCGAACCGAGTCAATGGGCTGGCTTGAGCCGTGAAGTGATGGAGTTGTTCAGTCGTCATCCGTGGCCGGGGAATTTGCGCCAGGTCAGCAGCGTGATGCAGGTGGCGCTGGCCATGGCCGAGGAACAGCCCGTCAAGCCTGAGCATTTGCCGGATGATTTTTTTGTCGATCTGGAGATGGAGCCGGTGGATGCGCCAGAGCCGATAGTGGTTGATTTGAATGACGCCGAGGCATTGAATCGGCAGTTGCAGGCGGCTGGAGGAAATATTTCGCACTTGGCGCGGCGGTTGGGGGTTAGTCGCAATACCCTTTACAAGCGGTTGCGCCAGGTTGAGTGACGAGTGAGCCGCACTGGCGGCGTTCGGCTTGAGACCTTCGCGAGCAAGCCCGCTCCCACATTTGATCTTCGGTGTGATGGGGTTTTGTGTACGATGCAAATCCAATGTGGGAGCGGGCTTGCTCGCGAAGGCGTCAGCCGGGGCAACGCCGCACTTGCGTCCAACCAAAAAAACAAAACCCGCACAAGGCGGGTTCTGTTTTGTAGCCAATCAAGCGATCAATCAGCCAATCGCCAGGTCGTGCCGCCCTTGCCGTCTTCCAGCACCACGCCCATGGCGGTGAGCTGGTCGCGGATGCGGTCGGATTCGGCCCAGTCCTTGTTGGCACGAGCGGTCAGGCGCGCCTGGATCAGAGCATCGACCTCAGCCGCATCGACCCGCCCTTCGGCACCGGCCTGCAGGAAGTCATCGGCCTCAAGCTGCAACACGCCCAGCACGCTGGCCAGTTCCTTCAAGCGCGCCGCCAGACCGGCCGCCGCATCCAGATCGCTCTCGCGCAGACGGTTGATCTCGCGCACCATCTCGAACAGCACCGCGCAGGCTTCCGGCGTGCCGAAGTCGTCGTTCATCACTTGGGTGAAACGCTCGACGAAGGCTTCGCCGCCAGCAGGTGCCACTTTCGGCAGGCCTTTCAACGCATGGTAGAAACGCTCGAGGGCGCCCTTGGCGTCCTTGAGGTTGTCTTCCGAATAGTTGATCGCGCTGCGGTAGTGGCTCGACACCAGCAGGTAACGCACGACTTCCGGGTGGTACTTGTCGAGCACGTCGCGAATGGTGAAGAAGTTGTTCAAGGACTTGGACATCTTCTCGCCATTGATGCGAATCATGCCGCAGTGCATCCACGCGTTGGCGTAGGTCTTGCCGGTGGCCGCCTCGCTCTGGGCGATTTCGTTTTCGTGGTGCGGGAACTCGAGGTCGCTGCCGCCGCCATGAATGTCGAAAGTCTCGCCCAGGCAGCAGGTGGACATCACCGAGCATTCGATGTGCCAGCCCGGACGCCCGGCGCCCCACGGCGACTCCCAGCTCGGCTCGCCCGGCTTGGCGGCTTTCCACAGCACGAAGTCCAGCGGGTCCTGCTTGGACTCGTCGACTTCGATCCGCGCGCCGATGCGCAGGTCTTCGATTTTCTTGCGCGACAACTTGCCGTAGCCCATGAACTTGGCGACGCGGTAGTACACGTCGCCATTGCCCGGTGCGTAGGCGTAGCCCTTGTCGATCAGGGTCTGGATCATCGCGTGCATGCCCGGGATGTGATCCGTGGCACGCGGCTCCATGTCCGGCTTTTTGATGTTCAGGCGCGCTTCATCTTCGTGCATCGCCGCGATCATGCGCTCGGTCAAGGCCTCGAACGACTCGCCGTTCTCGTTGGCCCGATTGATGATCTTGTCGTCGATGTCGGTGATGTTGCGCACGTAGGTCAGGTCGTAACCGCTGAACCGCAACCAGCGGGTCACCAGGTCGAACGCGACCATGCTGCGGCCGTGGCCCAGGTGGCAGTAGTCATATACGGTCATCCCGCAGACGTACATGCGCACCTTGTTGCCATCCAGCGGCTTGAAGACTTCTTTGCTCTTGGTGAGCGTGTTGTAGATCGTAAGCACGACAGTTCCTTAAGACTTGATCACTGGCCCCACGAATCACGCAGGGTCACGGTACGGTTGAATACCGGAGCGCCCGGTTTCGAGTCCTTGATATCCGCGACGAAATAACCTTCGCGCTCGAACTGGAAACGGTCTTCCGGCTGTGCATTGCCCAGCGAGGGTTCAGCACGACAACCGGTGAGGACTTGCAGTGAGTCAGGGTTGATGTTGTCCAGGAAACTGGCGCTGTCTTCGGCCTTCTCCGGATTCGGAGAACGGAACAGACGATCGTACAGACGCACTTCGCACTCGACGCTGGCCGCAGCCGGCACCCAGTGCACCACGCCTTTGACCTTGCGGCCTTCAGGGTTCTTGCCCAGGGTGTCCGGATCGTACGAGCAACGCAGTTCGACGATGTTGCCGTCGGCATCCTTGATCGCTTCGTCGGCACGGATCACGTAGCTGCCGCGCAGACGCACTTCGCCGTTCGGCTCCAGGCGCTTGTAGCCCTTCGGCGGCTCTTCCATGAAGTCTTCACGGTCGATGTAGAGCTCACGGGCGAACGGCAGAACGCGCACGCCCATGTCTTCTTTCGGGTGGCACGCCAGTTCGAGGTTCTCGACCTGACCTTCCGGGTAGTTGGTGATCACGACTTTCAGCGGACGCAGCACGCACATGGCGCGTGGAGCGCTGTGGTCGAGGTCGTCACGGATGCTGAATTCGAGCATGCCGAAATCCACCACGCCGTCGGAACGGTTGGTGCCGATCATTTCGCAGAAGTTGCGGATCGATTTCGGCGTGTAGCCACGGCGGCGGAAGCCCGACAGCGTGGACATGCGCGGATCGTCCCAGCCATTGACGTGCTTCTCGTCCACCAGCTGCTTGAGCTTGCGCTTGCTGGTGATGGTGTAGTTCAGGTTCAGACGGCTGAACTCGTACTGACGCGGGTGCGCCGGTACTGGCAAGTTGTCGAGGAACCAGTCGTACAGCGGACGATGGCTTTCGAACTCCAGAGTGCAGATCGAGTGGGTGATGCCTTCGATGGCGTCCGACTGACCGTGGGTAAAGTCGTAATTCGGGTAGATGCACCACTTGTCACCGGTCTGGTGGTGATGCGCATGACGGATGCGATACATGATCGGGTCACGCAGGTTCATGTTCGGCGAGGCCATGTCGATCTTGGCCCGCAGCACGCGTGCGCCGTCCGGGAACTCACCGGCACGCATGCGGGCGAACCAGTCCAGGTTCTCTTCGACCGAACGCTCACGGAACGGGCTGTTCTTGCCCGGCTCGGTCAGGCTGCCACGGTATTCCTTGGCTTGCTCAGGGGTCAGGTCGTCGACGTAGGCCTTGCCGGCCTTGATCAGCTCTACCGCCCAGTCGTGCAACTGGTCGAAATACTGCGAGGCATAGCGCACTTCACCGGACCATTCGAAGCCCAGCCATTTGACGTCGCTTTCGATCGCGTCGATGTATTCCTGGTCTTCCTTGGCCGGGTTGGTGTCGTCGAAACGCAGGTGCGTGACGCCGCCGAACTCCTGGGCCAGGCCGAAGTTCACACAGATCGACTTGGCGTGACCAATGTGCAGGTAGCCGTTGGGCTCGGGCGGGAAACGAGTAACGATCTGCGTGTGCTTACCCGAGTCCAGGTCCGCCTGGATGATCGGGCGCAGGAAATTGACCGGTACGGCAGGGCCGGTCTTGGAATTCGAGGTAGGGTCGACAGTGGGCTTGCTCATAGGATCCTTGAACGTACAAGTGCGCGGCCAGTTGGCCAAATCGAAGCGGCTGTTATAAATCAAAGGGGCTTATCATAGCCGATGCTGTCAAGTGGCTGACAGAGCAGGCCGGCAATCGGTTGCATTTAATCGGCTGGCAATGAAAAACAGCCTCGAAATTCGCGTCCGGCACGCTAAACTGCGCACCTTGGCCGACACTGGCCGGACCGGTTGAGGGCTGTAGAGCCCCGAAACCCACGAATTCTTAGAATGAGTACCCATCATGACCAAAGTCAAACTGTCTACCAACTTCGGCGACATCGTCCTGCAACTGAACGCTGAAAAGGCACCGCTGACCGTTGCCAACTTCATCGAATACGTCAAGGCCGGTCACTACGAAAACACTGTTTTCCACCGCGTCATCGGTAACTTCATGATCCAGGGCGGCGGTTTCGAGCCAGGCATGAAAGAAAAGAAAGACAAGCGCCCAAGCATCCAGAACGAAGCCGACAACGGCCTGCCGAACAAGAAGTACAGCGTTGCCATGGCCCGCACCATGGAGCCGCATTCGGCTTCCGCGCAATTCTTCATCAACGTGGCTGACAACAGCTTCCTGAACCACAGCGCCAAGACCGTTCAGGGCTGGGGCTACGCGGTATTCGGCGAAGTGGTTGAAGGCACCGACGTCGTCGACAAGATCAAAGGCGTGGCCACTACCTCCAAGGCCGGTCACCAGGACGTACCCGCAGACGACGTGATCATCGAGAAAGCCGAGATCATTGAGTGATACTGCTGATTTCAGACTTGCATCTGGAAGAGGAGCGCCCGGACATTACCCGGGCGTTTCTGGATTTGCTCGCCGGACGCGCCTGCTCGGCGAGTGCGTTGTACATTCTGGGCGACTTTTTCGAGGCGTGGATTGGCGACGATGCCATGACGCCGTTCCAGCGTTCCATCTGCCAGGCCCTGCGTAATTTGAGCGACAGCGGCACGGCGATTTTTCTGATGCACGGCAATCGCGACTTCATGCTCGGCAAGGCCTTCTGCAAAGCGGCCGGCTGCACCTTGCTCAAAGATCCGAGTGTCGTGCAGTTTTACGGCGAGCCGGTGCTGTTGATGCACGGCGACAGCCTCTGCACCCGCGATGTCGGCTATATGAAACTGCGTCGTTACCTGCGCAACCCGATCACCCTGTTCATCCTGCGCCATCTGCCTTTGGGCACCCGGCATAAGCTGGCGCGCAAGTTGCGCAGTGAAAGCCGTGTGCAGACGCGGATGAAGGCCAATGACATCGTCGATGTCACGCCGGAAGAAGTACCGCGGGTCATGCAGCAATATGGCGTGAAAACCTTGATCCACGGCCACACCCATCGCCCCGCCATCCACAAGTTGCAGATTGGCGAGCAAGCGGCCAAACGCATTGTGCTGGGGGATTGGGATCGTCAGGGCTGGGCATTGCAGGTGGATGAGCAAGGGTTTGCATTGGCGCCGTTTGATTTCACCCCGCCGCCGCAATTGGCAGCCCCCGCGAACTAACGGCCAAACACAAAACCCATGTGGGAGCGGGCTTGCTCGCGAAGGCGGCGTGTCAGTCAACATAAACGTTGAATGTTAAACCGCTTTCGCGAGCAAGCCCGCTCCCACAGGGACTGTGTTGACTTAATGACCGGCTGCCGCAGGCCCTGCCTTCGCCGCAAATGGCGGTTTCGCCAGCCACACCAACAGAATCAAGCCCATGAACGCCCACCCCAGCAACGTGAAGTAATCCACGGTGGAGAGCATGTATGCCTGGCTGGTCAGCACATGATCCAGTTGCGCGTAGGCCGGGTTACCCGCCCCGCCCAGGGTGTTCAACGCTTCCCGGGTTGCCGGCTCATAGGTGGTGATGCTTTCACTCAGATACGCATGGTGCTGATCGGCCCGGCGAATCCAGATCCAGGTGGTCAACGACGCCGCAAAGCTACCGCCCAGGGTCCGCAGAAAGGTCGCCAGCCCCGCGCCATCGGCAATCTGGCTTGGCGGCAGGTCCGACATCAAAATGCTCAGGGTCGGCATGAAGAACAACGCCACGCCAATCCCCATGAACAGCTGCACCAGGGCGATGTGCTGGAAGTCCACTTCGTTGGTAAACCCGGCGCGCATGAAGCAACTCAAACCGATGCACAGGAACGCGCCACCGGCCAGCAGCCGCAGGTCGAATTTGTGCGCGTACTTGCCGACAAACGGCGACAGCACTACCGGCAGAATGCCGATCGGCGCCACTGCCAGGCCAGCCCAGGTAGCGGTGTAGCCCATCTGGGTTTGCAGCCATTGCGGCAGGATCAGGTTGATGCCGAAGAACCCGGCGTATCCGCCCACCAGCACGATGGTGCCGATGCGGAAGTTGCGGTAGGCGAACAGCCGCAGGTTGACCACCGGGTGTTTGTCGGTCATCTCCCAGATCACGAACACCGCCAGCGCAATTACCGAAATAGCCGCGCCGATGATGATGAAATTCGACTCGAACCAATCCAGGTCGTTGCCCTTGTCGAGGATCACCTGCAATGCCCCCACCCCAATGATCAAGGTGATCAGCCCCACGTAATCCATCGGCTGGTAACTGGTTTCCACCGGACGCGCCTTCAGTTGCTGGCGCACCACCATCACGGCGAAAACCCCGATCGGCACGTTGATGAAGAAGATCCACGGCCAGCTGTAGCTGTCGGTGATCCAGCCGCCGAGGATGGGACCGGCAATCGGCGCCACCACCGTGACCATCGCCAGCAACGCCAGGGCCATGCCGCGCCTGGCGGGCGGATAGACCGCGATCAACAGGGTCTGGGTCATCGGGTACAACGGCCCGGCCACCAGGCCTTGCAGTACCCGAAAGCCGATCAGCTCCGGCATCGAGGTCGAGATACCGCACAGAAACGACGCCAGCACGAACAGCATCGTCGCCCACAAAAACAGTTTCACCTCACCAAAGCGTCGGCTGAGCCAACCGGTCAGCGGCAGCGCGATGGCGTTGCTCACGGCAAACGAGGTAATCACCCAGGTGCCCTGCTCCGAACTCACGCCCAGGTTGCCGGAAATCGTCGGCAAGGCCACGTTGGCGATGGTGGTGTCGAGCACTTGCATGAACGTCGCCAGCGACAGGCCGATGGTGCTGAGCACCAGGCTGGGCGGCGAGAAAGAGGCGTTATGGCTCATCGCGAATCCTTTGGAGCTGAATTTTTTGGAGCGGGATTGGCACAGCGCCTGTTACTGACGCAGCTGACCTTGTGGGAGTGAGTGTGGAGAGGGAGCTCACTCCCACAGGGTCGGTGTGATGGCGAATCAGCGGTGCGCGGTTTTGCTGACCGCGGCGCTGTTATCGTGGATCAATTGGGTGATCATCGCGTCGGCCTCGACCAACTGACGGTCATACACATTGGTACTGAACGAAGCCTTTTGCGGTGGCTGTTGCGCCAGTACCGGACCGCTCTGGTCACGCAGGTTCACATCGACCTGAGTCGACAGGCCGACCCGCAATGGGTGTTTGGCCAGCTCTTCGGCATTGATGTGAATCCGCACCGGCACCCGCTGCACGATCTTGATCCAGTTACCGGTGGCGTTCTGCGCCGGCAGCAAGGCAAATGCACTGCCGGTCCCGGCGCCGAGGCTGTCGATGGTGCCGCTGTATTTGACGTTGCTACCGTAGAGATCCGCTTCGATGTCCACCGGCTGACCGATGCGCATGTCACGCAGTTGGGTTTCCTTGAAGTTGGCGTCGATCCACAGCTGATCCAGCGGGATCACCGCCATCAGCGCCGTGCCCGGCTGAACCCGCTGACCGAGTTGCACGGTACGTTTGGCGACATAACCGGTGACTGGCGCAATCAAGGTGCTGCGGGCATTGTTCAGGTACGCCTGACGCACTTGCGCGGCGGCGGCCATCACGTCCGGGTGCGACGACACCACGGTGTCATCGACCAGCGCGCTGGTGGTCTTGAGCTGTTGTTGGGCGTTGGCCAGGGCATTCTGCGCCGAGGTCAAGTCATCACGGGCGTGGGACAGTTCTTCCTGGGAAATCGCCCCGCCGGCGGCGAGATTTTTCCGACGATTGAAGTTTTCCTGAGCCTTTTGCACTTCGGCCTGCTGCGCATTGACCTGGGCTTTCATACCGTCGACGTTGCTGTACAAGCCGCGCACCTGGCGCACCGTGCGGGCCAGGTTGGCCTGGGCGCTTTGCAGACCGACTTCGGCGTCGTTCGGATCGAAGTTGATCAGCACCTGGCCTTCGTGGACCAAATCGCCATCGTCAGCGCCGATGCTGACCACGGTGCCGGTGACCAGCGGCGTGATTTCCACCACGTTGCCGTTCACGTAGGCGTCGTCGGTGCTTTCGCTCCAGCGACCGAAGAATTGGTGATAACCCCAGACGCCGGCTCCGGCGAGGATCACCATGATGGTCAGGACAAACAGCATCACTTTGCGCTTGCGCGGGTTGCTCGTGTCTTGAGCGTTGTCAGGGGCTTGAGTTGTATCGACAGTGGCCATGACGAGTACCTTGAATTAGTTGTGCTGCGTGGCTGGGATTGCGTTGGCTGCGGTCAGGGTGTCGCCCTGAAATCCGCCACCCAGCGCTTGCATCAGTTGAATCGACAGATCGATCTGCTCGGCATTCAGGTTGGCCAACTGACGCTGGGCCTGGAGCAATTGCTGCTCGATGCTGAGCACATCCAGGTAGTTACCGATGCCGGAACCGTAGCGCTGAACCACGGTGTTGTAAGAATCCCGGGCGATGTCGGTGGCGTGTTGCTGGGCGCCGATTTGCCGGCCGATATCGTGCAACTGGTTGATGGTGTCGCTGACATCGCCTAAAGCTTTCACCAGGCTTTTGTTGTACTGCGCCACCGCGAGGTCGTAATCGGCGTCGCGGGAATCGAGGTCGGCACGCAGGCGGCCGCCGTCGAAAATCGGCACCGAGATCGTTGGAGCGATGTTGAAGAAACGGCTCGCCGAACCAAACATCGCATCGCCCAGTAAAGATTCGGCACCCGCCGCCGCGCTCAAGTTCAAGTTGGGATAGAACTGTGTTTTGCCAGCGGCGATGTTCTTGCTCGCGGCCTCGACCCGCCAGCGCGCGGCCACGAGGTCGGGACGACGACCGAGCAGTTCGGCCGGCAATACCGACGGCAATGCAACGGCGCTGGCCTGAAGGACTTTCGGCCGGGCGATTTCGTTGCCGCGATCCGGGCCTTTGCCCAGCAGCACCGCCAAGGCGATTTTCGCGCTTTGCAGGCGTTTCTCGGCGTCGATCAGGCTGGCTTCGGCGCTGGCTTCAAGGCTTTCGGTTTGCTGGAACTGGTACTGACTGTCGATCCCCGAGCTCAGGCGACGCTGGCTGAGGTCGAGCATTTGTTGGGTGCGCTTGAGGTCTTCGCTGGCCAGGTCATGGATGATGTGTGCCTGCCCCAGATCGCTGTAGGCGCGGGCGACGTCGGCGGACAAGGTCAGTTGCGCGGCCCGCTGATCGACTTCGGCGGCGCGGGCCTGGCCCAATGCGGCTTCCCAGGCATCGCGCTGGCCGCCCCAGAGGTCGAAGGTGTAATTGAAGCTGGCGCCGAGATTACGCACGGTGGAGTAAGTGCCACCCTGCCCGCTCGGGTCTTTGTCGCGGGCCAGACGCGAACGGCTGACACCAGCGTTGGCATCGAGGGTGGGCATCCGCGCAGCATCAGCGGCATAGGCGGCAGCACTGGCCTGGTGAGCACGGGCGTCGGCGATTTGCATGTCGGGGCTGTCGTGCAGGGCTTCGCGGATCAGGCCGTCGAGCTGCGGGTCGCCGAGGCTTTTCCACCAGTCGCTTTTCGGCCATGCGGCGGGTGTCAGGATCACACCATTGAGCGACTGCCCGGCCTTGAGGTTCTTCGCATCGAGGCTGACGCCTTCGGTGCTCAGACCACTGTAACTGGCGCAACCGGCGACGCTCATGGCCAACAGCACCAGGCTCAGTCCGGTACGCAGGCGTTTACTGTTCATGACCACCTACCCGCAGCAAGGTGATCGAGTCACCCGCCGCTACCAGGATTTTCTTCAGGATGTGTTCCAGGGTTTTCAATTCTTCCGGGGTGATGGCACCGGCCAGTTCATTCATGGCATCGGCGCCGATCTGCGGCAGCTGGTCGGTCAACTGCTGGCCTTGTTCGGTCAGCACCAGTTGCACCTGGCGGCGGTCTGCCTCGGAGCGTTGGCGGGCAAGGAAACCTTTCTGTTCCAGACGATCGAGCATGCGGGTCATCGAACCGCTGTCCAGCGACAGGTGACGGCACAGCTCGGCCGGGGTATCGACGCCAAACTGGGCCATGATGATCAACACTTTGAACTGCGCGGCGGTGATGCCGTGGGGTTCCATGTGCGTGTCGATGATCCGGTCCTTGAGCAGCGCGGCGCGTCCGAGCAAGAGGCCGAGATGGCAATTATGGAAATCGTATGAGGAGAAATGTTTCATCTGACCACCAATTAGCTGCCTAGGCAGAGAATGTATGACGAGATGTTACTGCCTAGGCAGCGAATGTCAACGTAATAGTTAGGTTGCTTTGTATTTAGCTGATCGGCGGCGGGGGGATAGAGTGGTCAATCGTCGGCAGGAACAGGTTCACCCACATGATCGTGAACCTGTTCGCCGATGGGCTTGAAGGCGGGCTTACATCAGGGGAATGGAATAGCTCACGATCAAGCGATTCTGATCCTGATTGCGGGCGATATCGCTGCGTGACATTGCGTTGCGCCAGCCGAAACCGACGTTCTTCAACGCGCCACTTTGAATCACATAATCCAGGGAGATATCTCGCTCCCATTCGCTCGCGTCCTGGCCGCTTGTCGTCTGGATGTTGTTGCCCTTGAGATACATGACCGACGCCTTCAGACCCGGAACTCCCACGGCCGCGAAGTCGTAGGCATATTGCGCGAATGCGGTCCGTTCGCCGGCCTGGATGAAGGTTTGAATGGTGCGGTCGGTGTACAGATAAAGACTTGCGCCGCCCTCGCCTTTGTCGACCAGCCCGCCTTGATTGAGTTGAGCAAAGTTGCTGTCATCGGAAACGCTTTGATAACCCGCTGTAATGGCATGGCCGCCTAACGAGTAAATGAATGCCGCACTCCAGGTATCGTTGTCGATTTCACCCGTCCCGCCTTTGGTATAACCACCTAACTTGTAACCACTGGCACGCCCGGCGGCACTGCTGTTCTTGCCATCGGAAGTGGTCTTGAAATATCGCAAGTCGGTTTTCAGCGAGCCGTACTCACCCAACGGCAGTACATGCAATACACCGGCGAAGTGCTGTTGGTAATAGTCTTCAAGGTTGGCGTAGTAATACTGGGCAGTCAGGTCTTTAGTCAGTTTGTAATCAGCGCCGGCGAAGGTGAACTTGTTGCTTTCCTGGTTGGCACCCGCTACCGCCAGGCCGGCACTGTCGCTGGAACCGCGGCCAGTGGCATGCTCAAGTTGGCCGGCGGTAAAGGTCAGATTATCGAGTTCGTTGCTGGTGACCTGACCGCCTTCAAAGGTTTGCGGCAGCAGTCGACCATCGTTCGCCACCAGAATCGGCAACTTTGGCTGCAAGGTGCCGTAGCGCAACTCGGTCTTGGAGAACCGCATCTTTGCCGTCGCGCCGGCACGCGCCCATTGATCCGCGGCCTTATCGCCATCACTGGGAATCATTGAACTGCCGACATGCCGTCCTTCACCGCTGTCGAGCTTGATCCCAAGCAAACCGATCGCATCCAGACCGAAACCCACCGTACCGTCGGTGAACCCCGACTGATAGTTGAGCATGAAGCCTTGGCCCCATTCTTCAGTTTTCGACGGCGCGGCGGCACCGTCGCGGTTATCGTTATTGAAATAGAAGTTACGCAAGTTCAAGTTGGCTTTGCTGTCATTAATAAAATCAGCAGACGCCAAGGGACTCAGGGCCATGCCCAAACCGCCGGTCAAAAAACTTAATACTTGAAACGAGGCTTTCATCAGGGCGAACTCCAGCGCAGAAACCATGTTCTGTGCGCAGTAAAAAGACAGCAGGAAGCAACGGGCCCACCAATGGATAAGCCCGCGCATTAAGTCATCATTGAGATAAACGTCATGTAACCGTACTAAGTGGCCGTCGTTAAAACCTCCCCAAGCTAAATAAGCACAGCATCGTCATCGTCCTGGCGTTATCAGTCGATCAATCCATGATCGTCATAAAACGGATAAGGCCCGGCGTATTCACCGAACACGGCGTTGTGGGTCACCAGACCTTGTTGCGGATGCCAGCGATGTACCAGGTACCCCGCCGGCTCCAGATTGAAATGTGCGGGCGCGGATGCCTCCAGATCCAGCACGATCTGGTGGGAAGTGCCGGGGCACACACAACTCAACGAGCCGCCGAAGCGACGCTGCATGGGCCGATGCAGATGCCCACAAAGCAAGCGCTCTACCTGCGGATGGCGAGCGACGAGCGCTTCCAAAGCAGCGGTATTGATAAACGGCTCGTGGTCCATGTGGCCGATGCCCGTGATAAAGGGCGGATGATGAAGAATCAACAGCGTCGGTACATGGGGGCGACGGGACAATTGCTCATCGAGCCAGCGCAACTGGCTGTCCAGCAATTGACCGCCATGGGCGCCCGGCCGGGTCGAGTCCAAGCCGATCAGGCGTACCGGATGCTCCTCGACCACCCAGTCGAGCGGCGCGTTGGCGTTAGTCGGCAAATAAGTGTGATGGGTAAATCCCGCCAGTAGCTGCTCGCGATGATCGTGATTGCCGGGAACCAGATAGACAGGCATGTGCAATCGCGCCAGTTCGCGCTTGAGCACCGCGTATTCATCGGCACGGCCGAAATCCACCAGGTCGCCGCTGATGACCACGATGTCAGGGCGCGGTTGGCTGGCATTCAAATGATCCACCGCGCGCCGCAACGCGCCCAGACAATCGACCACGCCATAGGTCAGCTTTTGATCGGCTTTAAGGTGCAAATCGCTGATCTGCGCAATAAGAAACGGATTGTTCAAAATAAGTGCTCTTAAACAAAAAACATCACGAATGCAGGGTGAACAACACGTGTGGCTCGATGGCCAGGGCAATCAGCGCGCCAGTGGCATGAATGACGCCGTCAGCGCTGTCGACCAGCAATGGCTGCCCGACCCCGACGTCCACCAACAGGCGACTTTGCGCCCCCTGGAAAAACTGCCCGACCAGACGACCGCGCACATGCCCGGCACCGTCCATCACCCGCAAATGCTCAGGACGGCAGTACACCGTCGTCGGCACAGGGATCCCCTTCCAGGGCAACTCGCCACCGCTGACCTTCAAGCCATGGGCGGTCGGTTCGATCACCGGGAACGCATTGAGGTTGCCGACGAAACTGGCGACAAACGCGTTGGCGGGTTGCTGATAGATGTCTCGTGGCGTGGCAAGTTGTGCGATGCGTCCGCGCTCCATGACCAGGATCCGGTCCCCCAGCGCCATGGCCTCGCCCTGGTCGTGCGTCACAAACACCGAGGTAATGCGCAAGCTGCGCAGCAGTTGATCCAGCTCGCTGCGCAGCCGTTCGCGCAACTGCGCATCCAGCGCTGCCAACGGCTCATCAAGCAGCAACACCCGAGGCCGGGGGGCCAACGCACGGGCGAGTGCCACCCGCTGACGCTGGCCGCCGGACAACTCGTGAATGCGGCGTTTGCCGTGATCCTGCAGGCCGACCAATTCCAGTAACTCGGCGCAACGCTTGTTGCGTTCGGCGGGCGACAGGCCTCTTATCTTCAGGCCGTAAACAATATTGCCGGCCACGTCCAGGTTCGGAAACAACGCGTAATTCTGAAACACCATGCCCACGTCGCGGCGCTCGATCGGCAGGCGTGTGACGTCACTGTCGGCAAAGAAAATCTGCCCGACATCCGGGCGTTCAAGGCCGGCGATCATGCGCAACGTGGTGGTTTTACCGCAACCGGACGGGCCAAGGATCGCCAAGGTTTCCCCGGCCTCGATAGTCAGGTTCAAATCATCTACAGCAACGGTGCCGTCAGAGAACGCCTTGCGGCAACCCTGCAGGCGAATAGTGGTTCCAGTCATCGACGCTCTCCACGAGAAAGACGGGCGCTGATGGCTTGCAACGCAATCAGCAGCGGCACGATCATCAACAGAAATATGAGGGTGTAGGCGCTGGCCACTTCCAGCCGCGCCGAGGCATAGCTGTCGGCCAGGCCCACCGGCAAGGTCTTGGTCATCGGTGTGTGGAGCATCCAGGTCAGGTTGAACTCACCCAGCGACAGGGTGACGACCATCAACACTCCGGCCAGTATCCCGGCCCGACAATTGGGCACCACCACACTGAAGAAACGCTTGATCGGCCCGGCACCGAGGCTCGCCGCCGCCTCTTCGAGCGTCGGCAATTGCTGGCGCTGCATCACCGCCATTACTGGGCGCACCAGAAATGGCAAGGTAAACAGCACATGACCCACCAGGATAAACAGCCAACTGCTGCGAAACTCGCCGAATTGCCCGTAGGTCAGCAGCAACGCCAAGGCACTGGCCAAGCCCGGCATGGCCACGGGCAACACCATCAGCTCTTCAAATGCACGGCTGAAGCGGTTGTTCATCCGCACCAGGGCATAAGCCGCCGGCACGCCGATCACGCAAACACACACGGCACAGGCAACCGCCAACCGCAGTGATAACCAGACCGTCGGCGAGTAGCTTTGCCAGACCTGAATCAACCAGTCGAACGTCAGGCCACTGGACACCCCGACGAAGTAATTGCGCGTCAGCCCCGCCAGCAATGACATCAGCACCGGCACCAACATGAAGGCACAGACCAGCAGGGTAAAAACCAGCTGTGCGATAAACAGCGTTGTTCGTTTCACAAAACCGTCCCCGACTGTTTGGCCACGCGCCGTGCCAGCAACAGCACCGCCCAGGTGACTGCTCCGAGGATGACCGACAGCGCAGCGGCCACGGTGAAATTGGCGTAGTTGGTGAACACGTTATAGATGGCCACGGGGGTCACGTTCAGCCGCGTGCCCAAGGTGAACGCAGTGCCGAAAGCGCCCATCGACGTCGCGAAACAAATGGCGCCGCAGGATACCAGCGCGGGGGCCAACCCCGGCACGATCACGTCGCACACCACCCGCCAATGTCCGGCGCCGAGTGAGTGCGCGGCTTCTTCCAGGCTGCGATCCAGGCTTTCACACGCGGCCATCACCGTGAGAATCACCCGCGGAATCGAGAAGTACAGATAACCGATGAACAGCCCCGTCAGCGAGTAAGCGAAAATCCAGCGCTCACCCGCCATCCCCAGACCGAGCGAGGCGAACAGGCCTTGTCGACCAGCCAGCAGAATCACCAGAAAGCCGACCACCACCCCGGGAAACGCCAGCGGAAACGTCAGCAGCGCAACTAACGCCGAGCGACCGAAGAACTGCTGGCGAGCGAGAAACACCCCGCTGATGCCACCGACCAACAACGCCGCCAGTGTCACCAACGCCGCAAGGAGACAGGTCTGCACCAGGCTGCCAAGGTATTGCGCACTACTGAGCACTTGCCAATAGCCACTGTCGCTGCCCTCGCGCCCCTGCCCACCCAGCACAATCAAATGCGCCAGCGGCAACAGCCAGAACGCGAGCAGAACCGCTGCCGCCGGGGCCAGCGCCCAGGCAGCCGTTGGTCGCAAGCGCTGCAAAACATCGTGGCGGGACGAGACGTCCTGCACGTTGAGCGGCACAGTCGTCACTTACTTGACCTCACTCAGATAGCGCGCAGCAAAGGCTTCCTGCACCGCCGCCATTTTTTCGTAATCGACCACGCCGGCGCGGGCATAGTCACTGTCCGGAAGGAACTGCGCGGCGACGTCGGCCGGCATCTTCAT
Organism: Pseudomonas sp. FP1742; assembly: GCF_030687145.1. Classification (NCBI taxonomy): domain Bacteria; kingdom Pseudomonadati; phylum Pseudomonadota; class Gammaproteobacteria; order Pseudomonadales; family Pseudomonadaceae; genus Pseudomonas; species Pseudomonas sp. FP1742. The sequence continues at coordinate 2,314,677 of NZ_CP117460.1, read as the reverse complement.
CTCACGAACCGGACGCAGATATGCCTTGGCCCACAACGCCTGCCCCTGGTCGGACAGCACAAAATCCAGGACCTTTTCGGCGTTGGCGCGATGCGGTGCATTGTCGACCACGCTCATCACGTAAGGCACGCTGATGCTGCCTTCCCTGGGGATCACGAAAGCGACGTTCGCCTTGTCTTTGTAGCGCGCACGGTAAGCGTTGAAGTCGTAGTCGACCAGAATCGGCAGCTCACCGGAAAGCACCCGCGCATACGCGGTTTGTTTCGGCACGATGGGCGCGTTTTTCGCCAGTTTCTGGAAGTAATCAATGGCCGGCGCGAAGTTATCCAGGGTCCCGCCCATCGCCTGATTAATGGCGACCGCGGACACGTAACCGACGAATGCACTGGATGGATCGAGGTAGCCGACCATGCCTTTGTACTCAGGCTTGAGCAGATCAGCCCAGCTCTGCGGCACCGGCAAGCCACCCAGCGCATCGACGTTGACCATGATTCCCAACGTGCCGGAATGAATTGCAAACCAGTGCCCCTGCGGGTCTTTCAACCCCGTCGGAATCTGCTCCCAGCCTTTGGGTTTATAAGTCCCGACGACTCCGGCTTTTTGTGCCTGTAAACCGAATGTCACGCCGTAATACACCACGTCCGCCACCGGCGCGGCGTGCTCGGCAACCAACTGCGCCAGAGCCTGGCCAGAGTTTTTATTGTCCAGCGGTACCTGCACACCTGTGGTGTCGGCAATGGCCTTGAGTTGAGTGCCCCAATCTGCCCATTCCGGTGGACAGTTGTAGCAAATCGCCGTTTCAGCGGCCTGGGCCAGGCTGGCCACACCGCACAGCCATAACGCAGCCAGGGTTTTAGTGAAGCGGGTCATCGAGTTTCTCCTCGTAGGGTTGAGTACTTTCGCCTGGCCGGACATGGCAAGGCAGGCAATGGGAAACCGGGGCAGCGCCAGCAATTTGTGCCAGCAATTGGTCAATGACCGTGCTGGCCAGCGTTGCAATTGGCTGCACCACGCTGCACAGCGTGGGGTGCATTTGCGTGCCCAGGGCGATACCGTCGAAACCGATCACTGACAGCTGCCCAGGCACATTCCAGCCGTGTCGGCGCAGTTCGGCGATCAGGCTGATCGCCAGCAAATCGTTGGAACAAACCAACGCGCTGGGCGCCTGTGGTCCGGACAAAAAAGGTTCAAGGGCGGCGAAATCGGCTTGGGTATGGGCGGGCATTTCGATCACCGGCAAGCTGTCGAGGCCGTGCTCACGCATCGCGTCGCCATAACCGGCGTAACGCAGACGGGCACGGTCAGACTGCAAGGCCGGGCCGGCGACCATGCCAATGCGCCGATGCCCAGCGTCCAGCAAATAGCGCGTGGCCAGTGCCATCCCGGCGCGGTTGTCGACCGACACCGCGCTGTAATCGGGATTGCTCGGTTGGTGATAAGCCAGCACAAACGGCGTGTCCTCGCTGGCGAGGCTTTGCAGCACGCGGTTGCTTTCGGCATCGGTAACGGTCAGCACCAGCCCGTCAACCCGCTGGCGCAACAACTCCTCGACCACCGCGCTTTCACGCTCGCTGTTGTAATCGGTGGTCGCCAGCAACAAATTGTAGCCACGCAAACGCGCGGCCCGCTCCATTGCCTGGAATTGCTCGGCGAACACCGGATTGAGGAGATTGGGGACCACCACCCCGATCAGGTTGGTGGTTTGCAAACGCAGTTGACGGCCGAGGCGATTGGGCCGAAAACCCAGTTCGCGGGCAGCGGCGAACACTTGCTCGCGGGTCGCCGGACGCACCACTTCAGGGGAGGCGAAGGTCCGCGCGGCAGTCGCCCGCGATACACCTGCCAGTCGTGCAACTTCTTTCAAATCAGTCATTGTCGCTCGCTTGAGATCGATCTCATTCGCGAGAACATTACTCAGTGAACATGGCGTTCATGCGATTAAAAGATGACATTTTGATGTCAATCGCGGCATCCGATTACGCCCCACCCGCTCAACGGATTTGAGCACAGGCGCACCTGTCAGACCTTCAGCGATCCCGCAGAAATAGACTGGGTGTGTTTCCTCCCCCCACGTCCAGAGTCCGTGATGTCTTGCTCTGGGCTACGAGCGAAAAAATGATAAATGTTCTAGTTAGTGAATTATTGTGATGCCATTATGGTGGCGATTAATCCCCACTGATCAAACCCATACAAACTCCAACCGAGCTCACTGAATGAACATCCTGAGCCGCTCTAAATTCTCGACCAAACTGCTGACAGCGTTTGTTTTCTGCGCCTTGATTACTCTACTCGCAGGCGCCGGTAGCATCCTGAGCATTAATCGGTTGTCCACGGCGCTGGCGTTGACCTTTTCTGACAACCTCGTGTCAGTGGGCAAAATCGGGGAAACCCTGAGCAGCCTCACCGCGCACAACCGTGGGATGTATCGTCTGCTTGATGGGCAAAGAGGCGTGTTACCGGACAGCGAAAATCACCGCCTGCACGAAGCGCTGGTGACTGATTTGAACACTGCAAAAAATGCCTACGCCAGCTACCGTGCGACGCCACTGCAGGACGATGAGCGCGCGGCGGGTGACAAACTGGACCTGGTCTGGCCGACCTACATCAGCACATCACAAAAGATTGTCGACTGATAGACGCCAAAAATCTGGACCAGGCCGCCGTCATCCTCAACGGCACCAATAACATCGCGTTCCGTGAAGCGCGAAGCCTGATACGGGTGATGGTTGATTCCAACAACCGACAGATAGGCGAAGGCGCTGCTGAGGCGGAAGCGTTGCACCGCACCGCCATACTGTCGTTGACGACCGGGATCATCATTGCGTTCGTCCTGGCAATCGCCCTTGGCGTCTTCATCACCCGCATGATCACACGTCCATTGGCGCTGGCCGTGTCTTACGCACAGGAGATTGCAGGTGGGGACCTCACCCGAGCCATCAGCGGCAACAGCCACGACGAAGCAGGCCAGTTGCTCAATGCCATTTCTGCGATGCAAGGGGGCCTGAAGCGTACCCTCACACAAATCGCCAACGCATCGGATCAACTGGCCTCAGCCGCCGAAGAACTGTCAGCTGTGACCGAAGAAAGCACACGCGGGTTAACCCGTCAGAATGATGAAATCCAGCAGGCTGCCACGGCGGTCAACGAGATGACCGCTGCGGTTGAAGAAGTAGCACGTAACGCCGTCACTACTTCACAAGCCTCAAGCAGCGCCAGTAGCGACGCCATTAACGGTCAGTCACAAGTCAAACAGACCGTGACAGGCATCACCCACATGGTGGCCGAAATCACCGATTCCAACCAGGCAGTGACCGAACTGGCCGGCAATGTCCGGGAGATCAGCAAGGTGCTGGACGTGATTCGCAGCATTGCCGAACAGACCAATCTGCTGGCCTTGAATGCCGCTATCGAAGCGGCCCGTGCGGGAGAGCAAGGTCGTGGTTTTGCCGTGGTGGCCGACGAAGTTCGTGCCTGGCCCATCGCACCCAGGCCTCCACCGTGGAAATCGAAGGCATGATCAGCACTGTGCAACGCGGGGCCGACGGGGCCGTGAACGCCATGGGCAAGAGCCTGGCACTGGCCACTCAAACCCAGGACCTGGCGCAGGACGCCGGTTCGGCGTTGCAGAAGATTACGGACGGCGTTTCGATCATCAACGAACGCAATCTGGTGATTGCCTCCGCCTCCGAAGAGCAGGCCCAGGTCGCACGGGAAGTGGACCGTAACCTGACGAACATCCAAGACCTGTCGACCCAGAGTACCGCGGGGGCCAATCAGACGGCGGCCGCTAGCCAGGAGCTGTCTCGCCTGGCCGGTTCGTTCAGCACCTTGGTCGCCCAGTTCAAACTCTGAGCGCCGCCGCCCCACTCCCGCAAGGACCACACCGGACCGTGTGGGGCGGACCTGCTTACGACGGGAGCGACCCGGTCTATCTGAAAGGATCGAGGCGTTAGAAATCCCGCTTGTAGAAGATGTCCAGCGAACTGGCCACGCCGCTGGCGGCTTCGAGGTAGACCTTTTTGCTCAGCTTGTAGCGCAAGGCAATCGTGTTGGCTGGCTCGAACACGCCGACGCCATAGCGCAGGCTGAGTTTTTCCGAGAGGTTGCCACTGGCCACGACGCTGGTGGTGTTGCCGCTGCCCTCGGTATCGAGCTGGAAGTCCTGAATCCCCAGATTCTTGGCCAGGCCGCTGGTCACGCCGGAACTGCCCATCAGGCCCAGCCCAAGCGCCGCCTGGGCCAGCATGTTGTTGTCTTCACCGTTGCTGCTCAGCGGACGCCCCAGCACCAGATAGGACAAGGCCTGTTCCTGGCTCATGGCCGGTTCGGAGAAAATCTGCGTGGTGGGCTGCTCCGCGCTACCGCTGAGGCGAATGCCGGCGATGATGTCGTCGGTCTGGCGAATCGCTTCGATGTCCAGGTACGGCTGATCGATGGGACCGGCAAACAGCAATCGGGCCCGACGCACCGTCAGCCGCTGGCCGTAGGCGCGATAACGCCCGTCGTTGAGCCAGAGCTCGCCGCGTGTGTCCATGTTGTCGCCGATGTGCACATGACCTTGCAGGTTGGCGGTCAGGCCAAACCCGGCGAAGCTGAGTTTGTCTTCCCCGACCACCACATCGATGTCCATCGCCATGGCCATCGGCGGCTTGCCCTCTTCGGTCTGCTGACCGACGATCACCGTGTCATCGGAGACCTTGACCGTCGACGGCGGCAGCTCACGCACGGTGATTTCGCCCTTGGGCACCAGCACTTTGCCGACGATTGCGAGTTTGTCGTCCTTCATGGAGATTTTCAGGTCCGGCGCGACTTCCAGCGCGGCGTAGGGTTCGACGGTGACCGGCAACTGCGAGCCCTTGAGCGCCAGATCCACGACCAGTGCCTGGCCCCAGGCGATGTTGCCATTGAGGCTGCCCTGCCCGGCCTTGCCGCTTTTCCAGCCGCCGTTCAGCTGTACGGTTTCGCCGGCAATCACCGCTTGAAGTTGCAGGGCCTGGAGCGCCATCGGCAGTTCCGGCCCGGAGATTTCACCGTCGCGCAGCTCAAGGTTGCCGTTGACCAGCGGCGCCAGCAATCCGCCAGACAGCGTGCCGCTGCCGTTCAAATGCCCGGTGAGTTTCTCGACCATCGGCACAAACGGCCGCGCCACCGACAAATCCAGGCCATTGAGGCGGAATGAGCCGGTCAGCGGTTTGTTCTTCGGCAACGGGTTGATCTGCGCCTGCAGCATCAGCTCACCAAGCTTGCCACCGACGAAGCTGAGGTCGGTGTCGATGCGTTTTGGCGTGAGTTTGCTGGTGAGCTTGAGGGTCTGGTACGGGAAGTCCAGCCACTGATCCTTTTCCTTCATGCGCAGAGTGCCGCCGCTGGCGTCGATGCTGACCACGCCGTTGGGGCCGCTGGCCGGCAAGTCCAGTTGCAGGTCGGCGTTGAGCCGGCCCTGCCAGGCAAAATCCTTCGGCAGCCATTGCGCCAGGCTGTCGATCGGGAACTGCTTGAGGTGGTAACGCAGCTTTGGCTCCGGCATCAAGCGCTGGTCTTCGCCACACAGGCTAGCCGGGCCGGACATCCAGCAATGGGCACCGAAGTTGATTTTGCCGTCCGCCAGCCGTTCGAGTCTGGCCGGGTTTTGCAGCTTCCAGTCCTGACCACCGGCCTGGATATCGCCACTGACCAGACGCCCGCGCCAGTTACCTTTATCCAACGCGCCATCGAGACCGAGCGCCAGTTTCAGTTTCGGTCCTTGCAGGTCGAGGGTCAGCTTCTGGTTTTTGATGTCGCCCTGGCCGCTGGCGGTCAAGGTGCCCAGTGACGTGTCGCCGGTCTGGATGCCACTGCCCTTGAGGTCGATCTTCGCCCGTTGGGCACTGTCGAGGGTGGCATCCAGATTGAGGCTTTGCAGGCGGTTGTCTTCGAAAACCAGTTGCGTGCCTTGCAGGGCGAGCTTGCCTTGCGGTGCCTTGAGCGTGCCGGCGACATTGACCCGACCATTGAGCTGGCCGCGCAGTTGCGGCCAGAGTTGGGCCAGGCGCGGCATTTTGATGTCGATCTGGCCGGCGAGTTTCTGTTGCAGGCTGCCTTGACCATTGATGCTGTTGTCACCCAGGCGAATCTGCAACGCGCTGAGGTTCCATTGCTCGCCGCCGCCATCAGCCTTGGCTTGCAACACCGCCGGCTGCCCGCGCAGTTTGCCTTTCAGGTCCAGGTCGGCGGTCAGGCTGAGCCTTTCATTCTTCATCTCGCCTTTGCTGCGTAACGGACCCGCCAAGGTACCCGGCAACTCCGCGAGCCAGTACGCCGGGTTGATCGCCGAGAGGTCCAGCGCGGTATCCCAGGCGATGCCGTCGGCAAACTGCAGGTTCAGGTGCCCTTCGGCCTTGCCCTGCCCGGCTTCGAGCTTGAATTGCGGCAGATGGATTTGGCTCAGGTCACCGCTGAACGGGCTGTTCAGGCTGAACGCCCCGGCCGGGCCATCCAGTGCGGCCTTGAAGTTACCGATGTAGTTGCCGTCGGTGTAGGAGACTTCACCGTTGAAGCTGCGCAGCGCCACTTGCGGCTCGTCAATCAGCGGATAGAGACGGTGCCAGGGGAAATCCAGCCAGTCGATTTTCGCTTCGGCACTGAAGCCTTTGCTCCAGTCCAGTTGCCCGGTGAGCTTGAGGCTTTGTTTGTCATTGGCGGTCAGGTCGAGACCCGCGATTTGCGCGCCCTTGGCGTCGACCTTGCCTTGCAGCAACAACGCGACCGGGCCAAGCTCTGCGGGCAACGTGGCTTTGCCGAGCAACTGGTAGCCGTTTTTCAGGTCGCCGTCGCCGGTGAGTTCCAGTTGATTGAGTTGCAGGGTGTCCGGCAGCTCGGCGCTGGCCTTGAAGCCGTCAGCGGTGATGCGCACTTTTGCCGGCAGATTTTCCACCAGTGGCTGCAATTCGCCAGTCAACTGCCCGTTCAGGTAACCGCTGCTGTCGGCTTTCAGGTTCAAGGTTTTCAGCAGATCGCCGTCGACCTTCAAAGCCAGTGCCCAGGGTTCGGTGCCCGGCGCCGGCAAGGTCAGCTTGCCTTCGGCGGTCAGCGGCCAGTTGCCGCTCGGTTGCAACAGGCCGGACAGGTTCAGGCTCAGCTCATCACGCTGCAAGTGCACCGAGTCGATCTGCAAACCCTGTTCGGTCCAGTGCGCCGCCAGTTGCAGGCCTTTGAGTTCTTCGCTGCCATTGAACAGCAAACGGCCGACCTTGATGTCACCCAACTCGATGGCCAGCGGCAATTTCAAATCCGGGAGACTGATCGGCCCGCTGCTTTGCTCTTCTGCGCCTGGCGGAAATTGCAGGCTGACCTGCTCGGCCTGCAATTGCTCGATGCACAGCGTCATGCGCGTCAGGCACAGTGGCGACCAGGCGAAAATCACCTGGTTCAGCTCAACCCGGCTGTTGTCCTGCTGCCACAGCAGATGATCGGCGCTCCACTGTCCACCCAAACGGCCCTGGAAATTCTCCACGGTCAAACCCGGCACAAACCCGAGTGCCCAACGACTGCCCGTCGCCGTACCCAGCACGATGATCAAGGCCAGCACGACCAGCATCAGCAGCGCCGGGATCGCCAGCAGCGTTATTTTCAAACCACGCTTCACAGCTCAGGCCCCATGGAAAAGTGCAGTCGAATGCCGCCGTCGTCGTCCATCGCGTGGGCCAGGTCGAGGCGAATCGGCCCTACCGGCGAAACCCAGCGCACGCCAATACCGACGCCGGTCTTCAGGTTCGGCAGTTCGAGGGTGTTGAAGGAGTTGCCCTGGTCGATGAAGGTTGCGACCCGCCACTTTTCGGCGATGGAGTATTGATACTCGACGCTGCCGGCCACCATGTAGCGACCACCGATACGGTCGCCATCGGAGTTCTCCGGGGACAGGCTCTGGTAGTCATAACCGCGCACGCTCTGATCGCCACCGGCGAAGAAGCGTAAGGATGGCGGCACCGATTTGTAACCGTTGGTGGCGCTGCCGCCGACCTGCACCCGACCGAGGAAGCGGTGCTTGTCGAAGACCGTGGTCAGGCCTTTGACCAGTGCCGTGCCGTAGATCAGGTTGGTGTCCGAACCCAATCCTTCCTTGGCGACCTTGGTTTCGAATTGCAGGCGATAGCCATTATGCGGATCGATGCGGTTGTCACTTTTCAGGTACGAATAGCTCACGCCGGGCATCAGCAAGGTACTGAGCCCCGAGTCGTCACCGAGTGTGTATTCCTCGCGTTGCCATTTAAGCGACACCACCCGCTGCCAGCCGCTGGGCAACTTGCTGTGCCATTCGGGGCCGAGGGTCAGCAGCTTGCTGCGGGAGTCGGTGCCAGCGATATCTTCATATTGATAGCCAGCGGCCCAGCGCAGTTTGTCGGTCAGCGGTGGGTCCAGGGGAATGTCGTAAAACACCCCGACGTTCTGCCGCGGTGCCGACAGTTCGGCTTCCCAGCCATAGCTGTCGCCTTGCGGGTTGACCCAGTGCCGGGTCCAGTTGGCCTTGATTCGCGGGCCGACGTCGGTGGAAAAACCCAAGCCGAGCCCCATGGTTCGTGGCTTGCGGGTGTCGAGTTTGACCGCCACCGGGATCACGTCGTCCTTGGAGGCCGTTGGCGCCGCGTCGACGCGCACGCCTTCGAAATAGCCGCTCGATTGCAGCGCCTGATTGAGTTCGGCGATCAGTTCCGAGTCATAGGGTGTACCGGCCTTGAACGGCACCATGCGTTGCAGCAGGTCTTCGTCGAACGGCGTGTCGCCTTCAAAACTGACTTTGCCCAACGCATAACGCGGCCCGCTGTCGTAGATCAATTCGATGTCGGCGACGCCCGCGCGCGGGTCCACCAACAGCTTCTGGCGAGTGAAGCGCCCACTGAAGAAGCCGAAACGCGAGGCCTGGTTCTGGATCAGCCGCTTGGCGTCTTCGTAACGGCCATGATTAAGCACCGCGCCTGGCATTAGCAGGTCGCTTTTGGGCACACGAAAGGATTTGAGCGAGGCGGCAGGACCGTCGACACGTATCGTGACGTTACGCAAATGGATCGGCTCGCCGGGATCGATGTTCAGCACCAGGCGCGGCGTCTTGCCGCCCTTCACGTCGCTGTCGATTTGCGGCTGGTAATACCCCAGGGCCTGGGCGGCCTTGCGCGCCTGTTCTTCGGCGCCGTGACTGAAGCGCAGCAAGGCTTCTTCATCGCGATCGCCGAGGCTACCGATATAGCCCTCTATATTGGCCTTCAGTTCATCGTTGGACGGTTTGATCCGTACATCCAATTCACTTTGCGCCAGCGCCGCGCAGCTGGATAACAGCATCAACAGGCCGCTGGTCATTCTTCCTGGAACATTCATAGACGCGGATGCTATCACGAGCTTGGGAGCCTGATAGAGCCGGACTTGTCCCAAAAGTTCGGCGATTACGCTGTTGCTGTTTGTAACACCTGCGGGTTGGCGTGGAAAAACACGTGCTCACGAATCGGCCCTACGGCCACTTCGCCGATTTCCTCGTAGCCCTGACGCTTATAGAACTCCAGATAGCGAGGATTCCCGGTGTCGAGGATCACACCCTGGGAGTGCTCATCGACCGCGCACCAGTTGTGCACCGCTTGCAGCAATTGTTCGCCAAAGTGCTTGCCCTGAAATTGCGGGTGAACTCCCAGCAACGGCAGGATGTGCACCGAATCGGACGGCACGCAGGCCATCACGGCGGCGTGGTAGTCGAGGTAGCGCCGGGTACAGCGAAACCCGGTGCTGAGCACCATCCGCAGGCGCCAGGCCCAGCTCTCGGTGATGCCCAGGCGCCGTTGCGGTGGCGCGATCAGGGCGATGCCGATCAAGCGGTCATTCACCAGCAGCCCGATGGCCGGCAAATCCTGCAGAAAATGTTGTTTGACCAATTCGCGCACCGTCGCCCGCACCCGCTGTTCATAACCGGGGCGTTCGGCTTCGAACAGATAGCCGAACGTCGGCTCGTGCCGGTACGCCTGGTACAACAGAGAGCGTGCTTCGCGGGAATAGCCGCTGTCGAGCATGTGGATATCGGCGATGGCGGTCGAGGTTTCGGGCATAACGGCGGATCTCCCTGGGCACGGCTCGGATGGCTGCGCTCTTGTTTGGTACGAACCTTCAGGTGGCTTCACAGTTCCCCAGACAGGTATAGACCAAGCCAGCATCTTCATCGACTGGGCTTGCCCGCGAAGAGGCCGGATCTGCCAACACATCTCTGACAGGACACAACGAATCCCCTCACCCCACGCTGGCCCCATTCCTACATGTCAGCTAGCATCGCACTTTTGCCAGGACTGCCGACCATGAAGATCGTCTCCTTCAACATCAACGGGCTGCGCGCTCGCCCGCATCAGCTGGCGGCGCTGATTGAAAAGCATCAGCCCGACGTGATCGGGTTGCAGGAAACCAAGGTCCACGACGACCAGTTCCCTCTGGCCGAGGTTCAGGCGTTGGGTTATCACGTGTATTTCCACGGGCAGAAGAGTCACTACGGCGTGGCCCTGCTCTCGCGCCAGGAGCCGATTGCGCTGTACAAAGGTTTCGCCACTGACGAAGAAGACGCTCAACGGCGCTTCATCTGGGGCACGTTCGCCGACGCCAATGGCGTGCCGGTCACGATCATGAACGGCTATTTCCCACAGGGCGAAAGCCGCGATCACCCGACTAAATTCCCGGCCAAGGAACGTTTCTACAGCGATTTGCAGCAGTTGCTGGAAAGCCAGTTCAGCAACGACCAGCCGATCGTGGTGATGGGCGATGTGAACATTTCCCCGGAAGACTGCGACATCGGCATTGGCCCGGACAACATGAAGCGCTGGCTGAAAACCGGCAAATGCAGCTTCCTGCCCGAAGAACGCGAATGGATGGCCCGCCTGAAGAACTGGGGTCTGGTGGACAGTTTCCGTCACCTGAACCCGGACGTTGCCGACCGTTTCAGCTGGTTCGACTACCGTAGCCGCGGTTTTGAAGATGAGCCCAAGCGTGGGCTGCGGATTGACCTGATCATGGCCTCCAACGGGTTGTTGCCGCGGGTCAAGGACGCGGGCGTGGATTACGAACTGCGCGGGATGGAAAAACCTTCCGATCATGCGCCGATCTGGCTTGAGTTGAGCTGATCCTATGTGGGAGCGGGCTTGCTCGCGAATGCGGTAAGTCAGTCGACGTCAATGTTGAATGATCCACCGCCTTCGCGAGCAAGCCCGCTCCCACATTTGGAAACTGTCATCGTTCAGAAACCTTACTGACTTATTCTCCCGGCACTTTCTTTGGCTTATTAAGGTGCCGGCATGACCCTGCGCGTGTTGTTCCTGCTGCTGCTCGGCGCCGTGCTGCCGTTGACGGTGTCGGCCGGCGATCTGCCGACACCCGAACGTGGCCCGGTGCTGCGCATCCAGGGCTCCAACACCATTGGCGCGGCATTGGGACCGGCGCTGGTCGAGGGGTTGATGCATGAACAGGGCCTGCTCAAGGTGCACCGCGAAGCCCCGGACAAGGCCAACGAACAACGCATCGTCGGAGAAACCGCTCAGGGCCGTCGAGTCGAGGTGGAAGTCGCGGCCCACGGTTCCAGCACCGGATTCAAAGCCCTGAAAATCGCCTCCGCCGATCTTGCGGCCTCGTCACGGCCGGTCAAGGACAGCGAACGACTGGATCTCGAACCGCTGGGCGACCTGAAAAGCCCGGTTGCCGAGCAAGTCATCGCCATCGACGGGCTGGCCATCATCCTTCATCCGCACAATCCGCTGAAGCAGCTCAACACCGAGCAACTGGCGCGAATTTTCAGCGGCGAAGCGAAAACCTGGGAAGAATTCGGCGGCAGCGCTGGGACGATTCATCTCTATGCGCGGGATGACCAATCGGGCACCTACGACACGTTCAAGGAACTCGTCCTCAACCCGCGTGGGAAAATGCTGAGCGGCAACGCGAAACGCTTCGAGTCCAGCGAACAACTGTCCGACGCGGTCAGTCTGGACCCGCAAGCCATCGGCTTCATCGGTTTGCCTTATGTGCGCCAGGCCAAGGCCGTGGCCATTGTCGATGGAGACTCCCAGGCCATGTTGCCGCTCAATAGCCTGATCGCGACGGAAGATTACCCGCTGTCCCGTCGGCTGTTCTTTTACCTGCCGCCGAACGGGAAAAATCCCTGGGCCGAGGCCTTGGTCAAGTTCGCCCAAAGCAGCAAAGGCCAGGCGATTGTCGCGGCCAATGGTTTTATCGCGCAGACCGTTCAGGCCATGGCCGTCACACCGAATGCGCTGATGCCCGAGGGTTATCAGGCACTCAGTCGGCATGCCCAGCGGCTGACGGTGAATTTTCGTTTCGAAGAAGGCAGCGCGACGCTGGACAACAAGGCTCGCCAGGACCTGTCGCGGGTGCTCGACTATATAAAGCAGCACGACAAAACCAATCGGCAGGTGACGTTGGTAGGGTTTGGCGATGCCAAGAGCGACCCCACGCGGGCCGACCTGCTGTCGAAACTGCGGGCCATGGCGGTGCGGCGAGAACTGGTGAAAAGCGGCGTGGTGTTTCGCGAGATTCGTGGTTTTGGCGCCGAGATGCCGGTGGCGGCCAACAGCGGGGATGAAGGGCGGATCAAAAATCGGCGGGTTGAGGTTTGGGTGTATTGAGTCAGACACCCTCGCGGTGAAAGATCCGACGCCTTCGCGAGCAAGCCCGCTCCCACAGTTGATCTCCATATGACGCAGATCCAATGTGGGAGCGGGCTTGCTCGCGAATGGCTGGCACCGCGGGCTTACTGACCGCTGCGCATCATTTCTTTAGGCACATACTTGCCGATCTCGAACTTGCCGATCGCCGCGCGGTGCACTTCGTCCGGGCCGTCGGCCAAGCGCAGGGTGCGTTGCATGGCATACATGTAGGCCAGCGGGAAATCATTGGACACCCCTGCCCCGCCATGGATCTGGATCGCCCGGTCGATCACCCGTAACGCCACGTTCGGCGCGACCACTTTGATCTGCGCGATCTCGCTCTTCGCCACTTTGTTGCCGACGGTGTCCATCATGTACGCCGCTTTCAACGTCAGCAGTCGCGCCATGTCGATCTCCATCCGCGAGTCGGCGATTTTGTCGATGTTGCCGCCCAGACGCGCCAGCGGTTTGCCGAACGCGGTGCGGTTGACCGCCCGTTTGCACATCAACTCCAGCGCACGTTCAGCCATGCCGATCGAACGCATGCAGTGGTGAATCCGTCCCGGACCGAGGCGACCCTGGGCGATTTCGAAGCCGCGTCCTTCGCCCAACAGGACGTTTTCATACGGCACCCGGACGTTTTCGAACAGCACTTCGGCGTGGCCGTGAGGTGCGTCGTCGTAACCGAACACCGGCAGCGGGCGCACAATCTTCACGCCAGGCGTATCCACCGGCACCAGAATCATCGAGTGCTGCGCATGGCGCGGCGCATCCGGGTTGCTCAGGCCCATGAAGATCAGGATCTTGCAACGCGGATCGCAAGCCCCCGAAGTCCACCATTTCTTGCCATCGATCACCCATTCATCGCCATCACGCACAGCGCGGGCGGCCATGTTGGTGGCGTCGGACGAAGCCACGTCCGGTTCGGTCATGGCGAACGCCGAACGGATCTCGCCGCGCAACAGCGGTTCGAGCCAGCGTTGCTTCTGCTCTTCGTTGGCGTAACGCACCAGCACTTCCATGTTGCCGGTGTCGGGCGCCGAGCAGTTGAACGGCTCAGGGCCCAGCAATGAGCGGCCCATGATTTCCGCCAATGGCGCGTATTCGAGGTTGGTCAGGCCGGCACCGAGTTCGGACTCAGGCAGAAACAAATTCCACAGGCCTTCAGCCTTGGCCTTGAGTTTGAGCTCTTCCATGATTGCTGTCGGCTGCCAGCGATCGCCCTCGGCGACCTGGCGTTCGAACACCGCTTCGGCGGGGTAAACGTAGGTGTCCATGAACGCAGTCACGCGCTCACGCAGTTCCTGGACCTTGGGCGAATAAGCGAAATCCATGGCAGCTCTACCTTTTTAACAGGGGTTCAGAGGAGTTGTTCAGGTCATGCAATCGATGCTAGAACAGCTACGAAAATTTACCTAACCTATTCTCGGCGTGTATTAACATTCATCACCGATATATGATCGGCTGATTGCCACGGCCCTAGGGTCCGATCAAGACGCCCCTGATAACAAGAGTGCAGCGCATGAATCTGAGCAAGGTCGACCTCAACCTTTTCATCGTCTTCGACGCGATCTACACCGAAGCCAACCTGACCCGCGCCGGGCAGATTGTCGGCATTACTCAACCGGCGGTGTCGAACGCTCTGGCCCGCCTGCGCGAAACCTTCAACGACCCGCTTTTCGTGCGCACCGCCCAGGGCATGGTGCCGACGCCGATGGCACAGAACATCATCGGCCCCGTGCGCAACGCCCTCTCCCTGCTGCGGGTATCGGTACAGGAAAGCCGCATCTTCAACCCGTTGCAGGCGGTCAAGACCTACCGCATCAGCATGACCGACCTCACCGAAGCGGTGATCCTGCCGCCGCTGTTCCAGCGCCTGCGCCGCCTGGCGCCGACGGTAATTATCGAAAGCTTCCTGTCCAAACGTCGTGAGACCACCAAGGAACTGGCGGCCGGTCGCCTCGATTTCGCGGTGGATGCACCACTTAACACTGACCCGCAGGTGCGTCACGTCAAGCTGATGGAGGATCGTTACGTGTGCGCCATGCGCAAGGGCCATCCGTTGGCGGGCAAAGAGAAATTCACCCTCGACGATTACCTGTCCCTGACCCACATCCATATCTCCAGCCGCCGCAGCGGCCTGGGCTATGTCGACCTGGCCCTGGGCAAAATGGGCATCCAGCGCAAGATCGCCCTGCGCTCCCAGCATTACCTGATGGCGTCCCAGGTGTTGCAGCAGACCGACATGGTCATGACCGTGCCGGAACGCTTCGCCCGTCGCCATGATTTGTACTCGGTGAACCTGCCGGTCAAAGAAGTTCCGCCGGTGGAAACCCACCTCTACTGGCACGAAAGCACCGACCAGGACCCGGCCAACCGCTGGATGCGCGAGCAGATGATCGAGTTGTGCCAGCAGGTTACGGCCCATGAGAAGAAGCTCGATAAAGTGTAAGGCTTTGGACCGAGTCATCGTTCTTCGCGAGCAAGCCCGCTCCCACATTTGATCGCATTCCCCTGAGAGAACGCGGTCACCTGTGGGAGCGGGCTTGCTCGCGAAGAGGCCAGTGATACCAACGAAGATCCACGCCACTTGACGTAAACGTCAACCAGCCATTAGCTTAGCGCCATGACCTTTTTCGAGCGCTTCCATGAGCAGCCAGACCTATAGCATTTCCGACCTCGCCCGCGAGCTCGACATCACCACCCGGGCCATTCGCTTCTATGAAGAGCAAGGCCTGCTCAGCCCCGAGCGTCGCGGTCAGGAACGCATTTATTCGCCCCGTGACAAGGTCAGCCTGAAGCTGATCCTGCGGGGCAAGCGCATTGGTTTTTCCCTGGCCGAATGCCGCGAGCTGATCGAGCTTTATGACCCCTCCAGCGGTAACACCAAGCAACTGCACAGCATGCTGGCGAAAATCGCCGAGCGCCGGGAACAACTCGAACAGCAATTGCTGGACATCGAACAGATGAAACTGGAACTCGACACGGCCGAAGAGCGCTGCACTCAGGCGCTGGAGCAAACGATCAAGAGCCAGAAGGCCATCCAATAGTCGTACGAAGATCCAGTGTGGGAGCGGGCTTGCTCGCGAAGACGGTGTGTCAGGCGACGTCAATGTTGATTGTGCCGCCGCCTTCGCGAGCAAGCCCGCTCCCACAGTAGATCGTCGTTCGCCCACTACTACAGGTGAACTCCCATGCCCCTCCCCACCCACGTACGCCTGGTCGAAGTCGGCCCCCGCGACGGTCTGCAAAACGAAGCCCAGCCCATCAGCGTTGCGGACAAGGTGCAATTGGTCGACGCGCTGACCGCCGCTGGCCTCGGCTATATAGAAGTCGGCAGTTTCGTTTCGCCCAAATGGGTGCCGCAAATGGCTGGTTCCGCCGAGGTCTTCGCACAGATCCGGCGCAAGCCGGGGGTGACCTATGGCGCCCTCGCCCCCAACCTTCGGGGCTTTGAAGACGCCATTGCCGCCGGGGTCAAGGAGGTCGCCGTGTTCGCCGCAGCGTCCGAATCGTTTTCCCAGCGCAACATCAATTGCTCGATCAGCGAGAGCCTCGAGCGCTTCGTACCGATCATGGACGCCGCCAAGCAACATGGGGTCAGCGTGCGCGGTTATGTGTCCTGCGTGCTGGGCTGTCCTTATGAAGGTGACATCGCACCAGAACAAGTCGCCCGGGTCGCTCGCGAGCTCTATGCCATGGGCTGCTACGAGGTTTCGCTGGGAGACACCATCGGCACCGGCACCGCCGGCGCGACCCGCAAGATGTTCGAAGTGGTCTCGGCCGACGTGCCACGGGAAAAACTGGCCGGGCACTTTCACGATACCTATGGCCAGGCCATGGCCAATATCTACGCCAGCCTGCTGGAAGGCATTGCGGTGTTCGACAGCTCCATCGCCGGCCTCGGCGGTTGCCCGTATGCCAAGGGCGCCAGCGGTAACGTCGCCACCGAAGATGTGGTTTACCTGCTCAACGGCCTGGGGATCGAGACCGGCATCGACCTGGACGCCTTGATTCGCGCCGGCCAGCAGATCTGCGCGGTGTTGGGACGGCCTACCGGCTCGCGCGTGGCCAAGGCCCGCAGCGCACAGTGACCGTGTGGATGTGTCCGGGTGTTACCGCGTGTTCTGACATGTGGGGCGGAAACGAGTAACACGGAAACAAAATGGCAGGTTCGGGTCGGATGAAAAATCCTACAAAAAACTCAACCAATTGAATTTAAAGACTTTTTAAAAGTTGGCACGGCTTCTGCTATCTCTATGGCATAACAAGAATAAAAACTGCAAACCAATAAAAATAAGACGTAACGACTCTGACATAACAAGAACAACACGGCAGAGACGCAGCTAACAGATTTTTTTGGAGAGGATGTGCTTTTCAGGGTGCTTTTCGGAGTAACCCGCAACCGGGCAGAGAACAATAAAACTACCTTCAGGTAGCTCCCGAACTGGTTGGATCGCTTAGCGAAAAAGTAGATCAGCGCTCAAAAAAATACGTTTGCTCTTGATCCCGGATGGGGATCGACAAAAACAGCGGTAAAGGGCCACGGTTGCCAAAAACAACAACAGACCGCCCCTCAATAATAAAAAAAGAGCACGTACGACAAAATTAAAGGGGAGCTTCGGCTCCCCTTTGTGCTTTCTTGCCTTCCGGTTTTTCTCGATCCACATGTGGGAGCGGGCTTGCTCGCGAATGGGGTGTGTCAGTCAATATCGATAGTGACTGATCCACCGCTTTCGCGAGCAAGCCCGCTCCCACATTGGTTATCTGTCAGCCTTTGTTGATGCGCAGCTCCTCGATGCTGATCTCGCGCATCCGGAATTTCTGGATCTTGCCGGTTACCGTCATCGGAAACTCCTCGACGAACTTGAAGTAACGCGGCGTCTTGAAGTGCGCAATGCGTTCCTTGCACCAGGCCTGCAGCTCTTGTTCGGTGGCGCTGTGGCCGGGGTGGAATTTGATCCAGGCGACGATCTCTTCACCATAACGAGAACAAGGAATGCCGATCACCTGCACATCCGCTATCGCCGGGTGGGTGAAGAAGAACTCTTCCAGTTCCCTTGGGTAAATATTCTCACCGCCACGGATGATCATGTCCTTGTTACGTCCGGCAATGCACACATAGCCTTCGTCGTTCATGGTCGCCAGATCGCCGGTGTGCATCCAGCCTGCCTCATCGATAGCCTCGGCGGTGCCTTGCGGGTTATTCCAGTAGCCGAGCATCACGCTGTAACCTCGAGTACACAGTTCGCCAATGGTGCCGCGTGGCACCAGATTACCCGCCTCGTCGATGATTTTGCTTTCCAGCTGCGGCTGGGTCCGACCAACAGTGGTGACGCGCAATTCCAGATCATCTGACGGACCGGTCTGCAAAGACACGGGGCTGGTTTCCGTCATGCCGTAGGCAATCTGCACTTCGCTCATGTGCATTTCGTTGATAACCCGACGCATCACCTCGATCGGACAGGTCGCCCCGGCCATGATCCCGGTACGCAGGCTCGATAAATCAAATTCGGCGCGCTTGGGCTGATCAAGCATGGCGATGAACATGGTCGGCACGCCGTAAAGCGCAGTGGCTTTTTCTTCAGCGACGGTAGTCAAGGTCAACAGCGGATCGAAGGCATCGTTGGGGTAAATCATGGTGCTGCCGTGGGTGACGCAGCCGAGGTTGCCCATGACCATGCCGAAGCAGTGATACAGCGGCACCGGAATCACCAGCCGATCACGGGCGGTCAGGCCCAGGCTCTCGCCGACCATGTAACCGTTGTTGAGGATGTTGTAGTGGCTGAGGGTCGCGCCCTTGGGGAAACCGGTGGTGCCGGAGGTGTACTGGATGTTCACCGCCTGATCGAAATGCAGGCTGTCCTGGCGCTCGTGCAATTGCTCGATCGACACACCGGCCGCCAGATCGGCCAGTTGCGACCACGGCAGGAAACCCGAGGGTGGCTGCGCATCCAGGCTGATGACCCCACGCAATTCCGGCAGGCGTTCGCTCTGCAAGCGGCCGATGGATTGCTCCGCCAATTCCGGCACCAACCCTTGCAACATGCCGTGATAGTCGGAGGTCTTGAAGGCACCGGCACAGACCAGCCATTGGCAGCCGGATTGCTTCAATACGTATTCGAGTTCGGAACTGCGATAAGCCGGGTTGATGTTGACCAGGATCACGCCGATTTTCGCGCTGGCAAACTGGCTGACGCACCACTGCGCACAGTTAGGGGCCCAGATGCCGAGCCGGTCACCGGTTTGCAAACCCAACGCCAGGAATGCTCTGGCGTGCAGATCAACAGCATCCGACAGTTGCTGCCAGGTGTAACGCAGCTGTTGATGGCGCACGACCAGCGCCTCCCCGTTCGGGTATCGCGCGACGGTGTTATCAAACGCCTGGCCGATGGTCATCGCCAGCAAGGCTTTGTCCTGGGAACCACGGGTATAGCTGCGCTGCGGGCTTGCACTGGGTTGATCCATGACGACCCCTATTGTCTTTATTAATGGGCTGTACCGGCGACCTTTAGAGCCGGCTTGTGTGGCGAGGGGGCTTGCCCCCGTTGGGCCGCGCAGCGGACCCAACATCTGCGAGCGCTGCGCACTCGAACGGGGGCAATCCCCCTCGCCACAGTCTTTCAGAACTGGCTCTACTCTCGCTCAAGTTGACGTTAACGTAAAGGGTGATTGACAGCCATTCGTCACAGGCTTACGTTAACGTAAAGGTGAGAGCTGAATCACTGCCCTCCCCACCCTACAAAAAAGCCAAAAGGTGCCCCATGAGCTACCCATCCCTGAACTTTGCCCTCGGTGAAACCATCGACATGCTGCGCGATCAGGTTCAGTCCTTCGTCGCCAAAGAGATCGCCCCGCGCGCCGCTCAGATCGACATCGACAACCTGTTCCCCGCCGACCTGTGGCGCAAATTCGGTGACATGGGCCTGCTGGGCATCACCGTGCCGGAAGAATACGGCGGCGCCGGCCTGGGTTATCTGGCGCACGTGGTCGCCATGGAAGAAATCAGCCGCGGTTCGGCCTCGGTCGCCCTGTCCTACGGCGCGCACTCCAACCTCTGCGTCAACCAGATCAACCGCAACGGCACTCACGAACAGAAAAGCAAATACCTGCCGAAACTGATCAGCGGCGAGCACATCGGCGCCCTGGCCATGAGCGAGCCGAACGCCGGTTCCGACGTGGTTTCGATGAAGCTGCGCGCCGATAAACGCGGCGATCACTACGTGCTCAACGGCAGCAAGACCTGGATCACCAACGGTCCCGACGCCAACACTTACGTGATCTACGCCAAGACCGACCTGGAAAAAGGCCCCCACGGCATCACCGCATTCATCGTCGAACGAGACTGGAAAGGCTTCAGCCGCAGCAACAAATTCGACAAGCTCGGCATGCGCGGTTCGAACACCTGCGAGCTGTTTTTCGATGACGTCGAAGTGCCGGAAGAAAACATCCTCGGCGTACTCAACGGCGGGGTGAAAGTGCTGATGAGCGGCCTCGACTATGAGCGCGTGGTGCTTTCCGGTGGCCCGACCGGGATCATGCAGGCGTGCATGGACCTGATCGTGCCGTACATCCACGACCGCAAACAGTTCGGCCAGAGCATCGGCGAATTCCAGCTGATCCAGGGCAAGGTCGCCGACATGTACACCCAACTCAACGCCAGCCGCGCCTACCTGTATGCCGTGGCCCAGGCCTGCGAGCGCGGCGAAACCACCCGCAAGGATGCCGCCGGGGTGATCCTCTACAGCGCCGAACGCGCCACGCAAATGGCCCTCGACGCGATCCAGATTCTTGGCGGCAATGGCTACATCAACGAATTCCCGGCCGGTCGTCTGCTGCGTGACGCCAAGCTGTACGAAATCGGCGCCGGCACCAGTGAGATCCGTCGCATGCTGATCGGTCGCGAACTGTTCAACGAAACCCGCTAAACGGAGCTGTCCATGGCTATCCTGCATACCCAGCTCAACCCCCGTTCAGCGGAGTTCGCGGCCAACAGCGCGGCGATGCTCAAACAGGTCGATGCCCTGCACACCCTGCTCGCGCAAGTGCAGCAAGGTGGCGGCCCGAAGGCGCAAGAACGCCACACCTCGCGGGGCAAACTGCTGCCCCGTGAGCGCATCAATCGCCTGCTCGATCCGGGCTCGCCGTTTCTGGAGATCAGCCAACTGGCAGCCTACTCGGTCTATGGCGAAGACGTTCCGGCCGCTGGCGTGATTGCCGGGATCGGCCGGGTGGAAGGTGTCGAATGCATGATCGTCGCCAACGATGCCACTGTGAAAGGCGGCTCGTATTACCCGCTGACGGTGAAAAAACACCTGCGCGCGCAGACCATCGCCCAGCAGAATCGCCTGCCCTGCATCTATCTGGTGGACTCCGGCGGCGCCAACCTGCCGCGTCAGGATGAAGTGTTTCCGGACCGCGAACACTTCGGGCGGATCTTCTTCAACCAGGCCAACATGAGCGCCATGGGCATTCCGCAGATTGCGGTGGTCATGGGTTCCTGCACCGCCGGTGGTGCCTACGTACCGGCGATGGCCGATGAGGCGATCATGGTGCGTCAGCAGGCAACGATTTTCCTCGCCGGCCCACCGCTGGTGAAGGCCGCGACCGGTGAAGTGGTCAGCGCCGAAGACCTCGGCGGGGCCGATGTGCACTGCAAGATTTCCGGGGTCGCCGACCACTACGCTGAAAGTGATGAACATGCCCTGGCATTGGCCCGGCGCAGCATCGCCAACCTCAACTGGCGCAAGCTCGGCGAACTGCAACAACGCACGCCGATCGCGCCGCTGTACAGCAGCGACGAGTTGTACGGCGTGGTCTCGGCCGACGCCAAGCAACCGTTCGATGTGCGCGAAGTGATCTCACGACTGGTGGACGGGTCGGTATTCGACGAATTCAAAGCGCTGTTCGGAACCACACTGGTGTGCGGTTTTGCCCATTTGCACGGTTACCCGATCGCGATCCTCGCCAACAACGGCATCCTCTTCGCCGAGGCCGCGCAGAAAGGCGCGCACTTTATCGAACTGGCCTGCCAGCGTGGCATTCCATTGCTGTTCCTGCAAAACATCACCGGTTTCATGGTCGGCCAGAAATACGAGGCCGGCGGCATCGCCAAGCACGGCGCGAAACTGGTGACTGCCGTGGCCTGCGCCAAGGTGCCGAAATTCACCGTGATCATCGGCGGCAGTTTCGGTGCCGGTAACTACGGCATGTGCGGGCGCGCCTACGATCCACGCTTCCTGTGGATGTGGCCGAACGCGCGGATCGGCGTGATGGGCGCCGAACAGGCGGCGGGCGTGCTGGTACAGGTCAAGCGCGAGCAAACCGAGCGCAGCGGACATCGTTTCAGCGCCGAGCAGGAAGCCGAGATCAAGCAGCCGATCCTCGATCAGTATGAAGAACAGGGTCACCCCTACTACTCCAGCGCCCGGCTGTGGGACGACGGCGTCATCGACCCGGCGCAGACCCGCGACGTGTTGGCCCTGGCCTTGTCGGCGTCGTTGAACGCACCCATCGAACCGAGCCGCTTCGGCGTGTTCCGGATGTGATTTTCTGTGGGAGCGGGCTTGCTCGCGAAGGATTCACCGCGGTTTATTTGATGCACCGCGTCATCGTTCTTCGCGAGCAAGCCCGCTCCCACATGAGTTGTGGAGACGGATGAATATGAGCGACTTCAACACCCTCGAGCTGCAGACCGATCCCCGTGGTTTTGCCACCCTGTGGCTCAGCCGAGAAGAAAAGAACAACGCGTTCAATGCCGAGATGATCCGCGAACTGATCCTCGCGCTGGACAAAGTGTCGAGCGATGCCAGCCTGCGTTTTCTGCTGATCCGTGGGCGCGGCAAGCATTTCAGCGCCGGCGCCGATCTGGCCTGGATGCAGCAATCGGCCGAACTCGATTACCACACCAACCTTGATGACGCCCGGGAACTGGCGGAATTGATGTACAACCTCGCCAAGCTGAAAGTCCCGACACTGGCCGTGGTGCAGGGCGCGGCGTTTGGCGGCGCGCTGGGCCTGATCAGTTGCTGCGACATGGCGATTGGCGCCGACGACGCGCAGTTCTGCCTGTCGGAAGTGCGCATCGGCCTGGCGCCAGCGGTCATCAGCCCGTTCGTGGTGCAAGCCATCGGCGAGCGCGCGGCACGGCGTTATGCCTTGACTGCCGAACGTTTCGGCGGGCAACGGGCGCGGGAAATCGGCTTGTTGTCGGAGAGCTATCCGATGGCTGAGCTGGAACAGAAAATCGATCAGTGGATCGACAATCTGCTGCTCAATAGCCCGGCAGCCATGCGCGCCAGCAAGGACCTGCTGCGCGAAGTCGGCAACGGCGCGCTGACCCCGGCGCTGCGGCGCTACACCGAGAACGCCATCGCCCGAATCCGCGTCAGCCCGGAAGGCCAGGAAGGCTTGCGCGCCTTCCTGCAAAAACGCTCGCCCACCTGGCAAGCTGAAACCACTCTCAAGGAGCCGCGTTGATGAGCGCACCTGTTCTCACCACCCTGCTGGTGGCCAACCGTGGCGAAATCGCTTGCCGGGTGATGCGTACCGCCAAGGCTCTGGGCCTGACCACCGTGGCCGTGCACAGCGCCATCGACCGTGACGCCCGGCACAGCCGAGAAGCCGATATCCGCGTCGACCTGGGCGGCAGCAAAGCCGCCGACAGCTACCTGCAAATCGACAAACTGATCACCGCCGCCAAGGCCAGCGGTGCTCAGGCGATTCATCCCGGTTATGGTTTTCTCTCGGAAAACGCCGGGTTCGCCCGGGCGATTGAAGCGGCTGGCCTGATCTTCCTCGGCCCGCCCGCCTCGGCCATCGACGCCATGGGCAGCAAGTCCGCCGCCAAAGCCTTGATGGAAACCGCCGGTGTGCCGCTGGTGCCCGGCTACCACGGCGAAGCCCAGGACCTCGACACCTTCCGCGACGCCTGCGAACGCATCGGTTATCCGGTGCTGCTCAAGGCCACCGCGGGCGGCGGCGGCAAAGGCATGAAAGTGGTCGAGGACGTCAGCCAACTGGCCGAAGCCCTGGCCTCGGCGCAACGGGAAGCGCTGTCCTCGTTCGGCGACTCGCGGATGTTGGTGGAAAAGTACCTGCTCAAGCCACGCCATGTGGAAATCCAGGTGTTCGCCGACCAGCATGGCAACTGTCTGTACCTCAATGAACGTGATTGCTCGATTCAGCGTCGACATCAGAAA
Organism: Pseudomonas sp. FP1742; assembly: GCF_030687145.1. Classification (NCBI taxonomy): domain Bacteria; kingdom Pseudomonadati; phylum Pseudomonadota; class Gammaproteobacteria; order Pseudomonadales; family Pseudomonadaceae; genus Pseudomonas; species Pseudomonas sp. FP1742. Next base: position 2,290,823 of record NZ_CP117460.1, on the reverse strand, counting down.
GTCGTCGAAGAGGCGCCTGCTCCGGGCCTGAGCCCGGAACTGCGTCGGGCCATGGGTGAAGCCGCCGTGCGTTCGGCTCAGGCGATCGGTTACGTCGGGGCCGGCACCGTGGAGTTTTTGCTGGATGCGCGCGGAGAGTTCTTCTTCATGGAGATGAACACGCGCCTGCAAGTCGAACACCCGGTGACCGAAGCGATCACCGGCCTCGATCTGGTGGCCTGGCAGATTCGCGTGGCCCGTGGTGAAGCGCTGCCGATGACTCAGGATCAGGTGCCGCTGATCGGCCATGCAATTGAAGTACGATTGTATGCCGAAGACCCGGGCAACGACTTTCTGCCGGCCACCGGGCGTCTGGCGTTGTACCGCGAATCCGCCGAAGGGCCGGGGCGTCGTGTGGACAGTGGCGTCGAAGAAGGCGACGAGATTTCGCCGTTCTACGACCCGATGCTCGGCAAGCTGATTGCCTGGGGCGAAGACCGTGAACAGGCGCGGCTGCGGTTGCTGAGCATGCTCGATGAGTTTGCCATTGGCGGGCTGAAGACCAACATCAACTTCCTGCACCGGATCATCGGCCACCCGGCGTTTGCCGCCGCCGAACTGGATACCGGGTTCATTCCGCGTTATCAGGATCAACTGCTGCCAGCACCTTCGCCGCTCAGTGATGAGTTCTGGCAAGCGGCGGCCCAGGCGTTTGCGCAAAGCCAGCCAGCTGTTTTGCGTGCCGATGACCCGAGTTCGCCTTGGGCCTTCAACAACGGTTTCCGTGCCGGGTTGCCGACGGAAATCACCTTGCATTTGAGTTGCGAAGGGCAAGACCGGGCGCTGACCCTGGGTGATGCCGACGCCCATACCGCACGGCTCAAGGGTGAATACCTGCTGACCGAACACAACGGTTTGCGCCGCCAGCACCGGGCCATCCGCCGTGGCGATGCACTGTATCTGCAATGGGACGGCGAGCTGCGCCGCATCGAGTCGTATGACCCGATCGGCGCTGTCGAAGCCAGTCACAGCCATCAAGGCGGGCTTACCGCGCCCATGAACGGCAGCATCGTGCGGGTGTTGGTGGAGGCCGGGCAAACGGTCGAAGCCGGGGCGCAACTGGTGGTGCTGGAAGCGATGAAAATGGAGCACAGCATTCGCGCGCCCCACGCCGGGGTGATCAAGGCGCTGTATTGCCAGGAAGGCGAAATGGTCAGCGAAGGCAGTGCCTTGGTGGAGTTGGAACAAGCGTGAAATGAAGATCGGTCCTACGCCCTGCGAGGACCGATCTGATTAGAATTTGGCAGTCGCCTGAACCACCACGCCGATGATTCGGCATTCTTCGGTGTAAAGGGCTTTCGGATATGTCGGATTGAGCGGGACCAGATAACGCTGCCCGCCCTCTTCGATCAGCTTGCGAAAGACCGCCTCGGCGCTACCGGGCCATTGGGCGATCACCAGTTTGCCAGGCTCCGGCACGATCGCCGGGTCGACCAGAATCAGCATGCCCTCGGCAATGCTCGGCCCCGTCGGTGCCGTCATCGCATCGCCGACCACCACCAGCCAGAACGCCGCGCCCTGTGCGTGGTAATCGGACAGCTCGAAGCGTGGCTTGCCGACAGCCAACGAGGTGCCGTAGGTCGACAGCTCTCCGTCGCGCACTTCCCCGGTTTGCCGCCAGTCACTGACCGGGTAGCGAAAGTACGGGTTGTACTTTTGCGTCAGAGAGATCTCCTCATCCTCTGAGGGCAGCGGCTCCCTGATCACCATCGCCACTTCCAGATAGTCCATGCCGAGCGCCCGCAAGACACGATTCATCTCCCCGATGCCGGGCTGACGACGTTTATTGAGCCAGTGGCCGACGCCACCCTGGGACATCCCGATGCGCTCGGCGAGTATTTCTTGAGTGACTTTGAGTTCACTCATTTTGGCCTTGACCAATTCGATCCATTTATCCATGTGCGGCACGATACGTGGGGTACTCCGACCAACAAAACACAAATTGTAGTATTAAAATTAAAGACACAAATACAGTACGTACTAAGCTGGGCTCACGGATTTGAATCTAATCACGGAGCTTGCCATCGTCATGACCATCCCCAGCAATACCCTGCCCGACATGCAAATCGACACCAGCCTCACCTCGCCCAAAGGCTCTGCCGCCGCGCAGCGGGCACTGGACTATTACTTGAAACCAGCTGTGTCAGAAGAGGCCAGCGAAGCACGTTTCTTTGCCGTGAACCGTAGCATCAGCAGCGAAGAAGCGCTGGTTCATGCTTCGGATCTGTTGCGGTGTGCTGCCGCCACCGCCCATGAGTCAGCCAACCAGTTGCAGGGTGCAAGCCGGGATCTGGCGTTTTCGACGGTGCACATGATCGACATGGCCAAGGCGATGGTCGAGCGATCCCTGGAGGGCGATCGGAACGATTGAGGCTGGGCGCATTGGAGGAGGACAGGAAAAATTTTCCAATCGCACAGGTAAAAACATTTGACTTGCAAATGATAATGATTATTATTGCAACAACTGGTCGCGAGATCAGTCGATAGACCAAGAGACCTTAGGTCGGTCTTCTGGACTATCTCCTCATCAGGCTAATCACGGTTTTTGACCCGGCTTTTTGCCGGGTCTTTTTTTGTCTGTCAGTTTGGCTTCGGCTTCAGGCTGATGAAGTCTGCAGATGCTGCAAATTCGATTGCCGTGAGTGATATCAAAAGAATATTTGGTTGCCCGAGAACCCCCGGCAGCATTGGGTCAAACTAACGCAAAATAGCGCTTGAGAATCAATCACGCAGTCTCTAAGCTGCATCGGCGTCAAGGAGGACGCCCCCCTTTTCCACCCCCATAATTTCCCCCGGTTTTCCCCCACCTTGCGTGTAAAGTAGCAGCCATAAAAATCATATTCAGGATTTGATTATGGCCGTGGCTAAATCTTCTTTCGACATCAGCGCAAACTTCGACAGCGGCAACATTGACGTGCTGGACATCAGTAATCCCCTGCAAGCGTTGCTGGCCATCAGGCCAGACACCCGCAGCCAGCATTTCCAGTGGTTCCACTTCAAGGCCAGCGGCCTGCACGTGGGGCAGGAGCATTGGTTTCGTCTGAACAACGCCAGCAAATCCTCATACAACAAGGCCTGGGACGGTTATCAGGCGGTGGCGTCCTACGACCACGTCAACTGGTTCCGGGTGCCGACCATCTTTGAAGGCGACTGTCTGCGTTTCAGCCTTGAAGCCACTGCCACCCATGCCTGGTTCGCCTACTTCGAACCCTACAGCCGTGGCCGTCACGACTGGCTGATCGAACAGGCGCTGACCAAGGCCGGCACCGAACTGCTGGCCACCGGCAAGAGTGTTGAAGGTCGTGACATCCAGCTGCTGCGCAAAGGGACTGGCGCCGAAGGTCAGCGCAAGGTCTGGATCATCGCCCAGCAACACCCTGGCGAACACATGGCCGAATGGTTCATGGAAGGCGTGATCGAGCGTCTGGAGAAACACGACGATCCGGTGCTGAATAAGCTCCTGGCCAGCGCCGACCTGTACCTGGTGCCCAACATGAACCCGGACGGCGCCTTCCACGGTCATTTGCGCACCAACGCCATGGGCCAGGACCTGAATCGCGCCTGGCAGAGCGCCAGCCAGGAAATCAGCCCGGAAGTACTGTTCGTTCAGCAGCAAATGGAAAAATATGGCGTCGACCTGTTCCTCGACATCCATGGCGATGAAGAAATCCCCTACGTGTTCACCGCCGGTTGCGAAGGCAACCCGGGCTATACACCGCGGATCGAGAAACTCGAAGAGCGCTTCCGCAGCCATCTGAAGCACCAGACCAAAGACTTCCAGACCAAACACGGCTATACCCGCGACGAGCCAGGCAAAGCCAACATGACCCTGGCCTGCAACAGTGTCGGTCAGAAGTTCGACTGCCTGTCCCTGACTCTGGAAATGCCCTTCAAGGACAACAACGACGCGCCGAATGCGCTGACTGGCTGGTCTGGCAAGCGTTCCAAGCAGTTGGGCAAGGATGTACTGACGACCATTGCGGATATGGTCGATACCTTGCGCTGATCCCCCTTGGACAAAAGATCGCAGCCTTCGCAGCTCCTGCAAGGCTGCGATTTTTTGATGTTTTACTCAGCCGGGATCCGCACACAATCCTGGGGCCCCAACAGCCGCCCATCCTCGGCGCGCAATTCCAGCGACCGAGGAAGAACCGGTGCTGCGTCAACGGGCCATCCTTGCCCTGCTGACGTTCGCCAGCGCCATGGTGCTGTGGACCCCGTTGGTATTGCCGTTGAGCACCCCGCCGCTTTCACTGTCCCACACCGAAATCGGACTGTTCGGGCTGGCCGGGGCCGCTGGCGCACTGGCCGCTGCTCGCGCCGGGCATCTGGCCGATCGTGGCCTGGGTCAATGGACCAGCGGACTGTCGTTGTTGCTGATGCTCGCCTCATGGCTGCCCATCGCCCTCACTCAATCCTCGCTGTGGGCGCTGCTGCTCGGGGGTGATTACGCTGGATTTGGGGTTGCAGGCCGTTCACGTCACCAGCCAGAGCATGATCTACAGCGTGCGCCCCGAAGCGCAAAGCCGACTCACCGCCGGCTACATGCTGTTCTATTCGATCGGCAGCGCCTTGGGCTCTATCGGTTCGACGGCGATGTATGCCTGGGGCGGCTGGATCGCGGTGTGCTGGCTGGGTGCGGGCATCAACGCCCTAGCGTTGATCTATTGGTGGCTGACGCTGGCCACCAAAACACCCAACACCTGTGGCGAGGCAGCTTGCTCCCGATCGGCTGCGCAGCAGGCGTAAATCGATCAGACGCAGGAGCGTCTGACCAACCGCATTTGGGGCTGCGTTGCAGCCCATCGGGGGCAAGCCCCCTCGCCACAGTTATCGGCAGTCCCCCGACTCACCCACGGTCCCTGCCCCGCAACATGCTGTCCAGCACCTCATCGCGGCGTACCCACCCGTGAAACAACGCCGCCGCCAGGTGCAGCAGCACGGTCAGGAACAGTAGATACGCCAGATACCTATGTGCCTTGCGCAGGAATGCAAACACCTGCGCATTCGCCGGCAGGATCGACGGCAGTTGCAACGAGCTGCTGAGCATCACCGGATCGCCAGCCGCCGAAATCATCGCCCAGCCCAGCAGCGGCAAAATCAGCATCAAGGCGTACAGCAAGACATGCGAAGCCTTCGCCGCGAGCACTTGCCAACCCGGCAAGTCCGCCGGCAGCGGTGGTTGCCGGGTCGAAAAACGCACGGCCAGACGCACGACCACCAACAGCAGAATGGCGATGCCCAACGGTTTGTGCAGGTGGATCAGCCACTCGTGACGCTCGGACACCGAGGCCACCATGCCGGCGCCGATGAACAGCATCGCGATGATCATCAGCGCCATCAGCCAATGCAGCAGCCGCGCCAGGGGAGCGAAATGGTTCGGTTGAGCGCTCATTGATGAGCCTCCTGCTTGGCGTTGGGCAACTGATTCACTTCGCTCGTGCGACGCAGATAGGAATTGGCATAGCCCGCTGAACGAGCGGCGAGCAGCGGGTCGTCGGAGCCTTCGATGCCGCTGGGCAATACCAGTGGGTCGTAGTTGATGTCACGGCACTCGCCATTGAGTTGTGGTTGGGTGCTTTCGAGTACCAGCGTGCCGGCGTTCAGCACTTTTCGGTCACCGGGCCAGGCCTTGCTCGCGTCGTTGACCGGGTCCCCGGGGTTCGCCAGGGTGATGTTCAATTGCCAACGCAGCGGTCCGGCGGACAAACGCTGAACCAGATCCTTCTCCAGAAAGTCAGCGCCCTCCGGTGCCGTCGCGCCCGCCGCGTCCTGAGCAACCGGCGCCATGCTCCAACGCACCGCTTGCCGCTGCCCGGCCGCGTTCACCAGGTAAAACGCATTGACGCTGTTATAAGTCTCGGTCGCATAACTGGCAGAAGGTTTGGCAGTCTTGATCCACGCCAGAAACGGCGCGGCTTCCGGGTGAGAGCCGAAGAACGCCGGCACCGCCGCAGGGTTCGGTTTGCCGGTGGCCGGGTCCGGCGACTGCGCTTGTTGCAGTTGATAGAACGCCTCGGGCGTGCCCACCGGGAACACCGGCATGCTGTTCATCCCGGTGCGCCACTGCTGACCGTTGGCCTGGGTGAAACGCAACGCCAGGCTGCGGATCGGCACGCTGTTGTCCGGCGCGTAAGGGTTGCCGGCAGGCAGCGCGAAACGCCCGACCACCGGGGTCCGTGCTTCATTGAACACTTGGGCGCTGGAATACTCGCGCACCTGGCCGCTGCTCTCGAAATGCCCGATCACGCACACCCCTTTGGCGTGGTTACGACGGAACCCCGGGTGCACGCCGTTGTTTTTCTCCAGCACATTGATCAACGCTTTCGGCGTCAGGCGCTGTGGGTCGAGTGTGCCATTGACGTAGGCAAAAGCCCCGGCCAATGCGGCGACCACCACGGCAATACCGGTCAGGCGTAACGTCAGGCTCGCAGTACTCAGCGGTGGCCGGCCAGGCTCCGTTGGCGGTGATGAGCGATCTACCATGAATGACTCCAGGGCCATCGGCCACAAGTGAGAAGAATCAGGCAGACGAACCCCGCCAAGGTTTATTCCATCAGCCGGTGTTTATTTTTCCAGGCGTGGAATAACCTCGAATGCCGGGCGTCCTCCTGAACACTCACCACAGCGTAGTGACTAGTCAGAACTTCATGAGCGATATCGACGAACAACTCAGGGAAATCATTCCCAGGCTGCGGCGCTTCGCCGTATCGCTGACACGCAACCCCAGCAGCGCCGACGATCTGGTGCAAGCCAGCCTGGAACGGGCGCTGTCGAGTTGGGGCGACAAACGTCCCGAGGGTGACTTGCGGGCCTGGCTGTTTTCGATACTTTATCGGCAGTTCCTCGACGCCCACCGCCGCTCCCGGCGTTATGCGCGGATGCTCGAATTCTTTACCGGACGGGACGATACACAGCCTTCGGCAGAACGCACGGTGATCGCCCAAACGACCCTGCAAGCCTTCGATCAACTCAACACCGAACAGCGCGCGCTGCTGCTCTGGGTCTCAGTGGAAGGCTTGAGTTACAAGGAGGTCGCCGAGATTCTCGATGTCCCCATCGGCACCGTAATGTCACGCCTGTCTCGCGCGCGTCAGGCCTTGCGCCAGCTCAGTGACGGCGAAATCACCCGCCCTTCGCTGCGGAGACTCAAATGATCAGCCTGCCTCCCAACGAGCGTGACCTTCACGCCTACGTCGATCACCAACTCAGCGATGACGACCGACATCAGGTGGAAACTTATCTGGCCGGCAATGCCGAAGTGGCCGCGCAAGTGCGCGCCTGGCAGCAGGACGCCCAGCAATTGCGCGCGGCCCTGAGCGGCGCCTTGCAGCAACCGATCAACCCGGAGCTTGATCCGGCGCTGATTCGCCAGCGCCTCAAACGCCAGTCACGCCGTCACCTGGCCAGTGCCGCGGTGCTACTGATTGCGGTCAGTGTCGGCGGTTTGAGCGGTTGGCAGGCACGGGAAATGACCCTGATCAGCGCCCCGCTGCCGATGACCGATGCGATGCAGGCTTACCGGCTGATTGCCCTGCAAGGCATTCTGCCGGCGGATTACAAGGCCAGCGACGACAGTGACATGCAGGGCTGGCTCGACCGCTATTTCAGCCAGGCCCATCGCCTGCCGAATTTGACCGCTTCCGGATACAAACCCATCAGCGGCCGTTTGCTCAGTACCGAACAAGGGCCGGCGGCGATGGTGGTGTACGAGGACCGGAGCGGGCACAAGATCAGTTTCTACGTCCGGCCACCCGGACCGAAGAACACCTTCTTGCCTCGCGGTAGCCGTAGCGACGGCGAACTGCAGGCCGAATACTGGTCGGGCGCCGGGTACAACTACGCGATGGTCAGCCCGAGTGACACCCCGACGGCGCAGATGCTGAAGTTCTGATCTCGGAAAACGAGGACAACGCCAATCGAATGTGGGAGCGGGCTTGCTCGCGAAAGCGGTTTAACATTCAACGTTTATGTTGACTGACACATTGCCTTCGCGAGCAAGCCCGCTCCCACAGGGATCAGCGACTATTTGGAGATTGTGGTCACCCCTGCCCGAAGACTTGCGAAGGCCTGCGCAGCAGCGGATCGAACGGGTTGATCCGCGGCCCGATCAGCGCGGCTTCGCGCTTGAGCATTTCCACCACCGTCGGCAAACGATCCGGCCCCAGGCGATCACTGATCGTGGCCACACTCAGCGCCGCCACCGCCCGGCCTTCGCGGTCGAGGATCGGCACCGCCACGCCGGCCATGCCTTGCAACACGCCGGTGTTGCGCCCGGCGTACCCGAGCGCGCGCACATTCTCGACTTCCGAGCGCAGGAACACCTCGTCATACAGGTGAAAATCCTTGAGCCGCGGCAAGTTGTAGTGAATCACCGTGTCGCGTTCCTCTTGCGGCAGGAATGCCAGAATCGCCAGGCTGCCCTGCCCCACACCGAGCGCCACCCGCCCACCGATATCGCCGGTAAATGTGCGGATCGGAAACGGCCCTTCACTGCGGTCCAGACAGATCGCATCGAAGCCACTGCGCGCCAGCAAAAACAGCGAATCGCCCAACGATGCCGACAGCCGCAGCAACGCCGGCCGCGCCAGTTCGCGCAGGTTGCCTGTATTCCCGGCGCGGGCCGCCAAGGCAAAAAACTCCAGGCTCAGGCGATAGCGTTTGCTGCGCGCATCCTGCTCGACCATGCCCTCGTCCATCAGGCTGCGCAGCAAGCGGTGGGTAGTCGGTTGCGACAAACCAATGCGCTGCGCCAGTTGCGTCACGCGCTCGCCGCCCTCGACGGAATCACCCAGGCTGCGCAGCACGGCAAACAGTCTCGAGACCGCACCGACACCGACTTCATTTTTGTTTTCATTCCATTCAGTGGAATCAGACATGTGATTTCTCATCAATAAATTTACTCACCGAATAAAACTGAAAATAGTCATCGCTTCAGTGAAATAGGTTATTGAGCCCATCCTATTCTTCGTCCTACTCTGCGTCCATACAGGGGCGATTCGAACAACAACGGCAGCCGACACACCTCGAGCGCCAACACCCCCCGCAACATCTTTTCGTATCTGCCCATACAAAAAAGCGCGCCGTTGGCGACGCATAACAATCTCAGGTGGAGCGCAGTCATGGCCTTCGTGCAACTTGAAAACCTCGGCAAACGTTACGGCGAGATCGACGCGGTCGTCGCCACCAACCTGTCGGTGGAAAAAGGCGAGTTCGTCTCTTTGCTCGGCCCCTCCGGATGCGGCAAAACCACTACCCTGCAAATGATCGCCGGCTTCGTCGAAGTCAGCAGCGGGCGCATTGTGCTGGACGGTCGCGACATCACCCACGCCAAACCCGCCAGCCGTGGTCTGGGCGTGGTGTTCCAGAGTTACGCGCTATTCCCGCACATGACCGTGCAAGACAACGTCGCCTTCGGCCTGCGCATGCGCAAAGTGCCCAACGGTGAATTGCAGCAACGGGTGGATCGGGTGCTGAAACTGGTTCGCCTGCACCAGCACGCCGAGCGTTATCCACGGGAGCTTTCCGGCGGCCAGCGCCAGCGTGTGGCACTGGCCCGGGCGTTGGTGATCGAACCGCCGGTGTTGCTGCTCGACGAACCGCTGTCCAACCTCGACGCCAATTTGCGCGAAGAGATGCAGTTCGAAATCCGCCGCATCCAGCGCGAAGTCGGGATCACCACGCTGATGGTCACCCACGACCAGTCCGAAGCGCTGTCGATCAGTGATCGGGTGGTGGTGATGCAGGCCGGGCGCATCACCCAGATCGACGCGCCCTACACCCTCTACGAACACCCGCGCACCGAGTTCATTTCCGGGTTCGTCGGCAAAGCCAACCTGCTGCCCGGTGAGCGGGATGGTGCCGGTGTGGTTCAGGTGTGCAACACCGGCAACGGCGAACTGACGTTAAGCCTGCGCCCGGAAAAAATCGATCTGCGGGAAAAAGGCCATGGTCGTCTGCAAGGCAAGATCGCCAGCCGCTTCTTCCTCGGCAGCCAATGGTTGTACGGCGTAACGACAACCCTGGGCGAACTCTGCGTGGTGCGTCGCAACGACGGCTCGGCGCCACTGGCCGAAGGCACGGCGGTCGGGCTCGACTGGGACGCGGCGCTGCTGCGGGTGCTGAGTGTCGACGAGGTGTCGGCATGAACATGCTCGCCGCCATCCGCCAGGGACGCCAAGGGTATGTGTTGTCGGCGCCGGCCCTGGCGTTGTACATCGGCCTGCTGGCGATCCCGCTGCTGCTGACGCTGGTGTTGTCATTGAACGTCTTCGACTACAGCTCGGGGATCAACAGCGACGCCTACACCTTCGCCCACTACAGCAGCCTGCTGGGCGATCCGTACTTCTACGAAATCTTTCTGCGCACGATGTGGATCAGTGCCCTGACCACCCTGCTCTGCGTGCTGATCGGCGTGCCCGAGGCCTACATCCTCAGTCGCATGGGCGCGCCGTGGCGTTCGATTTTCCTGATTCTGATCCTCACGCCGCTGCTGATTTCGGTGGTGGTGCGGGCGTTCGGCTGGAGCCTGTTGCTGGGCGCCGACGGGCTGGTCAACCAGACCTTGCAAGCCTTCGGTGGCTCGCCAATGAAGCTGCTCTACACGCCGTTCGCGGTGGTGATCGCGCTGGTCCACGTGATGCTGCCGTTCATGATCATTCCGGTCTGGACCTCGCTGCAAAAACTCGACCCGGCCGCCGAGCAGGCTGCGCTGTCACTGGGCGCCAGCCACTTCACGGTGATACGCAAAGTAGTGTTGCCGCAGGTCATGCCCGGCGTGCTCTCCGGCACCTTGATCGTGTTCGGCCTCGCGGCCAGTTCCTTCGCCATTCCCGGCCTGCTGGGCGGACGCCGGCTGAAGATGGTCGCCACGCTGATCTACGACCAGTACCTGTCGGAGCTGAACTGGCCGATGGGCGCCGCCATCGCCGTGGCCCTGCTGTTGCTCAACCTGCTGATCATGCTGTCGTGGAACCGGATGATCGAAGGCCGCTACAAGAAGTCATTGGGATAATTCGTCATGTCCAGAAACGGTCCTTTCGCCCTGCTGTTCCATGCCCTGGTGGTGCTGTTCATGCTCGCGCCGCTGGTGGTGGTGTGCCTCGTCGCCTTCACCCCGGAAAACACCCTGAGCCTGCCGACCACGGATTTCTCCCTGCGCTGGTTCCGCGCCGTGTTCGAACGCGCGGACTTTGTCGATGCGTTCTACAACAGCCTGATCCTGGCCTTCAGCGCGGCCAGTCTGGCGACGCTGATTGCGGTGCCGGCGGCGCTGGCGATCACCCGCTTCGAGTTCCCCGGACGGGACTTTTTCAACGCCCTGTTCCTGTCGCCGATCATCATTCCGCACCTGGTGCTGGGGGTGGCGTTGCTGCGCTTGTTTGCGCTGATGGGCGTCAACGGCAGCTTTGCCTGGCTGATCTTCGCCCATGTACTGGTAATCACGCCGTATGTGCTGCGGCTGGTATTGGCGTCGGCCATCGGCCTGGACCGCAGCGCCGAACACGCCGCGCAATCCTTGGGTGCCGGACGCTTCACGCTGTTCCGGCAAATCACCTTGCCGATGATTCTGCCGGGGGTCGCCGGTGGCTGGCTGCTGGCGTTCATCAACAGTTTCGATGAGGTCACGCTGTCGATCTTCGTCACCTCGCCGGCCACGCAAACCTTGCCGGTGCGCATGTACGTGTACGCCACCGAATCCATCGATCCGATGATGGCGGCGGTGTCGGCCCTGGTGATCGCGCTGACTGCGCTGACGATGATTCTGCTCGATCGGGTCTACGGCCTGGATCGGGTTCTGGTGGGTAAACAATGAGGACGCCATGGCGCTGCTGAAACGACTGGCCGAAGGCGACCGCCCGGCCCTGGACTTTACCCTCGACGGCGTGCCTGCCAGTGGCTTGCTCGGCGACACCTTGCTGACCGCCGTGCTGACCTGCAGCGAACACCTGCGCGGCAGCGACTTCAGCGCCGAACCCCGCGCCGGTTTTTGCCTGATGGGCGCCTGCCAGGACTGCTGGGTCCGCCTGGGCGATGGCCGCCGGGTGCGGGCCTGCTCGACGCAGCTTGAAGCCGGCCAGCAGGTCAGCCGCGAACCGGGGCGCTTGGCATGAACACGAATTCCATCTGCAGAAACCGGATCCCCTGTGGGAGCGGGCTTGCTCGCGAAAGCGGCCTGTCAGCCACCACCGAGGTTGGATGTGCCGCCCTCATCGCGGGCAAGCCCGCTCCCACAGAGTTTCGGCGTCGATCAGATATGAGGTGGGTATGAAGTCTGTAGTGATCATCGGCGCCGGCCCCGCCGGGATTCGTGCAGCGCAGACGCTGGTGGCCCATGGCGTGCGCCCGGTTCTGCTGGACGAAGCCGCACGCGGCGGCGGGCAGATTTATCGGCGGCAACCGGCGAACTTCAAGCGCTCGCCCGTCAAGTTGTATGGCTTCGAAGCCCCCAAGGCCAACGCGCTGCATCAAACTATCGACGAACTGCGCGAACAACTCGATTACCGCCCCGACACGCTGGTATGGAACGCCGAGGCCAACGCGCTCGACACCTTGCACGAGGGCCGCGCCATACGCGTGGCGTTCTCCCGGGTGATTGTCGCCACGGGCGCCACCGACCGGATTCTACCGGTGCCGGGCTGGACGTTGCCGGGGGTGTACAGCCTCGGCGCGGCGCAGATCGCCTTGAAGTTTCAGGGCTGTGCCATTGGTGAACGCGTGGTGTTCGCCGGCAGCGGACCGTTGCTGTACCTGGTGGCTTATCAATATGCCAAGGCCGGGGCCAACGTGGTCGCGGTGCTCGACAGTTCGCCGTTCAGCGCTCAGGCTCGTGCCCTGCCCGGCCTGCTGTCGCAACCGGCCACTCTCGCCAAAGGTCTCTATTACCGCGCCTGGCTGACCGCCCACGGCGTCCCGGTGCATCAGAGCGCCAGCCTGTCACACATCACTGGCCAACAGCGTGTGCAATCGCTGAACTGGCGCAACGCAAAAGGCCAACATCGAATCGACTGCGACGCCGTCGCCTTCGCCCATGGTTTGCGCAGCGAAACCCAACTCGCCGACTTGCTGGGCTGCGAGTTCGACTGGAACCCGCTCAACCGCGCCTGGCTGCCACAGCGCGACAGCGCCGGGCGCAGCAGTGTCGCCGAGGTCTACCTGGCCGGTGACGGCGCCGGCATCATGGGCGCCGACGCGGCGGAAATGGCCGGTGAACGGGCAGCCCTGGCGCTGCTCGAAGACATCGGTTACCTGATCCCGGCGCAACGAGGCACTCAACTGGAACAGTCGCTGAAAAATATCGGCAGATTCCGCCAGGGTCTTGAACGTGCCTTTGCCTTCCCCGAAAGCTGGGCCGCCAACGCTGCGGATGACCTGATGATCTGTCGCTGCGAAGAAGTACGCGCCGGCGACATCCGCCAGGTGGTGCGCGAAGGTCACTGGGAGATCAACCGGGTCAAGGCCCATTGCCGGGTCGGCATGGGACGCTGTCAGGGCCGAATGTGCGGGGCCGCCGCCGCGGAAATCATTGCCTGCGAAAGTCAGCGTTCAGTAGCCGACATCGGTCGGTTGCGGGCTCAGGCACCGATCAAACCCTTGCCGTTCGGTCTGGAGGTCGAGCCATGATCGAAGTCGAGGCGGTCATCATTGGCGGCGGTATTGTCGGGGCCTCCGCCGCCCTGTTTCTGAGCAAGGCTGGCCGACGCGTGGCGCTGCTGGAACGGGATTTTTGCGGTTCGCATTCCAGCGGCGTGAACTATGGCGGCGTGCGTCGTCAGGGCCGGCCGCTGTCGCAATTGCCGTTGTCGCAACGGGCCCACGAGCTCTGGGGACAGTTGCCGCAGTTGATCGGCATCGACGGCGAGTACCAGCGCAGCGGTCACTTGAAACTCGCCCGCAGTCTCAACGATTTACGAGCGTTGCAGGATTACGCCGCGAGCAGCCAGGGGTTCGGCCTTGATTTGCAGCTGTTTGATCGCGATGAGTTGCGCGCACGTTTTCCGTGGGTCGGAGACGTCGCGGTCGGTGCCTCGCTGTGTCCGGACGATGGCCACGCCAACCCACGACTCGTGTCCCCGGCATTTGCCCAAACGGCGCGTCGGCATGGCGCGCAAATCCATGAACAATGCGCCGTTACGGCGGTGGAACACGATGGTCAGCGCTTTCGCGTCAGCACTCAATCCGGCCTCGAACTGCACGCGCCCTGGCTGCTGAACTGCGCCGGTGCCTGGGCCGGCAACCTTGCCGCGCAATTTGGCGAAGCGGTGCCGATGCACGCCGGGCACCCGGCGATGCTGGTCACCGAGCCACTGCCCTTGGTGATGAATGCCAGCACTGGCGTCGAAGGCGGCGGCATCTATGCCCGTCAAGTCGCGCGGGGCAATTGTGTGTTGGGCGGCGGCCAGGGCTTTGCCCTCGATGAGGCCCGCGCCCGTCCCGGCCAGAGCGCGGTGATCGAGATCCTGCGCCAGGCCGTCGAGCTCTACCCGTTTCTTGAAGGCGCCCAGGCGATTCGTACCTGGAGCGGCACCGAAGGTTATTTACCCGACCGCCAACCGGTGATCGGTCACAGCAGCACGCAACCCGGTCTGTTGCACGCGTTCGGCTTTGCCGGCGCGGGCTTTCAGATCGGGCCCGCGGTGGGCCAGGCGCTCACCGAGATCATCTGTAGTGGCGCGTCAAAGACGCCGCTGGATGCGTTTTCCATCACCCGGTTTCACTCCAACTCCGTAGCTTGATAGAGGAAGGTCGCGCCAATGAATAACCTCAAACGCACTGCACTGCTCGGTTTGTCCTGCATGAGCGCCCTGCTCACGGTCACCCAGGCCCAGGCCGAGCCAACGCTTTATCTGGGCATGAACGGCGGGACCATGGAGCGGCTCTACGCCGACAAGGTGCTGCCGGTTTTCGAGAAAGCCAACAACGTCAAAGTGGTAATCGTGCCGGGAACCTCGGCCGATATTCTGGCCAAGGTCCAGGCCAGCAAAGGCAACCCGCAATTACACGTGATGTTCCTCGACGACGGCATCATGTACCGCGCCATCGCCATGGGCTTGTGCGACAAACTCGAAGACAGCCCGACCCTGGCGCAGATTCCGCCCAAGGGCCGCATCAAGGATCAAGCGGTGGCGGTCAGCCTCGGCGTCACCGGGTTGGCGTACAACACGCGGCTGTTCAAGGAAAAAGGCTGG
Organism: Pseudomonas sp. FP1742; assembly: GCF_030687145.1. Lineage (NCBI taxonomy): Bacteria > Pseudomonadati > Pseudomonadota > Gammaproteobacteria > Pseudomonadales > Pseudomonadaceae > Pseudomonas > Pseudomonas sp. FP1742. Next base: position 2,275,596 of record NZ_CP117460.1, on the reverse strand, counting down.
AACGCGCCAACCTCCTGGATGGACATGGCCGACCCGCGTTTCAAGGACAAACTGGTGTTCCAGTCGATGGCCTCCTCGACCTTCGGCCTGCACGGTTTCCTGATGTTCAACCGGATTCAGGGCGGCAGCGAAACCAACGTCGAACCGGGGTTCAAGGCCTGGCCGAACACCGTCGGGCGCAACGTGCTGGAGTACATTCCGAGCTCGGCGAAAATCTCCGAAATGCTCCAGACCGACGAAGCGGCGCTGTTCCCGCTGACCCCGACCCAGGTCACCGCACTGAAACTCAAGGGCATGCCGGTGGAATATGCGCAGCCGAAGGAAGGCTCGGTGGTGCTCAACGTGGCCGAATGCGCCATCGCCAACAACACCCAACCGGAACTGGCGCAGAAACTCGCAGCCTTCTTGCTGACACCTGAAGCACAGGCTGCGGCGCTTGAAGACGGCGATCAGATTCCGTCGAACCCGAATACGCCAACCACCGACAAGACCCGCGGTCAGGTGGAGGCGATGAAGCGCTATCTGGAGACGGCGATTGCCATCGACTGGGATCAGGTCAACGAACAGCGCCCGGCATGGAATGACCGGTGGAATCGCAGTATCGAGCGGTAGCCAGCGCGCTTTGCAAAATCTGTGGTGATAGGCAAGCCCCAATGCCGGGTGCGGAACCTGTGGGAGCGGGCTTGCTCGCGAAAGCGGTGTGTCAGACGACATCAATATTGACTGTGCCACCGTCTTCGCGAGCAAGCCCGCTCCCACAGGGATTGTGCTTAATTGACAGGCATTAGGGATTGCCCCCCGCCACAAAAGCTTCATCAACATCAGTGGAAGGAAAATTACCCATTTGGTTACACTACGCCGCCGCGGCTCGGGGGAGCCGGCCTGAAGACTACGGGGTGACATCACAGTGGCCGTTCGACCACCCAACCGTGCGCGACTCACACCACGCTGGCCCGCGCTACGCCGTTTTTTCGGCAAGGTATTTGCGGCACCGACCAGTGGCAACGCGCAAGGTCAAGTGATCCACGACTATTTCCGCCATAGGGCCCATGTTCAGGGCTACACCCTAAGCCACAGCCAACTACGGGTGATCGACCGCATGGCGCAGCACGCGTCGGCGCTGCCGGGGTCATCGGCGCCACTCCCAGGGCTTTACCTCCATGGTGCGGTCGGGCGCGGCAAGAGCTGGTTGCTCGACGGTTTTTTCCAGGCCATCCCCGTCACGGAAAAACAGCGCCTGCACTTCCATGAATTTTTTGCGCAATTACACCGGGGCATGTTCAGCCATCGCGATCAGCCCGACCCGCTGGCGACTACCCTCGACGAACAGCTGCAAAACTGCCGCGTGCTGTGTTTCGACGAATTCCACGTGCATGACATCGGTGACGCGATGCTCATCACGCGCCTGTTCAAGGCGCTGTTCCGCCGGGGGATCCTGCTGCTGGTGACCTCCAATTACCCGCCGGAAGGTTTACTGCCCAACCCGCTCTACCATGCACGGTTCAAACCGGTGATCGACCTGATCAACGAGCGCATGCAGGTGATGGAAGTCGGCGGGCCCCACGATTACCGCACTCGGGCGCGAACCCACGCACAGCAATTGTTCACCCAGGGCCAGTACGTCTGGCCGGCCACGGTGGCCCAACGTCAGGCATTGCAGCTGCTCGAACACGACGCTCCGGCCATTCGGCTACCCGTCGGGACCCGGCACCTTCAAGCCCGGTTCTGCGAAGGGCGAACCATCGGCTTCACCTTCAGTGACCTGTGCGAACACCCCACTGCGGTCATGGATTACCTGGAACTGTGCCGACGCTTCGACCGCTGGATCATCGACCAACTGCCCAGTCTCGCCGACTGTTCAATCGCCGCCCAGCAACGTTTCATCAACCTGATCGACGTGTTGTACGACCAGGACAAGCACCTGATTCTGCTCGGCCACCAGTCATTGCGCGAAAGCCTGGGCGGCGATGCCATCGACCTGGCGCGTACACGCAGCCGGTTGGGGCAGTTGGTGGAGATCAGGGATCCGGCTTGACCGAGGAGATCGGGTTTGGGCTGCCCGCCCCTTCGCGAGCAAGCCCGCTCGCACATTTGATCTCCAGTGGCTACAAAATCCGCGAACAATGGCGATCCCGTGTGGGAGCGGGCTTGCTCGCGAAGGCGGCCTGACAGCCACCACACTTTTCCCGCTATCATGTCGCCCATTTCCAGGCCCCCGCGCCCTCCTTCAGATCAATAGCGAATCTGCCTATGCACACCCTCGCACAACTGCGCGCCGGCCAACTGGCGGGCATTACCCGCCTGGACCTGGCCTGCGGCCTGACCGAATTCCCCCGGGAAATCTTCGACCTGGCAGACTCGCTGGAAGTGCTCAACCTCAGCGGCAACGCCTTGCGCAGCCTGCCGGACGACCTGCACCGTCTGACCCGTTTGCGTGTGTTGTTCTGCTCGGATAATCAGTTCACCGAACTGCCCGCCTGCCTCGGCCAGTGCGCAGCCCTGACGATGATCGGCTTCAAGGCCAACACCATCGAACACGTGCCGGGCGCCGCACTGCCCCCGCTGTTGCGCTGGCTGATCCTGACCGACAACCACATCACGGATCTGCCGACCGAACTGGGTGAACGCCCGCACCTGCAAAAACTCATGCTCGCCGGCAACCGGCTACAGCGTTTGCCCGAGAGCCTGAGCCAATGCCATCGACTGGAGCTGATCCGTATCGCCGCCAATCAGTTCACCGAGCTTCCCGAGTGGCTGCTGAACCTGCCGAGTCTGACCTGGCTGGCCTACGCCGGTAACCCGCTGGAAACCGAAGCCGATGCCGCTGCCCTCGAAGCCACGGCGAGCATTCCCTGGTCCGGGCTGAGTCTGGAGCAGAAGCTGGGCGAAGGCGCGTCGGGGGTTATTCATCAGGCGTTGTGGGAGCAGACCCAACAGGTCGCGGTAAAACTCTACAAAGGCGAAATGACCAGCGACGGCTCGCCGTTGCATGAAATGAACGCCTGCATCACTGCCGGTATCCACCCGAACCTGATCCGGGTCGAAGGGCGGATCGTCGGGCATCCGCAGGCGCAAGCCGGGCTGGTGATGCAACTGATCGACCCGAGCTACCGTAACCTGGCCAGCCTGCCCAGCCTGGCGTCCTGCTCCCGCGACGTCTACGCCGACGACACCCGATTCAGCGCCGACGTGGCAATGCGTATCGCCAGTGGCATCGCCTCGGTGGCCGAACACTTGCACCACCAAGGCATTACCCACGGCGACCTCTATGGCCACAACATTCTGTGGAACGAGCATGGCGATTGCCTGCTGGGGGACTTTGGCGCGGCGTCTTTCCATGCCACCTCGGACAGCCTTGAAAGCCGCGCGCTGCAAAGAATCGAGGTGCGGGCGTTCGGGATTTTGCTCGGGGAATTGCTGGAGCGGGTCGACTCGGGCTTGAGCGATGAAGATCGTGCGCGGCTAGAGGCATTGCAGCAGCGCTGCTGTCAGCCGGATGTGCTGGCGCGGCCGGGGTTCAGCGAAGTGGTGCAGGAATTGAAGGGCCGGTGACCGCTGCGCGGTCATTCGCGAGCAAGCCCGCTCCCACATTGGATTTGTGTCGTACACATAATGTGTGACCAACACAGATCAACTGTGGGAGCGGGCTTGCTCGCGAAGACGGTCTGTCAGGCAACAGAACCGTTAATGACACACAGACTTAACCCGCCAACCCGACAAACATGTCCTGCACGTCATCGTGGTTGTCGAGGCCTTCGAGGAATGCTTCGACTTCCGCCATCTGCTCATCGCTCAGGCCGCTGACCGGGTTCTTCGGCTGGTAGCCCAGCTTGGCCGACAACACGGTGAAACCCTGCTCCGGCAGCGCTTTCTGTACCGCATCCAGGTCCGCGGGGTCGGTCAGGAACAGCGTCGCGCCGTCTTCGCCCGGCTCGAAATCCTGGGCGCCGGCTTCGATTGCGGCCATTTCCGGATCGGCGTCAGGGCTGTCCGGGGACGCCTCGATCATGCCGACATGGTTGAAATCCCAGGCCACCGAACCGGAAGCGCCCAACTGCCCCTTGCGGAACGCGACGCGGATTTCGGCGACGGTGCGGTTGATGTTGTCAGTCACGCATTCAACGATCAGCGGCACCTGATGCGGTGCGAACCCTTCATATGTCACGCGATGGTATTGCACGGTTTCGCCGAGCTGGCCGGAGCCTTTCTTGATCGCGCGTTCCAGGGTTTCGCGGGGCATCGAGGCCTTTTTCGCCTGTTCGACCACCAGACGCAGGTGTGCGTTGGTGGCGGTATCGGCACCGTTGCGCGCAGCAATGGTGATTTCCTTCACCAGTTTGCCGAAGATCTTGCCCTTGGCGTTGGCTGCCGCTTCTTTGTGTTTAACCTTCCACTGTGCGCCCATTACTCACTCTCTTGATCTGTGGCGCCGAGACATCTATTGGCCGACGCGTAGCGCAAGTTTATACGGCCTAAAGAGGCCAATCGACCAAAAATTCCAAGATATTCAGCCCACGACGGATCGACATCTTCACCAATGTTTGTAGGGCAATTCTGAAAAGTCGATTTGCGGTGACGCTTCAGCGCTGTGGTTTCGTACCCTCTGCGCCCATTCCCATGGCAGAAGCGCGCTCGATGCACAACGACAAGGAAAGCCCCTACACCCTGACACTCCTCGACGGCGATTTGAGTTTGCAGGTGTTGCAGTTCAGTGGCCGCGAAGGCCTCAACCAGCCCTATCGATTCGACATCGAAGTGATTGGTCTTGCCCCGGCGATGAATCTTGACCAATGGCTGCAACAACCGGCGTTCCTGAGGCTGTCGCCCCATCAGGGCATTCATGGCGTGATCCATGGCGTCAGTCGCGAACATCGCGGCCCGCACCGGGTCGGCTACTCCCTGGTGCTGGTGCCTCACCTTCAACGACTGGATGGGCCCGGCTCGCGACGGGTGTTTCATCGTCTCGGCGTACCCGCGATCGTGCGCCAGTTGCTGGAGGAGCATCAGTTGCCCGAGCACAGTTATCGCTTCGACCTGACCAGCGGGCACTACCCGCTGCGGCCTTTTTGCATTCAGTACGATGAAAGCGATCTGGCCTTCATGCAGCGGCTGTGTGAAGAAGAAGGCATCCACTATCACTTCGAACATCAACACGACGGGCACGTGCTGGTCCTGGCCGATGACAGCCTGAGCTTCCCCCAGGAACCGCTGCTGATGTCGTTCCATGCCGACGCATTCAACGACCCGGTCTTGCCGGTGATCAGCGAATTGTTCCAGCGCCACGACCCGGCCCCCGCCCCTGCACAATGGGATGCCAGAAACCGCGGCACGCACGTGATCGGCGATGGCGCCGCCAACCACCCGCTCGCCGGAACGGGCCCGGTGACGATACGCCCCGCGCCCGAACAGCTTCACCGCGATCAGCTTGGCCGCCGCCTGCTGGAACGCCTGCGCTGCCAGCATCGGCAGATCCACGGCCGAAGCAACCAGAGTGAGCTGCGCAGCGGACGAATCGTACAAGTGGCGGAACATCCGCTCTCGGGTTTCAACGATCAGTGGCTGCTCACCGATATCCGGCACCAGGGCCAGCAGCCGTCGATTCTTGCCGAAAACAAGCCCGGCATCGCCCAACGCTACAGTAATCAGTTCAGCGCCATTCCCTGGTCAACGGTATTCAGACCGGCACTCAAACAGGCCAGGCCAAGCATCCCGGGCTATCAGACCGCCCGGGTGCTGGGCCCTGTCGGGCAACCGGCGGTGCTCGATGAGCAAGGCCGTATACAGGTCAGGTTATGGCCGACGCCGACGGTCGAGGCGGATGAATCCATCGGTCTCTGGCTACCGGTCGCCCTGGCGGCGCCGGACGGTCGGATCGATCCGTCCAGGCTGCCCATGGCCGGCACCGAAGTATTGGTCAGTTTTCTCGACAGCGACCCGGACCGACCGGTGTTGTGTGCCGGCATGGGCCATCTCCAGCCTTCCCGACCCGCTCCCGAACCACGCCGCGATACCCGCCTGCTGCTCGACTGGCTGATCAACCGCTCGGATCTCACGCCGTGATTTTACCGGACCCATCGCGGGCAAGCCCGCTCCCACAGGGATTTAGACAGGCCGCCTGGCTTGTGTACGACGCAAAACCTGTGGGAGCGTGGCTTGCCCGCGACAGCCGCGCCGCGGTCTACCCGACGGGCGCCAAGCCAAAAAACGCCTGTATCAAGCGCAAATCCCGTCGCCGTTCCATGCAGCCAATCATGTGCCGATTGACCAGCCCCTCGCCGATAATCGGCACCGCCACCACCCGCGGGTCGTGGCTGACTTCCAGCGACGACACCACGCCCACGCCCAACTCGGCGGCCACCGCCTCGGTCACAGCCTCGCGACTGTCCAGTTCCAGCAACACCCGAGGATTAACGCCGGCCTGTACGCACGCCTCGTCGAACGTGCGTCGGGTAATCGAACTCGGCTCGCGCAACACCATGATCACCTGGTCCAGCGCCTTGAGCGGCAGCCCTCTGGACTGCTGTGCCCACGGATGGCCAGCGGGTACCAAGGCGCAAATCCTCGACTCGCTCAACCCTTGCAGGTGCAACCCCTTGCGTGGCTCAACCTCGGTCAGCACCGCCACATCGGCATGCTCCGACAACAACGCCGCGAGGGTTTCCCGGGCATTGCCCAACCGCAGGTTCACGGTGATTCCCGGATAACGCGCGCGCAGGCTGGCGAGCATCGGCATGACCATGTGCGGGCCGTCCGCCGCCACTTCCAGGCGCCCGGTGAGTAACTGTCGATTGGCCTCCAGCATCGCTTGCGCTTCTTCGGCCAGGCCGAACATTGCCCGGGTGATCGCCGCGAGTCTGGTGCCCTCTTCCGTCAGTTCGACGCGCCGCGCGGTGCGGCGCAACAAGGTGATCTGGTAGTGCTCCTCCAGCGCCTTGATATGCCCGGTGACGGCCGGTTGACTGATGAACAGCCGCGCGGCGGCACGGGTGAAGCTGCCCTCGCGGGCCACGGCATCGAAGGCGCGCAGCTGGAACAAATTCATGAATAACTCTCACTGATGGCTGGCATAACAACAAACAATTTGATTGATAGGACGCCGAATTGCAATTTATGCCCCGTAGCTTCATCCCACGGAGCTTTTGCAAGGACCCAAGAATGCGTACTGCCGAGCCCACCCTGCTCACCCCCGGCCCATTGACTACGTCGCACCGCACCCGCCAGGCGATGATGGTCGACTGGGGTTCATGGGATGACCGCTTCAACCAACTGACCGCCAGCCTGTGCGCGCAATTGCTGGCGATCATCAACGGCGGCGACAGCCACCACTGCGTGCCCCTGCAAGGCAGCGGCACGTTCGCGGTCGAAGCAGCGATCGGCACGCTGGTGCCTCGCGACGGTAAAGTGCTGGTGCTGATCAACGGCGCCTACGGCAAACGCCTGGCGAAGATCTGTGAAGTGCTCGGCCGGTCGTTCAGGACCTTCGAAACCGCCGAAGATGAACCGACCACCGCCACCGACGTCGACCGCCTGCTGCGGGCCGACGCCAGCATCACCCACGTCGCGCTGATTCATTGCGAAACCAGCACCGGCATCCTCAACCCGCTGGCGGACATCGCCCAGGTCATCGAGCAACACGGCAAACGCCTGATCATCGACGCCATGAGCTCGTTTGGCGCCCTGCCGATCGACGCTCAACAGGTGTCGTTCGACGCCCTGATCGCCGCCTCGGGCAAATGTCTGGAAGGCGTGCCGGGCATGGGCTTCGTCTTCGTGCGTAAAGAAACACTGGCGAAAGCCGCCGGCAACTCGCACTCGCTGGCGATGGACTTGTTCGATCAGCACAGCTACATGGCCAAGACCGGCCAATGGCGCTTCACCCCGCCGACCCACGTGGTCGCAGCGCTGCACGAGGCCCTGCTGCAATACAACGAAGAAGGTGGTTTGCCGGCGCGGCATCGGCGCTACGCCAACAACTGCCAGGCGCTGCTCGATGACATGGCCAAACTGGGCCTGCGCAGCTTCCTGCCCGCCGCGATCCAGGCGCCGATCATCGTCACCTTCCACGCGCCGAAAGACCCGCGCTATCAGTTCGAGGAATTCTACGAGCGGGTCAAGGCCAAGGGTTTCATCCTCTACCCCGGCAAACTGACCCGGGTCGAAACCTTCCGCATCGGCTGCATCGGCCACGTCAACCAGGCCGAAATGCGTGCAGCGGTAGCGGCCGTGGCCCAGGTGCTGCGCGAGATGGAAATATCAGAGATCTGAGCAAGACCGCAATCCACTGTGGGAGCGGGCTTGCTCGCGAAAGCGGACCGACATTCAACATTTATGTCAGCTGGCATACCGCCTTCGCGAGCAAGCCCGCTCCCACCAAAAGCAGCTCTCCTTTAGCCAGTTGCCACAGGATTATCACCATGAACTACAGCCACCCAACCAAACTGCAAGCCGCCATCCTCGACTGGGCCGGCACCGTGGTCGATTTCGGCTCCTTTGCCCCGACGCAGATTTTCGTCGAAGCCTTCGCCGAGTTCGACGTCCAGGTCTCCATCGAAGAAGCCCGTGGGCCGATGGGCATGGGCAAGTGGGACCACATCCGCACCCTGTGCGATCAGCCGCAAGTCGCCGAGCGTTACCGAAAAGTGTTCGGTCGCACACCGACCGACGATGACGTCACCGCCCTCTACCAGCGTTTCATGCCGCTGCAGATCGAAAAAATCGCCGAACATTCGGCGCTGATTCCCGGTGCCCTCGACACCATCGCCAACCTGCGTTCGCAAGGGATCAAGATCGGCTCGTGCTCCGGCTACCCGAAACAGGTCATGGATAAAGTAGTGGAACTGGCCGCCACCAACGGTTACGTCGCCGATCACGTGGTCGCCACCGACGAAGTGCCCAACGGCCGCCCATGGCCCGCCCAGGCCCTGGCCAACGTGATCGCCCTGGGCATCGACGACGTCGCGGCCTGCGTGAAGATCGACGACACGGTGCCGGGTATTCTCGAAGGTCGCCGTGCCGGCATGTGGACCGTGGCGTTGATCTGCTCCGGCAACGCGCTGGGTCTGGACTACGAAGGTTATCGCGCGCTAAGCAGCGACAAACTGGCCAGCGAACGCAAGCGCATTCATGCCCTGTTCGAAGGCTCGCGACCGCACTACATGATCGACACCATCACCGACTTGCCCGAGGTGATCGCCGACATCAACAAGCGCCTGGCCAACGGCGAGATGCCGCAAACCAACTGATGGCACCCCTCGCCTGATAAAAAAGCGCCGGTTCCTTTGATGGAGCTGGCGCTTTTTTGTGGCCGATCACTTGATTTAGAGCATTGAACGGCCCATTTGCCTCGGGCAAATCCTGCGAAACAGGATTACAGTTAACGCACGCCGTCGAACAAGAACGGTGACTTCAGACCAGACTTGTGAGGAAACACCGTATGCCCTGGAAGAATTCCGAATCACGCTACAGCACCGTATCGATCGCGCTGCACTGGTTGATGCTGGTTCTGTTAGTACTGGTCTACGCCTGTATCGAATTTCGCGGGATCTTTCCCAAAGGCAGTGGCGGTCGGACGCTGATCAAGGAAGCGCACTTCATGCTCGGCCTGACCGTGTTCGTGCTGGTCTGGTTGCGGTTGTTCGCCCGTAGCCTGGGGCCGGCACCACAGATATTCCCCGCCTCCCCTCGCTGGCAAACCGTGGTTGCCAGGCTGATGCATTGGGCACTGTATATTTTCATGATCACCGTGCCGATTCTCGGCTGGCTGATTACCAGTGCCGAAGGGCATCGGGTGATGTTCTATGGCGTTGACCTGCCGTTGCTGATCGAAGAAAACAAACCGCTGGCCAAGCAGTTCCAGGGCTGGCATGAGCTCGGCGCCACCATCGGTTATTGGCTGATCGGGTTGCACGCGGTGGCCGGGATTTACCACCACTATGTGGTGCGCGATAACACCTTGCTGCGGATGATGCCCAAACGCGGTTAATCGCGACCGCTTTGCTCGAAACCCCGGCGGCCTTGCAAGCCGCCGGTATGGATGAAGATCAGGCGCGTGCCCTGGGGAAATTTACCGGCTTCGACTTGTTGCTTGAGAGCCATGAGCGCTTTGCCGGTGTACAGCGGCTCGAAAGGAATGCCGCTGGCCTGTTCGGTCTGCTCGATGAATGCAAGCAGCTGCGGATCGACTTTGGCAAAACCGCCACGGCTGGCGTCCAGTAGTTCATACAAGGGATCGACCCAACCGGCTTCCTGCCCAATCATCTCGACCTGCTGCGCCACGCCATGATCATAGGGCACCGCCAGCGCGCCATACACCGGGTGATCACCCGCCTCCGCCAGCACCAGACCGGCCAGGGTCGTGCCCGTTCCGCAGGCCAGCCACCAGCCGTCGTAATTGCTCCAGCCCAGACCACTCAGTTGCTCGCGGGCCTGTGCCACCAGCTGCATGCAGCCCATCGCCCCACGCAAGCCGCCACCACCTTCCGGTACCGGTTGCAGCTCGGGATACAGCTCCCGCCATGGCTGCCAGAAGCCCGGTTCATGCCGCGCCCGATAACCGCCATAACCCAACCAGTGCAACTGCATGCCGAACGCCTGCAAGTCCTTTACTGTCGGGGTGTCTTGCGGATGCCCGCGCAACAGGCCGACCGTGGTGAAACCGAAACGTTTGCCCGCTGCAGCCAAGGCGTGGAGATGGTTGGAGTGAGCACCGCCCAGGCTGATGATGCCTTTGGCGTCATTCTGGTTGGCGGCTTTCAGGTGTTCGATGAGTTTGAACCACTTGTTGCCGCTGATCAGCGGGTCGATCTGGTCCAGGCGCAGGATCGCGACATTGATGCCGGCTGTGGTGAGCCAGTCGAGGTGAAGGGGTTCGAGGGGGGCTTGGGGTAGCCAGTCTGTTGGAGGGGAAAGCATTGGCGCCTGATTGTTCTCAGAAAGAGCCCGCATTCTAGTCGCTCAAAGACAGCCTTCGCGAGCAAGCCCGCTCCCACACTGATTTTGCGCCGGTCACATCCTGTGTGGCCAACAGAAATCCAATGTGGGAGCGGGCTTGCTCGCGAAAGCCATTGGCACGCTGAACCTGCCTGTTACAACTCAGCCGCCAACCGCGAACCCTGATTGATCGCACGCTTGGCATCCAGCTCCGCCGCCACGTCCGCGCCGCCGATCAAGTGCACGTTCTGCCCGGCCGCGACCAGACCGTCGTGCAACTCGCGCAACGGATCCTGCCCGGCGCAGATCACGATATTGTCCACCGGCAGCACCTGCGGCTCGCCATTTTCGCCGATGCGGATATGCAGGCCTTCGTCGTCAATCTTCAGGTACTCGACGCTGTTGAGCATCTGCACCTGCTTGTTTTTCAGACCGGTGCGGTGAATCCAGCCAGTGGTCTTGCCCAGGCCATCGCCGACCTTGGAGGTCTTGCGTTGCAGCAGGAACACTTCACGGGCCGGCGCATGGGGTACCGCCTTGACGCCTGCAACACCGCCGCGTGCTTGCAGATGCGTATCGATGCCCCACTCCTTCCAGAACGCTTCGCGGTCCTGACTGGTGGCCACGCCCTGGTGAACGAGGAACTCCGACACGTCGAAACCGATCCCACCGGCGCCGATCACCGCGACGCGCTTGCCCACCGGCTTACGCTCGAGGATCACGTCCAGGTAGCTCAGCACCTTGGCGTGCTCGACGCCCGGAATTGCCGGCACTCGCGGCGCGATGCCGGTGGCCAGGATGATTTCGTCATAACCGCCCTCGACCAGCTGTGCCACGTCCACACGGGTGTTCAGGCACAGCTCGACGTTGCTGGTCTGCAACTTGCGGTTGAAGTAACGCAGGGTTTCGAAGAACTCTTCCTTGCCCGGCACGCGCTTGGCAATGTTGAACTGGCCGCCGATTTCGCTGGCCGAATCGAACAGCGTCACCTGATGACCGCGTTCGGCGGCCACGGTGGCGGCGGACAGCCCCGCAGGACCGGCGCCAACCACGGCGATTTTCTTGATCTGCTGCACCGGCAGGTAATTGAGTTCGGTTTCATGGCAGGCCCGCGGGTTCACCAGGCAACTGGTCAACTTGCCGCCGAACGTGTGATCCAGGCAAGCCTGGTTGCAACCGATGCAGGTATTGATTTCATCGCCACGGCCGGCCGCCGCCTTGTTGACGAAGTCCGGGTCGGCGAGGAACGGCCGCGCCATCGACACCATGTCGGCATCGCCGTCGGCCAGAATCTGCTCGGCGACTTCCGGGGTGTTGATGCGGTTGGTGGTAATCAGCGGAATGTTGACCGAACCGCGCAGCTTGGCCGTGACTTTGCTGAACGCCGCACGCGGCACCTTGGTGGCGATGGTTGGAATCCGCGCTTCGTGCCAGCCGATCCCGGTGTTGATGATCGTCGCACCGGCCTGCTCGATGGCCTTGGCCAATTGCACGATTTCTTCCCAGGTGCTGCCGCCTTCCACCAGATCGAGCATCGACAGACGGAAGATAATGATGAAGTTCGGGCCGACCGCCTCGCGCACCCGGCGGACGATTTCCACCGGCAGGCGCATGCGGTTTTCGTAAGCGCCGCCCCAGCGGTCAGTGCGATGGTTGGTGTGGGCGGCGAGGAACTGGTTAATGAAATAGCCTTCGGAGCCCATGATCTCGACGCCGTCGTACTCGGCTTGTTGCGCCAGGGTCGAGCAGGTGACGAAATCGCTGATCTGCTTCTCGATGCCCTCCTCATCCAGCTCTTTTGGTTTGAACGGATTGATCGGCGCCTGAATGGCGCTCGGCGCCACCTGTTTCGGGCTGTAGGCATAACGCCCGGCGTGAAGGATCTGCATGCAGATCTTGCCGCCTGCCTCGTGCACCGCGCGGGTGACGATCCGGTGTTTGAGCGCTTCTTCCTCGGTGGTCAACTTGGCGGCGCCGGAGTAAACCCCGCCCTCTTCGTTCGGGCCGATACCGCCGGTGACCATCAAGCCAACGCCGCCAAGGGCACGTTCGGCGAAGTACGCGGCCATGCGCTCGAAACCGCCGGGCTTTTCCTCAAGACCGGTGTGCATCGAGCCCATCAGGGTGCGGTTGCGCAACGTGGTAAAACCCAGGTCCAGCGGGGCTAACAGGTGCGGGTAATGAGCGGCGGCCATCGGTAACTCCACAACGAGCGATCACGAAAAAATGCAGGAGCTCTTCGGCCCCCATCAGTCATGTTCGACAGACTAAGAGTCGCACTGCTGTCACTCAATGACCGTAACTGACAACTTATTGATCCAAATGCGCAGCGCCCCTTGGCAAGCGCAGGCATGAGCCCTACCCTAGTCGCGAACCCTGCACACGGCCGTTGACTGTTTTCCATGCGCAAACTTCTGTACCTGACCTTCTCCATGGCGTTGATCGCCGTTCTCACGACCTACGCGATGTGGGCCGCGGACCGGCCGGTGGGTCATTACCTGTCGGACCTGCGCATCAATCTTGCGGTCGATCAGGGCACGCCCGCCGATCGCGGTAATCTGCTGGGTGTCCAGCCCGAGCTGTTCCCCACCGACTATCAAAGCCCCGAACGCCTGCACCGCAAGCTCGCAGCCTATTTGCAGAAGGCCCAGGATCAAGGCCTGCTGAATGAAAAAACCATCGTTGTGCTGCCCGAACATATCGGCACCTGGCTGATGGTCAGCCGCGAGAAAGACGAGCTGTACCAGGCCACCACCCTCAAGGAAGCCATGAACTGGCTGGCGGTGAGCAATCCGTTACAGTTCTTCCGCGCGCTGATCAGCGCCGAGGGCGGCAGCCGGGTCGACGACGCGCACTTTCGGATGAAAGCCAAGAGCATGGCCAAGGATTATCAGGCGCTGTTCGGTGGTCTGGCGAAAGAATTCCACGTGACCCTCGTGGCCGGTTCCATCGTGCTCCCCGAGCCAAGCGTCAACGACGGCATCCTGCGTATCGGTCACGGCGCGCTGTACAACAGCAGCGTAGTGTTCGGTCGTGACGGCCTGCCGATCGGTCAGCCCCAGCGGCAAATGCACTCGACTTTCGCTGGACGCAACTCGCTCGAAACCGATTCCGATCCTACGGCCAATGTCGTCGACACCCCGGCCGGACGCCTGGGCGTACTGATCGGCAGCGACAGCTGGTATCCGGACAACTACCGCAAACTTGACGATCAGGGCGCGCAACTGGTGGCTGTCCCGGCGTTCGTCGTTGGGCGTGAGTCCTGGGAGCAACCGTGGCGCGGTTATAAAGGCCTGCCCACGCCAAATACTGTCAACCTCAAGGCCGGCGAACTCAGCGAAGGCCAGGCCTGGCATCGACTGACGCTGATCGCCCAACCGCCCGGCAGCCAGGCCATCGCCGGCATGAGCGTATTCCTGCGCGGTCAGTTCTGGGACAAGAGCAGCGCCGGTCAAAGCTTTCTCAGCAGCAACGGACAGCATTTCGCCAATGGTGATGCCCACGGCGCGCAATTGCTGAACCTCTGGTTATAAGCGATGAAACCGAAGCCGATGCGCCTTGGGGATCTGTCGGTGGGTTTCGTCCATAGCCTGGCCGACGCCGTGCGCAGCCATGGCCTGGACCCACAACCGCTGCTGGAACAGTACGGCCTCGACGCCGCGCGACTGGCCGAAGCGGGTGCCCGCCTGTCGATCCCGCGCTACATGCGCCTGGGTCACGGCGCGATTCAACTGACCGGCGACCCGGCGCTGGGCTTGCGCATGGGCCAGCTCAGTCGCCTGAGCCAGGCAGGCCTGGCCGGCGTCACTGCCGCCCAGGCACCCACCGTGCGGGAAGCGGCGCGCTGCCTGATTCGCTTCGAAGCGCTGTACGGCTCCAACTATCGCGGCCAGTCGAGTTTCCACGAGGACGCCCAAGGCGCCTGGCTGCGGTTCTATTCCATCAGCCCCTACAACGCCTACAACCGCTTCGTGGTGGATTCGATCATCGCTGGCTGGTTGCAGCAATTATCCAGCCTGAGCCCTGCCCCGCTGCGCGCCGAACGGATCGAGATCGAATTTGAAGCGCCGGATTATCGTGATGCCTATGCCGTACTCGGCGACTGTCCGATTCAGTTTGGCGCCGAACAGAATCAACTGCGCCTGAGCCTGGACAGTCTTGCCCAACGCAACCCGCAGCACTGCCCAAGTACCTGGCGGCACCTGCTGCAACTGTGTGAACGGGAACTGGAGCAACTGACACGCACCCGCAGCCTGCGTGAACGCATCACTCAGTTGCTGGGTCCGTTGCTCAATGGCGGCCGGGAACCCGACCTGGAAGAAGTGGCGGCACGCCTGAAGCTGCCGACCTGGACCTTGCGCCGCAAACTCGCCGAGGAAGGCACGCAATTTCGTGCAATTCTCAACGATACGCGCCGCGACCTGGCCATGACCTACATTCGCGATACTGAACTGGCATTCGGCGAAATCGCCTACCTGCTGGGATTTGCCTCAGCCGAAGCCTTTCAGCGAGCCTTCAAGCGCTGGAACGGCCAGACGCCCGGTGAGTTTCGCCGCAGTCATCGCTACAGCTCGGTAGCGTCTTCGGCCGGTTCCAGCGGATCCAGTTCAAAGGCCTGATACTCGAGCAGTTCTTCTTGATAATCATCCATTATTAAACCCCCATCGCTTGTTGAAAAAATTGCCTGAATAAATGACCAGCGCCTTGAGCATAAAGTGCCCGCATGAAAGAAAAATGACGCTGGCACACCCCTACGTCGCTACTGAATAAAACGTAGCAGGTGGTCAGGAATTTATCACAGGATTTTTTCGATTTGGGCTGTAGGAATACCGCCCGACTTGATGTGGATCAGTCTTGAACGACGTTACAGGAGCGGTATCGTCTGACCCGCCCCCATAACAATGCAAGCTTATTACTGCCCGGAGACAGGCATCGCCGGAATCGGCTCGGTCGGCGGCGGCAGGCTGCTCGAGTCCGCCACTGGCGTGACGGTTTCCGTGGAGGAAGTCGGCTCGGTGCCCTTGGTCGGGGTAATCGGCGCTGTTTCAGCAGGCGGCACAACAGGCTCCGAAGTGGCTGGGGCGGTTTCGGCAGGTGCAGGCTCGGCCGCCGGCGCTGGCGCTGGCGCAGGTTCTGCCGCTGGTGCCGGGTTTGGCGCCAACTGAGCCGGCGCAGCCTTGGCTTCAGGCATCCCCAGTTCGGTTTTCGGTTTCTCGATGATGTGCGCGGCCTTCTTCGCTTCCGGCGGCAGGAACAGTTCGACCAGGGTAAAGAAACGCTCGTAGAACTTGGCCGAGGACACGGTTTCACTGGCGACCTTGACCATCGAATCGTCGGACGAGCCGATCGGCATCGATACCGAGCCCAATACGCCGACGCCGAGGCTGGCGGAGTTGTTGGTCTTTTTCAGCGCATAACGGTCCTGCAGGGCGTTGGCGAACATGGTCGCATGGTGCCCCTCGCTGCCGTCATCGGCGCAAACGACATTGAAGCTGATCTCCATGTGGGTTTCGCCGGTCTGCTGGAAGCTCTTGTGCCCACTGACCAGTTTCGGATCGCTGCTGGTGATGATGTAACCCTGGCTAAGCAAGGCCCGACGGGCGGCTTCGCAGGTTTGCGCATCGGTCACCGGATAGCTGCGCGAAAACGTCCCCGAGTCGTCGAAGTTCTCATGCTCATAGATGGCGGCCTTCTTCGACGAACAACCGGCAGCGGCGGCCAGCACCAAGGCCAGCCCTACAACACGCATGGGAATTGATTTAAACATTGAACATCCTGAGGAAAACGGTTCGGGGCGTATTGTGCAACAGATCGATGCTTAGCGGAGCAACGATTGTCTAAAACGGCTACAGATTCATTGACCATCATCCCGGGAGAAAGTCCCGCCGGAGCAAAAATCAAAAGATCGCGGCCTGTGGCAGCTCCTGGATATGAACCTGATACCCCATAGACGCTGCCGCTGGGTTGCGATCTTTTCGTTGGACCACAAAAAACCCCAGCCTATGGGCTGGGGTCTTTTGTGTCACGCAAAACTCGGTCAAGCATCAGAAACGCTTGATCTCAGCCTCGCGCTCCAACAGTTTGCGGTAGGCCGCGAAGTCCTGCTGGCCAATGCGCGAGGCGAGGAAGCGACGGTATTGAGCCTTCTCTTCTTCGGTCGGCGTAGCGCCTTCGTTCACGCCGTTCAGCCGCACGATCACCAGGCTACCGTCGGCCAGGGTCACGCTGCTGAAGGTCGGCTTGTCTTTGGAGGCTGGCTTGGGCATGCGGAACAGCGCCTGCAGCACGGTTGGGTCGCCCCCTTCCTGAGCGCGAGTCGCGGTTGCAGTGACTTTCCAGTTCTGACCATCGATCGCCTTGTCCAGTGCAGTCTTGCCATCGCGCAGGCTGGAGATCAACTGATCAGCCTTGGTCTTGGCGGCGGCACTGGCGTGCTCCTTGGTCAATTGCACGCGGATGCTGGCAGCCACGCTTTCCAGCGGCAGTTGCTCAGGCTTGCGGTGCTCCTTGGCGCGCAGCACGATCACGGTCTCCGGGTCCAGCTCGATGGCAGTGCTGTTGGCACCCTCATCCAGCACTTCAGGACTGAACGCAGCGGTCACCACGGCCCGGTTGGCCGCAACACCTTCGCCACCCTCACGGCCGAATGGCGCCGACGTGTGAACGGTCAGCTTCAAGTCTTGTGCCGGCTGGGCCAGATCGGAGGACTCGAACGCCGAGTCTTCCAATTGCTTGGTCGCCTCGACGAAACGCTGCTCGACCTGCTGGGTTTTCAACTCGCGGGTCAGCTTGTCTTTCAGGCTGGCGAACGTTGGCACTTCAGGGGCTTCAACACCCAACAGCTTGATCAGGTGGTAACCGAAGTCAGTGCGAACCGGCTCCGAGACCTGATCCTTGGCCAACGAGTACAAGGCTTTTTCAAACGCTGGATCGTAGACGCCCGGACCTGCATAACCGAGGTCACCGCCGTTGTTCGCCGAGCCTGGATCCTGGGAGAATTCCTTGGCCAGGGCCTCGAAACTCTCGCCTTTGGCCAGACGCGCCTGCACTTCTTCGATCTTGGCCTTGGCCTGGGCCTCGGTCACCTTGTCGTTCACTTCGATCAGAATATGCGCAGCCCGGCGTTGCTCGGACAGGTTCGCGGTTTCTTTCTGATACGCCGCTTGCAGGTCTTCGTCCTTGACGCTGACTTGATCGAAGAAGGCTGACTTCTTCAATTCGAGGTAATCGATGACCACCTGATCAGGTGTCATGAACTCCTTGGCGTGTTCGTCGTAGTAAGCCTTGACCTCATCGTCGGTCAGCTTCACTGCTGCCGGGTCTGCCTTGATGTTCAGGGTGGCGAAATCGCGGGTCTGTTTTTCCAGACGAGCGAAGGCCAGAACCTGTGCATCGGTGACGAAACCGCTGCCGGCCAGGCCAGCGCGCAGCTGACCGATCAGCATTTCCTGAGCCAGCATCTGACGGAATTGCAGACGGCTGTAGCCCAGTTGACGGATCACCTGGTCGAAACGTTCGGCGCTGAATTTGCCATCCACCTGGAATTCAGGTGTTTGCAGGATCACTTGATCCAAGGCGGCTTCGGAGAAAGCGAATTTCGATTTTTCTGCGCCTTGCAGCAGCAGTTTGCGATCGATCAGACCCTTGAGGGCCGATTCGCGCAGCATTTTTTCGTCGAGCAAGGAAGCATCGAAATCCTTGCCCAGCTGTTGCATGAGCTGACGGCGTTGCATATCGACCGCCTGGCTCAGCTCGTTCTGGCTGATTTCTTCGCCATTGACCTTGGCCGCTTCATTTCTGTGCGTCGTGGCCTTGAAAATGGCGTCGAAACCGGTCAAAGCCATCAATGCAACGATGACCCCGATAATGGTCTTGGCAATCCAGCCTTGTGAATTGTCCCTGATATTCTGCAGCATGCGTCCCCCAGAAACGGTTGAACTTCAAAATTAGGCAACCGTGGAGCGTGGGTAGAATCCGGATAGAAGAAAGGCGCATCCGAGGATGCGCCTTCTCGTAACTGGCGGAGCGGACGGGACTCGAACCCGCGACCCCCGGCGTGACAGGCCGGTATTCTAACCGACTGAACTACCGCTCCGCTGCCAAGTCAGGAATGACCCCGACCCGGATAGGCAAAAACCTGAATCGAACTTAGTTGACAGCTTCTTTCAGTGCTTTACCGGCTTTGAAACCTGGTTTTTTAGCGGCGGCGATTTCCAGCGTCTTACCGGTCTGTGGGTTACGACCGATGCGAGCTGGACGATCGGTCACGGAGAAGGTGCCGAAACCAACCAGAACAACAGAGTCGCCAGCCTTGAGAGCGCCAGTGACGGATTCGATTACAGCGTCCAGCGCACGGCCAGCAGCAGCTTTCGGGATATCAGCGGATGCAGCGATAGCATCAATCAGTTCCGACTTGTTCACTCTAAGTCCCCTTATATCTATTTGAGTTTGATTCTAAGTTTTTTGGTGAAAGCAAAAAAACGAGTGCTGAATGGCCTACAGACACTTATAGAGCCGCTTTATAACAAGGGCTCTAAAAAACTGTCAAGGAAGCCCCCCAGGCAAATGCGTACTAATGCGTGCTAATTCTTTCCTTAGAGTCAGACTCGCGTTTTTCATCCTTTGCAACGATCTCCGGAGCCACATCCGGTAAGGGCTCCGGCGCGTATTGCAGCGCAATTTGCAGGACCTCGTCAATCCATTTAACTGGTTTAATCTGCAGATCTTGCTTGATATTGTCTGGAATTTCCTTCAGATCGCGTACGTTCTCTTCAGGAATGATCACCGTCTTGATTCCGCCACGGTGAGCCGCCAACAGTTTTTCCTTCAAGCCGCCAATCGCCAGCACCTGGCCACGCAAGGTGATTTCGCCGGTCATGGCGACATCCGCGCGTACGGGAATGCCAGTCAATGCCGACACCAGGGCCGTGCACATGCCTACACCGGCGCTAGGGCCGTCCTTCGGGGTTGCCCCTTCTGGCATGTGGATGTGCGTGTCGCGCTTCTCGTGGAAGTCCAGGGGAATCCCCAGGCTCTTCGCACGGCTGCGGACAACGGTCAGGGCCGCGGTGATCGATTCGACCATCACGTCACCCAGGGAACCGGTCTTGATCAGTTGGCCTTTACCCGGCACGACTGCGGCTTCGATGGTCAACAATTCGCCGCCCACCTGGGTCCATGCCAGCCCGGTTACCTGACCGATCTGATCCTGCTGCTCGGCCAGGCCGTAGCGGAATTTACGCACGCCCAGGAAGTGTTCCAGCATCTCGGCGGTGACCTTCACCGAGAAGCGTTTTTCCAGCGCATGCTCTTTGACCGCCTTGCGGCAAACCTTGGCGATCTGGCGCTCCAGCCCACGTACACCGGCTTCGCGGGTGTAGTAGCGGATGATGTCGCGGATCGCTTCGGCGTCAAATTCCAGCTCGCCTTTCTTCAAACCGTTGGCCTGAATCTGTTTGGGCGAAAGGTATTTGACGGCGATGTTGATCTTCTCGTCTTCGGTGTAACCCGGCAGACGAATCACTTCCATCCGGTCCAGCAATGCCGGCGGGATATTCATCGAGTTGGAGGTGCACAGGAACATCACATCGGACAGGTCGTAGTCGACCTCCAGATAGTGATCGTTGAAGTTGTGGTTTTGCTCGGGGTCGAGCACTTCCAGCAACGCCGACGCCGGATCGCCACGCATGTCGCTGCCCATTTTGTCGATTTCATCGAGCAGGAACAGCGGGTTGCGGACGCCCACCTTTGTCATCTTTTGAATCAATCTTCCTGGCATCGAACCGATATAAGTCCGGCGATGACCACGAATCTCCGCCTCATCACGCACGCCACCGAGGGCCATACGGACGAATTTGCGGTTGGTGGCATGAGCAATCGACTCCGCCAGAGAGGTTTTACCTACCCCGGGAGGGCCGACCAGGCACAGCACAGGACCGCGAATCTTCTTCACGCGCTTCTGCACGGCGAGGTATTCGAGGATCCGCTCTTTGACTTCTTCCAGACCATAATGGTCGGCGTCGAGAATGTCTTCAGCGCGGGCAAGGTCCAGGCGCACTTTGCTCTGGGCTTTCCATGGCACTTGCACCAGCCAGTCGATGTACGAACGCACCACGGTCGCTTCCGCGGACATTGGCGACATTTGCTTGAGCTTGTTCAGTTCGGCCTGAGCCTTGGCCAACGCGTCTTTCGGCAGACCGGCGGCATCGATACGCTTTTTCAGCTCCTCGATTTCGTTGTGGCCTTCGTCACTGTCGCCCAGCTCTTTCTGAATGGCCTTCATCTGCTCATTCAGGTAGTACTCGCGCTGACTGCGCTCCATTTGCTTTTTAACGCGACCGCGAATGCGTTTTTCAACTTGTAGCAGATCGATCTCGGCATCCAGCAACGCCAGAACGTGCTCGACCCGGGCCGACAAATCGATGATTTCGAGAATTTCCTGCTTCTGCTCGATTTTCAGGGCCATGTGAGCGGCCATGGTGTCGACCAGGCGCCCTGGCTCGTCGATGCTGTTGAGCGACGACAGGACTTCAGCGGGCACTTTCTTGCCCAGCTGCACATATTGCTCGAACTGAGCCAGCAGACTGCGGACAAACACTTCCGATTCGCGCTCAGGCGCGTCGGCTTCGTCGATCAGCGAGACTTCGGCACGGCAGTGGCCGTCGACTTCGATGAAGCGCTCCACGGCGCCCCGCTGCTCACCTTCTACAAGAACCTTGACGGTGCCGTCAGGCAGCTTGAGCAGCTGCAGGACGGTAGCTATGGTGCCCACGCGATAAAGTGCTTCTTCACCGGGATCATCATCAGCAGGATTGCGCTGAGCCAGCAGAAGGATTTGCTTGTCGCCCGTCATCGCAGCCTCGAGGGCTTCGATGGATTTCTCGCGCCCCACGAACAGCGGGATAACCATGTGCGGATAAACCACGACATCACGCAATGGCAGGAGAGGCAATTCGATGGTTTTCTTCATGATTTCGCCTCTACGGCGGCCATAAGGCCGTAAACAGATGGAAGTAAGCTTGAAACCAAGATGGGGGCTACTTTCAAAAAAAACAAGCGGATAAAAGAACCACTTTAAAGATCACCGCTTATGGCAGCGCCGACATGGGTCTGGATACACCAAAAAAACAGGTCGTGCGCCAGCGCGGCGATCCGACAATCCAACCCCCACAATAGCAAAGGGGCCCGAAGGCCCCTTCTTTATTCCAGCAGTGTGACGCTTAAGCGTCTGGCGCTGCCTTGGCAGCCGGCTCACTGTTCTCATAGAGATACAGTGGCTTGGACTTGCCTTCTATAACGCTTTCATCGATCACTACTTTACTCACCTCGGACTGCGAGGGGATTTCATACATAGTGTCGAGCAATACACCTTCGAGAATCGAGCGCAAGCCACGGGCACCGGTTTTGCGTTCCAGGGCACGTTTGGCGACCGATTTCAGTGCGTCGGCCCGGAATTCCAGGTCCACGCCTTCCATCTCGAACAGCTTGGCATACTGCTTGGTCAGAGCATTTTTCGGCTCGGTGAGAATCTGCATCAGCGCAGCCTCATCAAGCTCGTCCAGCGTGGCAAGAACCGGCAGGCGACCGACGAATTCCGGGATCAGACCGAACTTGACCAGATCGTCAGGCTCGACTTCACGCAGGGATTCACCGACTTTCTTGCCTTCTTCCTTGCTGCGCACTTCCGCGTTGAAACCGATACCGCCACGGGTGGAACGGTTTTGAATAACCTTTTCCAGACCGGAGAACGCACCGCCGCAGATGAACAAAATGTTACGGGTGTCGACCTGAAGGAATTCCTGCTGCGGATGCTTGCGACCACCCTGAGGCGGAACGGAAGCAACCGTACCCTCGATCAACTTGAGCAGGGCCTGCTGCACGCCTTCACCGGAAACGTCCCGAGTGATCGACGGGTTGTCAGACTTGCGCGAGATCTTGTCGATCTCATCGATGTAGACAATGCCCATCTGGGCTTTTTCTACGTCGTAATCGCACTTCTGCAGCAGCTTCTGAATGATGTTCTCGACATCTTCACCTACATAACCCGCCTCGGTGAGGGTGGTTGCGTCGGCAATGGTGAACGGAACGTTCAGCAAGCGGGCCAGTGTTTCGGCAAGCAGGGTTTTACCCGAGCCTGTCGGGCCGATCAGCAAGATGTTGCTTTTGCCGAGTTCGACGTCGTCATTCTTTTTGTCACGCTGATTCAGACGCTTGTAGTGGTTGTACACCGCTACGGCCAGAACCTTTTTCGCACGCTCCTGACCAATCACGTACTGATCAAGGATGCCGCTGATTTCTTTAGGCGAAGGCAATTTATGCGCGCTGCTTTCGGCCTGGGCTTCCTGCACCTCCTCACGGATGATGTCATTGCACAGGTCGACGCACTCGTCGCAGATAAAGACCGAGGGGCCGGCAATCAATTTGCGTACTTCATGCTGGCTTTTGCCACAGAAGGAGCAATAGAGCAGTTTGCCGTTGTCCTCGCCGTTGCGGGTGTCAGTCATTCGATCGATCCAAATCCGATAGGCTTGCAACACAAGATGAAGGCAATTGCAGGCTTTTTCAAGCCCGCAGGCGGTCAGTTACCCCGACCACCTACATTTGGGCTGCTTAGGCGGGCATTTTACGCTTGTCGATCACGGAGTCGATCAGGCCGTATTCAGCCGCACGCTCAGCGCTCATGAAGTTGTCGCGTTCGGTATCGCGCTCGATGGTTTCGAGGCTCTGACCGGTGTGATGAGCCAACAGCTGGTTCAGACGCGAACGAATGTGGAGGATTTCCTTGGCATGGATGTCGATATCCGACGCCTGTCCCTGGAAGCCGCCCAACGGCTGGTGAATCATCATGCGCGAGTTCGGCAGGCAGAAACGCTTGCCGGCAGCACCACCGGCGAGCAGGAAGGCACCCATGCTGCAGGCCTGACCGATACAGGTGGTGGAAACGTCTGGCTTGATGAACTGCATGGTGTCGTAGATCGACATGCCCGCAGTCACCGAACCGCCTGGTGAGTTGATGTAAAGATGGATGTCCTTGTCCGGGTTTTCCGCTTCAAGGAACAGCAGTTGCGCCGCAACCAGGTTGGCCATGTAGTCTTCTACCGGACCCACCAGGAAGATCACTCGCTCCTTCAACAGGCGCGAGTAAATGTCATAGGCACGTTCGCCACGGGCGGACTGCTCGATAACCATCGGGACCAGACCGCCTGCGGCCTGGATGTCAGAGCTCTGCTGATAATAAGAATTGCGGGACATGTCTCGCAGTCACTCCCAAATAGTTATGTCTTGAATACGCATAAGCCAGCACGAAGGCTGGCTTATGGTGTGTACTTCTTACCGCAAAACCAATCAGTCGGCTTGTGGAGCTTCTACCGGCTTGACCGCTTCTTCGTAAGAGACCGATTTGTCGGTCACGCTAGCTTTCTGCAGAACAGTATCCACAACTTGCTCTTCCAGCACAACCGAACGGACTTCGTTCAGTTGCTGGTCGTTCTTGTAGTACCAGGACACAACCTGCTCAGGCTCTTGGTAAGCCGAAGCCATTTCCTGAATCATCTCGCGAACGCGGGCTTCGTCAGGCTTGAGGTCGAATTGCTTGACCACTTCAGCCACGATCAGACCCAGCACGACGCGGCGCTTGGCTTGCTCTTCGAACAGCTCGGCCGGCAGTTGGTCAGGCTTGATGTTGCCACCGAACTGCTGAACAGCCTGCACGCGCAGACGGTCGACTTCGTTGGACAGCAGGGCCTTCGGCACTTCGATCGGGTTGGTGGCCAGCAGACCGTCCATGACCTGATTCTTGACCTTGGACTTGATCGCCTGACGCAGCTCACGCTCCATGTTCTTGCGAACTTCGGCGCGGAAGCCTTCCAGACCGGTTTCCTTGATGCCGAATTGAGCGAAGAACTCTTCGGTCAGTTCTGGCAGTTTAGGCTCGGAAACAGTGTTCACCGTCACGGTGAACTCGGCAGTTTTGCCTGCCAGGTCGAGGTTCTGATAGTCCTCTGGGAAGGTCAGGTTCAGAACGCGCTCTTCGCCGGCTTTAGCGCCAACCAGACCGTCTTCGAAACCTGGGATCATGCGGCCGGAACCCAGCACCAGCTGAGTACCCTTGGCAGAACCGCCGGCGAACACTTCACCGTCGACCTTGCCGACGAAATCGATGTTCAGCTGGTCTTCGTTCTGGGCAGCGCGATCGGCCGCTTCGAAACGGGTGTTCTGCTTGCGCAGGACTTCCAGCATCTTGTCCAGATCGGCGTCAGCCACTTCGGCGCTCAGGCGCTCGACAGTGATGCCTTCGAAACCGGCAACGGTGAACTCAGGGAACACTTCGAAAGTAGCGACGTATTCCAGGTCCTTGCCTTTTTCCAGCACTTTCGGCTCAACCGAAGGAGCGCCAGCCGGGTTCAGCTTCTGCTCAACTACCGCTTCGTAGAAAGAAGACTGGATCACATCGCCCACGGCTTCTTGACGCGCATCAGCTTCGTAACGCTGACGGATCACGCTCATTGGCACTTTGCCTGGACGGAAGCCAGCAATCTTGGCCTTTTGGGCAGTCTGCTGCAGACGCTTGTTGACCTGAGTCTCGATGCGCTCAGCCGGCACGGTGATGCTCATGCGGCGCTCAAGAGCAGAAGTATTTTCAACAGAAACTTGCATGGATATTCCTCGTTGCACAGACGTTAGCCGGCCGTTTCCGACCCCAGAATCAAGGGCATGCATTCTAGTGGGTCAAACTCAAGAAGTCACCCTACTGAAAACGGGTAAAAAAACAGCAGGCAATTTATAGGCGGGGACAAACGGTTATGCCTCGCCCTGTTAGCAAATACAGCCAATCAAGCCAGGGCTCTGTACCTACCTTCCTATATATAGAAGGAATCGGCAATCCATCCCTGACAGCCAACCCCGCGAGGGGATCAGCGGGCAAATCGAGCATCATCGAGAAACACAAATACGACGAAACGCACTGCCCCTGCGACCCAGAACCTGCAGCCGCCGAACAAACCACTGAAACAAAAAAGGCGCCAGACTGTTAAATCTGGCGCCTTTCGAAATATGGGGTGGACGATGGGGATCGAACCCACGACAACGGGAGTCACAATCCCGTGCTCTACCAACTGAGCTACGCCCACCATATTGCGTGACAAAGAAGCCAAACAACTTCTTTGTTGAGCCCCACCAAGCCAAGCGGCATGGGTGAAGCTTTATTTGGTGCGGATGAAGAGACTCGAACTCTTACGCCTCGCGGCGCTGGAACCTAAATCCAGTGTGTCTACCAATTCCACCACATCCGCGGATTGAAGCTGTTAAAGCAAAGGCGCCAGACTGTTAATCTGGCGCCTTCCGAAATATGGGGTGGACGATGGGGATCGAACCCACGACAACGGGAGTCACAATCCCGTGCTCTACCAACTGAGCTACGCCCACCATATCGCGCTACTTGTGCCAAAGCTGCCTAAATGGCGCACCCGGCAGGACTCGAACCTGCGACCATCCGCTTAGAAGGCGGATGCTCTATCCAGCTGAGCTACGGGCGCCTTGTTAATCTGTACTCTTGGAGGACTACAAACTAAGTGCTTTTCAGTCTCACGGAACAGTAACTCCGCTCAACCTTCTCAACCAGTGCTAGGCTGTGCCCGACAAGTGCGACGAATAGTATAGAGCCCCCCGAGGGTCGTCAAATCCTTTTTAAAAAAAATTCATTTAATTAAAGGGCTTAGGGGAATTTGCAGACCAAGCGCCTTTGCCCTCACCTCATGACATGCGAGAATGCGCTCTCTTTTTTTCCCCTCTCGATGGTTAATCACGCGCAATGACTGCACAACTAATCGACGGCAAATCGATCGCCGCCAGCCTGCGCCAGCAGATCGCCAAACGAGTCGCCGAGCGTCGCCAGCAAGGCCTGCGCACGCCCGGCCTCGCGGTGATCCTGGTCGGCAGCGATCCTGCCTCTCAGGTTTATGTCTCGCACAAGCGTAAAGACTGTGAAGAGGTCGGCTTCCTTTCCCAAGCCTATGACCTGCCTGCCGAAACCACTCAAGCAGCGCTGACCGATCTGATCGATCGCCTGAACGACGACCCGGCAATTGACGGCGTTCTGCTTCAGCTGCCTTTACCTGAACACCTGGACGCCTCCAAATTGCTGGAGCGCATTCGTCCCGACAAGGACGTCGACGGGTTCCACCCTTATAACGTCGGCCGCCTGGCCCAGCGCATTCCGCTGCTGCGCCCGTGCACGCCCAAAGGGATCATGACGCTGCTGGAAAGCACCGGTGCCGATCTTTACGGAATGGATGCGGTCATTGTCGGGGCTTCCAACATTGTTGGCCGTCCGATGGCAATGGAACTGCTGCTGGCCGGTTGCACCGTGACCGTCACCCACCGTTTCACCAAGGACCTGGCCGGCCACGTCGGTCGCGCCGACCTGCTGGTGGTTGCCGCCGGCAAGCCGGGGCTGGTCAAGGGTGAATGGATCAAGGAAGGCGCGATCGTGATCGACGTCGGCATCAACCGTCAGCAAGACGGCAAGCTGGTGGGTGACGTGATCTACGAAACTGCCCTGCCCCGCGCCGGCTGGATCACTCCGGTACCGGGCGGCGTCGGCCCGATGACCCGCGCCTGCCTGCTGGAAAATACGCTATACGCCGCCGAAACGCTGCATAGCTGAGTTCTCGCTCACACACAGCGCCACCCAAAAGAGCCCCGCCCAGCGCGGGGTTCTTTTTGCCTGTAGCAAACACCTCGATGACCGACGGCCAGAGGTCGCACAACTGCAAAGCCAAATAGTAAGAAAAAGGTTACAGCATTAAATATTCTTCACTTTTACCCCCTGCATTACAGGCGCCTATGGCTTTCCTGGCACATACTCCTAAAATGCGTCGTTTTTAAGAAACAGCCCGTTACAGAACGGTATATCCACCCTTTACGAGTCTGCCAGCGTGAAAATCCGCCTTTCCATCCTGAGTCTTTTTTTTGCATTTACAGGGACTTTCATCACGCCAACCGTCAACGCTGCTGAAACCACCGCAGCGCCACGAGACACCGCACAACTGAAAATCGCTTCCGGCAGTGCTCTGCTGATGGATCTGCAGACCAACAAAGTCATCTACGCCAGCAATCCCGACGTCGTCGTACCCATCGCGTCCGTCAGCAAACTGATGACCGGCCTGGTAATCGTGGAAGCCCGGCAAAACATGGACGAATACATTTCCGTCAACATCAGCGACACCCCGGAAATGAAAGGCGTGTTTTCCCGGGTCAAACTCAATAGCGAATTGTCGCGCCGCGAGATGCTGCTGATTGCCCTGATGTCATCGGAAAACCGTGCCGCCGCGACCCTGGCCCATCACTACCCGGGCGGTTATGTCGCGTTCATTGCCGCCATGAATGCCAAAGCCAAGGCCCTGGGCATGACCAGTACCCACTTTGTCGAGCCGACGGGCCTCTCCCCACGCAACGTGTCCACCGCCCGCGACCTGAGCAAATTGCTGATCGCCGCGCACAAGTTCCCGCTCCTGACCGAGTTGAGCACCACCAAGGAGAAAACCGTTACGTTCCGTAAACCCAACTACAGCCTGGGCTTCCACAATACCGACCACTTGATCAACAAACCGAACTGGGACATCAAGTTGACGAAAACCGGATTTACCAATGAGGCCGGTCACTGCCTGGTGCTGGTGACCAGCATGAGCAACCGTCCGGTTGCGCTGGTCATTCTCGATGCCTTCGGCAAGTACACACACTTTGCCGATGCGACCCGTATTCGCAGCTGGGTCGAAACCGGCAAGAGCACCAACGTGCCGTCCGTCGCCCTGCAATACAAGTCCGACAAGAACCTCAAACATCGCCAGAGCGGTGTGATCGAAGCTTCAAAATAAGGTCGAAACATCTGTAAACGAAAAGCCCCGAATAATCGGGGCTTTTCGTCTGGCGGTCAATCATTGGGCAACGGCATCTGATCGTCATCCGGAATGCCATCTCCGGCACTCGGGTCTTTCCAGCCCTGTGGATGCTTCGTCGGCACCACGGTCGGCCTGGCCAAGGGATCCCTGAGCGGGCTGTCAGGATCCAACACCGGGTCCAGGTCCGACTCGGGGGTTGTTGGAACGTTTTCTGGAGGGTCCGGATGTTTGTCGTCAAAGCTCGAATCGGTAGACATATGCACCTCTGACTAAGACTTGGGTTTCAGATTACCGAGCGGGTCGTAAGGCTTCGCAGGCGGCTTCTTGCCCTCCTCACCCGGTTTTATGTCTTTGGGCGCCTTGGCAGGGCCGATGGGGTCGACCTGAGGATCGGCGAGGTCCGGGGAATCGGGGTCGAACCCCAATTCATTATCGGACGAATGCTCAGACGAGTGTGGGCCGACGGGGGTATTGGATTGAGCCATGGACGCCTCCTGGTCACGGCCCGGCGAGGAAACCCGGGCCTTTACATCAGAGGCCAACAACGCCGAGTAGTGCCCGGCAGATGACAAACGGAAACTACTGCGCGGTCAGTGCCTTCTTCGCCCTGGCTGCCGCCTGCTCCTGGCCCGATTGAGCAAGATCGTTCGCCGCGTTCAGCCAGCGCTGCCGATCGACGTTGGCCGGAATCTGGTTCGGCTTCTGGATCAACACGGCCCAGCCGCCGGCATTTTCGAATGCCGACTCAAAGGAGCCAAACCCCATCAGCAACCGATGTTCCATCCCGGCGCGCAGCAACACGGTCTGCTTCTGACGGTTGTAACCGGCCAGAATCGCGTATCGCGGCCCCGCCCAGAATGCCGAGCCCTCGGTAAAGCGCACCATCACCGGATAACCGGCCGCGACCTGGGTCAGCAATGCTGGCAATTGGCTGTCGAGGGGATAGACCACCATCCCGTACTCGCGGGCAAGGTTCAGCATGTTCTCCTGCAACCGGTCTTCGGCGCCCGGCAAATGCAGAGGCTTGTCGAGTAACCCCGGGGTTATCACGATGCCCTGCTGAGACAGCAAACTGGCCAACACTTGGGGTCCGCTTTGATAGTTTTGCCCACGGTAGAACGTACCGCTGAGCTCGACACGTTCCGGCAGACGCTTGATCTCAGGCGCCACGCTCCCCGCGCAGCCAGTCAGACCAGCCACACAGCCAACGATCAATACCAAAGATCGAACTCGAGAAAATACCCGCACCATCATCACTCTCTTGTCTGGACGCCAGGCGATCGCGCAGCCGGCTTGGCCGTCGATCATAGGACGCCGCGCGTCAGCGGTATAGCCTTAACCTGCAGTCGATTGCATTCGTTAGAGCGAACGGGTTGGTGACAGACGACCTTTGGTCAATAGCCTGAAATACAGCAGCGGCTAGACTGTCAGTTACCAAGGAAGAGTGTGCGCCCGATGCAGGGCAATGAGGAGGCACCGATGAGCCTGACAATGACCATTGTGATGTTGATTTCCGGTTGGCTGGCGGTGGCTGCCGCCATGTTGTGGGGCGTTTTGCGGATTACCCGTCGGCATCACCACCCGACTCCATTGGCGCCTGTGGCGAAAACCGATAAACCGTGCGCACACCCCGCCACCGCGCACTGACTGACGCTTTTCAGCCATAAAGACAAAAAACGGCCGCCTGGACTCTTTCGAGTTCAGGCGGCCGTTTCGTTTAACGCAGGTTAAGCTTCAGCGGCGACGCGCCTCTGCCTGGCCCGACGCGACAACATGTTCAAGCCTTCGATCGTCGCCGAGAACGCCATGGCTGCGTACACGTAGCCTTTCGGTACGTGGGCGCCGAAACCTTCGGCGATCAGCGTCATGCCGATCATGATCAGGAAGCCCAGCGCCAGCATCACCACCGTCGGGTTGTCGTTGATGAACCTGGCCAGTGGGTCTGCAGCCAGCAACATCACCAGGACCGACACCACCACCGCGATGATCATGATCGGCAAATGCTCGGTCATGCCGACAGCGGTAATGATGCTGTCGATGGAAAACACCATGTCCAGCATCAGGATCTGACCGATCGCGGCGGCAAAGCCCAGGGTCACGGTCGAAGTGGCCGACGTCGGATCTTCCGGCGACGGGTCCATGCTGTGATGGATCTCGGTGGTTGCTTTCCACAACAGGAACAGGCCGCCGGCGATCAGGATCATGTCCTTCCAGGAGAACGCGTGGCCGAGAATCTCGATCACAGGCTCCGTCAACTGAACAATGAACGCGATGGTGCTCAACAGCGCCAGGCGCAGGATCAACGCCATGCCGATACCGAGGCGCCGCGCTTTCTGACGATGCTGTTCGGGCAGTTTGTTGGTGAGGATCGAGATGAAGATCAGGTTATCGATACCCAGCACGATTTCCATCACCACCAGCGTGGCCAGGGCGACCCAGGCAGTGGGGCTTGCAGCAAGTTCTAAAAGGTATTCCATGGGTCAGTCCTGACTCGTTGTAGACGGTTTAGATTTCCTGGGACGAAGAGCCGGTTTTACCCGTTTCTTTGGCCGGTTGTTCTTTCTTGCTGATCAGGCCACCCGTGGCGTCGCTCAATGCTTGCTCGGCGGCTTTGTGGGTATCGTCAATTGCCTGTTTGGCGCTCTCGGCGGCCTTGCCCATCAATTGTTGAGCACTTTTCTCGGCCTGGTCGCAACCGGCCAACACCAGTAAAGACGTGATCAGTAGTGCGGTGGTTTTAAGTTTCATGGCGCTCTCCTCAATAGAACAGACAGACCCCGAAAGGCTCTCCGTCGATAGCGAGGCAGTCTAAGGAAGCAAACACTTCAGGAAAATTCGTATTTTCAGCGGTTATACTTCGGTTTTTACGAATCCAAACACAGATGTCATGTGAACAAGGGAATTCACCCACATGTTGAATTACCGCCAGCTGCATTATTTCTGGGTGGTGGCCAAGACCGGCAGCATCGTGCGTGCGTGCGAGCAATTGAATCTGACGCCACAGACCATCAGCGGGCAGATTTCCCTGCTCGAACAAACCTATGGCATCGAATTGTTTCGCCGAGTCGGTCGGCAGCTGGAACTCACCGAAGCCGGGCGTCAGACCCTGCCCTACGCCGAGCAGATGTTTCAGCTCGGGGGCGAGCTGGAGTTGATGCTGCGGGCGCAGCCCAATGAACAACAGATTCTGTTTCGGGTCGGCGTCGCCGATGTGGTGCCCAAATCCATCGTCTATCGCCTGATCGCGCCGACCATGGAGTTGAGCGAGCCGCTGCGCATCACCTGCCGCGAAGACAAACTGGAGCGCTTGCTCGCCGACCTGGCGATTCAACGCCTCGATCTGGTGATTTCCGACAGCCCGATGCCCTCGCATCTGGACATCAAGGGCTACAGCCAGAAACTCGGCGAATGCGGCATCAGCTTCTTCGCCACTGACGAACTGGCGGCGCAGTATGGCCAGGACTTCCCCCGCAGCCTGCACGGTGCACCGCTGCTGATTCCCGGGCCGGAAACCGTGGTGCGCAGTCGCTTGCAGCGCTGGTTTGCCGAACAGCAGATCCAGCCGCGAATCGTCGGCGAGTTCGACGACAGCGCCTTGATGCAGGCTTTCGGCCAATCCGGCAGCGGGATTTTCATCGGCCCGAGCGTGATTGCCGACGAGGTGAAACGCCAATGCGGTGTGGCGTTGATCGGCCAGACCGATGCGGTGCGCGAGTCGTTCTACGCCATTTCGGTGGAACGCAAGGTCATGCACCCCGGCATTGTTGCCATTACCGAAGGTGCCCGACGCGAGCTGTTCACCGAAATGTGAAGCCTCAGGCGCAGACTTCCCGGGGCTTGAAGGTCATCAGCGCCATGGCCAACAGAATCGACATGAGGATAAAACCGGCGGCCGCAAAACCAAGGCCTTGCAGGCCAACGCTGTCGATCACCCGGCCGCCGATCATGGCGCCCAGGCCGATTCCCAGGTTGGCCCCGGCAATGTTCAACGACGCGGCAAAGGCCGGCGCTTCAGGCGCAGCCTTCATCAAACGCACGTGGCTGACCAGGAACAACGCCGCCTGGGTCACGCCCCAGATCCCCATCGCCGCCGCCAGCCCCAGCGGCGAATGAATGTTCGGCACCAACGCCACCATCCCGGCAATCATGAACGCGCAAAACGTCACCGAAGCGATCAGCGGGTGACGGTCCACCGCGCGGCCGCCCAGCGAGTTGCCGATCAACCCGACCGCGCCGAAGCCCATCAGGCACCAGCCAACCACCGTGCCGTTGAAACCGGCGAGGCGCTCAAGGATATCCGCCAGATAGGTGTAAGCGGTGAACATGCCGCTGAACACCAGAATCGACAACAACACATGGCCCTGCATCAGCGGGCTGCGCAGGATCTTGAACTGCGAACGCAAGCTCACCTGATGCTGGTGCAGGCTGGTTTTCGGCAGATAGATAAACAGCAGCAGCGCCTTGGCAAACGCGATCACCGCCAGAATGCCGAAAGCACTGCGCCAGCCGAATGCATCGGATATCAACGTGCCCACCGGGATGCCGAACACCGTGGCGCAGACGATGCCGAAACCGATCTTGGCAATCGCACGTCCGGCGTAGTCCGGGCCGACGATGTCCACCGCGGTTTCACTGGCCAACGCCCAGAACACCGGCAACCCCAGCGCCGGGATCAACCGGGCAATGGCCATCACCCAGATGTTTGGCGCCAGCGCCGCCAGTGTGTTGGCCAGGCCGAACATGATCAGCACGCTGATGAACAGTTTGCGCCGCTCGAACCTTGCGAAGTACGCCGTCAGGAACGGCCCGAACGCGGCCACGGTGAACGCGAACAGGGTCACCAGCAAACCCGCTTGAGGGATGCTGACGTCCAGGTCACGGGCGATTGCCGGCAACAGGCCGACGATGATGAATTCCGTGGTCAGCACCGTGAAACCGGCGGCGGACAACAGAAGAATGGGCAACAGCATGCAAAACTCCAGAAAAACGACGACACCAGCGATAGCCCGAAGGCCCACTGGCAGAACTAGAAAATGAGGATGGCGAAGCTTAACAGAGTGTTTCCAAACGAGGTTGCACGAACCTGCAAATCTCGTCGAACAATCGGGCGGCAGATCGTCACACGTCTGAAGGATAGCGGCTACGCTGTGATAAAGTTCGCGACCCTGCGGTACTTACACCTTGCTCATCGGCCATTGACTGGCATTGATGTGGCGACCTTCTTCGGTTCCCTCCATGTGGCCTGCCCGGCTTTTTGCTGCATGAGCCAAGGAACCCTGCACCCTAATAAAATCAGAGATACCGTTATGACCGCTTCATCTCCTTCTCTCTTGCAACGCCTGAAACGCAGCAGCCTGGTCACGCAAATCATCATCGGCCTGATCGCCGGGATTGCCCTGGCCCTGTTCGCGCCTGAGTTGGCCAAATCCACCGCCTTCATTGGCAAAGTATTCGTCTCGGCGCTCAAGGCTGTCGCGCCGATTCTGGTGTTCGTGCTGGTCATGGCTTCGATTGCCAACCATAAGCACGGCCAGGAAACCCACATCCGGCCCATTCTGTTTCTGTACCTGCTGGGCACCTTCGCCGCGGCCGTGGTGGCGGTGATCGCCAGTACGTTGTTTCCGTCGAGCCTGGTGCTGTCGACCCAGGACGTCGCGGTGACTGCCCCGGGTGGCATCAGCGAGGTGCTGCAAAGCCTGGCACTGAGCGTGGTGGATAACCCGGTCAGCGCACTGATGAACGCCAACTTCATCGGCATTCTGGCGTGGGCGATCGGCATGGGCATTGCGATCCGCCATGCCGGCGAGACGACGCGCGAAGTGCTGGGCGACCTGTCTAATGGCGTGACCGTGATCGTGCGCCTGGTGATCCGCTTTGCGCCACTGGGGATCTTCGGCCTGGTGGCTTCGACTCTGGCCACTTCCGGTTTCGGTGCGTTGATCGGCTACATGCATCTATTGGCCGTGCTGCTGGGCTGCATGCTGTTCGTGGCGTTGGTGATGAACCCGGTCATCGTGTTCTGGAAGCTGCGCCGCAACCCGTATCCGCTGGTGCTCACCTGCCTGCGCGAGAGCGGTATCACTGCCTTCTTCACCCGCAGTTCGGCGGCGAACATTCCGGTCAATCTGGAATTGAGCAAGCGTCTGGGCCTGCACGAAGACACGTATTCGGTATCGATCCCCCTCGGCGCCACCATCAACATGGCCGGTGCCGCGATCACCATCACCGTGCTGACCCTGGCCGCCGTGCACACCCTGGGCATCGCCGTGGATATTCCGACGGCCATCCTGCTCAGCATCGTCGCGGCGATCTGTGCCTGTGGCGCTTCGGGCGTGGCGGGTGGTTCGTTGCTGTTGATTCCGCTGGCGTGCAGCCTGTTCGGCATCCCGAGCGAAATCGCCATGCAGGTGGTGGCGGTCGGCTTCATCATCGGCGTGTTGCAGGACTCGGCGGAAACCGCGCTGAATTCCTCCACCGACGTGCTGTTCACCGCGGCGGCGTGCCAGGGTGAGGAACAGAAGACCCAGAAAGCCCGGGAAGCCCAGCGTCTGGCATAAAAACGCACCTGTAGGAGCCAGACTGGCGCGCAACCTGTGGGAGCGGGCTTGCTCGCGAAGACGGAGTGTCAGTCGACATCATCGTTGCCTGATACACCGCCTTCGCGAGCAAGCCCGCTCCCACATTTCGCCGACAAGCCTGGCTCCTACAGAGGGCGAGACGAAAAAAGCCCGCCAAGGCTTACACCTTGGCGGGCTTTTTTGTACCTGGGAGGTTAGAACGCGCCCATGTAGTCGCGCTTGCCCACTTCCACACCGTTGTGACGCAGCAGCGCATAAGCGGTCGTGACGTGGAAGAAGAACTGCGGCAGGCCATAGCTCAGCAGGTAAGCCTGACCGGTGAAGCGCTTCTCTTTAGGAGTGCCTGGACGGGTCACGATCTCGATGCCTTCCTTGCCGTTGATCTGCTCCGGCTTGATCTCGCCGATGAAGGCCAGGACCTTGGCGATCAATGCTTGCAGTTCAGCGAAGGTGGTTTCGGTGTCGTCGTATTTCGGCAGTTCGACTTCAGCCAGACGCGCCGAAACGCCTTTGGCGAAATCAACGGCGATCTGCACCTGACGCACCAGCGGGAACATGTCCGGGTACAGACGGGCCTGCAGGAACGCGTTCGGGTCGATGTTTTTTGCAGTGGCGTGGGCTTCGGCCTTGCTCAGGTTGTTGCTCAAAGCGTTGAGCATTTGCTGGAAAACCGGAACGGAAGCGGCGTACAGGGAAATAGTCATGGCAGTCTCGTGTGGTGACAGGAGTAAAAAACGTGGAGCGATTATAGCCATGCCGGCGCGCCCTGCGACTTGTCTTTTATCCAGCAAGGATTAGGCTAGGCGGCTCGACTGCCTAGGGAAAAGCGCGATGAGCACTGAACAAGAGACGACCTTCGACGAACCGCGGCTCAATAGCACGGAAATCCGCATTCTGGGCTCGTTGATCGAAAAACAGGCCACCAGCCCGGAAACCTATCCGCTGACCCTCAATGCCCTGGTGATTGCCTGCAACCAGAAAACCAGCCGCGAACCGGTGATGAACCTCAGCCAGGGCCAGGTCGGCCAGAGCCTGCGGGCCCTTGAAGGTCGCGGCTTCACCCGGCTGGTGATGGGCAGCCGTGCCGACCGCTGGGAACATCGGGTCGACAAGGCGCTGGAACTGGTGCCGGCCCAGGTGATTCTGACGGGGCTGTTGTTCCTGCGCGGTCCGCAGACGGTCAACGAACTGCTGACCCGCAGCGGCCGCATGCATGACTTCGAAGATGCCGAACAGGTGGTGCATCAACTGGAGCGCTTGATCGCCAGAGGCCTGGCACTGTTGATCCCGCGCCAGGCCGGCCAGCGTGAAGACCGGTACATGCATGCACTGGGCGATCCGGCGGATATCGAAGCGATCCTGGCTGCCCGGCAGAACCCGGTGGAGCGTGGTGCCAGCAGCGGTGTGTCGGTTGAGCGAATCGAAGAGCTTGAAGCACGGATCGCGGCGCTGGAAGAACGCCTGGCGCGCCTCGAATAGATCGGTCGCGAAAATCTGAATGTGGGAGCGGGCTTGCTCGCGAAGGCGGCGTGTCAGTCAACATCAATGTTGAATGTGATGGCCCCTTCGCGAGCAAGCCCGCTCCCACATTGGATCTTCAGTGGTCACAAGAGCCATTAAGACTGCTGCTCCCGCGTCAACATTGTGATGCGTCTACTCCCCGTCCCAATAATCCACGCCATCGGCTTGCCTGGCGACAACAGCGAAACCTGATGCGTTGCCCTGGGCATCAACCTTGAAGTCGTCCATCACCACGTATTTGCCGGAGTCCGGGTATTCGCAAATGTCCGGTGATTGCTGGCTGCTGACCGCCAGATATCGCAATTCGCCGTTGCTGTTATTAATGATCTGATGCGCGGTTTCAGGACCGCCCGCCGGGCAGGCGATCACGTCCCCGGCGCGGATCGGAAAGCGTTCGGCGCCAAGGCGAACCTCCCCTTCCCCGGCCACGATGTAGAACATCTCTTCGTTGACCCGATGGCTATGAAACGGACTGCCACGCATGCCGGGCTCCAGGGCATACAACCGATAACCGAGCTTTTGCGCGCCCAATTGCTGGCCAATGCGGGCCAGGCGTTGCTGATAGCGGCCGGCAGCGTCACCGGTGGGGGCAAAACCTTCGGGCAGCGGCACTAGATCGACCTGATCCAGGTTGAGAATGGCGGGATGCATGAGAACCTCGGTGGCGGTAGCTGGAGAGCAAGTCTTCGCTTGCTGGCGAGCAGTATAGGCCGGGATATTCGCGGCAATGACTGGAGACCGAGTCGCAGCAATCGCGAGCAAGCCCGCTCCCGCAAAGTCAGCGCAGAACCTGTGGGAGCGGGCTTGCCCGCGAAGGGGCCGGTACGGGCAACCAATAGTCGCAATTCAGCCCCGGGCAAACGCCACGGCTTTTTGGAACTGCTCATCGGTCGGCCGCACGCCGGTGTACAACACAAACTGTTCCAGCGCCTGGATGGCAATCACTTCCAGCCCGGTGATCACCCGCTTGCCTTCGGCACGAGCGCGCACGATCAGCGGTGTTTCCGAGGGAATCGCCACCACATCGAAGACTGTTTCGGCGGCAGCGATGGCGTCAGGGGCGAACGCCAGTTGATCGGCTTCCGGGCCGCCGGTCATGCCGATCGGCGTGACGTTGATCAGCATCTGCGGGCGTTGAGCGCCCAGTTCCGCCTGCCATTGGTAGCCCAGCGATTCGGCCAGGGCACGCCCGGCGCGCTCGTTGCGGGCCACGATCAGCCCGTTGTTGTAGCCGCCATCGCGCAAGGCGCTGGCCACGGCTTTGGCCATGCCGCCGCTGCCGCGCAACGCAAAGGTCGACTCCTTGGGCACCTGGTGGGTTTCGAGCAATTGGGCGATGGCAATGTAGTCGGTGTTGTAGGCCTTGAGGTGGCCGTTGGTGTTGACGATAGTATTGATCGATTGGATAGCCTCAGCTGATGCATCCAGCTCATCGACCAGCGCGATACAGGCCTCCTTGAACGGCATCGACACGCCGCAACCCCGAATGCCCAACGCACGAATGCCGCTGACAGCCCCCGTCAGGTCCTGGCTGCTGAAGGCCTTATAGTAAAAATTCAGCCCCAGTTGTTCGTACAGATGATTGTGAAACCGCAAGCCGAAATTACCGGGGCGCCCCGAGAGTGACATGCACAACTGGGTGTCTTTGTTGGGGTTCATCTGCATCCGAATCTCCTTCAATAGCACTTTCAGATGGACGGAATTAACAATTCCACCCGATTGTGGTCGATCATAAGGGTATGTCTGTACCAGACAGCACCGTAAAGAAACCGGTACAGACCTTACACAAAATTTACCCAACGGCTGTGCTGATTTTCAAAAAATCGCTGTCTTAGAAGTATCCCCGCGACAACTTGTGTCTATTGCAGACGCAAGCGCCGGGTCGAAGAACCGAGGACTTATCATGATCCGTAAAATCCCCACAGTAGCCTTGCTGATCGGTGCTCTCGCTATCGCAGGGCAGGCAGAAGCAGGTGGTCGTGGCTGGGAAGGTCCGGCTGTGTTTGGTGCGATCGTCGGCTCGGCAATCATCGGCTCGGCAATCATTGGTCGCGACCGGCCGGTGTATGTAGAACAGCCGGTTTACGTTCAACCTCAACCGGTATATGTACAGCCACCGCCTGTCTATTACCAGCCGGCGCCGGTCTATGTGCAACAACCGATGTACTACCGCCCGGCACCGATTTATTACGGTCCACCACGCGGCTACTATGGCCCACCGCGCGGCTATTACGGCCCTCCCCATGGTTATTACCGTGGCGACCGCTGGTAACTGACTCATCAGGCCCCGCCTCAACAGCGGGGCCTTTTTTGTGGCCGCTGGGCGGGCGAAGTCTGAATAAATCTCGCCAAGGTCGCTGTCGGGACAGTACCGACCGATAAAGTCAGTCATATTTATGTCATGACAGGCCCGCAAGCTTGGATCTGTCCGTAAACAACAGGTTGATAAAAACAAGGACGACCTCATGCCCACACAAAACCCGCACCGCATTGTCGGCTTGTGCACTTCCAGCAAGGTGTACAACGCACTGACCGAGCTCAAACACCTGGAAGGCCATCGCAGCGCCAAGTTTCTCTCGCTGCTGGCGCAAAACCTGGTGCGCAAAGGCCTGCTCAATGAGCAGGAAGTCATGCATATGCTCGATCAAGTAGTGGAATGACCGCTGCAACACTCACTGGCGTCAATGACGACTATCGAAAGTGTTGATTGTCCGTCCAAGCGTCCGATCCGTAAGGTAGCCCCATAGATTGATGGAGGCACTTATGGCTCAGGTTCAGATTATGTCCGTTATCGGCAGCGCCGTTCCCGCACCGCTCAGAGCACTGGGATTGCTCGCCTGTTGGTATCTGGTGCAGGACGGCGAACCGATCAGCGGTCCGCTCACTTCGCTTCCCGACGCCCAGGCCCTGTCGCAACGTATTGGCTCGGGCCAACTCAGCGCTTAGGGCAACTGAACCCGCGGTTTGGTATCGACGAAAATCGCCCAGCTCGACATGAACAACGCGGCGATCAACGGCCCGATGACAAAACCGTTCAGGCCAAAAATCGCCAGGCCGCCCAGGGTCGAGATGAGGATCAAGTAATCGGGCATTTTGGTGTCCTTGCCTACCAGGATCGGGCGCAGGACGTTGTCTACCAGGCCGATCACGAATACTCCGAACAACGCGAGCACCGTGCCCTGCCAGATCGCCCCGCTAAGCAGGAAATACCCCGCCACCGGCACCCAGACAATACCCGCCCCCACTGCCGGCAACAGCGACAGGAACGCCATCAACACCGCCCACAGTAACGCGCTCGGAATATCCAGAAACCAGAAAATCAACCCGCCCAATGCCCCTTGCGTGATCGCCACCAACAGGTTGCCCTTCACCGTGGCTCGCACCACGCGATTGAACTTCAGCTGCAGGCGGCGCTTCTGGTTGTCTTCCAACGGTATGGATGCGCGGACTTTGCGCGCCAATTCAGAACCATCGCGCAGAAAGAAAAACAGCAAATACAACATGACGAAAAAGCCCACCACGAATTCGAACGTACCCTGACCAAAACTGAACGCCTGGGTCGCGAGAAACTGGCTGCCTTGCATCATGCTCTTGATGATTTTCTCCCGAAGACCGCTCAACTCCCCCATGCCGAATCGATCGAGCAAATACTGGATGTACGGCGGCAGGCTGTGCTTGAACTGCGACACATGCGCGGCAATGTCCAGTTCGCCGCTTTCGATTCTGCCGTAAAGCGCCGCGCCTTCCTGAACCAGCAAGGTACTGATGATGATCACCGGCAGAATCGCGATCAACACACAGACACTCAAGGTGCACAGGGCCGTCAGGTTGCGCGGCCAACCGTACTGCAAGTGCAGTTGATGCTGCAGGGGCGCAAACAGAATGGCGAGGATGACCGCCCAGAATACAGCGCCATAGAACGGCAACAGAATCCAGACGAAGGCAATGGTCACTATGGCCAGCAAGACCATCAGCGAGGTGTTCTGGAGCTTGGTTTCGTTCATGTCCGATCCATATCAGTACGCCCACAAATTGGCGTCCTGATGCTTAGTCCGCCACGGTTGACGCGAGTGCCATCTGTTTGTTGATCAAGCATAGATCCAGATCAATAAACCCCGCAGGCAGGCCGTTTACCCTTGCCGGCTTTTGCGATCGACACTGCCATGACCCGCGCCATGACACTCATACCCCCGGAACTGCTCGCCCCTGCCGGCACCCTGAAAAACATGCGTTATGCCTTCGCCTACGGCGCCGACGCGGTGTACGCCGGCCAGCCGCGCTACAGCCTGCGGGTGCGCAATAACGAATTCGATCACGCCAACCTCGCGCTCGGTATCAGCGAGGCACAGGCTCAAGGCAAGCGCTTTTATGTGGTGGTAAACATCGCCCCGCACAACGCCAAACTGAAAACCTTCCTCAAGGATCTGGAACCGGTGATCGGCATGGCGCCGGACGCGCTGATCATGTCCGACCCCGGCCTGATCATGCTGGTGCGCCGGCACTTCCCGCAGATGCCGATCCACCTGTCGGTACAGGCCAACACGGTGAACTGGGCCAGTGTCGAGTTCTGGCAGCAACAGGGCTTGAGCCGGATCATCCTGTCCCGTGAACTTTCGCTGGAAGAAATCGCCGAGATCCGCCAGCACGTCCCGGCCATGGAGCTGGAAGTGTTTGTGCACGGCGCGTTGTGCATGGCCTATTCCGGGCGCTGCCTGTTGTCGGGCTACATGAACAAACGCGACGCCAATCAGGGCAGCTGCACCAATGCCTGTCGCTGGAAATACTCGGCGACACCGGCCAGCGAAAATCAGCTCGGCGAGATCGTTCAGCAGTTCCAGCCAGAACCGACCCTGGGCCTCGGCGCGCCAACCGATCAGGTGTTCCTGTTGCAAGAAGCCAATCGTCCCGGCGAACTGATGCCGGCCTTCGAGGATGAACACGGCACGTACATCATGAACGCCAAGGACCTGCGCGCGGTCCAGCACGTCGAGCGCCTGACGCAAATGGGCGTGCACTCACTGAAGATCGAAGGGCGGACCAAGTCGCACTTCTATTGCGCGCGCACCACCCAGGTTTACCGCCGCGCGATCGATGATGCGGTGGCTGGCCGGGTGTTCGATCGCAGCTTGATGACCGACCTGGAGTCCCTGGCCCAGCGCGGCTACACCGAAGGTTTCCTGCGCCGGCATGTGCATGACGAATACCAGAACTACCAGAACGGCAGCTCGGTCTCGGAGCGTCAACAATTCGTGGGCGAACTGACCGGCGAACGCCGGGATCGGTTGGCCGAGGTACGGGTGAAGAATCGTTTCGGCCTGGGCGATCACATGGAACTGATGACCCCCAAGGGCAACTTCCACTTCGATCTGCATCAGTTGCAGAACGTCAAAGGCGAGGCAATTGAAGTGGCACCCGGGGATGGGCACACGGTGTATTTGCCGATTCCGGATGCGGTGGATTTGCGTTATGGATTGCTGATGCGCGATGTGGGTGTGAGCTAAAAATCATCAAGGGCACGACGCCGAATCTGTGGGAGCGGGCTTGCTCGCGAAGGCGGTGCGTCAGGCAACATCCACGCAAACTGACACGGCCTCTTCGCGAGCAAGCCCGCTGCCACAGGTCACTGGCGAATCAGCTGCCGCCCGCCGAAAAGCGGTCGCGACTGTTGGTCAGGTGCAACCACATGGCCGCCCGCGCCGCATCCGGATCCTGGCGTTTGATGGCGTTGAGAATCGCCTCGTGTTCGAGGTTGGCGAGTTGCCCGAGTTTGCTCAAGTCCGCCGAACCGCGCTCGGCGGCATTGACGCGGGTGCGGGGGATCATGGCATTGCCCAAGTGCTGCATGATCTCGGTGAAGCACACGTTGCCGGTGGCTTCGGCAATCAGCAGGTGGAAACGTTTGTCGGCCTCGACGCAGCTGTCGTTGTTGGCCAGCAAACTTTGATAGTCATCCAGTGCTTCACGCATCTGCGCCAATTGCTGATCGGTGCGCCGCACCGCTGCCAGCGCGGCGGCCTGGGTTTCCAGGCCCATGCGCAACTCCAGAATGCTGCGCACGCCCAGCGCGGTATCGACATTCAGCCGCAACCCCTGCTCCGGCGCCCGCTCGATGACAAAGGTGCCGATGCCGTGGCGGGTTTCCACCAACCCCGAAGCCTGTAATTTCGAAATCGCCTCGCGCACCACCGTACGACTGACCCCGTGTTCCTGAACAATCGAGTTCTCCGACGGCAGCTTGTCCCCCGGCAACATCTGGCCGAGCAAAATGCCCTGGGTCAGCTTGGCCACCAAATCATGGGCCAGGTTGTGGGCACGCTTGCGGCCAGGTGCGTCGATGTCTTCTTGCATGGTGATTATCCATAAGGCGGGGCTCTCCGGATCGTAGCACCGGGATCGACTGGAATCTTCAGGAAATAGCACTCAACTTGTATGACAACACTCAACAATTTGACCCATAAACCGCCATCACACCCCCACACCCGACTAAAAAAAGCATAGTAACTCTCAAATAAATAGCCATTTTATTGGACTACAGCGCTTGCCGGATGAAAAAAACCAGTTGTATGATGTCTATCAACATCGCAACACCCAGCCATACCCCGCATAAAAATAACGAGTGGGAGAAAACGAAGTGAATACATCCATACCCGGGATGAACGATGGCGCCGATTCGGTCCTGAAGTCCGCCATCTCAAAAGTGAAACGCCACGTCCTGCCGCTGTTCGTGATCATGTTCATCGTCAACTACATCGACCGTGTAAACATCGGCTTCGTCCGCGCCCACATGGAACATGACTTAGGGATTGGCGCTGCCGCCTACGGTCTCGGTGCCGGTCTGTTCTTCATCGGCTACGCGCTGTTCGAAGTCCCCTCCAACATCCTCCTGCAAAAAGTCGGCGCACGAATCTGGCTGACCCGCATCATGCTGACCTGGGGCCTGGTGGCCGCTTGCATGGCGTTCATCCAGAACGAGACCCACTTCTACATCCTGCGGTTTCTGCTCGGCGTGGCGGAAGCCGGGTTCTTTCCCGGAGTGATTTATTACTTCACTCGCTGGCTGCCCGGCGTGGAGCGTGGCAAAGCGATTGCGATCTTCCTCAGCG
This sequence comes from Pseudomonas sp. FP1742, assembly GCF_030687145.1. Taxonomy (NCBI): domain Bacteria; kingdom Pseudomonadati; phylum Pseudomonadota; class Gammaproteobacteria; order Pseudomonadales; family Pseudomonadaceae; genus Pseudomonas; species Pseudomonas sp. FP1742. The sequence goes on along the minus strand of NZ_CP117460.1, from coordinate 2,231,568 downwards.
GTTCGGCCATTGCTTCGCTGATCTCCGGTCCGCTGTCGGGGCTGCTGCTGCAAATCAACGGTTTGGGCATGCACGGTTGGCAGTGGATGTACTTCATCGAGGGCATGTTCTCGGTCGGGTTGTGCGTGTTCGTCTGGTGCTGGCTGGACTCCAAACCCCACGACGCCAAATGGCTGACCCTTGCTGAACAGGACGCGCTGGTCAAAGCCATCGATGACGAACAACTGGCCCGCGAAGCCGCGACGCCGATCAAACCGTCACTGGGCACGCTGCTCAAGGACCGCCAGATCATCCTGTTCTGCCTGATCTACTTCTTCATTCAATTGACCATCTATGCCGCGACTTTCTGGCTGCCGAGCATCATCAAGAAGATGGGCGACCTGAGCGACATTCAGGTCGGCTTGTTCAACTCGATTCCGTGGCTGCTGTCGATCGTCGGCATGTACGCCTTCGCTTCGCTGTCGGCCAAGTGGAAACATCAGCAGGCCTGGGTCGCCGCGGCCCTGCTGATCGCTGCGGCGGGGATGTTCATGTCCACCACCGGCGGGCCGATCTTCGCCTTCGTCGCCATTTGCTTCGCCGCATTGGGCTTCAAGTCCGCCTCGTCGCTGTTCTGGCCGATTCCCCAGGCCTACCTGGATGCGCGGATCGCCGCTGGCGTGATTGCGCTGATCAACTCGGTGGGCAACCTCGGCGGCTTCGTTGCGCCGACCACCTTCGGTTTGCTGGAAGAGCACACCGGTTCGATTCAGGGTGGACTGTACGGTCTGGCCGCCACTTCGATCATCGCCGCGATCATCGTTTTCGCCGCGCGCAATAAACCGAAACCCGCACCGGCCGTTGCACTGGGCAAACCAGCGCCGAATCACGCTTGAACATTGGTTTAAAGGACAAAAAAATGAACCCACAAGAAGCCGCCAAAGCCCCGATCATCACCAGCATGCAGGTTGTGCCGGTGGCCGGCCACGATGGCATGCTGCTCAATCTGAGCGGCGCCCATGGCCCGTTCTTCACCCGCAATATCGTGATCCTCAAGGACAACGCCGGTCACACCGGCGTCGGCGAAGTACCCGGTGGCGAGCGCATTCGCCAAACCCTGGAAGATGCACGCTCTCTGGTGGTCGGCAGCCCCATCGGCACCTACCAGAAGATCCTCAATCAGGTGCGCCAGACTTTCGCCGATCGCGATGCCGGCGGGCGTGGCCTGCAGACCTTCGACCTGCGCATCACCATTCATGCCGTCACTGGCCTGGAAGCGGCCCTGCTCGACCTGCTCGGCCAGCACCTGGATGTACCGGTCGCCGCCCTGCTCGGCGAAGGCCAGCAGCGCGACGAAGTGAAGATGCTCGGCTACCTGTTTTACGTCGGTGATCGCAACGAAACCGATCTGGCCTATCGCGATGAACCGGACGCCGACAATGACTGGTTCCGCGTGCGCCATGAAAAAGCCATGAGCGCCGACGCCGTGGTACGCCTGGCGGTCGCCGCCCACGCCCGTTATGGCTTCAAGGACTTCAAACTCAAGGGCGGCGTGTTGCGCGGCGACGAGGAAATCGAAGCGGTCACCGCACTCGCCGAACGCTTTCCCGATGCGCGCATTACCCTCGACCCGAATGGCGCCTGGTCGCTGAAAGAAGCGATCCGCCTGTGCCGGGATCAGCATCACGTTCTGGCTTATGCCGAAGACCCCTGCGGGGCGGAAAACGGTTACTCGGGCCGTGAAGTCATGGCTGAGTTTCGTCGGGCCACGGGCCTGAAAACCGCGACCAACATGATCGCCACCGACTGGCGGGAAATGGGCCACGCGATCCAGTTGCAGTCAGTGGACATTCCGTTGGCCGACCCGCACTTCTGGACCATGCAGGGCTCGGTGCGAGTAGCGCAGATGTGTCACGAGTGGGGCCTGACCTGGGGCTCGCATTCCAACAACCACTTCGATATTTCCCTGGCCATGTTCACCCACGTCGCGGCCGCCGCACCCGGCGAAATTACCGCCATCGACACCCACTGGATCTGGCAGGACGGCCAGCGCCTGACCAAGGCGCCGCTGCAAATCGTCGACGGTTGCGTGCAGGTGCCGAAGAAACCGGGCCTGGGGGTTGAGCTGGACGTGGACCAACTGGCCAAGGCCCATGAGCTGTACAAAGGCATGGGATTGGGCGCACGGGATGACAGCGTGGCGATGCAGTTTCTGATTCCGGGATGGAAGTTCGATAACAAGCGGCCGTGCCTGGTGCGCTAGGCTTTTGAAAGCACCGCAATCCCTGTGGGAGCGGGCTTGCTCGCGAAGGCGGCGTGTCAGTCAACATCAATGTTGAATGTGATGGCCCCTTCGCGAGCAAGCCCGCTCCCACAGGTTTTTGTACTAAAGCGAAGCTTGCAGCAACCAATCCTTGAACGCCGCCATCGCTGAGGTTTCAGGGCGCGACTGCAAGCGAGTCAGCCAATAGCTGCCCGTAGTGATCCCAATGGGGAAAGGTTGCTGGATGACATCGGCGGCCAGTTGCCGGGCAAACATCAACGGTGGCGCCAAGGCCACGCCTGCACCTTGCAACGCCGCTTCCATCATCGCCAACGAGGAGTCGAAGACGATGCTTCGGGACAGTGCTGTATGGGTTGAGAGTCCTGCAGCCTGAAGCCACTCCGGCCACTCATCCGTGCGATAGGAACGCAACAGGGTTTGCTGCAACAGATCGGCTGGCGTCTGCAATTGCCGGGCGATCTCTGGCACGCAAAGGACCGACAACGGCGCCTCGATCAACCGCAGCGCCTCAATCCCGTGCCACGCCCCCGCACCAAAGCGGATGGCATAATCCAGGCCTTCAGCGGCCACATCCACCCGGTTGTTGTTGGTCGACAGGCGTAAATCTATGAACGGATGTTTCGCCTGGAAATCCGCCAACCGCGGCAACAGCCAACCCACCGCGAAAGTCCCCACGGCTCCTACCGTCAGCACTTCGCGAAAATGCCCGCCCTCGAAACGTTCCAGGGTTTCGGCGATCCGGTCGAAGGATTCGCGCAACACCGGCAACAGGGTTTCACCTTCGCTGGTCAGCATCAGGCCGCGCGGCAGGCGTTTGAACAAGGTCACGTTAAGCTGGGCCTCAAGGCTTTTGACCTGATGACTCACCGCCGCCTGCGTAACGCACAACTCCACTGCCGCCCGGGTGAAGCTCAAATGGCGCGCCGAAGCCTCGAAAGCACGTAGCGCATTCAGCGGCAGATGAGGTCGAATCATGCCCACTCCCAAGATTTTCTAATGGCTCATCCGAAATATCGTCGTTTGTCGGTCTTCGCCAAACTGCCTAGATTTAGCTCGCCCAATAGTGGACCGGCTTGAAAAACCGCTCGGAGTGTAGCGGCTAACACCCCCTGAAATCATGGAAAGTAACTCAATCATGCCCACAAACAATCAAAAAAGACTCTTGTCCTACAGCGTTTTCTCACTCCTCCTGGGTGCCAGCCACAGCTTTGCTGACGAGCGCATCGAAACCATCGTGAAAGCCGCCGTCGAACCGGTGATGCAGCAACAGCAGATCCCCGGCGTCGCGGTCGCGATCACCGTCAACGGCCAGCCGCATTACTTTAACTACGGCGTGGCGTCGAAAGAGAACGGCAAAGCCGTCACCGAAAACACCCTGTTCGAAATCGGTTCGGTGAGCAAAACCTTCACCGCCACCCTCGCCGCCTACGCCCAGGCCACCGGCAAACTGTCTTTGTCGGACAGCGCCAGTCAGGTGCTGCCGGCCTTGCGTGGCAGCGCGTTCGACAACATCAGCGTGCTGCAACTCGGCACCTACACCGCCGGCGGCCTGCCCCTGCAATTCCCCAGCGAGGCAGACCATCAGGAGAAGATGCTCGGCTATTTCAAGCAATGGAAACCGACCTACGCCGCCGGTACTCATCGCCTGTATTCAAACCCCAGCCTCGGACTGTTCGGCTATCTGGCGGCCCACAGCATGGGGACGCCGTTCGATGAGCTGATGGAAAAAACCGTGCTGCCGAAACTCGGCCTGAAACACAGCTACCTCAAGGTGCCGCGGGATCAAATGGCGCTTTACGCCCAGGGTTACGCCAAGGACGACAAACCTGTACGGGTCGAGCCGGGCGCGCTGGATTCCGAAGCGTATGGCGTGAAAACCAGCGCCGCGGACCTGCTTCGCTATGTTGAGGCGAACATGAATCCCGCTTCGCTGGAAAAGCCCTTGCAACAAGCCATCGCCAGCACTCACACCGGTTATTACCGGGTGGGTGAGATGACTCAAGGGTTGGGATGGGAGTTCTACAACTACCCCGTCACGCTCGACACATTACTGGCCGGCAACTCGTCGCAGATGGCGTTCGAGCCCCATGAAGTCCAGTGGCTGACCCCGCCGCAACCTCAACGCGACGATGTGCTGATCAACAAAACCGGCTCAACCGGCGGCTTTGGTGCCTACGTCGCCTTTATCCCGGCCAAAGACATCGGCATCGTGATCCTGGCCAACAAAAACTACCCGAACCCGGAGCGAGTCAAAATTGCTCACGAGATTCTGAGTGCGCTAATCAGATAGCCGAGGGTAACGTTCGGGGGATAAACGAAAAATGGTCAAGGCGCAGAACCTGTGGGAGCGTGGCTTGCCCGCGAAGAACGATGACGCGGAACACCTGAAAAACCGCGGTGCATTCTTCGCGGGCAAGCCACGCTCCCACAGGATTTTCGTCGCTCAGGTTTCTTGATTTACCCGCGAAAAATCAATCATCCGGCATTTCAGGCGGCTTGGCGGGTTTCGCCGGTTTGCCTTTGGCGCCTTTGGCCGGTGCAACTTCAGCCACCGGCGCGGGCGTCGGTACCGTCGCTTCTTTCTCGGCGGTCGGCAGCTGGTCGACAGTGTTGAAAATCTCTTTCAGGTCGACCGCCTCCGATTGCTCAAGCTTCTTTTCGCCATCCTTGCCGATCAGGATGACTTTGCTCTTCGCCCCGGCACCCAGCTTGAGCGAGCGGATCAGCGCCATCGTCGATTGTGGGTCGAGGTCTTTGCCGTCCCGTTGGCCCATCGTATTGATCACGGTGTACAGCACCATGTTTCGATCGGTGAAGCCCTTGCGGTTGGCAGATTCATCCAGCGACTTTTTCAGGTTGACCCAGGTGGGGTCGACCGAACTGGGCGCGATGACAATCAGGGGGCGGGCCCTGCCCACGTCTTTAACCAGCGGGGAATCGTCATCGGCGGCGAATGAAGGACCGACGAAAGCCAACAGAGTAGCCAGGGTCAAAGACCTGATGAGCATGCGCATCTCCTTTTGATATCCACGCTCTAATGATTGCGCATCGCGGTGATCGTTCCGGGCGATGCACCGCGATTGTGTTCGCCTTGCCCAAGCTTAGGTCAGGGCGGTCATTGCGCAACAGCCTGAGCTAATCTCATAGCTGATTCACCGCGAGGGTTTCTCCATGAGCGCTCAGTTGAACCACACCATCGTCTGGTGCCGTGACAAACAGGTGTCGGCACGCTACCTGACCGACCTGCTCGGTCTACCCGATCCCGAGCCGTTCGGGCCGATGCTGGTGGTCAAGTTCGATAACGGGGTGTCGCTGGATTTCTACAACAACGACCCGCCCATCGCGTCACAGCACTATGCGTTCTTGATTGGCGACGACGACTTCGATGCGGCCTTCGCTCGCCTGCAGGCGCTCAAGCAGCCGTGGTGGGCCGACCCCGGTAAGCAGCGGCCCAACGAGATCAACGATTACGCCGGTGGCCGGCGGGTGTATTTCGATGACCCGGACGGGCATCTGCTGGAGATTTTTACTCGGGAAGCGGTATCGGATCAGAACGCCAGTTTATAGCCGATCAGCACCAGCATGGTGGCCAGGCACGGACGCAGCAGTTCGTCGGAGATGCGCCCGGTCAAATGGCTGCCCAGGTAAATCCCAGGCAGCGAACCGACCAGCAGGAAGCCCAACACGTGCCAATCCATGTTGCCCATGCTCGCGTGGCCGAGGCCGGCGACCAGGGTCAGGGGCACCGCATGAGCGATTTCGGTGCCTACCAGGCGACGGGTGGGCAGCAGCGGATACAGGATGAACAGCGCGACGGTGCCCAGGGCGCCAGCGCCGATGGAAGTCAGGGCCACCATGGTGCCTAGCACCAGACCGGTGATCACGGTCAGTGCATTCAACCGGGAACCGCTGGGGTTGTAGTGGCCGCCCGCCCGTTTGTGAGCGAAATCGAGCAAGCGTTTCTTGAAGAAAATCGCTAGCGCCGTGGCGAACAATACGAAGCCCAGCGCCTGTTTGATGACGGCGTTCATCGCCTCGGGCGAGGTTTGCAAAGTGCTCAGGAACCACAGCGTCAGGGCTACCGCCGGCACACTGCCGAGGGTCAGCCAACCGGTGATCGCCCAGTCGATGTTCTTGTTCTTGCGATGAACCAGCACACCACTGGACTTGGTAATGGCCGCGTACAGCAAATCCGTGCCCACCGCCGTGGCCGGGTTAACGCCGAACCACAGCAGGATTGGCGTCATCAACGAACCGCCCCCGACCCCGGTCATGCCGACAATAAAGCCGACCACCAGACCTGCCACGACCAACCCGAAACTACCGAAATCCATGAATACGCCCAGAAATTCGCAGGAAACAAACCGGTCAGCAGCATAGCGATTTTTCTTATAACCACATATATCGATGCGGTCTATCGTTATGCCAATTCACCGATCTGGAACAGCGCTCTCCTCCTCAACCGCATTCCCTTGTGGGAGCGGGCTTGCTCGCGAAAGCGTCGTGTCAGTCACCACGAATGTCGACTGATACACCGCTTTCGCGAGCAAGCCCGCTCCCACAGGGAATGCGTTTTATCCGACGTCTCACTGTACCGGCAAAAAATTCAAAAACAGCAGACTCTGGGCGTAGTTGAGGCCGATCCGCCGGTAGCGTTCGTCGAGCATCTGGGTCAGCAGGTCCAGCCGCGCGACGATCTTGCCGAACTCCACGGCAAAACTCAGGTTGCTGCCCTCCTCCGAGATTTCGTTGGAGAACAGCAAGGGCTCGCCCTGCTTGTTTTGCCGCTGGCTCAAGATCCAGGTGGCTTTCTCGATGTTGCGCGCGGCATTGCTGACGAAGGTCGGGTTGATCGCATCCGTCATGTAGAACTCCAGCTGATTGCCGTGGGCGGTCACCAGCATGCTACCGATGGCATAGATGAACGCGCCGACCCGGTCGCCGAGAAACTCCGGGCTCATGGCGTAGCTCAGTGCAGCGAGGTCTTTTTTGCCGCCGAGGGTGGGCAGCGGCTCTTGCTGTTCGATGGCCATGCGCACTTGTTTTTCGGCGGTACCGACATCGAGGAAGCCGGATTTTTTCAGCTCCTGGGGGTTGCGCAGGTAGAGCTTGTTCATCAGCAGGTAGAGGCTTTCGAGGTTGTCGCGCATCGTCAGGGTCGCCATGCGGTCGACGCTGGTCTGGAGGAATTCCTGGGGTTTGCCATCGCGAAACTGGCTGATGACATCGTTGCCCGGCTGATGGCTGCAACCACTGGCGAGGAGCATCGACAGGCTAATCAGCAGCAAGCAATGACGGCGAATGTGCAGGGTAAAACGGGGTAAAACTCGAGCCATGGGTTCTTGAACTTGGGCATGGGCCGGCGGTGGGGATCGCCGCGGGCTGGCCAAGGATAGAACCGTGAAAGCTGAAAAAGTGCAGTGCCGGTGGTCCGTAAGCGCGAATCATCGCGAAAGCGCTCACAAATTAGTCATACTTTATAATTGCAATACTCGATGCATAAGCTATAAATCCTTCCTTGATCGCGTAAAAACACGATCATTAGTATGACTACTTCTTAAAAACAACAAAAAGGAAGGTCAACCATGCTTCAATCCCGACACCTGCTCTCCGGCCTCGGACTGTCCCTGATGATCGCCACCCTCTCCGCTCACGCCACTGGCTTGTCCAGCGAACAGAAAGCCTTCGGCAAAACCAATGACGGCACGCCCGTCGAACAATACATTTTGCGCAACAGCCATGGCCTGCAGGCCACGGTCATTACTTACGGCGGGATTCTCCAGTCGCTGAAAGTGCCGGATAAAAACGGCAAGCTCGACGATGTGGTGCTCGGTTTCGACGACGTGCAGGGTTATCAAAGTGGCACGGCGTTTTTCGGCGCGACCATCGGCCGCTTCGGCAATCGCTTGGCCAACGGCGCCTTCGAGCTGGATGGCAAGCGCTTTCAAGTGCCGCTCAACGACGGCAGCAATTCGCTGCACGGCGGGGCTCAAGGTTTCGACAAGCGGGTGTGGAAAGCCGAACCGAGCAAGGGCAAGGATTCGGTGGGCGTGACGCTGACGTACCTGTCGGCGGACGGTGAAATGGGTTTCCCCGGCAACCTGAAAACCGAGGTCACCTACAGCCTCACCGAGAACAATGAGCTGCGCATCGACTACAAGGCCAGCACCGATAAACCCACGGTGCTGAACCTGACCAACCACAGCTATTTCAACCTGGCCGGCGCGGGTAACGGCGATGTGCTGAAGCAGCTGGCGACCTTGCACGCCGCCCGTTACACACCAGTCACCGGCAAACTGATCCCTACCGGCGAACTGGCCCCGGTCGCCGGCACGCCCATGGACTTCACCCAACCGACCGCCATTGGTCAACACATCAAGGCCGATCACCCGCAGTTGAAATTCGCCGAGCCGAAACAAGGCGGTTTCGACTTCAACTGGGTGCTGGATGCCAAGGGCGACGTGGGTAAACTCGCCGCCGACGTCAGCGACCCGCAATCCGGACGTCGCCTGCAGCTCTACACCACTGAACCCGGCGTGCAGTTCTACACCAGCAACTTCCTCGACGGCACGGTCAAGGGCAAGGCCGGCAAGATTTACCCGCATTGGGGTGCCTTTACTCTGGAAACCCAGCATTATCCGGACTCGCCGAACCAGCCGAACTTCCCGTCCACACGGCTGGATCCGGGCAAGACCTATGCCCAGACCACGGTGTTCAGGTTCTCCGCCCGGTAAGGTCAAAGGATCGCAGCCTGCGGCAGCTGCTACGCCACCCCCAATATCGCGGGGACACCCCGCCCCGGCAGGCTGCGATCTTTCATGATGACGACGGAACCACCGTGTTATTTTGCTGCCCACTGTAGTATCGATCGGGCTTCGGAAGGAGGATTCATGCGCACTCTTGAGCTGGCCGGCAGCCATGTGCCGGTCATCGGCCAAGGCACCTGGCACATGGGGGAGGAGCGCTCCCGACACACCAAGGAAGTTGCAGCGCTGCGCCTGGGCATCGAGTTGGGCATGACCCTGATCGACACCGCTGAAATGTACGCCGAAGGGGGCGCCGAAGAGGTAGTGGGTGAAGCTATCACCGGTCTGCGTGACCAGGTTTTCCTGGTCAGCAAGGTCTACCCCCACAACGCCAGCCGCAGAGGTATCCCCCAGGCCTGCGAACGCAGCCTACGCCGGCTGAACACCGATTACATCGATCTTTATCTGTTGCACTGGCGCGGCGAGTATCCCCTTGAGGAAACCGTCGAAGCCTTCGAACGCCTGCGTGAAGACGGCAAGATCAGCCGTTGGGGCGTGTCCAACTTCGACCTGGACGACCTGGATGAACTGGCCTCACCGGCCTGCGCCACCAATCAGGTGCTGTATAACCTGGAAGAACGCGGCATCGAATTCGATCTGCTGCCCTGGAGCCAACGGCAAAAGATGCCGGTGATGGCCTACTGTCCGATCGGCCAGGGCGGGTACATGCTGGCCAATCCAATACTCAAACAGGTTGCCGCCCGTCACGAGGCGACACCTGCGCAGGTAGCGCTGGCATGGATTCTGCGTCAGAACGGGGTGATCGCCATCCCCAAAGCGGTCCACCCCGAGCATGTGCGGCTCAACGCACAAGCGGCGCATTTGCGCCTGGAGGCTGGGGATCTGGAGGCGCTGGACCAAGCGTTTCGCGCGCCACAACGCAAGCAGCGGTTGGCCATGGTCTGAGCCATCGCGGTTCTATCAGAGGGCATCGGCATGAGAAGTACCGATCAGCTCGACGCTTTCAATTTGCCACGCTTCGTCCAGGCGCAGGATCCTGTGTTCGAGTGGGTGCAGGAGGAACTGCGCGCCGGCCAGAAACGTCGGCACTGGATGTGGTTCATCTTTCCGCAGTTTGCCGGGTTGGGTGATAGCGAAATGTCCCGCTACTTTGCCATTCGCTCCAGTGAAGAAGCCACGGCGTACCTGGAGCATCCGTTGCTGGGTCCACGCTTGCGCATGTGCACGCAACTGGTTCTGGACATCCCGCAAAGCTCGATCACCAGGATTTTCGGTCACCCCGACAACCTCAAGTTCCACTCATCGATGACGCTGTTCGCCCAGGTTTCGCCAAAAGGCAGCCTGTTCCATCAGGCGCTGGATCAATATTTTCACGGCATACCGGACGACTGGACGCTGTCGCTGCTGGACTCAAAACAGGCCCAGTTGCCCCCCAATCAGCGTTGAAAAATCGTCATCCACGAACGGCAGGATAGCGTCCGCCACCGGTTGCAGCTGCCGGGTGACGTAATGGTCGTAGTCGATGGGCGCGCTGCGGATTTCCAGCGGCTCGGGGCCGGCGACAGTGATCACGTAGCTGATCCAGCCGCCGTTGTGATACTGCCGTGGGCGCCCCTGTTGGTCGTTGTAGTCATCGGCGATCCGCGCGGCCCGCACATGGGGCGGCACGTTGCGCTGATAATCATCGAGGGGACGACGCAGGCGTTTGCGGTAGATCAGGCGCTCGTCGAACTCACCGGCCAGAGTCTTGCGCACATAGTCACGCACGTAATCCTGATAGGGCTTGCGGTTGAAAATGCGCAGATACAGTTCCTGCTGGAACTGCCGGGCCAACGGCGACCAGTCGGTGCGCACGGTTTCCAGGCCTTTGTAGACCATCTCGTCGGTGCCGTCGGCGCGGGTGACCAACCCGGCATAGCGCTTCTTGCTGCCCTCCTCGGCGCCGCGAATGGTCGGCATCAGAAAGCGTTTGTAGTGGGTTTCGAACTGCAACTCCAGGGCACTTTCCAGCCCATATTCCTGTTTCACATGCTCGCGCCACCACTGGTTGACGTGGTCCACCAGCGCGTGGCCGATCTGCGCGGCTTCGGCCTGACCATGGGGGCGGCGCAGCCAGACGAAAGTCGAGTCGGTATCGCCGTAGATCACCGCGTGGCCCTGCGCTTCGATGAGTTGGCGGGTACGCAGCATGATCTCGTGCCCGCGCAAGGTGATGGACGAAGCCAACCGGGTATCGAAGAAGCGACAACCGCTGGAACCCAGTACCCCGTAAAACGCATTCATGATGATTTTCAGCGCCTGGGACAGCGGCGCATTGTGTTCACGCTTGGCGGTTTCGCGGCCTTCGGCGACCCGGGCGATGATGGCTGGCAGGCAATGCCGGGTACGGGAGAAACGGGCACCGCGAAAGCCTGGCACCGACTCGCTGTCGTCGGGGTGCTTGAGCCCTTCGATCAAACCCACCGGGTCGATCAGGAAGGTGCGGATGATCGACGGATAGAGGCTTTTGTAGTCGAGCACCAGCACCGATTCGTACAGACCAGGCTGCGAGTCCATGACAAAACCGCCGGGGCTGGCCTGCGGTGGTTTATTGCCAAGGTTCGGCGCAACGAAGCCCTGACGATGCATCAACGGCATATACAGGTGCGTGAATGCCGCCACCGAACCACCGCTGCGGTCCGCCGGCAAACCGGTGACGCTGGCGCGTTCGAGGAGGAAGGTTAGTAACTCGGTCTTGGCGAAGATCCGCGTCACCAGTTCGCAGTCCTTGAGGTTGTACTTGGCCAGGGCCGGTTTGTCCTCAGCGAACATGCGGTTGATTTCGTCCATGCGCTGGTACGGGTTGTCGATCGACTTGCCCTCACCCAACAGCGTTTGCGCAACGTTTTCCAGGCTGAACGAGGGAAAGCTCCAGGTCGCCGAACGCAGCGCCTCGATGCCGTCGATGATCAACCGGCCGGCGGCCGAGGCGAAATAATGATTGCCGCTGCCGTGCTCGCGCCACTGCATTTCTTCGCCGCCACGCCCCAGCTTCAACGGCACCGCCAGGCGGCGGGCATGTTCGTGCAGGACGCGCAGGTCGAACTGCACGACGTTCCAGCCAATGATGGCGTCGGGGTCGTGCCGGGCGAACCATTCATTGAGTTTTTTCAGCAGCAGGGTTCGCGAATCGCAGTATTCGAGCTGGAAATCCACCCCGCTGTCATCGCCATTGGGCGACCCGAGCATGTACACCTGACGCTCACCGCAGCCTTCCAGGGCGATGGAATACAACTCGCCCTGCGCGGTGGTTTCGATGTCCAGCGAGACCAGCCGCAGGTTCGGCCGGTAGCCGGGGGCGGGTTTCATTTGCGCGTCGAGCAGCAGGCCTTCGGCGCCGGGGGTACCGCCGAACAAAACCGGCGCGGTGATGAAACGCTCCATCATGTAGCGTTCCGGCGGGCGGATGTCGGCTTCGAATACCTCGACGCCCGATTTGCGCAGGGCGGTTTCCAGACGCATCAATTGGCCGTGCTGCTGGCAATACAGGCCGAGCACCGGGCGGTGCTCGAAATCCTGAAGGGCCAACGATCGCAGTTCGACGTTCTTTTCGCCACGCAATACCGTTTCGGCTTGCTCGCGCTGGGTTGCCGGAATGAACGCGACCGACGGTTGATGGGGCAGGCGGATGCGCCGGGGACCGGCATCGGTCGCCAGCCAGAACTCGACTTCGGTGCCGGCCGGGGTATCGCGCCAATGCCGGGTCAGGACGAAGCCCTGCTGTAAATCCACCACTGCAACCTCAACGATTTGATTCAAGGGGTGATTCTACGCGTGATCGACCTGTGGGAGCGGGCTTGCTCGCGAAAGCGGTGTGTCAGTCGACATTAATGTTGCCTGACGCACCGCTTTCGCGAGCAAGCCCGCTCCCACAGGTTCCATACCTTGACTGACACCGGGCTTTTACAAAGAAAAATCCCTGAATGACGCTATTTGCGTGTTATCTGCCGCTTTCTCCCTTGCTCTGTGAGCCTGTCTCTACGATTCTTCAAGAACAACGACAACACCCGAGAAGCCGTCATGAAAACCGTCGCCCAACTGCTCAAGTTAAAGGCCCAACAGAATCAGGCAGTCCACACCATTGCGCCTCATCAAATGGTGCTGGAAGCGCTGATGCTGATGGCCGCAAAAAACGTCGGCGCGTTGCCGGTCCTGAAAGAGGGAAAGGTGGTCGGCATCATCAGTGAGCGGGACTATGCGCGCAAACTGGTGCTCAAGGGGCGCTCCTCCGTCGGCACACCGGTCAGCGACATCATGGTGTCGCCGGTGATTACCGTGGACACCCATCAAACCGTCGAAACCTGCATGGGCATCATGTCCGACAAACGCCTGCGGCACTTGCCGGTAGTGGAAAACGGCGAGTTGCTGGGCTTGTTGTCGATCGGCGACCTGGTCAAGGAAGCCATTGCCGAGCAGGCTGAACTGATTCGGCAGCTGGAGCAGTACATTCGCGGCGAGTGATTGCGCGACACACCACAATTCCCCCAGTGGGAGCCGGGCTTGCTCCGAAGACGGTATGTCAGTCGACACTTATGGTGACTGACACACCGTCTTCGCGAGCAAGCCCGCTCCCACATTTGTTTGGCGGTGTTCCTATGGCCAATGCCGTGAAAAGACCGGCGCCAATGCAGGGTGCCGGTCGAAGCGTTCGAGCCAGGCGAAGAACCCCGGCCGTGCAACACGCAAGTGCTCCCGCGTACCGGCCCACCGTGTCACCACCGCCGCCAGAATATCCAGCGCGCCCGGCTTCCCATCGTCCAGGTACAACTTGCCGGCGAACTGATCGGCAAACACCTCCCAATGCCAATGCAAGCGCCGGCGGGCTCCGGCCATGAGGTTTTGCCGGGACGACTCGTCCGCCTCGGCCAGCCAGCGCTCGGGGTAATCGATGATGCCGATGGCGGCATAGCAATTGCTGACGATGTACACCAGGCCATGAATCACCTGATCGCGCTTGAGCGGGTTTTCCGGCAGCAGGTTCGACTCCGGGAATGTGAGGCCCAGATGGATGAGGATGGCCGCACTCTCGGTGAGCACACCACCATCGGGCATTTGCAGCGTGGGAACCTGCTTGAGCGGGTTGAGCTTCTCCAACGCCTGCACCGCCTCCGGGGACGATGAAACGTCGATGAAGCGATAAGGAACCTCGCACAGTTCCAGCGCGGCTTCGATGGCAGCCGCACCCGAATTCTGATGCCCATAGAGCTGGTACATGACTAAATCTCCTCTGCGACTCTCTCTTTGTAGCAGCTGCCGAAGATTGTGCTCGAATGCCTTATCAACCCAATACCCATCAGTCAGAGCGCAATCCCTGTGGGAGCGGGCTTGCTCGCGAAGACGGTGTGTCAGGCGACGTCAATGTTGAGTGTGCCGCCGCCTTCGCGAGCAAGTCCGCTCCCACAATTTGCGCGCCTTGACTGACAGGTTTTGGCCTGGCTCGTTACTTCCCCGCGCGCGTCATGCAACGCCGATAACGCTCATCGACCCGCTTGGCGAACCACGCCGTGGTGAGCTTGCGGGTGATTTTCGGGCTTTGCAGCACGATCCCCGGCAACACCGCCCGGGGTAATGGCCGGCCTTCGGCCTGTTCAGCCAGGGCGAAGACACGCCGATAGAGCCGTGTGTCCTCGAATTCGAGACCTTTACCCTCCTCCAGCTGATCCCGAATGGTCGGGTTGCGCATGTCCAATTGCTTGCCGAGGGTGCGCACTGCCAATTCCGTGGTGCCGGGCATGATCGAGTCGTAGCGCACCAGATCGCCATCCAGCGCCAGCGGGATGCCGGTGGCACGACTGACCGCATTCTGAAACGCCGCATTGCGGCTGGCGTACCAACCGGCGTTGAAATCGGCGAAGCGATACAGCGGCTGCTCGTAACTCACCGGGTAACCGAGCAAGTGGGCAATACCGAAGTACATACCGCCGCGACGGGTGAACACTTCACGGCGAATCGAGCCGGACACCGGGTAGGGATAATCCCGCGCCTGCTGCTCGGCGAAGTCGATGCTGACCTGCATCGGCCCGCCGGTGTGCACCGGGTTGAACCCGCCGAACAAGGTCCGGCCCATGGGCACCATGCCGATGAAGTCATCGAAAATCGCGCTGAGTTCTTTTTCGCTGCGCGCGGCGTTCAGCCGGTCGCTGTAGCTTTTGCCGTTAGGCGAACGCACCTGCAAGGCACCGCTGACCAACAGGCTGGGGATATGGGCCTTGTCGGCGCGGCGGTCGATTTCGTCCCGGGCGATCTTGCCCAGGCCCGGCACCGGTGGATCAGCCTGAAATGTCGACTCCTGTTCAGTGACCGCGAGTACCGAACACAGGTTTTGTGTGGTTGGCGAAATCTTTTGCGCGGCAAACGCCGCGTAAATGTCCGTGGCCCAGCCCTGAGGGTCGACTGTCTTGGTCGGCAGCAGGCGCACGATCTCGGCCTTGACCTCGGCAGGCTTGCGGGCCGGCGGCTCCTGAGTGCGCTGAGTGCCGCAACCGGCCAGTACCGACAGCGCGGCCATCGTCATGATCAATCGATTGGCTTGCATGGTGCTCCATCAAATCCGTTGAGCCGGGTTAACCATACGACCAATGGCATGGCGCAGGCTATGACTGTCGCCGGCCTCTCACTGTTCCGTGAACACTCCGGCGTTTTCCGTTGAGCAGTCGGCCCGCGAGTGCACTTCGGTTGAACCATACTTGATCCACACACCGAGGAGGACAGGCCCATGAACCGTAGCGACGTGCTGATCATCGGCGCCGGCCCGACCGGGCTGGTCCTGGCGCTATGGCTGAGCAAACTGGGGATCAGGGTGCGGATTATCGACAAGACTTCCGCCCCCGGCACCACCTCACGCGCGTTGGCGGTACAGGCCAGGACGCTGGAACTGTATCGCCAGCTCGACCTCAGCGAAGCCGTGGTCCAGAACGGCCATAAAGTGTGCGCAGCGAATTTCTGGGTCAAGGGCGAACCGGTCGCACGCCTGCCGTTGAGCACCATCGGCGAGGGTTTGACGCCCTATGCATTTCTGGAAATCTATCCGCAAGACGAGCACGAACAACTGCTGATCGAACGCCTGGAAACCTTCGGAGTTACGGTGGAGCGCAACACCGAACTGCAAAGCTTCGAAGAGGCCGGCGACGGCATCAGCGCCCGGTTGCGCTTGCCGGATGGCCAGCAGGAAACCTGCCAGGCCTGTTACCTCGCAGGCTGCGATGGCGCCCGCTCGATTGTGCGCAAGACCCTGGACACCGATTTTCCGGGGGGCACCTACCAGCAGATTTTCTACGTAGCGGATGTGCAGGCCCGCGGCCCGACGTTCAACGGTGAACTGCACGTGGACCTCGACGAAGCCGACTTCCTCGCCATTTTTCCTTTGTCCAGCGAAGGTCGCGCCCGGCTGATCGGCACGGTTCGCGACGAACGCGCCGACCGCGCCGAAACCCTCCAGTTTGCAGATGTCAGCAGTCGGGCCATCGAGCATTTAAAAGTGCAGATCGATCAGGTGAACTGGTTCTCGACCTACCGCGTGCATCACCGGGTAGCGGATCACTTTCGCACCGGGCGCGCGTTTCTATTGGGTGACGCCGCCCATGTCCACAGCCCGGCGGGTGGCCAGGGCATGAACACCGGGATTGGCGACGCAATCAATCTGGCCTGGAAACTCGCGGCGGTGTTAAGCGGTAGCGCCACGACCAAACTGCTCGACAGTTATGAAACCGAACGCATCGCCTTCGCCCGGCGCCTGGTGGCCACCACTGACCGGGTGTTCAATTTCGTCACCGCCGATGGGCCAATTGCCGACGTGATCCGCATGCGTGTGGCACCGTTTTTGATCCCGAAAATGATCTCGTTCGAGGCGGCCCGGGAGTTCATGTTTCGCACGGTGTCGCAGACCACGCTCAACTATCGCGGCATGCCGTTGAGTGAGGGCGTTACCGGCCATATTCACGGCGGTGATCGCCTGCCCTGGGCCCACGACGATGAAGGGGACAACTTCGAATCGCTGAAATACCTGACCTGGCAGGTGCATGTGTATGGCGAAACCAGCGACGAGATGATCGCTTGGTGCAGCGCGCATCACCTGCCGTTGCAGGTGTTCGACTGGCGGCCGGTGTTTGACACCGTGGGGCTGGCGCGCAACGGGTTTTACCTGCTGCGCCCGGATACCTATGTGGCGATCGCCGACTACAGCGCCGATCCGAAGGTGATCGAACGGTATTTCCGCGATCATGGGATACGGCCTTTCATCAGCTGACCCCGAGGCCGCCGAAGATCAAATGTGGGAGCGGGCTTGCTCGCGAAGGCGGTGTGCCAGTCGATACTTATGGTGACTGATACACCGCCTTCGTGGGCAAGCCCGCTCCCACAGGGTTATGGGATGATCTTTAGATCCCGGCCAGGGCCAGGTCCATCGCGAAGTAAGTGAAGATCAAATCCGCCCCCGCCCGCTTGATCGCCCCAAGGCTTTCACGCACGACGCGATCTTCATCGATCGCCCCGGCCTGGGCGGCGAATTTGATCATCGCGTATTCGCCGCTCACCTGATACGCCGACAACGGCAGGCGCGAGGCTTCACGGATGTCGCGAATAATGTCCAGGTACGCGCCGGCCGGCTTGACCATCAGCGCGTCGGCGCCTTCCTGTTCGTCCAGCAACGATTCACGCACCGCTTCGCGGCGGTTCATCGGGTTCATCTGATAGCTTTTGCGGTCGCCCTTGAGCGCACTGCCGCCGGCTTCGCGGAACGGGCCATAGAGCGCCGAGGCGAACTTGGTCGAATAGGCCATGATCGCGGTCTGGCTGAACCCCGCTGCGTCGAGCGCCCGGCGAATGGCCTGGACCTGCCCGTCCATGGCCGCCGACGGCGCGATCACATCGGCACCGGCCCGAGCGGCGGCCACGGCTTGCTTGCCGAGGTTGATCAGGGTCTGGTCGTTGTCGACTTCGTGCCGGTGCAAAACGCCGCAATGGCCGTGGTCGGTGTACTCACAAAAACAGGTGTCGGACATCACGATCATTTCCGGCACGGCGTCTTTGGCAATGCGCGACATGCGCGACACCAGGCCATTGTCGTTCCAGGTGTCGCTGCCGCTGCTGTCCAGATGGTGAGACACGCCAAACGTCATCACCGACTTGATCCCGGCCCGGGCATACCGCTCGATCTCACCGGCCAGTTTCGACTCGGGAATGCGCATCATCCCGGGCATGCTTTTGATCGGCACGAAATCATCGATTTCTTCCTCGACGAAAATCGGCAACACCAGATCGTTCAAGGTGAATTCGGTTTCCTGGAACAGGCTGCGCAGGCTCGCATTGCGGCGCAGACGGCGTGGACGTGCTTCGGGGAACTGACTGGACATGGGCCTTCCTGAAAAACGGCGAATGAGACAAAGGTCGTAGGGGGCGAAGCTTATGCCCTGCAAGGCGTGGGGTACAAACCTCAGACACGGAACAAAGCGTTACCGGTTCGGCAACAATCCCCGCAGCCAGCACAGAACCCTGTGGGATCGGCAGTACGGCGGTCCGACTTGCTCGCAAAGGCTGACTATCATTCAACATTAATGTCGACTGACCCACCGCATTCGCGAGCAAGCCCGCTCCCACAGGTTAAAGCGTCAGTATGCCGCTGATGCAGGTCACCACCGCGCCACCCACCCAAATCTCATCCCCCACCTGCTCCACCCGAATCCGTCCGGCGCGGCCCATGCTCAGGCCCTGGCTGACGACGTAGGACGTCGGGGCCAGCCCTTCACCGAGCAACCATTGAGCGATCCCGGCGTTCAGGCTGCCGGTGGCCGGGTCTTCCGGCATGCCGTCGCCGGAGATGAACGCCCGCACTTCGAACTGCGCGTCAGTGCCGTCGCGCTCGGGGTGCCACGGCGCAATGATACCGACGGCGAGGCCGAGCAGCTGCGAATGATCCGGTTGCAAGTCCAGCACCTGCTGCCGATCCTCGACCATCACCGCCAACCAGCCGGCGCCATTGTCGACCCATTGCGTACGCACAATCGCCCACGGTGCCAAGCCGAGGCCCCGCCGCACGCGCTCGACCAGCTCGGCGTCCACCGGGCCGGACTTGAGCAACGGTGGTGCGAGAAACGCCAGCTCCGCGCCCTGTCGACGCACTCGCACCAACCCGACACCGCACTCCTGAATGATCTCCTCGCCCTTGGGCACCCCACCGGCCTCGAGCCAGGCATGGCAGGTGCCCAGCGTCGGATGACCGGCGAACGGCAACTCTTGCTGAGTGGTGAAGATACGTACCCGATAGTCGGCCCTGGGGTCTCGAGGCTCGAGCACGAAAGTGGTTTCGCTGAGGTTGGTCCAGGTCGCGAATGCCGCCATGCGCTCATCGCTCAGCCTGTCTGCGCCGAACACCACCGCCAGCGCATTGCCCTTGAGCGCCACACGGCTGAAGACATCTACTTGCTTGAAATCGAATGAGCTCATTGCCTGCCTTGGTGATGAGGGGTTCAAAGGAGTTGCTTGGGGATTTCCAGCCCGCGAATCACCGCCGGCCTTGCCAGGAAACGCTCCAGCACGCGAGTGACATTGGGGAAATTCTGGATGCCGACCAGATCACCCGCTTCGTAGAAGCCGATCAGGTTGCGCACCCATGGAAAGATCGCGATGTCGGCGATGGTGTAGCGCTCGCCCATGATCCAGTCGCGCCCTTGCAAGCGGCCATCAAGGACCTTGAGCAAGCGTTTGCTTTCGTCGACGTAACGATCACGGGGACGCTTGTCTTCGTAGTCCTTGCCGGCGAATTTGTTGAAGAAACCGAGCTGGCCGAACATCGGCCCGATACCGCCCATCTGAAACATCAACCACTGAATGGTCTCATAACGCGCCGCCGATTCCTGGGCCAGCAGTTGCCCGCTCTTGTCGGCGAGGTAGATCAAAATCGCCCCCGACTCGAACAGTGCCAGCGGTTGATCGTCCGGACCGTGGGGGTCGATGATCGCCGGAATCTTGTTATTGGGGTTCAGCGACAGAAACTCGGGAGACAGCTGATCGTTGGTTTCGAAGCCCACACGATGCGGTTCGTAGGGCAGCCCGATCTCTTCGAGCATGATCGAAACCTTGACACCATTGGGCGTGGGCAAGGAATAGAGCTGGATCCACTCCGGGTACTGGGCCGGCCATTTTCGGGTGATGGGGAATGCAGACAAATTGGTCATAAAGGGCATCCATGGGAAAAACGGAGTGAAGATCATAAGGGGGACGGGGATACGATGTGTACTGTGTCCATAAAACCGAAACATCCTGTCAATAACCTTTCCGCAAATCTGCTCAAGGTTACCGCTAAAGTGCCAGGCACTTCGCTCGGATCGAAGCTCGAATCGAACCAAAAGGGCTTCAGTTGACTCTGAGCATTGCCCTGTTAGAAATGGACCGGGTCAACGACATGGAAAACACCCTATGCTCGGAGCTTGCGGTGTCAAGGTTTGTCAGCCTTAACCGAATGCGCTGAAGATCACCTATTCGATGATGAATCCTTTGAAAATCACCAATCGCTTCAACCATCGTGCTTATATCTTCCTACCCACTCTATTGGCGGCCGGCGCGTTGTTTTTGTCGCTGGAATCCAGTGAAAGTCGCGCCCAACCAGCGGACGGTACACAGACGCTAGTGTTTTTACGCCACGCGGAAAAGCCGGCCGGCGGCCTGGGTCAGCTCAATTGCCAGGGACTGAACCGCTCCATCGACCTGGCCACCTTGTTGCCGGAAAAATTCGGCAAGGCCAACTACGTGTTTGCCGCCAACCCGACGCGCAATGTCGAGGAAGGCGAGCTGGACAACTCCTACAGTTACATCCGCCCCCTGATGACCATCAACCCCAGCGCGATCAAGCTCGGCTTGCCGGTAAACATCGAGTTTGCGGCCAACGACACCAGCGACCTGGCCGATGAACTGCTTCGGGACAAATATCACAACTCGATCATCTATACCGCCTGGT
Organism: Pseudomonas sp. FP1742; assembly: GCF_030687145.1. Lineage (NCBI taxonomy): Bacteria > Pseudomonadati > Pseudomonadota > Gammaproteobacteria > Pseudomonadales > Pseudomonadaceae > Pseudomonas > Pseudomonas sp. FP1742. The sequence goes on along the minus strand of NZ_CP117460.1, from coordinate 2,210,549 downwards.
CCCATGGCTACCTGCCCGAGCTGATCAACAAGGTCGCCGGGGAAGCCGTCGGCTCAAAACAGAACATCGCCAATGACTGGGCCTCCAACGACTATGACTCGCTGTACGTGCTCACCCTGACCTGGCACAACGGCAAGGCCAGCCTGCAGAGCCACAGTTACAAGCAAGGGCTGAATAACGGTCAGGAAGCTTGTCCGATGTAAGGTCGGGGTGGCTGTGTTTCAAGAAATGGGTGCCTGTCAGGGCCCCTTCGCGAGCAAGCCCGCTCCCACATTGGGTCTCTGTTATGCACAAAGTCTGTGTTCACTGAAGATCCAATGTGGGAGCGGGCTTGCTCGCGAAGAGACCGGCAAAAACAACATCACCCCCGCTGATTACCCCGCTCCCGCAGGTACTCAAGCACCGCCCCCCGCTCCCCGACAAACTCGATCCGCGCGCCCTTCTTCTCCCGCTGAAACACATACATCGGGTCGTAATACTCGCGCAGCAGCCCTTCGATCCAGCCCCGGTGCAAGTCCACCGCACCGCTGTTGGCCTGTTCCGCCAGCGCGTCTTCCATCAAGGTCAGGATCCGCTGGTGACGTTCGCCACCCAGGCGTTTCTGGACATTGTTCAGGCTCGCCAACATCCGCTCGGAAAACAGCGTGAAGCCTTCATCGCCATACACCTCGGTGAATTCGGCGCATAAATCCACCACGTAATCGCGCAGGATCCGCTCGACGCGCCCTTCCAGGCTGTCTTCAAGCCAGACCATCGGAAACTGCTGCATGCCCTGATACAGCGGTAACGGCAGCGCGCAACTGCCGATCGCGCGGCTCTCGTCTTCGAGCACAAACTGCTCGATACCGTTGGCGCGTTTTTTCAGCACGTCCACGGCCAGGCGGTTTTCAAAGTCGATGTTGGAGGGCTGGCCGGTGGCGCGCTTGCCGAAACTGGAGCCGCGATGATGGGCGTGACCTTCAAGGTCCAGCGCGTTGCCCAATTGCGTGAGCACCTCGGTCTTGCCGGTGCCGGTCATGCCACCCAGCAAGACGAAATCACACTGGGCAACGGCCTGGTCGAGCGTGTCGAGCAAGAAGGTGCGCATGGCCTTGTAGCCGCCACCGACCCGCGGATAGTCGATGCCCGCTTCGTCCTTGAGCCACTGCTGGGTGATCTGCGAACGCAGTCCGCCGCGAAAACAATACAAATAACCATCCGGATGCGCCCGGGCAAAATCGGCCCAGGCCTGGATGCGCTCGGCCTTGATCTGGCCGGCCACCAACTGATGCCCCAGCGTGATCGCCGCTTGCTGGCCGTGTTGTTTGTAGCAAGTGCCGACCCGTTGCCGCTCGTGGTCATTCATCAGCGGCAGGTTGACCACGCCGGGGAATGAGCCCTTGAGGAATTCGACCGGCGCGCGCACATCCATCATCGGCCGGTCGTTGAGGAAGATGTCGCGGTAATCGGTGAAGTCTCTGGACATCAAACCACCTCAACCGCGTAGGTCTGTCGCTCTACCAGTTCGCCGATCGGCTCAAGGTTCAGGCCAAGCTCGGCGGCAGCGTTGAGGAACTGTTCGTTGCCTTCAGGGGTGACTGCAATCAGCAGGCCACCACTGGTCTGCGGGTCGCAGAGCACACGTTTGTGCAACTCCTGGAGCCGGCCGACCTTGCTGGCGTAGCTGTCGAAATTGCGCAGCGTGCCGCCGGGCACGCAGCCCTGGTCGAGGTAATACTCGACGCCCGGCAGGCGCGGCACACGGTCATAGCCGATGCGGGCGGTCACGTTGCTGCCATCGGCCATTTCCACCAAGTGCCCGAGCAGGCCGAAACCGGTGACGTCGGTCATCGCGGTCACGCCATCGAGCTTGCCGAAACGGCTGCCGGGTTTGTTCAGGGTGCACATCCAGTCGCGGGCCAGGCCGATGTCGGCATGACGTAACTTGCCCTTCTTCTCGGCGGTGGTGAGGATGCCGATACCCAAGGGTTTGGTGAGATAGAGCAGGCATCCGGCGGTGGCGGTGTCGTTGCGCTTCATGTGGCGCTTTTCCACCAGTCCGGTCACGGCCAGGCCGAAGATCGGCTCAGGCGCGTCGATGGAATGGCCGCCGGCCAGGGGGATTCCCGCTTCATCGCAGACCGAACGCCCGCCGCGAATCACTTCCCGGGCGATCTCCGGCGCCAGCACATTGACCGGCCAGCCGAGGATCGCAATCGCCATCAACGGATCGCCGCCCATGGCGTAAATGTCGCTGATGGCGTTGGTGGCGGCGATACGGCCGAAATCGAACGGGTCGTCGACGATCGGCATAAAGAAGTCAGTGGTCGACACCACGCCACGTTCTTCGTCGATGGCATACACCGCCGCGTCATCGCGCGAGGCATTGCCGACCCAGAGTTTCGGGTCCAGATTCTGCGCGCCGCTACCGGCCAGAATCACCTCCAGCACCTGGGGCGAAATCTTGCAGCCGCAACCTGCGCCGTGGCTGTATTGGGTCAGACGAATCGGCTCGCTCATGGGATGCACCTTGTGAAGTCAATGCCCAGGATTCTACAGCAACCCCCATTTGTAGGAGGGCGCGTAAGTACGATCTTTGTGCAACGACACTCGCTTTGGTGCACTCAGGTAAGTCTCCTTTCCCCCACCGTCCGAAATCCTTGACCAAAAGGACAGCAAAACCGCCAATTCCTCCGGCTTTTCAGCGCTTTGAGAAAATTGGTATAGCTTGTGCAAACGTTTGCGAGTCGCCGATACCGGCCTGTTCGCCACTTAACCGCACAAGCCCGCACCACCGGGGCTTCGATCCGCACGAAAAGGGACTTTTAATGCATTGCACCTCCAGTCGCGTGACTTGCTCGCGCACGTTTGCTGTTTCCTTGCTGTTGGCCAGCGTTACAGGACTACTCAGCAGCTCCGCGTTGGCCCAACCGGCCGCCACCGAAGAATCCGCCCAGGGCGAAGCCCTCAGCCCTGAAGCCCACCCGCCGAAAAAAGGTGCGTACCTGTCGGACTGGTTCAATCAGGACCTGACCGTCATCGGCAGCAAGGACATCAGTTTCGGCCCGCAACCGGCCGACGATATTTACCTGGAATACGAATACTTCGGCCGCAAGGGGCCGTTCGAGTTGTACGGCTACATCGACATTCCGAAGATCTTCGACATCGGCAACAGCCATGACAAAGGCGTATGGGACCACGGCTCGCCAGTGTTCATGGAGCACGAACCGCGGATTTCCATCGACTACCTCGCCGGCCGCAGCCTGGCCGTCGGGCCGTTCAAGGAATGGTACGTGGCGTTCGACTGGATCTACGACCACGGCAGCAACAGCGCCAACCGTGCCAACACGCTGTACAGCGGCCTCGGCACCGACATCGATACCCATTCGCGGGTCAACCTGTCGGCCAACTTCTACGGTCGCTACCAGTGGGAAAACTACGGCGCCAGCAACGAGTATTCGTGGGACGGCTACCGCGCCCAACTCAAATACATCGTGCCCATCAGCAGTTTCAGCAACGGCGCTTCGCTGACCTACATCGGCTTCACCAACTTCGACTTCGGCTCCGACCTGCACAAGGACAACCCAGCCCGCACCGCCAACGCCACCGTGGCCACCAACGTGTTGCTCTACGCCTTCACCCACTTGCGTTTCACCCTGGTCGGCCGTTACTTCCACAACGGCGGCAACTGGGAGGACGGCAGTGAGTTGAATTTCGGCGACGGCGACTTCCGCGCCCGTTCCAACGGCTGGGGTTACTACGCCGGTGTCGGCTATCAGTTTTAAGGCTCATTTGAATCAGGAGGTTTTATGAAGGCAATGACGCGTCTTTCCCTGTCTGTCGGTTTTGCACTAGGTACCCTGCTCCCTTGCGCTGCATGGGCAACTGAAGCACCAATCCAGCCGAAAGTGATGCTGATCACCATGTTCGCCCCCGAGGCGCAAAACTGGATCGATCGCCTGGAACTCAAGCAAGAGGTGCGCGTACCGGGGCTGGCCGCCGAGTACCCGAACATTCGCTGCAACACCCAACAGGTGTGCCTGATGGTCACCGGCATGGGCCAGACCAACGCGGCGGCCTCAACCCTGGCCCTGGCGCTGTCGCCGAAATTCGACTTGCGCAAAAGTTATTTCCTGATCGCCGGGATTGCCGGCATCAGCCCGAAACACGGGACCATCGGCACCACCGCGTGGGCGCACTATCTGGTGGAATTCGGCACCCAGTGGGAACTCGATTCCCGGGACGCGCCGAAAGACTGGCCGACCGGCTACCTGGGCATCAACACCAAAGGCCCGAACGAAAAACCGCCGCTGGATTACAAGACCGAAGTGTTCGAGCTCAATCCGAAGCTGCAGGCCAAGGCGTTCGCCCTGAGCCACAAAGTCGAGCTGAGCGAGAGCAAGGAATCGGCGGCGTGGCGCTTGAAGTATCCGTCGGCCCCGGCCAATCAGCCGCCGGTGGTGACTCAGTGCGACACGCTGGCGGGCAATACCTGGTTTTCCGGGACGCGCTTGAGTGAGCGCGCGGAAGTCTGGACCCAGCTGCTGACCAACAATGAAGGGGTCTATTGCACGACTCAGCAGGAAGACAACTCCACCTACGAAGCGCTGCTACGGGCCAGCCGCGAGGGCCTGGTGGATGTCCGGCGACTGGCGGTGGTGCGCGCCGGTTCCGACTTCGACCGGCCGGCGCCGGGCCAGAGCGAGGTGGATAACCTGCTCAAATACGCCGATCAGGGCGGCTTTGTGCCGGCACTGGAGAACCTGTACCGCACAGGGAATCCGTTGGTGCAGGAAATTTTAAACAATTGGTCAGTTTGGGAAAAAGGCGTGCCTGAGGTCTGATCCGACACTACACATCCCATGTGGGAGCGGGCTTGCCCGCGAAGGCGGCAGCACATCCAGCATTAATGCGACTGACAGAGCGCTTTCGCGAGCAAGCCCGCTCCCACATGGGTATTTCAAGGCAACAAAATCACCTTGTCGCCGCTGCCCTGATTCACCTCGGCATACCGCTCCAGCCCTTCGGCCAATGGCGATTCAACCAACCCGTCCGGCAATGGCAACAGGCCCTGATCGAAAAACGCGCCGAATTGCTCAAGCATCGCGGCACACGCCTGAACCCCGTACAGCAACGAATTGATCCCCACCACCGAACCGCCCTTGCGATACAGCGCCAGGGCCGGCAATTGTACATGCCCATCGGCCGGCGCGGCGATGATTGCGATGCGGCCGAACGCGGCCAGCGCCGGGACCGAGGCCGGCAGCCAGAAACCGGTGGTGTCGAAAATCACGTCGGCACCGCCGGCATATACGGCACTGACCTGTGCGCCCAGGTCCTCAGGCTTATCCAGTTGCAGCGTCTGATAACCCTGCGCCTGCAAATCCTTGACCTGCTCCGGCCGCCGCGCCGCCGCCAGCACTTGGGCACCCCGGACTTTTGCCAGCGCCAGTGCCGCACTGCCCACCGCCCCGCCGCCGATCACCAACAGCCGCGTTCCGGTCGTCACAAGGCTGCGTTCCAGCGCATCCCACGCCGTGGTGTACGGCACGCCAAGGCTGGCGGCCTGGGCAAAACTCAAGTGCGTCGGCTTCAAGGCCACGCCATTGGCCGGCAGTTTGACGAATTGCGCGTGGGAGCCGTCGGCAAAGAAGCCCAGCTCCCGGCCGGTGCCCCAGACTTCCTGGCCGATCAGCGCCTGCGGACCCTCGACGACGATGCCGGCGAAATCACGGCCAGGGATCCGTGGCAACGTGGTGTAGGGAAACCGTCCCAGTACGTTTTTCACATCGCTGGGATTGAGGCCCGCCGCCTTGATCTGGACCAGTACTTCATCGGTGCCGGGGATGGGGGTAGGAACCTCAACGTAGCGCAGGGCCGAGAGGTCGCCGGTTTTGTCGAATTGCAGTGCTTTCATGGAAGTTTCCACCGAATGGATAAAGGGTTTCAGGAGATCCAGCCCGCCACCAGTTGTCGACCCAAGGGCCACAACTGTTCACCGGCGAGCATGCCCAGCAGGCCCACCAGCGCAATGGCCGGCGGTGCGGGGGAACGAAAATCCAGCGCGCCGTAGAGCAGACCGACGCCCAGGCCGATACCCAACGAGATGAGGTAATTCATGGCAGACTCCGTGGCATAAGGGGTATGCACAGAGTCTAGAGAGAGGTCGCCACGGACATCGGCCAAGTGCTTCTGAATGTCGGCCAAAACGCTTTTACGCGCCTGAGCCTCCACGCGGGCTCGCGCAAAACTGCGAGGGCGCGACGCCCAGTTCCCGGCGGAACATGTCGCTGAAGCTGCTCGGCGAATAACCCAGCTCCCGGGCAATGGTGCTGACCGCCACCCCCTGAATCAATTCGGCCGCCGCAGTCGCCAGTTGCACCTGCCGCCGCCACTCGGCGAAACCCATGCCCAATCCATCCTTGAACAGCCGCGCCAGGGTGCGCACGCTGGCACCGGCGTTTTCGGCGTGTTGCTCGAAAGAAATGTCCAGCGACGGCGCCGCCATGACCGCCTGGCACAGGTTCATCAGGCGCCGGTCGGAGTCATCCGGCAACGGGATTTTCAGCAATGAACGCCGGGCGCGCTTGAGTTCCAGCAAGGCCAGGCCGACCAACGCGTCGTAGTAATCCGGGGCCCCGTTGTCGCCCTGCTCCACCAGCCCGACGATCAGTTCGCGCAGCAAGCCGCCGACTTCAATCACTTGCACACTGTCGTCCAGCGTCGCCGCCAATGACGGGCGCAGGTAGATGTTGCGCATCTGCAAGTCAGAGACCACGCGAATCCCGTGCGGCACACCCGGCGGCAGCCAGACCGCCCGTTGCGGCGGCACCACCAGCGCTTCATGGGGCGTCTCGACCCACATCACGCCGCTCATCGCGTACAGCAACTGGCCCCAGACGTGCTCATGAGGCTCGATATACAACCCACGCGGGTAAGTACGTGCCAGCGGTTGCACGGGCACATCGGTATCGCTCAAATCAGGCGGCGCGGCCTTGGCCATAGGCTAGGATCATTGGGGGGCGGGAAGGTCCCATGGTAGCGAGGCATGCGGCGTGTTGCCAGTCACTGTAACCGCCTGACAATCCGACTGAATTTTTCGCGCGCCTCGCGATCCTTCTATTACAACAGGGAGGAATACAGGCTTTATGAACAACGCAAAACTTTTCGTCATTGAATACACCCTTCACGGCCAGCCCAAGTCTTTCATTATTCGCCTGGACAAAATGGACAATGCAGAGGCCTGGCACTGGGCAAGTTGCGACGCCGGAGTCGGCCGGATCCCGCGCTTTGGCCGTGAGAGGGTGCAAAAGACCAGTAAACCGCTGGCGGAGAAATTCGGCGTCGAGAACGTTACCTGGCGACCGGCGAAATGAGCTTTGAAAGGGAGGGTGATTATTCAAACTGAAAGTGGAGCCGCTGAGGCTCCACTTTTTTGGGTGAGCGGTCAGGGCTTAGCGCACTTGCAGCCTTTGGTGGAGCATTCTTCGCCGTGTTGGTGATGGTGGGCGCAGGCTTCACAGCAATAGTGCTTGCCGTGACGCACGATGGGGTGATCGCCCAGTTTGCAGGAGCATTTCGGGCAGTCGCAGGTACCGTCGTTCATGAGTCTGACTCCATGGTTAGGGTCGTCCGGGTGCCGCGGGTGCGCGGCACCTGAAGCAAATGACCGCCCGTTGCAGAAACCGGTTCAAACAGATGCCTGGACGGAGTTTGCTTACTATTGAGGGTAGTCGCGATGTTGCCACTCATGGGCGAACACTGCCCTGTGGCGAGGGGCAAGCCCTAATGCCGGTCAATCAAGCCACACTCCCACAGGATTTTCGTCGCTCAAATCTCTTGATTTGCCGCCATCGGGGCAACAATCAAATACGGAATTGCCCGACCAGTTGCCCCAGGCGCTGACCGAGATCGGCCAGGCTGCGCGAGGTTTGGGCGCCGAGTTGGGTTTCGTCGGCAACGCTGTCCACGGCCACGGCGATCTGGTGTACGCTGCGGTTGATCTCCTCGGCCACGGCGGTTTGCTCTTCGGCGGCGCTGGCGATCTGCGCGTTCATCGAGTTGATCGTGCCGATCAGCTGGGCCATGGCGTCCAGCGACGCCCCGGCCTCGTTGGCCTGGGCCGAGGTGCCGTCGCCGGCTTCGCTGGAGCGGCGCATGGACTCGACCGCCGATTGGGTGCCGGCCTGCAAGCGGTCGATCATGCCCTGGATTTCCTGGGTACTGATTTGCGTGCGGCTGGCCAGCGCCCGCACTTCGTCGGCGACCACCGCAAAACCACGCCCGGCCTCACCGGCGCGGGCCGCTTCAATGGCGGCGTTGAGCGCCAGCAGGTTGGTCTGTTCGGCAATCGAACGGATCACCCCGAGCACGCTGACAATCGACGACACGTCTTTCTGCAGGCTGTCGAGGGACACGCCGCTGCTGCGAATATCGTTCACCAACGCATGAATCTTCACGATACTGCCGGCCACCACGCGCTTGGCCGCCTGGCCTTCTTCGTCGGTCTGCTGGGCAGCGACCGCCGCGTTTTGCGCGCTTTTGGCCACTTCCTGGGCCGCCGCCGACATTTGGTTGATCGCCGTGGCCACCTGATCGGTTTCGTGACGCTGGCGCTCCATGGCCTGATCCGAGCGCTGGGCCTGTTCGGACACCTGATTCACCAGCCCGGTCAACTGCGAGGTCATTTCAGTGATCTGACGTACCAGGCCGTGGATCTTGTCGACAAAACGGTTGAACGAGCCGGCCAGTTCGCCGAGTTCATCCTGGCTGGTGATGGTCAGGCGCCGGGTCAGGTCGCCCTCGCCCGCCGCGATGTCGTCGAGGTTGGCTTTCATCAGGTTCAGCGGACGCAGAATCGTGTTGGCCAACAACATCCCGGCAGCGGCAATCACCAGCAGCACCACCACGGCAATCCCGACAATGCTCAGCACCACGCCTTGCATGCGTTCCTGGACCTTGGCCTCGACCACCGCCACTTGAGCTTCGATGCCGTCCAGGTTGACCGAGGTGCCGACCGCCATGTCCCACTTGGCCAGGTATTCGGTGTAGCCGAGCTTGGGCACCAGCACTTGAGTGTTACCGGGCAGCGGCGAGCTGTATTGCAGGTAGTGGGTACCGTCCTTGGCGACTTTCACCAGGTCGCGGTTGACGTAGACGCCGTTCGGGTCGCGGTTGTCCTTGAAGCTCTGGCCCACGCCTTCGGGGCTGTTGGCCTTGAACAGGCGCACGGTGTTGGAGTCGTAGCCGAAGAAGTAGCCGTCCTTGCCGTAGGTGATACTCGACAGCAACTTGATCACCTGCGCCCGCGCCGCGTCATCGCCGGGAGCGGCGGCGTCGTAGAGCGGTTTGATCGTGGTCATGGCCACGGCAACGTAACTTTGCAGGGTCGCCTTGGCATCGCTGAGCAGGCGCTGACGGGTTTCCTCGACTTCCTTGCGGGCCTGTTCCTGCAGAATGAACAGCGTGGTCAGGCTGATGACCAGCGCAAAGAGCAACACCGGGAGGACGGCAAGGGACAGGACTTTGGCCTTCAGGCTCATGCGCATGACGTTCACTCTTTTGATTTTATTGGCGTGGTTAAAGGCTTTAACGGCCGGCCAATTCAAAAGTTGAGTGAAGGGCACAGCAATCAAGTGTGGGAGCGGGCTTGCTCGCGAAGGCGGCGGCGCATCCAGCATTGATGTGTCTGACCGATCGCTTTCGCGAGCAAGCCCGCTCCCACATTTGATCCGGGGTGTTTTACAGGACCATCGCGGCCACCCAACCGAACGCCAGCAACGGCAGGTTGTAGTGCAGGAAGGTCGGGACCACGGTGTCCCAGATGTGGTGATGCTGGCCGTCGATGTTCAGACCGGAGGTCGGGCCCAGGGTCGAGTCCGAGGCGGGTGAACCGGCATCGCCCAGCGCGCCGGCGGTGCCGACGATGCAAACGATGGCGATCGGGCTGAAGCCCAGTTGCACGCACAATGGCACAAAAATCGCCGCCAGAATCGGTACCGTGGAAAACGACGAGCCGATGCCCATGGTCACCAACAGCCCTACCAGCAACATCAACAGCGCACCGATGCCTTTGCTGTGGTCGATCCACGAGGCCGAGGACTCCACCAGCGTCTGCACATGACCGGTGGCTTTCATCACTTCGGCAAACCCGGACGCCGCGATCATGATGAAGCCGATCATCGCCATCATCTTCATGCCTTCGGTGAACAGGTCGTCGGTTTCACGCCACTTGACGATGCCCGACGCCGAAAAGATCAGGAAACCCGCCAGCGCTCCGATAATCATCGAGTCCAGCAGCAGCTGAATAATGAACGCGGCGGCAATTGCCAGGCCGGCGACCATCAGGCTCAACGGGTTGTACTGCACCGCGACCTGCTCGACTTGCTCGATCTTTTCCAGGTCGTAGACACGTTTCTTGCGGTAGCTGATGAACGCTGCCCCGAGGCCGAACACCATGCCCAGCGCCGGAATGCCCATGGCATGGGTGACGTTGATACCGCTGATGTCCACCCCGCTGCGGGCGACGTTGGCCAGCAGGATTTCATTAAGGAAGATGTTGCCGAAGCCCACGGGCAGGAACATGTATGGCGTGATCAAACCGAAGGTGATAACACAGGCGATCAACCGACGATCCAGTTGCAGTTTGGTCAGCACATATAAAAGAGGCGGCACCAGCAACGGGATAAAAGCGATATGAATCGGCAAAATGTTCTGCGAAGCGATGGCCACCACCCACAGCAAACCGATCAGCAGCCATTTGACATTGCCGCCGCCGTTGGCGTGCTGGCGATCGACCATGGCCAGGGCTTTGTCGGCCAGGGCATGGGCCAGGCCGGATTTGGCGATGGCCACGGCAAACGCGCCGAGCAAGGCGTAGGACAACGCCACCGTCGCCCCACCGCCGAGACCGCTGTTGAAGGCTTTGAGCGTCGCTTCGATGCCCAGGCCACCGGTCAAGCCACCGACCAGCGCGCCCACGATCAGCGCGATCACCACATGCACGCGGGACAGGCTGAGTATCAGCATGATGCCGACCGCGGCAATTACTGCATTAATCATCGTTACCTCAAGGCAAACGGAAAGAGTCCGGCCGGCAGTCTGCGTGAGCCGCCAGCGGAATAAAGGAAGGGTTTTATTAGAGGGCGCGCACTGTGCCGCAGCATCGGCCCCTTGTCAAAGCGAACGGCCATTGCCGATGTATAACGGATTGCGATAACTCTGTGGGAGCGGGCTTGCTCGCGAAGGCGTTGTATCAGGCGACATCGATTGTTGACTGTACCGCCGTTTTCGCGAGCAAGCCCGCTTCCACAGGTTCTCCAGGGTCCTTCAAAGTGGTGTCAGCGCTTGGGCAGTTCGATGGTCACCTTCAACCCGCCCCACTCGCTTTCCTCCAGCCGCAACACCCCGCCCCATGTATCGACAATATCGCGCACGATGCCCAGCCCCAGCCCATGCCCATCGGTCTGTTCATCGAGCCGGGTGCCGCGGCTGAACACCTGAGCGCGCTGGTCGTCGGGAATCCCCGGACCATCATCTTCCACGCTCAACTCAAATCTTTGCGTCGTTTCGACCACGCTCAACCGGACCTCGGCATCCGCCCATTTGCAGGCGTTGTCCAGCAGGTTGCCCAGCAACTCCAGCAGATCTTCGCGATCCCACGGCAATTGCAAAGCGGCCGGTGCGCGGTAACTCAGGTCGAGGTGTTCGCCGTGAATCATGTTCAGGGTGGCCAGCAATCCCGGCAGCTCGGCATCGCAATCGAACAATGCCCCCGGTAGCGCATCGCCTGACAATCGGGCACGGTTGAGTTCGCGATTGAGTCGTTGCTGGACCTGCTCAAGTTGCGCCTGCATGACTTTGCGCAGTTCCGGGTAAGCATCGAGCTTTTCGTTTGAAGCCAGGCTCAACAACACCGCTAACGGGGTTTTCAATGCATGACCTAGGTTGCCCAGGGCATTGCGCGAGCGCTTGAGGCTGTCTTCGGTGTGGGCCAGCAAATGGTTGATCTGCGCCACCAGCGGTTCCAGCTCAACCGGCACGGCGTCATCAAGTTGCGAGCGCTGGCCCTGCTGCAACTGGGCGATTTGTTCGCGGGCCTTTTCCAGCGGGCGCAAGGCGCGGCGCACGGTGAGCCGTTGCAACAGCAAAATCAGCAACAACCCCGCCAACCCCAGCCCCAGGCCGACCTGTTGCATACGCCGGAAGCTCTCGCGCACGGGCGTGTAGTCCTGGGCAACGCTGATGGAAATCGCCTGGCCCAACCGGCGGTAATCCGAACGCAGCACCAGCAGCTGCTGCCCCTCAGGCCCCAATTGCAGGTTGCTGTGCAGGCCTGGATGCTCAAGCCGCGGCAGGTCCTGATCCCATAACGAGCGAGAGCGCCAATGGCTGTCGGCAAAGTCGATGCGAAAGTAATGCCCGGAAAACGGCCGCTGATAGGCCGGCGCCAAGTGCCGCTCATCCAGTTGCAACCCCTGCGGACCGCGCACCAGTGCCACCAGCAGGTTTTCACTGTCGTTGCGCAGCCCGGCTTCGAAGTAGCGCTGCAATCCCATTTCGAACAACCACAGACTGGTTTGCGCCAGCACCAGGCCAACGATCACCATCACGCTGATCAGGCCCAGGCTCAAGCGGCGCTGGATCGACCTCACTGCGCTTGCCCGCCGAACAGGTAACCCTGACCGCGACGGGTTTCGATCACGCTCCGGCCGAGCTTGCGGCGCAGATGGTTGACGTGGACTTCCAGCACGTTGGAGTCACGCTCGGTTTCACCGTCGTAGAGGTGTTCGGCGAGGTGGCTTTTGGAAAGGATCTGTTCGGGGTGCAGCATGAAATAGCGCAACAAGCGGAATTCGGCGGCGGTGAGCTGGATGTCGACATCGTCGCGGGTTACGCATTGGCGCCCTTCATCCAGATGCAAACCTGCAGCTTTGAGCGTTGGCTGATTGGCCTGGCCATGGGAGCGGCGCAACAATGCCTGAATGCGCAGGTGCAGTTCTTCCGGGTGGAAGGGTTTGCTCAGGTAATCGTCGGCGCCGGCCTTGAGGCCTTCGATCCGCTCGGCCCAGGAACCGCGCGCGGTGAGGATCAGCACCGGCGTGACCAGGCCACCGGCCCGCCACTGCGCCAGCACCTCGAGCCCCGGCAACCCCGGCAAGCCGAGGTCGAGGACGATCAGGTCATACGGCTCACTGCTGCCCTGGTACACCGCATCGCGGCCATCGGCCAGCCAGTCCACGGCGTAACCTTGGCGGTTGAGGCCGGCCATCAACTCGTCGGCCAGCGGCACGTGGTCTTCCACCAGAAGCAAACGCATCGGTCAATCTTCCTTGTCTTTCAGTAAGTGCCCGGTGATGGCGTCGACGTCCAGTTCGCGCACTACGCCTTCGGTGGTCAGCAACTCGACCTCATAAACATAAACGTCGCGTTTTTCTTCAAGCTCGGCTTCCAGCAGCTTGGCCCCCGGATAGCGGTCCAGCGCTTGCTGCAAGAGCTGCTCCAGCGGCAGGATCACGCCTTGTTGGCGCAGGCGCAGGGCTTCGTCCTGATCCAGATCGCGGGCCATGACCACCGAGCAAAAAACCAGAAGCGCCAGCCCCATGCCTGAAAATGAAAGCACCTTCATTACGTATCCTGATGATCCTTGAGAACCTGCCCGCTGACAGCATCCAATTCCAGGTCCCACTCAAGGCCCTGCGGGTCGCGCAACTCCACCTGGTAGATGTACTTGCCGTACTCTTCTTCGAGCTCGGTTCCGGTGACGGTCGAGCCGGGGTGTTTGACCAGCGCGGCGGCGTTGAGCTGCTCGAAAGACACAATGGTACCAGCGTCGCGCAGTCTCAGGGCTTCGTCGGGACCCAGGTCGCGGGCATGGCCGAGGCTGGCGGTCATGCCGATGATGGATGCGGTGAACAGGGCAGTCAGGATTTTCATGGGCATCTCCGTATTTTTTATGTGTTGCCTACGGGAGGTGACCTTAGCGATTCGAACTTAATTGAAACTGAATTGCCATCATTGATGACCTCAATGCGCCATCACCGACAAGCGCAAAACCTGTGGGAGCGGCGGTGCGGCGATCCGACTTCTCGCGAAGGCTGCTTAACATTCAACAAAAATGTCGACTGTCATACCGCTTTCGCGAGCAAGCCCGCTCCCACATAATCCCCGTTCGCCAGACATCGAGCCCGGTATGACTGCTATCCACATCAAGTTCCCTTCCCTGACGCTCAAGGCCGGCCCGCGCGCCCTGGCGCGCATCCGTGCCAACGGCTTGAGCGCCGCCGATGTGGGCACGTTGCCGGGTGCCGCCGGTGGCCCGAAAGCGTTGGGGATTCAGGGGCTGGATCTGGCACTGTTCGGCGAATGGCTGCCGGCGGCGCCCCGGGAGCGTTCGCTGATCGGCGCCTCGGTGGGTTCCTGGCGGTTCGCCAGCGCCTGCCTGCCGGATGCCGCCGAAGGCATCCGCCGCCTCGGTCATCTGTACACCGAGCAGAACTTCGCCAAGGGCGTGACCATGGCGCAGATCAGCCAGAGTTCCCGGCGCATGCTCGATGACTTGCTCGACGGCCGCGATGCCTCGATTCTGGCTAACGCCGACTACCGACTGAACATCATGGTGGTCAAAAGCCACGGCCTGTTGGCGGACGATCATCGTGGCCGACTGGGGCTGGGCCTGTCGTCGGTGATCGCCGACAACCTGCGCGGTCGGGCGCGGCTGTCGCGGCATTTCGAGCGGCTGATCATCCACGACCCGCGCCTGGCGCCACCGGTCAACGCGCTGAACGACTTCCCGTCGCGCTTCATCTCACTGAATGCCGGCAACCTGCGCCAGGCCCTGCTTGCCTCGGGTTCGATCCCGATGGTCATGCAAGGCGTGCGCGACCTGCCGGGCGCAGGCGCGGGGACGTTCCGCGATGGCGGTCTGCTGGACTATCACCTCGACCTGCCCTACAGCGGCAACGACATCGTGTTGTATCCGCATTTCACCGACCGGGTGATCCCCGGCTGGTTCGACAAGACGCTGCCATGGCGCCGCGCCTGCCCCGAGCGCCTGCAGGATGTTCTGCTGCTGGCGCCGTCGAAGGAGTACCTGGCACGCCTGCCCTACGGCAAACTGCCGGACCGCAACGACTTCAAGCGCTTCATGGGCGATGCCCCGAGCCGGCAGAAGTACTGGCGCGCGACGATGGATGAAAGCCGTCGTCTGGGCGATGAGTTCCTCGAACTGACCGCCAACGGTCGCCTCGGCGAGCGCTTGCTGACCCTTTAGTCAGTGTTTTGCCCGGAGCTCTGGTAAACTCGCCACCTGCCCACATCGCCGCGGCGATCGCCACCTGAAAGAGCTGAACATCACTGTGGAAATATTCAAAGAGTTTACCTTCGAATCCGCCCATCGCCTGCCCCACGTACCGGACGGCCACAAGTGCGGCCGCCTGCACGGTCATTCGTTCAAAGTGGCGATTCACCTGAGCGGCGACCTCGATCCGCACACCGGCTGGATCCGCGATTTCTCTGAAATCAAAGAGATCTTCAAGCCGCTCTACGAGCGCCTCGATCACAATTACCTGAACGACATTCCCGGCCTGGAAAACCCGACCAGCGAAGTGCTGGCCAAGTGGATCTGGAATGAGTTGAAGCCGTTGTTACCGGAACTCAGCGCGATCCGCATCCACGAGACCTGCACCAGCGGTTGCATCTATCGCGGTGAGTAAACCGATCTAAAGACACCGAAAATCCCCTGTGGGAGCGGGCTTGCTCGCGAAGGCGGCGGCACAGTCAATATCGATATCGCCTGACACGACGCCTTCGCGAGCAAGCCCGCTCCCACAAAGGGCAACTGCGTTTCGTCAGTGATATGAAAAACAGCCTTCAATGGCTGTTTTTTTATGCCTATGCTTTTGGCCTTGCACACGCCAAGAGGACGCACCCATGACTGACTGGCCGCTGGCTCAAACCTATCGTTTCAACGGGCACTCCGTCCGCTACGCCGTACGGGGTGACGGCCCTCCTCTGGTGTTTGTGCACGGCACGCCCTTCTCCTCTTATGTGTGGCGCCGGATTGCCCCGCACTTCATCACCACGCACCGGGTGTACTACTTCGATTTGCTGGGTTACGGGCAATCCGCACAGCCGGACGGCGATGTGTCGCTGGGCGTGCAAAACCAACTGTTGGCGCAATTGCTGGAGCACTGGGGGCTGGAGCGGCCAGACGTGGTGGCCCACGATTTCGGCGGTGCCACGGCGTTGCGTGCACACCTGCTCAATGGCAAGGATTACCGCAGCCTGACGCTGATCGACCCGGTGGCGCTGTCGCCCTGGGGCTCGCCGTTCGTGCAGCATGTGCGTCAGCATGAGGCGGCGTTCAGCGGATTACCCGATTACATTCAGCGAGCAATCGTGCCGACCTACATTCGTGGCGCGATCAAGCGCGAGATTCCCGATCATGAACTGGCGCCCTATGTGCAGCCCTGGCTGGGCGATCCGGGGCAAGCAGCGTTCTATCGACAGATCGCGCAGATGGATGAGCGTTATACCCGCGAGGTCGAAACGCTGTACCCGACGATTCGCTGCCCGGTGCAGATTCTCTGGGGGGAAGACGATCAGTGGATTCCCATTGAACGCGGGCGGGCGTTGCATCAGATGATTGCGGGGTCGCAGTTTCATCCCGTTGCGAATGCCGGGCATCTGGTACAGGAGGATGCACCGGAGGCGATCATGACGGCGATATTGCGGTTTCTGCCGTTGGCACAGAACGCCTGATCGACGGAGACCCTGTGGCGAGGGGGCTTGTCGGAACGCCGCATCGC
Source organism: Pseudomonas sp. FP1742 (assembly GCF_030687145.1). NCBI lineage: Bacteria > Pseudomonadati > Pseudomonadota > Gammaproteobacteria > Pseudomonadales > Pseudomonadaceae > Pseudomonas > Pseudomonas sp. FP1742. Next base: position 2,193,762 of record NZ_CP117460.1, on the reverse strand, counting down.
CCCGTTGGGTCGCGAAGCGGCCCCAAAATCTCTGATATACCAAAGATCTCGTGAGCGCTACGCACTCAAACGGGGGCAAGCCCCCTCGCCACAGGACTTTGTGACTACCTGATTGCTGCGTCCCAATTTGAACCATAGCCGCACTGCTTTCGTGCCCCTCTTCAGGCCAAATCCGCCTGCTCGGCTATAAATAACAGCACCCTCGCGCCATTGGCACGAGCACTGCAACACCCTCGCGTCCCCATCCAGCAAGGAACGCCACATGACGCAGAACGATCCGGGCAACGATTACCCTTTAAGCGAAGTCCCGATGCATGCCCGCAAGGGGCTCGCCTCCACGGCCATGGTGCTGCTGGGTTTTACCTTCTTCACGGCGACCATGTTTGCCGGCGGCAAACTGGGGGTGGCGTTCAGTTTCAGCGAGATGCTGGCGGTGATCATCGCCGGCAATCTGCTGTTGGGAATCTACGCAGCCGGGCTTGGCTACATCGCCTTCAAAAGCGGCCTCAATTCGGTGTTGATGGGCCGTTTCTGCTTCGGCGAAGTGGGCAGCAAGCTCAGCGACCTGATCCTCGGCTTCACCCAGATCGGCTGGTACGCCTGGGGCACCGCGACCGCCGCCGTGGTCCTCGGCAAATATTTCGAACTGGGCGAAGGCACCGTTCTGGGGCTGATGGTGCTGTTCGGCCTAGGCTTCTGCGCCACGGCGTATATCGGCTATCGCGGGCTGGAGATTCTGTCGTACATCGCCGTACCCGCCATGATGTTGCTGCTGATGCTGTCGATGTGGGTCGCGACGGTGAAGGTCGGCGGGCTCGAGGGTTTGCTCGCGGTGGCGCCGACGGCAACACTGGACTGGTCGACCGCGATTACCCTGGTGTTCGGCACCTTCGTCAGTGGCGCGACCCAGGCGACCAACTGGACACGCTTCTCCCGTTCGGCGCGGGTGGCGGTACTGGCGAGCCTGATCGGATTTTTCATCGGCAATGGTCTGATGGTGCTGATCGGTGCCTATGGCGCCATCGTCTATCAGCAACCGGACGTGGTCGAAGTGCTGTTGCTGCAAGGTTTCGCCATGGCCGCGATGGCGATGTTGCTGCTCAACATCTGGAGCACTCAGGACAACACCATCTACAACTTCGCGGTCGCCGGTTGCAACCTGCTGCGCACCGGCCGCCGTAAAACCGTGACCCTGGCCGGCGCGGTGATCGGCACGCTGCTGGCGCTGCTGGGCATGTACGACATGCTGGTGCCCTACCTGATTCTGTTGGGTACGGTGATTCCGCCGATTGGCGGGGTGATCATGGCGGACTTCTTCTTTCGCCATCGTGGTCAATATCCACGCCTGGCCGATGCACGGCTGCCGGCGTTCAACTGGTGCGGCTTGAGCGCCTATGCGGTCGGCACGGTCGCGGCATTCAGTTCGCCGTGGGTCGCGCCGCTGGTAGGGATTGCCGCCGCCGCGCTAACGTATGTGCTATTGACCGGCGTACTCGGCGCTCGAACCGCCAACGCACCACTACAAGATCTCTAAAAGGACTCGCCTGATGCACATCATCAACGCCCGCCTGCGCAACCAAGAAGGCCTGCATGAGTTGCACCTGGAAAACGGCCTGATTCACAGCATTGCCCGACAAACCGAAGCCCCGTCCCTGGGACCTGACGATCTGGATGCCGGCGGCAATCTGGTGATACCGCCCTTCGTTGAGCCGCACATTCACCTCGATGCCACACTCACCGCCGGCGAACCACGCTGGAACATGAGCGGCACGCTGTTCGAAGGCATCGAGTGCTGGGGCGAGCGCAAGGCCACCATTACCCAGGAAGACACCAAGACCCGCGCCCAAAAAACCATCCAGACCCTCGCCGCCCACGGCATCCAGCATGTGCGCACCCACGTCGACGTTACAGACCCGGAACTGACGGCGCTCAAGGCGATGCTCGAAGTGCGCGAGGAAAGCCGCCACCTGATCGACCTGCAAATCGTCGCGTTCCCCCAGGAAGGTATCGAGTCGTACCGCAATGGCCGGGAGTTGATGGAAGAAGCGATCCGCCTGGGCGCCGATGTGGTCGGGGGCATTCCGCATTTCGAATACACCCGGGACCAGGGCGTGAGCTCGGTGAAGTTCCTGATGGACCTGGCCGAACGCACCGGTTGTCTGGTGGACGTGCATTGCGACGAAACCGACGACCCGCACTCACGCTTCCTTGAAGTGCTGGCCGAAGAAGCCCGCAGCCGCGACATGGGTTCGCGCGTCACCGCCAGCCACACCACGGCGATGGGCTCCTACGACAACGCCTACTGCGCGAAACTGTTTCGCCTGCTCGGGCACTCGGGGATCAGTTTTGTTTCTTGCCCCACCGAAAGCATTCACCTGCAAGGCCGCTTCGACAACTTCCCGAAACGCCGTGGCGTGACCCGGGTGAACGAGTTGCTCGAAGCGGGGATGAACGTGTGTTTCGGCCAGGATTCTATCGTCGACCCGTGGTATCCGTTGGGCAATGGCAACATCCTGCGGGTGCTCGAGGCCGGGTTGCACATCTGTCACATGCTCGGTTATCGCAATTTGCAGAGCGCACTGGACCTGGTCACGGACAACAGTGCCAAGGCCATGGCGTTGGGAGATCGGTATGGGCTGGAACCGGGGCGGCCGGCGAATTTGCTGATTCTGTCGGCGGACAGCGATTACGAGGTGATCCGTAGTCAGGGGCTACCGCTGTATTCGATTCGCGAGGGCAAGGTGTTGATGAAGCGGCAGATGCCGGTGGTGGAATGGGCGGATCGGCTCTAGAAAGTCGCTGACCAGACGGGCCTCTTCACGGGCAAGCCCGCTCCCACGGGTTCAGCGTGCTCCCTGTGGGAGCGGGCTTGCCCGCGATGGCGATCTTGAATTCACCCCATCGACCGCGCCGTACCAAACAACCTGACCCGACTCAATTCGCCCTCCACTTCTTCCAGCAGAATCGGCGCCGTGCCGCCGGGCATGACCACTTGCACTTCCCCTGCCGCCACCCACCCTACGCGCCACGCCGCACACGCCACCGCACTGGCGCTGGTGCCCGACGACGCGGTCGGCCCTTCGCCGCGCTCGAACACCCGCGCAACGATTCGCCCTTCGGATTCAAGCATCGCCCATTGCAGGTTCACCCCGGCCACGCATGGCTGCCCTGCCCCGGGCGGCGTGGCGTAAGCGATGCGGGTCAACCCTCCAGACAACTCCGGCTCACGCATTTGCGCGTTGCTCGGCAACGCATCGGTGCCTGTCACTAACGTCACACAATGGGGATTACCGATGCGCACGAACTGACTGCGGTGCCAGGCGGGGTCGAGCGCAGACAATGCTCGCACATGGCTGACATCACGCCCGTTCAACACCCCGGCTTCGACCCCTTGCGCACCCACCGCTTCAGGCCCGAACGAAGGCTGCCCCAAGTCCAGCCAGAACCCTTGCACGCCATCTATTTCGGCGGGTTTCACCGAAGTCTCCACCGGCGAAACCGCATCGCTCTTGTCGTGATGCACCCTGAGCAGGCAGGCCTCCTCCCTCGGCATCAGCCCTTGCTCACTCAGGGCCTGGGAAAAAATCGTCAGGCCATTGCCACTGCGCTCGGCCAGGCTGCCGTCGGTGTTGACGATCAGCAGGTCAAACGGCGGCGACGATTGAAACGGCCCCACCAGCAAGCCATCGCAACGATGCGCCTTGCTGCCGGGCGGTTGTGTCCCAGGCGCCCAGCCGCAGAATGCCTCGATGGCTGACACGGCCCAGGTCTCACGGGTTTGCGCGGCCTGGCTGGCGTGGTCAGGCAGGTCGATACCACTACCGCACAGGACGGCTGGCGCCACGACTGCGTAGATATTGCCTCGAGCATCGTAAAACGGCGTCATGGTTCGTTCCTGAAGTCAGCCAGAAAAAGACACCGTACTTTAGACGCTGACAAGAAAAACAACACCTGTCGAAACCTGGCTAAGGTCAGATCGACGTTCGAACCATCAATACGCCATCTCCGTGCAAGGACTGCTGGATCGCCCGATGAAAATGCCGGAGGGCAGGTTCGTTCCTGCCGAAAGTCAGGTGTTGCTGTGCGCCAGAGTGAAACCCCTGTTGTATCTGTTCGCTGACCTTGAAGTCCTCCTCAACGACCGTTTCAAGGAGCAAGGCCATGTTTTTATCCCAATGTGCACGCTCCCGGGTCGAGGTCGCGGCATGTCGCGTATAAAGAGCGACTTCGGCCAGACATTGGCCAGGCTTGTCCGGCACTGGATACACCCGCCAGACCTCCAGGTGATCGCCCTGCCAGAGCAAGAGTGTGTTGGGGAACAACAGATAAATGACCAGGGAGTGCTTGAGCAAATCCCACTTTTCCTGCGGTTGGTCACGCAAGGTCAACAGTGATCGGCGCGGCATGATCAGCCGGGCATCGTGGCCAAACGGTTCAAACTGACTGATGGCCGGAAGGAAAATCGACAATACCGTCTGGCGATGCAAAAACGGGAAATGCCAATTTTCAAGAAAGGTTTCAATCACGATCTTCCAGTTGAATGACTTGCGCAGGAGTCGCGTTTCGTAATGAGAAAAGCTCTGGAAGCCATAATGGCCAATTTCATCCGCAAGCGCGCCTGACAGGCACGGAGATGCAATACGTTGACCGGGTACGGGATGCACCCAGATCAGACCGTCCTGTTCAAGCACCGAAAGGCGCACCAGATTACGCTCGGCGCACTGCAGGCCCTGGAAACTGTCGTTTGGCAGCAACTGCCTGAGTCTGCCGTGCAGGTCGTAGACCCAGCCGTGGTAAGGGCATGACAAGGTGGCCTTCAACGTACCTCGCCCATCGAGCAACCGGGCACCGCGATGTCGGCAGACGTTGATGAAGGCACTCAGCCCTCCTTCGGATGTTCGCACAATAGCGATGGGCACCCCGCTCAGATCATCGGTGAGGTAATCGCCAGGCCCGGCCAATTGGCAGCTCAGTCCAATCATCAAGGCGCTTGAACGAAACAAGCGGGCTTGCTCCAGTTCCAAATGTTCTGGGCAGGTGTAGGACGACACTGGATTCAGGAAAATCGATTCGGCCAGACTGGTGCTGCCCTGTTCCAGCAAATCCAGGATTTTTCGTGTGAGTGAAACTTGTGTGTGATGATCCATCATCGCCTCCGAACGCTGATCAGGCAGAGACACAGCGGGAGTCTTTGCAGTGTGAAGCAGCCTCCGTTTTAGGCGCAATTTCCAACGCCGTAAACTGTAATAACTAACAGGTCCAATGGCTTTTCAATGCCCCCGACAGGACCGAATCGAGAACATCGAGGTCGCTGCACTGCCATTGATATGCAACGATGTTGCCCTGCCTGTCGTCAGCAACCCGCAACACCAAGGACTTTTCATGACTGCCTTCAATACTCCCGCGCCCGTCGTCCCCGGACGTCTGGAACAGATGTCCACGCGCATCGCCTTCTTCATCGCCGGGTTCGGCATCGCGGCCTGGGCGCCGCTGGTGCCTTATGCCAAGGCGCGGGCCGGGCTGGATGAAGGCACCCTCGGGCTGTTGCTGTTGTGCCTGGGCGTGGGTTCGATTCTGGCGATGCCGATGGCCGGGATTCTGGCGACGCGCTTCGGCTGCCGCCGGGTGTTGAGCGGCGGCACCTTGTTGATCTGCGCGGCGCTGCCGCTGTTGGCGACGGTGTCTTCGATTCCGGCGTTGATCGCGGCGTTGTTCATGTTCGGCGCCGGCCTGGGCACGGTGGATTCGACGGTGAACCTGCAAGCGGTGATCGTCGAGCGGGCCAGCGGCAAGACCATGATGTCGGGTTTTCATGGGCTGTTCAGCCTCGGCGGGATCGTCGGCGCGGCGGGTGTCAGCGGCCTGCTCGGTCTGGGTTTTTCGCCGCTGGGGGCGATGTGCGTGGTGATCGTGGTGCTGGTGCTGGCATTGCTTAAAGCCGCTCCGCACCTGTTGCCTTACGGCAGTGAAAGCTCCGGCCCGGCGTTTGCCGTGCCCCATGGCATCGTGCTGTTTATCGGCGGGATGTGCTTCATCGTGTTCCTGGCTGAAGGCGCGGCGCTCGACTGGAGCGCGGTGTTCCTGGCGCAGGAGCGCGGCATCGACACGGCGTATGCAGGCCTGGGTTATGCGGCGTTTGCGCTGACCATGACGCTCGGGCGCTTGACCGGCGACAGGATTGTTCGGCGTCTTGGTTATACGCGAGTGATTGTGTTCGGTGGCTTGATGGCCGCATCGGGCCTGGCGCTGGCGACATTCGCACCGGCATGGGAAGCGGCGCTGGTGGGTTATGCGTTGTTGGGGGCTGGCTGTTCGAACATTGTGCCGGTGCTCTATACCGCTGTCGGCAAACAGACCGTCATGCCCGAAAGCATTGCCGTGCCGGCTATTACCACATTGGGCTATGCCGGGATTCTCGCCGGGCCGGCGGTGATCGGCTTTATCGCCCATGGCAGCAGTTTGAGTTTTGCCTTTGGGTTGATGGCGGTGTTGCTGGTGGCGGTGGCGATTGGTGGCAAGGTGTTGAAGGTTTAAAAGCTTCGCGGGCAAGCCCGCTCCCACAGGATCGTTGGCGTACACAAAATCTGTGTTCACTGAAGATCCATGTGGGAGCGGGCTTGCCCGCGATAAAGTTAACTCGGTCGATCAGAACCCAACGCTGGCCTGCACAAAGAACGTGCGTGGCGCGCCGACGTACATCCCCGAGTTGTTGTCGCTGGAACGGGTGAAATACTGCTTGTCGAAAATGTTTTTCACCCCGGCGCCAACTTTCAGGTTCGACAGCTGCGAACCGAAGTCATAACCGCCGCGCACGTTCCAGGTCACGTAACCCGGAATATCGCCGTACTGACCGTCTGCGGAACCTTCGGTGATGTAGTTGCCGCTGAAGCTGCCATCGGCATTCACACCGGTCCCCGGCGAACGCTGTTTGGACTGGGCAAAGGCATCGAGGTTGTAGGTCCAGCGGTTGATGTCGTAACGCAGCCCGGCGGTGGCCACCTGACGCGAGTAGAACGGCAGATCACGGCCCTTGAAGCCCGGGATCTCGCCTTCGTAGGTGGCGCGGGTGTAGGTGAAACCGGCGTTGGCGGTCAGGCCGTCAAGCATCGGGTTGAGCGCCGACAGGTCGTAATGCACCGACGCTTCAAGGCCCTGGTGCTTGGTGGCGCCAAGGTTGGTCCAGCCCACGTCGTTGCTGATGTATTGCAGTTCGTCATCGAAGTCGATGTAGAACAGCGTCACTTCCCCGCCCCACACGTCATCGTTGTAGCGCGTACCGAGCTCGTAGGTCTTGGCCTTTTCCGGGCTCAAGCCATTGGCGGTGTTGTCACCCGAACCACCCTGGCCGAGCTGGAAATATTGCAGGCTGCCGAACGAGGTTTCGTAGTTGGCGAACAGTTTCCAGGCCTCGGACAGGTGATACATCACGCTCAGGGCCGGCAGCGGCTCGTTGCTGTCGATGCTGCGGCGTTTTTCCTGTACAGGTTTGCCGGCGGTGTCGAGCACCGGTCTGTCGTGCCATTCGGTGCTGATGCTTTCAAAACGGATGCCGGGGGTCACGGTCCAGTTGCCGACGTCGATCTTGTCATCGAGGTAAACGGCGTGGGCTTCGGTGCCCCCGGTGCGGTCCTGGAACACATGACCATCGGAAGTTTTGCTGACCACCGGCTGATTGTTCACCAGTGCCAGACGGCTCGACTCTTCGTGCATGCCTTCTTTGAGGTAGCGATAACCGACGCTGGCTTCCTGCGTGGTCGGGCCCAGGTCGAACACATGGGACACCCGCGGTTCGATACCGAAGGTGTAGTACGTGCGTGGATAAGAGCTGAGGGTTTTCTGGTCGCGCGCGGCGATGGTGCTGCCACGGAAGCTGTCGGAATAGTAGGTCAGCACTTCGGCCTGGGTACGGTCGTCGATCTGCCGCGCCCACTTGAACGACACGTCCTTGCGGCGGCCGCTGAAGTTGTCATGGTCGCGGTCGGACTGGAACGGATCGGCGTCGTACTGCTTCTGCGTCAGGCCGCCGGGCATGTCGGCGCTGGCATCGTAGTAATGGAAGTTGAGGCTGAAATCGTCCTGATCAGTGGGCGCCCAGTGAGTCTTGAGGATCACGTCGTCGATGTCATTGCCGTTGTTGCTTTTGCGATAACCGTTGCCGTTCACCCCGGAATACAACAGCGCCACGCCCATGCCGTTATCAGCAGTGCCGCCGAGAAACGCGGTGTCGATGTGTTTCCAGCCACCGCGCTGGGTGGTTTCCAGGGTGGTGCCGATTTCACCGGTGGCTTTCTCCGGAATCGCGCGGGTGACGAAGTTGATCACGCCACCGACGTTCTGCGGCCCATAACGCACCGAACCGGCACCGCGCACCACATCGATGCTGTCGAGGTTGCCGGAGGAAATCGGCGCCATCGACAGCTGTGGCTGGCCGTAAGGGGCGAAGGCAGCCGGCACGCCGTCGATCAGCACGGTGGAGCGTGGCGACAGGCGCGAGGTCAGGCCGCGCACGCCGACGTTCAGGGAAATGTCGCTGCCGCCGGTGCCGTTGGCGTCCTGCACTTGCACGCCGGGTACACGCCGCAATACGTCGCCGACGTTCATGGCGCCCTGCTCGACCATCGCTTCACGGCGAATCACCGTGCGCGCGCCAGGATGGTTTTGCACCACGGCGGCATCGGCGTCACCGAGCCAGTCACCAACTACCTTGATGTCGGTCACACCCAGTTCCAGCGGGCCATTTGAGGCGGAAGTCGGTGCCGGCGTCAGCGTGACCGAACCTTCATCGATCTGGTATTGCAGACCGCTGCCTTGCAGCAATTGGCGCAAAGCCTGTTCCGGCGAGAGGTTACCGTCCACTGCCGGGGCCTGTTTGCCGGCCACCAGTTCCGGGCTGAAAAAAACCTGCAGCGAGGTTTGCTGGCCCAACTGACTCAAGGCCTGGCCCAATGGCTGCGCCTGAATATGAATGGCGTCGGCGGCGAATGCCTGAGGCAGCGCCGAGCTGACCGCCAGGGCGAGCGCGAGGGGCAGCCAGGATGATTTGTTATTTTTAGCGGTGGTTTTCTTCACGTCGAACGTTGTCCTGTGGATCGCAAGAGTGTGCGTCTGTTAATGCAAACCAGTTGCAGTTGGACAAGAAGACGAAGAACTCGAAAAAAACCTGAATCTATCGGGCAACTATTTCCTGGCTGCCGTCATCGAGGGTGCGGATGGCCACCGGCAGAATGCTCGGCAAGGCCTTGAGCAGCGCGTCGGTGTTGTCGGATTTGAACACGCTGGTCAGGCGCAGGTTGCCCACGTTGGCGCTGCCGACCGTCAGCGGTTTCTCCCGATAGCGCGACACTTCCTCGGCCACATCGCTGAGGCTGGCGTTGTTGAACACCAGTTTGCCGCTGCGCCATGCGGTCAGTTCCGCCGGGTTGACCGCATAGGCGGCGGCCACCTTGCCCTGGGCATTGATGCGAGTGCCGAAGCCGGCGGTGAGGCTGACGAAATCATCGCCGCCCCCTTGAACCCTGACCGTGCCCTGCTCCACCGCGACCCTGGTTTCGGCGCTGTCGCGGCGCACATCGAACCGGGTGCCGGTGACCGTGACCTTGCCGCTGCCCGCCTCGACCACGAACGGTCGACTGCTGTCGTGCTCGACGCTGAACATCGCCTCGCCTTGCGTCAACTCGATGCCGCGACGATCCTTTTCATAGCGCACCTGCACCCGGCTGCGGCTGTTCAGGTCGATCACCGAACCGTCCGGCAACGCCACATGACGACGCTCGCCAAGGGCCGTGGAATATTCAGCCGTGTAGGTCGCCGGAGGGTTCAAGCCGCTGAACAGCCCCAGGCCGAGCGCCACCGCCAACACGCTGGCGGCTACCGCGTAACGCACCAGCGGACGACGTTTACGGAGTGCCACCGGGGTTTCACACAAGGCGTGCAGGCGCTTGGCCGGCAATCGATCGGCCGCCGCCCACAGGTTCTGCAGTATCTGATATTCGTTGCGATGCTGAGGATGTTCGTCCAGCCAGATCTCGAAGCGGCGCTGCTCTTCGGCGCTGACGGCAGGTTCCTGCAAACGCACAAACCACCGCGCCGCGTCGTCGCGAACCGTTGTTTGCCCGCACGCACAATCACGAGTATCCATCATGGAAAGTCCTGCTTGGCTGGGGATGAGAAGCCGGCGATCTGTTCGGGACGACGCAACATCATGGCTGTGACCCGTCCAGACGATCACGCAGATGCCGCAGGGTGCGGATCATATACTTTTCCACCATGTTCCTGGACAGCCCCAGTCGCTCGGCGATTTCGGCCTGGGTCAGGCCTTCGATCTTCTGCCAGACGAACACTTTGCGGCAGTTGAGCGGCAACTCGGTGAGCGCCCGTTCGATGGAATCGGCCAACTGGATCGCGTGCATGAAATGCTCCGGGTCGCCGGACGACGACACACTGTGATCGATCGCCTCCGACTCCATGGCGCCCCGCCGATCCTCACGCCGATAACCGTCCACCGCAATGTTGCGCGCAGTCTGGTGCAAATACGCCCGAGGTTGCTGCACCGCCGCCGAATCGGACTCGAGCACCCGCACGAAGGTGTCATGGGCCAGGTCCTCGGCCTGCTGACGATTTCGCAGGCGACGGGTCCAGGTGCCGATCAACTCTTCGTAATGCTCGAAAAAGCCGGGTCTGCGGGGCAGTTTGGGGGTCATTGCGGCGTGCTGTAGGGATAAGGTGCGAATAGTAATGCTTCCTATTAACTGGAAGCAATGGATTCCACTTGGGAGGAGCACCAGACGACCGGTAACAAAAACCCATTGTCACAAAATATTACCTGCGTCATATTACACGCATAATAAAGCCTCGTTTCCCATAGGTATTTCTCCATGACCAGCATGCCCAGCCTCGAACCCGACCTTGCCGTCGCAGCGACCCCACCCAAGCCTCCCCTGCTGAGACGGCTGGTGCTGCTGACGGCAACCATCGCTGCCCTGATGTTTATCGGGCTGTACGCGAACCATTGGTGGACTGCCGGACGCTTCATCGAAGAAACCGACGATGCCTACATTGGTGGCGACGTCACGGTGATCGGCCCGAAGGTTGCCGGCTATATCGAAGAAGTGCTGGTGACCGACAACCAGAGGGTCAAGGCCGGCGATGTGCTGATCCGGCTCGACGCCCGTGACTATCGCGCCAACCTGGCCAAGGCCGAAGGCGCGGTGGCCGCTGAAGAAGCGTTGCTCGCCAACCTCGACGCCACCGAACAACTGCAACACGCGGTGATCGGCCAGGCCCGCGCCGGTATCGATGCCGCGGGCGCCGAAACCGCGCGCTCGCGGGACGATAACGCCCGCTACAAACGCCTGGTGGGCAGCAATGCCGTCTCGGTGGAAAGCGCGCAACGGGCCGACGCCACCTTCAAGACGGCCCAGGCGCAGAGTGCCCGGGCCCAGGCCGAACTGCTGGCCGCGCAACGCCAGTTGAACGTGATCGAAACCCAGAAACAACAAGCCCGTGCCGCATTGGTACAGGCGCGGGCCGAGCGTGATCTGGCGCAGTTGAACGTCGGCTACACCGAGTTGAAAGCCCCCGTCGATGGCGTGATCGGCAATCGTCGGGCGCGGGTCGGCGCTTACGCCCAGGCCGGTTCGCAGTTGTTATCGGTGGTGCCGGCCAGCGGGCTGTGGGTCGATGCCAATTTCAAGGAGGATCAGCTAGCGCGGATGACGCCGGGCCAACGTGTGATCGTGCATGCCGACGTGCTCAAGGGGCGTGAATTCCACGGGCATCTGGACAGCCTGGCGCCGGCCAGCGGTTCGCAGTTCAGCGTGCTGCCACCGGAAAACGCCACCGGTAACTTCACCAAAATCGTCCAGCGGGTGCCGGTGCGGATCCTGCTCGACCCGGCGGATGGCGTACTCGGTCATCTGCGTCCAGGCCTGTCGGTGACGGCCGAAGTGGACACCCGCGCCGAGCCTGAAGCACAAACCCCAACCGTGGCCAGCGCGCCATGAGCCGCGCCCTCGCCGCCCCCGCGCAACCGTTCAACGCCGCCAACATGGCGACGGCGACCAAGGTGTTCGCCTTCGCCACGATGTGCATCGGCATGTTCATTGCGCTGCTGGATATCCAGATCGTCTCGGCGTCGCTGCGTGACATCGGCGGCGGGCTCTCGGCCGGCACCGACGAAACCGCCTGGGTGCAGACCAGTTACCTGATCGCCGAAATCATCGTGATTCCGCTGTCGGGCTGGTTGTCCCGGGTGTTCTCGACCCGTTGGCTGTTCTGCGCCTCGGCGATTGGCTTCACCCTGGCCAGCCTGCTCTGCGGCGTGGCCTGGAACATCCAGAGCATGATCGCCTTCCGCGCCCTGCAAGGGTTTCTCGGTGGCTCGATGATCCCGTTGGTGTTCACCACCGCGTTCTTTTTCTTCACCGGCAAGCAACGGGTGATCGCCGCCGCGACCATCGGCGCCGTGGCCTCGCTGGCACCGACGCTGGGGCCGGTCATCGGTGGCTGGATCACTGACATTTCGTCCTGGCACTGGCTGTTCTACATCAACTTGGTGCCGGGGATTTTCGTCGCGGTGGCGGTGCCAATGCTGGTGAAAATCGACCAACCGGAACTGTCGTTGCTCAAAGGCGCCGACTACCTGAGCATGCTGTTCCTGGCGGTGTTTCTCGGCTGCCTGGAGTACACCCTCGAAGAAGGCCCGCGCTGGAACTGGTTCAGCGACAGCACGATTCTGACCACCGCGTGGGTCAGCGGCCTGGCCGGACTGGCCTTCATCGGTCGAACCTTGCATGTGGCCAACCCGATCGTCGATCTGCGCGCCTTGAAGGACCGCAACTTCGCCCTCGGCTGCTTTTTTTCGTTCGTCACCGGGATCGGCCTGTTCGCGACGATTTACCTGACGCCGCTGTTTCTCGGCCGGGTGCGTGGCTACAGCGCACTGGACATTGGCCTGGCGGTGTTTTCCACCGGGGTATTCCAGATTATGGCGATTCCGCTGTACGCCTTTCTGGCCAATCGCATCGACCTGCGCTGGATCATGATGACCGGCCTGGGGCTGTTCGCTCTGTCGATGTGGGATTTCAGCCCGATCACCCATGACTGGGGCGCCAGGGAATTGATGCTGCCGCAAGCCTTGCGCGGGATCGCGCAGCAACTGGCGGTGCCGCCAGCGGTGACCCTGACCCTGGGGGGACTGGCGCCAGCGCGGCTTAAACATGCTTCGGGGTTGTTCAACCTGATGCGCAACCTTGGCGGTGCGATGGGCATCGCCGCCTGCGCGACGATTCTCAATGACCGCACCAACCTGCACTTCACCCGGTTGGCGGAGAATCTCAACAGCACCAACGAGGCGTTGAATCAGTGGCTGTCCCAGGTCGGCCATAACTTCGCCGCCCTCGGCCAGAGCGGTGACATCGGCGTCACCGCCAGCCTGCGTCAGCTGTGGCTGCTGACGTACCGCGAAGCGCAGACGCAAACCTACGGCGACGCGTTCCTGATGATCATGGTCTGCTTCATTCTCGCCACGGCGATGGTGCCCTTGATGCGCAAGGTACAACCACCGGCCGCGCCGAGTGCCGATGCTCATTGAGCCAGCTTGTTACTCCTGAGGCATCTTGCGGAAACCCACGGCCAGGCGGTTCCAGCTGTTGATGGTGGAAATCGCCACGGTCAGGTCGATCATTTCCTTGGGGCTGAACTCGGCGCTGAGCTGCGCATAGTCTTCGTCCGGCGCGTGGGTCAAGCTCAGTTGGGTCAAGGACTCGGTCCAGGCCAGCGCGGCGCGCTCACGATTGGTGAAGAACGGCGCCTCGCGCCAGGCTGTCACGGCGAACAACCGGCGTGGCGTTTCCCCGTCCTTGATGGCATCGGCAGTGTGCATGTCGATGCAGAAGGCGCAGCCGTTGATCTGCGAGGCGCGCAGCTTGACCAGTTCGATCAGCGACTTTTCCAGCGGCAGTTTCGAGACAGCGGTTTCCAGGGCCATCATGGCTTTGAGGGCGTCCGGGGAAGCGGTGTAGAAATCGATACGGGTTTGCATGGCGAGCTCCAATCACAGTGGGTGTTGGCGCTACGTTAATGCGGCCCCGAGGTTGAACAAATAGCCAATTATTGGGAAGTTGAGGATGCCAATAGACCAGAAGAATTTCAGTGATGGTGCCGCCTTCGCGAGCAAGCCCGCTCCCACATATGATCTTTGCCGAACACAGAACTTGTGTTTCTGAAGATCTAATGTGGGAGCGGGCTTGCTCGCGAAGAGGCCGGAACAGGCAACCAACACATCAGCCGCTACGCTTGCGCAACCACTGCAAAAACCCTTTCTTCTGCACCACCTTGGGTGTTTCCTGAATCAGCGCCTGCGCCTTGTTCAAGCGGAAATCCAGTAACGCCTTCATCGCTTCGCCAATGTCATGCCGCGCATCCAGGCATGGTTGGAGGTATTCCTTTTCGATCCGGTACAAGCTGCAGGTCGTCTTGGCTTTAAAGTCCGCCGGCATCGCCATATCGGACAAAATCCCGCCCTCGCCGATCACCTCTCCCGGCCCCATGCGCCCGCTTTCGATCTTGACCCCGCCGCGGCTCAGCTCCACCGACACGACGCCGGATTCGATAATGAACAAATGATCGCTGACCTCCCCCGCCGGCAGGATCATTTCTCCGGCGCGGAAGGTTTGCAGTTTCATGTTCTGGCTGAAGGTTTCTTTCTCTTCCTGACGCAGGGTCGAGAAGATGCTCGAGCTGTCCAGCAACGCCCGTTGCCGTGACAAGGCCGCAGGAGCGTTGGGCTCGACGTTCGACAACAGGATGACGCCGGACGCCTGCAAGTGCCGGAACGCCAGGTCGAACAGCAGATTGCGCACCATGCGCTTCTGATCCATGGAGACCACGAAGCCGCTGATTTCATATTCCACGCCGGTGCTGCCGGAGCTTTTCAACGCCACGCACGGTGCCGGTTGGTCCAACAGAAAGCGGCACCCCTGCATGGCCCGCTCCAGGGCATCGATCACCGTTTGCGGACGCGCATGGGGGCTCACTTGCAAACTGATCGAGACGCCGAAAATGTCGCTGGGCCGGCTGAAATTGATGATCTTGGCCTTGGCCGCCAGGGAGTTGGGGATTACCGCCATGCTGCCTTGGGAGGTTTGCAGGCGTGTGGCGCGCCAATCGATGTCGGTGACCCGACCTTCGGTGCCATCGATGGAGATCCAGTCACCCAGTTGATAGGGTTTGGTGGTGTTCAGGACGATCCCGGAAAACACGTCGCTGAGGGTACTTTGCAAGGCCAGGCCGACGACGATCGCCAACGCGCCGGATGTCGCCAGCACGCCCTTGACCGGCAATTCGAGCACGTACGCCAGGGCAGCAATGACCGCGATCAGGAAAATCACCGCGCCGAGCAAGTCCTGCAACAAGCGCCCGGTGTGCCCGACCCGTTGCATCATCACCGCGCCGAGCAATACCGTCAGGGTGCGCGCCGCGTATAGCCACCAGCCGATCTGCAAACCGGTTGCCGCCAGGTGCAACGGCACGTTGTCGGCCCATGGCGCCGGCGCCATGGGGTTCAAGCCTTCGTTGAACAGCAGCACGCTGAACAACGCGAAAATCACCACTCGCGCGGCCAGTTTCCAGTTGCTGCTACTGGCCGTGATCAAACGCCACAACACCAGATCGATCAGGATCAGGATCAGCGCGCTAAGCAACGGGTGATTGGTGAGCAGTGACAGCATCAAGCAACTCCAACAAAGGCCAATGGCGTGAAGATCTCACAGATTGTAGGAGCTGGCGAAGCCTGCGATCTGCAAAACACCACAAAACCAATGTGGGAGTACCAGGTTGCAGAGCAACCCACTACTGCGTTGAATTCAACCGCTCATCCGGCCGAACCGGCCCGACTGGAAGTCGCTGAAGGCCTGATGGATTTCCTGCTCGGTGTTCATTACAAACGGGCCGTGGCCGACGATGGGCTCGTCGATCGGCTCGCCACTGAGCAGCAGCACGACTGCATCGTTGTCGGCTTCGAGGCTGAGCTGATCACCGTTGCGTTCGAACAATGCCAACTGCCCGTCACGCACCAGTTCCTGACCATTGACCTGAACCGTACCGCGCAGCACCACCAGTGCGGTGTTGCGTCCTTCATGCAGATCCAGGGTCAGCAACTTGCCGGCGTTCAAGCGCACATCCCACACGTCGATCGGCGTGAAGGTCCGCGCCGGGCCTTTGTGGCCGTCGAACTCACCGGAGATCAAGCGCAGGCTGCCGGCATTGTCTTTCAGCGGGATACGCGCAATGTCGCCGTCGAGAATCGTCTGGTAACCGGGCTCGGCCATCTTGTCCCTGGCCGGCAAGTTGACCCACAGCTGCACCATTTCCAGGGTGCCGCCGGTTTTGGCGAAACCTTCGGAGTGAAACTCCTCATGAATGATCCCCGAGGCCGCGGTCATCCATTGCACATCGCCGGGGCCGATCTTGCCGCCGCTGCCGGTGGAGTCACGGTGCTCCAGTTCGCCCTTGTAGACGATCGTCACGGTCTCGAACCCGCGGTGCGGATGCTGACCCACGCCACGACGCTCGGTGGTCGGAGTGAATTCGGCGGGACCTGCGTGATCCAGCAGCAGGAACGGGCTGATGTGTTTGCCCAGGTTGTCGTAGGAAAACAGCGTGCGAACCGGAAAACCGTCGCCGACCCAATGAGGTCGTGGACTGGTGTAGATACCGATGATGTTTTTCATCTTTGCCTCTGAATCTGTTGTGTGACGCGATGGATAAAGCTTAAAACCGTGACCTTTGGTGCACTAGACTGCAAAAATCAGCCTCATCGTTCTATCTGGAGAACGATGGAGGAAGATTTTTTGATCTTCCAACAGCCCATTCATGACTTGCGGTAAACAGTGCTTTGCCAAACCAGCGGTTTTTCTCAAGGGTGCAGCCGGGGATACTCCCGCCCATTCCCACTGCAACCCCTGGAGTCATTGATGTCTATTCCCGCATTCGGTCTTGGTACGTTTCGCCTGCAAGGCCAAGTGGTCATCGATTCGGTAAGCACCGGTCTTGAACTGGGTTACCGGGTCATCGACACCGCGCAAATCTACGAAAACGAAGCCGAGGTTGGCCAGGCTATCGCTGCCAGCGGCATTGCCCGTGAAGAGCTGTTCATCACCAGCAAAATCTGGGTCGCCAATTTTGCCAAAGACCGGTTGATCGACAGCCTCAAAGAGAGCCTGGATAAGCTGCAAACCGACTATCTGGACCTGACGCTGATCCACTGGCCATCGCCGGAAGATCAGGTGCCGGTCGAAGAGTTCATGGGGGCGCTGCTCGAGGCCAAACGACTGGGCCTGACCCGTCGGATCGGCGTGTCCAACTTCACGGTCGACCTGATGAAGCAAGCCATCGCTGCGGTCGGCGCCGAGAACATCGCCACCAACCAGATCGAGCTGCACCCGTACCTGCAAAACCGCAAGGTCGTCGAATTTGCGCAAAGCCAGGGCATCCAGATCACCTCTTACATGACCCTGGCCTATGGCGAAGTGCTGAAAGATCCGCTCATCCAGCAGATCGCCGATCGCCTGCAGGCAACACCGGCCCAAGTTACCCTGGCCTGGGCCATGCAACTGGGGTACGCGGTGATCCCCTCTTCCACCAAACGCGCCAACCTGCAAAGCAATCTGCAAGCCTGCGCCCTGACCCTGAGCGACGCCGACATGGCGCTGATCGCAGGCCTGGATCGCGGCCAGCGGCTGACCAGCCCCAACGGCATTGCACCACAGTGGGATTGAGTTTCAGCCTTGTTTCAAGTGTTCTTCCAGCGATGACATCGCGCGCTGCAATTGATCGACGGCTTCCTTGAGCAGCTCCGGATCTCCCCCGTTGATGACGAGCTCCAGCTGCTCGCAGCCCTCGATCAAACGCTGCGCCCGAACCATGCGCGCACCGCCCTTGATGCGGTGCGCCAGGTCGCGCAGCACACGGTGATTGCCATTGGCGTGCGCCTGGAGCAGATCATCCCGATCCACCCGGTTGGTCACCGTCAGTTCGCGCACTAGGCGATCAATCAACGTGCGGTCCGCACCGACGTATTGCTCCAGGCCACTCAAGTCCATCTCCGGCGTTGAGGGTTCTGCGACAGGTTCTGGCGCCTGGTTCAAAAACCTGGACGCCAGCCAAGCGTGCAAATCCGCCAGCAGGATGGGTTTGAACAAGCAATCGTCCATGCCCGCCTCCAGGCAGCGGGCCTTCTCCTCGGGCCGTGCATTGGCGGTAAACCCCAGAATCAACGTCGGCGGCAATCCCTGGGCGCGCTCCTCATCGCGTATTGCACCCGCCAGTTCATAACCGCTGAGTCTGGGCATATTGCAGTCGGTAACCACCAGATCGAACTCATGTTTGCGCCACAGCTTAAGCGCCCGTGCGCCCTCTTCGGCCTCCAGAACACAATGCCCCAAGTGGCTCAATTGCCGTGAAAGCAACAGTCGATTGGCCGGGTGATCATCGACCACCAGAATAGTCAGTGGCCGTGTCGGCGCCTGCAACCCGCTATCCACCCCGCCACTGGAAGGTAACGGTGACAAGGCGGTCAGCTCAAGGTCAATGTCCACTCGCGTGCCTTGTCCAAGGACGCTGTCGAGTTGCAACCGCCCGCCCATCATTTCGCACAGCGTGCGGCTGATCACCAACCCCAGGCCAGAGCCGCTTCGGGCTGACTGTCGGCCGTTATCGGCCTGGATGAACGGGCTGAACAACCGCCGTCGGTCGACGGTGCTGATGCCAATGCCGGTGTCTTCAATGTGCACGCTGACCGCCAGATGTCCTGACATGACGGCCGCCACTCGCAGCGTCAGGCTCACTTCACCCTCATGGGTGAACTTGATGGCATTGCTCAGCAGATTGGACAGCACCTGTTTGAAGCGGGTGGGATCGATCAACACATCACAGTCACTGTGTTCGTCCAGATAGATTCGCCACGCCAGCTCTTTCTGCCGCGCAAGGCCTTCGAAAACCCGACACACCGACTCCACCAGCCCCCGCAGATTGGCGCGCTCAGGGGTCAGGGATAAATGCCCTGACTCGATCCGCGCGATATCCAGAATGTCGCCGATCAGCGCCAGCAATTGTTGTGCGGCGCTGGACGCCACCTCAATGGCGCTACGGTCGGTGACGCCCTCGTCCGCACGCTTCAAGGCCAGTTCGAGCATGCCGATCAGGGCGTACAACGGTGTGCGTAGCTCGTGGCTCATGGTTGCCAGAAAAGTGGTTTTGGCGCCATTGGCATCCTCCGCCTCAGCCTTGGCGTCCTGCAATTGCCGCAACCATTGCTGGCGCTGGCGGATCTGCCGACGCTGCCAGGCGATCCAGCCCAAGGCGAGCAACAGCAAGGCTCCCGCCACGGCAAACGCTTGAACAATGCCTTGGCGATGACGCAACCAATAGCTGTCATCCACCACCACGTCATTGCTCCAGCGGGCCACCAGATCGTCCATCTCCTGGGGCGAGATGCTCAGCAATGCCTTGTTCAGTATCGAGTGCAGCTCCAGCGCATCACTTCCGGTCGCCAGAGCGATGCGTGCCGGTTCATCGCCCACGGTACTGCTGATGCGCAGACGCCCGCTGTAATACCGGGCAATCAGGTAGCGGGTCATGAACAATGAACTGAGCGCGGCATCGGCTTCCCCCTTCATGACCATTTCCAGGCCTTGGGCCGGGCTTTGCACATCCAGCATCCGCACCTGCGGTGCCCTGGCAAGAATGAATGCGCGCATGGGATGACTGTGATAAATCGCCAGGCGTTTGCCGGCCAGATCATCCAGAGTTCTCGGGCTGCCGGGGGTGACTGCACTGACCAGCGTGTATGGATTGGTGACGTAAGGGCTGGTAAAACGCAGCCCGGCCACACCTTCAGTCGTGGGGATGAGCGCCGGCAATATGTCGATCTCGCCAGCCTTGAGTCGCTGGATCTGCTCGTCCAGGGATTGGCCCCGCTGCACGTCAAAGTTCAAACCGCTACGCTGGCTGATCAGCGTCAACAATTGCGCGGTCAACCCGCTGAATCGCCTTTCGGCATCATAGAAAGTCAAAGGCGCAAAATCCCCGACCACTCCGACCCTCACCGTCGGATGCTGATCCCGCCAGTGCTGTTCACTGGCGCTCAGACTCACCCGCTGCAGACCCAGTCGATTGGCGCGGCCGGCACTCCATCGTTGCTCGATGGCAGAGCGTTGCTCCATCGGGATCGCCGCCAGTGCCTGGTCGACGATGTTTTTCAGGCGCGTATTGTCCCGCACCAATGCGAAACCGAACGGGTTGGCGTCAAGGCCGGATGGCCCCATCAACTGAACGTTATTGTGGTAGTTGTTGTTGATCAGGTAATTGGCACTGATAAGGTCGCCGAGATACACATCATCCTGCCTGTATGCCACGGCTCCGAGTGCATCGAGCGCCGACGGGTAACGTTGCAGATCAGCCTTGGGATAGAAGGCTTTGACGGTCTGCTCCGGCAGATAGTCGGCGACCATGGCGATGCGTTTACCCTCCAGATCCTCGGGCATGCGCTCGTCCAGTCTGGTGACCAGCATCGGCTGATCTTCGGCATAGGCGCTGGTTCGATTCAGTTCGGGATCGGCGGCCTCGAAGCTGTTGGAGGTTCCCAGCAGATCCAGGTCTTTGCGTTTGAGTGCCTCCATCGCCGACTCGCGTGTGCCATAGCGCAGCACCTCGACGTTGACGTGCAGCAGTTGCGCAAGCAACTCGACGTAATCGGCGGTAATGCCCTCCAGCTCATCGTGATTGCGCGTCAATTCGAAGGGCGGGTAGTCCGGCCCCGTTACTCCGACGCGCAACACCCTTTTGCTGACCAGCCAATTGCGATCATCCATACCCAGCTGGACGGCATAGCCCTCCACCGTGGAGCGCCCCAGCAGGCGCAATGGCTTAGGCTCGTCGGCTACCGCGACCAGGGCCTGCGATACAAGACATAGCATCAAGCCCCACTGGAAGATGCGCACGGTCGAGTTCACTCAGAGATCAGAAGATTACGCTTGGCGAAATCGCGCAGGTGTACCGCAGCGTTCACGCCCAGTTTTTCGATCAAGCGGGTCTTGTAGGTGCTGACGGTCTTGTGACTCAGGTGCATACGTTCGGCGATCGCCTTGTTGCTCATGCCCTGGGCCAAATACCGCAGGATTGTCAGCTCGCGGTTGGAAAGTTTATCGATCATCTCTTTTTCGCTGCGTTGCCGGGGGTCCTGCGATCCCGCAGGCAACCGCGCGAAAAAGGTGTAACCGGCCATGACGGCGTGCACGGCTTTTTGCAATTGACTCAGGACATTGGTCTTGGCGACATACGCCATGGCCCCGGCGCGCATGCAACGCTCTTGAAAAAACAGCGGATCCAGGGAAGTGAAAACCAGTACCAGACATAGCCAACCATTGGCCCTGATCCGGTCCAGCAGCTCCAGCCCATCGCCACCGGGCATAACCAGATCCAGTATCACCAGATCGACTGCATGCTCACGAAGTATCGATAAGGCCTCGCCAACACTGGACGCCTCAAAAATGAGTTTGAAGCCTTCCCGCTCCAGTACAAGTGTGACTGCGGCACGTACCACCGGATGATCGTCCACAATCAGCGCTTTCTTCATGGCAATTCCTTTGCAAAAACTCAACGATTGCCCGCCGGTAACCGCCGGGATAGACGCAGCGGCTGCGCAATGACTTTTGCACGTAAAGCAGGAGAAATGTACCTATCAGAAATGATAGTACCGACGAACGGTAACCCTGGACTCAACCGATCCGTTGTCGATTCCGCGCCTGATCCAGTGGCGATGCAGCTTCATACTCAGGCGGATCGATGAGCTCCATCAGCCGTCGAATGGCGGCTAAATCCGGCAGCGCGTCGTCGTCGTAGATCAAGGCGTGGTGAACCTGGCGGTTATCGCGCAAGAACCCGGACAGATCCAATGCCCCTGCCGCCAGAGAGGCATTGATGATCACCAGGTCGAACGGCTCGCATCCGTACTCGACCAGATTCAGCATGTCGGCAAGACTTTGCACCGGCGCCACTCGGTAATAACCGAGCTGGTTGAACAACCGCTCGGTTCTCATCCGGTGAAAATGCTGTTCGTCGGCGATCAGAATGCGCAAGGCTTTATTTGGCAAAACAGGTCCCCTGGGGGTGCGGATTCGTGGGGAAGCAAGGCTACGGAAGACATGTCGTACTTTCTGTAGGACTTTTCCTAAAGTTAAGTGCCTCTCTTAAAAATCAGGCCCGAGGAGCTGGCAGCATTACTGCCAGCCAAACCGCCGAATATAGAAACCTTTCACCGCCTGGGTCAGTGCCATGTACGCCAGCAGAATCACCGGCAGGAACACGAAATACAGCGACGGCAGCGCCTGCAGTTTGAAGTAATGCGCCAGCGGCCCCATCGGCAGGAAAATCCCCACGGCCATGATCACCCCGGTCATCACCAGCAGCGGCATGGCGGCGCGGCTTTGCAGGAACGGCACCTTCGGCGTGCGGATCATGTGCACGATCAGTGTCTGGGTCAGCAACCCGACCACGAACCAGCCGGACTGGAACAGGGTCTGGTGGTCCGGGGTGTTGGCATCGAACACGTACCACATCAACGCAAAGGTGCTGATGTCGAAGATCGAACTGATCGGGCCGAAAAACAGCATGAAGCGTCCGACGTCCGCTGGCTGCCAGCGTTGGGGCTGTTTCAGCATGTCTTCATCGACGTTATCGAACGGGATGGCGATCTGCGAAATGTCGTAGAGCAGGTTCTGCACCAGCAGGTGCATCGGCAGCATCGGCAGGAACGGAATGAACGCACTGGCCACCAGCACCGAGAACACGTTGCCGAAGTTCGAGCTGGCGGTCATTTTGATGTACTTGAGCATGTTGGCGAAGGTCCGTCGCCCTTCCAGCACGCCCTCCTCCAGCACCATCAGGCTCTTTTCCAGGAGGATGATGTCCGCCGCTTCCTTGGCGATGTCCACCGCGCTGTCCACAGAAATACCGATGTCGGCGGTGCGCAGGGCCGGCGCATCGTTGATGCCGTCGCCCATGAAGCCGACCACATGACCGTTACCCTTGAGCAAACGGACGATGCGTTCCTTGTGCGACGGCGTGAGTTTGGCGAAGACGTTGGTGGTCTCCACCGCCACCGCCAGCTCGGCGTCGCTCATGCGTTCGATGTCGTTGCCCATCAGCAGGCCTTGCTGCTCCAGCCCGACTTCACGGCAGATTTTCGCGGTCACCAGTTCGTTGTCGCCAGTCAGCACTTTCACCGCCACACCGTGCGCGGCCAGGGCCTTGAGTGCCGGCGCGGTGCTTTCCTTCGGTGGATCGAGGAAAGCCACATAACCGATCAGCGTCAGCGCCTGTTCATCGGCCAGACTGTAAGTGTCGCGGCCCTCGATCATCGGCCGCGCCGCCACCGCCACCACCCGCAGGCCTTCGGCATTGAAGGTGGCGGTGACCTGGCGAATCCGCGCCAGCAATTCATCGCTCAGCGCCTCGTCGGCATCGCCGTGGCGCACCCGGGTGCACACCGCCAGCACTTCCTCCACCGCACCTTTGCAGATCAGCAAGTGCGGCTGATCACGCTCGGCCACCACCACCGACATGCGTCGACGGGTGAAGTCGAACGGAATCTCGTCGACCTTGCGAAACGCCGTGCCGACTTTCAGCTCGCGGTGGATTTCCACGTGCTCCAGCACGGCCACGTCCAGCAGGTTTTTCAGGCCGGTCTGGTAGTAGCTGTTGAGGTAGGCCATTTCCAGCACGTCATCGGAATCGTTGCCCCAGACATCGACGTTGCGCGCGAGGAAGATTTTGTCCTGGGTCAGCGTGCCGGTCTTGTCGGTGCAGAGCACGTCCATGGCGCCGAAGTTCTGGATCGCATCAAGGCGTTTGACGATGACTTTTTTGCGCGACAGGAACACCGCGCCCTTGGCCAGGGTCGAGGTGACAATCATCGGCAGCATTTCCGGGGTCAGGCCCACGGCGATCGACAGCGCGAACAGCAATGCTTCGGTCCAGTCACCCTTGGTGAAACCGTTGATGAACAACACCAGCGGCGCCATGACGAACATGAAGCGGATCAGCAACCAGCTGACTTTGTTGACCCCGGTCTGGAACGAGGTCGGTGCGCGATCGGTGGCACCGACCCGCTGCGCCAGCGCGCCGAAATAGGTGTTGTTGCCGGTGGTGAGAATCAGCGCCATCGCCGTGCCGGACACCACGTTGGTGCCCATGAACAGGATGTTGTCGAGGTCCAGCGGGTTGTGGGTGTGGTTGTCCTGCTGACGGGGAAACTTCTCCACCGGCATCGATTCACCGGTCATCGCGGCCTGGCTGACGAACAGGTCCTTGGCGTTGGCCACCCGGCAATCGGCGGGAATCATGTCGCCGGCCGAGAGCACGATCAGGTCCCCCGGCACCAGTTGTTTGATCGGCAATTCGAGGCGTTGCGCACCGTTGTTCACCACCTCCCGACGCATCACCGTGGCGGTGTTGCTGACCATCGCCTTGAGCGCGTCGGCGGCCTGGTTGGATTTGGTTTCCTGCCAGAAACGCAGCAAGGTCGAGAGCACCACCATCGAGAAAATCACGATGGCGGCTTTCATGTCTTCGGTCAGCCAGGAGATCACCGCCAGCAAGGTCAGCAGCAGGTTGAACGGGTTTTTGTAGCAGTGCCACAGGTGCGTCCACCATGGCAGCGGCTGCTCGTGCTCGACTTCATTGAGGCCATGTTGCTCGCGCAGGGCATCGGCCTCGGGTTCAGTCAGGCCGTCAGGGTGGCTGCCGAGGTTATCCAGCAATTGGCCGGTGTCGCTGTTGGCAGCGGCGACCAGGGTTTGCGCGAGCGTCGGCGGGACTTCGCGGCTGACGGTGGTGTCGGTGAAGCTTTCCAGCAGCGCCAGTCGACGGAAGTGCCGGGCGATGTGACGGTTTCGCAGGAATCCGGCGAAGAATTCTTTCAGCCAGGTCAGGTTCATGGCAGTGCCCCCCAGGGTCAGCCGGGAAACCGTCGAGCAGGCGAGTCGAGGCGCTGCGATGACGACACGGGGTCGAACATCACACGCTGTTCAGCGTCGATGAGAGAGACGTCGGGAGTCGGGCCGGAACCGGCCACGATCGGGATGCCGCTGCTCGCTTTACGGCGAGACAACGGCACAAAAGGCTGCGCGTTATCTTGCCGGGAAAATGCCGGTTACCGAGACCGGCCGACAACTGTCACTCGAACAAGTACCCACTGTGGGTCTCCGCTAATTGATGAAAACGCGCGAAGCTTACGCCGCGATTTCCAGAGAGTAAACGCTGCGCAGGGGTGTTGTGGGGGGAATCGCGGGGTTCTTCAGGAAGGGTTCAGCTTTCAGGATTTTTGGTGTTCTTTCGGCCCTTTCGCGAGCAAGCCCGCTCCCACATTAGTCCTGCAAACACAGGTTAAATGTGGGAGCGGGCTTGCTCGCGAAAGCGGCTTAACAGACGCCGAAAATCTCAGCTGGCAGTTGCCAACAACACGTCCCTCACCGATCGGCCACGGGATTTGCCATGGTCATACAACGAGCCGGCAATTTCATCGGCGCGGATCGGCAGGATCGACAGCAAGGTGTCGCTCAAGCCGTGGCTGGCCTGGCAGAAACCCTGCATGTAGATCCCGGCCTTGCAGCGCTCGTCGGTGATCAGCCTGTAGTTGCGATCGACCTCAAAATCGCCGAGGTATTGCTCCAGCGGCGCCAACAGTTTGCGGTGCATCTGCCGCTCGTAACCGGTGGCCAGTACCACGGCGTCGTAACGCCGAACCGTGACTTCACCGGTAGCATTATTGCGCACCGTCAATTCGATACCGTGCTCGGTGGCGGTGGCTTTTTCGACGGTGGTCAGGGTACGGAACGCATGGCGCGCGACGCCCGAGACTTTCTGCCGGTAGAAAATCCCGTAGATACGTTCGATCAGGTCGATGTCCACCACCGAATAGTTGGTGTTGTGGTACTCGTTGACCAGACGCTCGCGTTCGCTGCTGGCCTGCTGGAACACCAGGTCGGTGAATTCCGGCGAGAACACTTCGTTGACGAAGGGGCTGTCATCGGCCGGCTTCAGGGCCGAGCCGCGCAGGATCATGTCCACCTGCACCGTCGGGAAGCTGTCGTTGAGGTCGATGAAGGCCTCCGCCGCGCTCTGCCCACCGCCGATGATTGCGATGTTCATCGGTTGGTTGTTCACGCACGGTTGCCTGGCCATGCGCTCCAGGTACTGGGAATGGTGGAACACCCGACCGTCATCCTTCAGTGCCTTGAACGCTTCGGGAATGCGCGGTGTACCGCCGGCGCTGACCACCACCGAACGGGTGGTGCGCACATGCTGCAACCCCTGAGTGTCCCGCGAGATCACCCGCAGCGCCTCGACCTGCTGGTTGTGCAGCACCGGCTCGATGGTCAGCACTTCCTCGCCGTAGCGGCTCTGCCCGGTGAATTGCCCGGCGACCCAGCGCAGGTAGTCGTTGTACTCCATGCGGCACGGATAGAAGGTGCCGAGGTTGATGAAGTCCACCAGACGACCATGATGCTTGAGGTAATTGACGAAGGAGTACGGACTGGTCGGGTTGCGCAGGGTCACCAGATCCTTGAGAAACGAGATCTGCAGTTCGCTCTGGGTGACCAGGGTATTGCCGTGCCAGCGGTAGTCCGCCTGCTTGTCGAGAAACAGCACATCCAGCTCGCCCTGGCTCGGCCCGCGCTCTTGCAGGGCGATGGCCAGGGCCAGGTTGGAAGGGCCGAAACCGACGCCGATCAGGTCGTGAACGATGGGCGATGCAATTGCCTGTGTCATTTCCAGTGTCCTCTGGATAAACCCCGCAGCTGCGGGGATAAAGCCTGGGTGACCTGACCGGCCTTTTGCGGCGGCAGATCGTCTGTTGAATAGGAACGAGGACAATGAAAAAAAATTTAACGAGGCCGACTCAAGCGACGTCCCACTGGCGCATGCGCATGCGGCAATGCTTCATGGCGTTGACGATGTGCTTTTCCACCAGCGCCTTGGAAATACCCAGGTGCTCGGCGATTTGCGGGTGGGACAGGCCTTCGATCTTGCGCAGCAGGAAACTCTCGCGACACAGCCGTGGCAATTCCGCCAGCGCGCGCTGCAGCATGTCCAGGCGCTGACCATGATCGAGGCTGTTGTGGGGCGATGGGATGAAGTAGCGCTCTTCGCTGTCGAGCACCTCCAGGGGTTCGACCTGACGCAAGACATTGCGACGGTGATCGTCGATCACCAGGTTGAGCGCGGTGCGATAAAGGAACGCCCGGGGTTGCTCGATCGGCGTGTCGCTGGAACGCTCCAGCACCCGCAGATACGCGTCATGCACCACATCTTCGGCCACCTGGCGGTTGCCTAGCTTGGCGTTCAGGAAACACACCAGCTCGCGATAGTAGTTTTCCAACATGACTCCCGGCCGCACGGGGGGCGGTTTCTATCCTTGAGCCAGATCCGCGACCGCCAGGCAGGCAGGCAGTGGCACGATGATGGCGATTTCGAGTGTGTAATTTATAGTAATTCTCATATAGATTTAAAGTGCTGTTTCTATTTGCCTGCTAAATAGTGCTGTCCTATACCTATAACTTTGTCTGTGACTCAAAGCCTCAACGCTTAAATTCCCCGCCCCTTCCCTCGTCTACAGGACAGCTCCCCGTGTCTGTCGGTCCTCCGACAGCGTTCAGCCGTCGGCAGATATTGCGCGCCCACTGAACGACGGGCCGAATCCCATTGGCCGGAACCCTGCATGAAACGTCCCCGTCACACCCGACGCGCCCTGCTTGTAGCCCTTTGTCTGATCCCCGTTATCGCCGTCGCGGCCTGGCAGGTTTTGCCGCCCGGTCGTGATCGGTTCGCCACGGTCCAGGTCGCGCGCGGCGACATCGAAAGCAGCGTCACGGCGCTGGGAACCCTGCAGCCGCGACGCTATGTCGATGTCGGCGCCCAGGCCTCCGGGCAGATCCACAAGATCCATGTGGAAGTCGGTGACGTGGTCAAGGAAGGCCAGTTGCTGGTGGAAATAGACCCGTCCACGCAACAAGCAAAACTCGACGCCGGACGTTTCTCGATCGACAACCTCAAGGCGCAGCTGCAGGAGCAACGGGCACAGCACGACCTGGCCCGGCAGAAATATCAGCGTCAACAGAACCTCGCCGCCGGCGGCGCGACACGGGACGAAGATGTGCAAACGGCCCAGGCCGAACTGCGCACCACCCAGGCGCGCATCGACATGTTCGAGGCGCAGATCCGTCAGGCCCAGGCCAGTCTGCGCAGCGATCAGGCCGAACTCGGCTATACGCGCATTTACGCACCGATGAGCGGAACGGTCGTGGCCCTCGATGCCCGCGAAGGCCAGACCCTCAACGCGCAGCAGCAAACGCCGCTGATCCTGCGCATCGCCAAACTGTCGCCGATGACGGTCTGGGCCGAGGTCTCGGAGGCTGACATCGGTCACGTCAGACCCGGCATGAGCGCCTGGTTCACCACGCTCAGCGGCGGTAACCGGCGCTGGAGCAGCACGGTGCGGCAGATTTTGCCGATACCGCCCAAACCGCTGGACCAGGCCAGCCAGGGCGGTGGCAGCCCGGCCAGTTCCAATAAAAGCGGCACGGGTCGCGTGGTGCTGTACACGGTGCTGCTGGACGTCGACAACGCCGACAACGCATTAATGGCGGAAATGACCACCCAAGTATTTTTCGTCTCCCATCAGGCAAAAAACGTCCTGACCGCGCCGATCGCGGCCTTGCAGGATGGCCCGTTGGCCGACCGTCAAACGGCTCGGGTCGTTGCCCAAAACGGTGACATCGAGCAAAGGACCGTGCGCACCGGCATCAGCGATCGCCTGAAGGTGCAGATCCTCGACGGACTGGCCGAAGGCGATCACCTGTTGATCGGCCCCGCCGACGGCAGCGGAGACTGAATGCAAACGCCCCTGATCGACCTGCAGGACATTCGTAAATCCTACGGCGGCGGCGACGCGCCTGAAGTTCATGTGTTGCGCGGCATCGACCTGTCGATCCACGCCGGGGAGTTCGTAGCGATCGTCGGCGCTTCCGGCTCCGGCAAATCGACGCTGATGAACATCCTCGGCTGCCTCGACCGGCCCACGTCCGGCGAATATCGGTTCGCCGGCGAAAACGTCGCAGCACTCGACAGCGATGAACTGGCCTGGCTGCGCCGCGAGGCCTTCGGTTTCGTGTTTCAGGGGTATCACCTGATTCCGTCCGGCTCGGCCCAGGAAAACGTCGAGATGCCGGCGATCTATGCCGGCACCCCAGCGGCCGAACGCCACGCCCGCGCCGCCGCCCTGCTCGACCGCCTCGGCCTGGCTTCACGCACCGGCAACCGTCCGCACCAGCTCTCCGGTGGTCAGCAGCAACGGGTGTCCATCGCTCGCGCATTAATGAATGGCGGCCACATCATCCTCGCCGACGAACCCACCGGCGCCCTCGACAGCCACAGCGGCGCCGAGGTCATGGCGCTGCTCGACGAACTGGCGAGCCAGGGCCATGTGGTGATCCTCATCACCCACGACCGCGACGTGGCGGCGCGGGCCAAACGCGTGATCGAAATCCGTGACGGCCTGATCATCAGCGACAGCGCCCGCGACAACCCCGCCGTGCAGGCCTCGGCCAATCCCGGTGCGTTGCAAGCGGTGGATTTGCGCAAGCGGCTGAGCGAAGGCAGCGAAGCCACCGGTGCCTGGAAAGGCGAATTGGTGGATGCCATGCACGCGGCCTGGCGGGTGATGTGGATCAACCGCTTCCGCACCGCCCTGACGCTGCTGGGGATCATCATCGGCGTCGCCTCGGTGGTGGTGATGCTGGCGGTCGGCGAAGGCAGCAAGCGTCAGGTCATGGCGCAGATGGGCGCGTTCGGTTCGAACATCATTTACCTCAGCGGCTCCGCCCCCAACCCGCGCACGCCGCCCGGTATCGTGACCCTGGATGACGTCGCGGCGCTGGCCAGTTTGCCGCAAGTCATGCGAATCATGCCGGTCAACGGCGCCGAAGCCGGGGTGCGCTTCGGCAACCTCGACCATCTGAGCTACGTCGGCGGCAACGACACCAACTTTCCGGCGATCTTCAACTGGCCGGTGGTCGAGGGCAGTTACTTCACTGAGGCCGATGAGCGCAACGCCGCAGCGGTCGCGGTGATCGGTCACAAGGTGCGCACCAAGTTGCTCAAGGATGTTGCCAACCCCATCGGCCAATACATCTTGATCGAAAACGTGCCCTTTCAGGTCGTCGGTGTGCTCGCAGAAAAAGGCGCCAGCTCCGGCGACTCCGACAGCGACAACCGGATTGCCGTGCCCTACTCGGCGGCCAGTGTCCGGCTGTTCGGCACCCACAACCCCGAATACGTGGCCATTGCCGCAGCCGATGCGCGCAAGGTCAAAGAGACCGAAAAGGCCATCGAGCAGTTGATGCTGCGCCTGCACAACGGCAAACACGATTTCGAACTGACCAACAATGCCGCGATGATTCAGGCCGAGGCGCGCACGCAAAATACGCTGTCGCTGATGCTCGGTTCGATTGCGGCGATCTCGCTGCTGGTGGGCGGCATCGGCGTGATGAACATCATGCTCATGACCGTGCGCGAACGGACCCGCGAGATCGGTATCCGCATGGCCACCGGCGCCCGTCAGCGCGACATTTTGCGCCAGTTCCTCACTGAAGCGGTGATGCTCTCGGTGGTCGGCGGGATCGCCGGCATCGCCTTGGCGCTGATCGTCGGCGGCGTATTGGTGCTCAGCAAAGTCGCGGTGGCCTTTTCCCTGGCGGCGGTCATCGGCGCCTTCGCCTGCGCACTGATCACCGGCGTTGTCTTCGGCTTCATGCCGGCCCGCAAAGCTGCCCGGCTCGACCCGGTCACGGCCCTTACCAGTGAATGATCGATCTATGAAACCGCAACTGAGCCTGTTGACCCTTTGCCTGCTGCTCGGCGCCTGCAGCCACCCGGCTCCGCGCCCGGACAGCGGCATTCAACCACCGTCGGCCTGGCAATCGCCATACGATGAAAGCGCCTCCCGGACGAGTCGGCAATGGTGGACGCAGTTCGGCAGCCCGCAGCTTGATCGCTTGATCGAACAGGCCCGCGTCGGCAGTTATGACCTGGCCGCCGCCATCGCTCGGGTGCACCAGGCCCGGGCCGACACAGTGATTGCCGGCGGCTCGCAGTTGCCGGAGATCAAGGCCGGCATGAACGCCAACCGCCAGAAATTGCTGCGCGGCGACGGCTATAGCCAACTCGATGCCGACAGCAGCAACAAGGCCGTG
Organism: Pseudomonas sp. FP1742; assembly: GCF_030687145.1. Classification (NCBI taxonomy): domain Bacteria; kingdom Pseudomonadati; phylum Pseudomonadota; class Gammaproteobacteria; order Pseudomonadales; family Pseudomonadaceae; genus Pseudomonas; species Pseudomonas sp. FP1742. Next base: position 2,162,452 of record NZ_CP117460.1, on the reverse strand, counting down.
GACTACTTTGACGCCAACCTCAGCGCCAGTTACGAAATCGACTTCTGGGGCGGCAAACGCGCGTCCCGGGACAATGCGCAATTCGGGCTGCGCGCCAGCGAGTTCGATCAGGCCACGGTCGAATTGACCTTGCTCAGCGGCGTGGCCAACAGCTACGCGCAAGCCTTGTCGCTGGATGAACAAAGTCGCATTGCCGCGCTGAACCTGGCCAACGCACAGAACGTTTTGAAACTGGTGCAGACCCGTTTCGACTCAGGCTCGGCCACCGCACTGGAACTGGCTCAACAGAAAAGCCTGGTGGCGGCGCAACAACGGCAACTGCCGCTGATTCGCCAGCAAGCCGAGGACGCCCGGATCAGCCTCGCCGCCCTGCTCGGCCGACCGGTCCAGCAACTGCCGCCCAGCCACGAATCCTTCGATCAACTGCAATGGCCTGCCATCGATGCCGGATTGCCCAGCGAACTGCTCAGCCGCCGCCCGGACATCGCCCGCGCCGAAGCGCAACTGGCCGCCGCCCAGGCCAACGTCACGGTCGCACGCGCGGCCATGTTGCCCGCCGTGACCCTGAGCGCCAGCATCGGCTCGGGCGCCAACACGGCCAACGATATTCTGCGCAGCCCGTTCTACAACCTCACCGCCGGGCTGGTCGCGCCGATCTTCAATAACGGCCGCCTCGGCGCCGAGCGCGACAAGGCCACGGCCCGGCAACAAGAACTGCTGGAAGCCTACCGAGGCGCGATCATCAATGGCTTTGCCGACGTCGAAAAAGCCCTCAACAGCATTCGCGGCCTGGATGAGCAGCGGCAATGGCAACGCGAAGAGCTGGACCAGGCCCAGGCCGCGTTCAACATTGCGCAAAGCCGCTATCAGGCTGGGGCCGAGGATTGGCTGACGGTGCTGGAGACACAGCGCACACTGTATGCGGCGCAGGATGCGAATGTGCAACTGCGGTTGTCGCGGTTGCAGGCGAGCATCGCGTTGTACAAGGCGTTGGGTGGGGGGTGGCAGGCGTTGTAACAGTGGTGACCGTTAAACCGCTTTCGCGAGCAAGCCCGCTCCCACATTTGATCGGCGTCGAACACACATTCTAAGTTCGCTGAAGATTAAATGTGGGAGCGGGCTTGCTCGCGAATGAACGATAACGTGGTCTTAACGGGTAATCGGCTTGACCTTCAGATTCCGCGCATACCATGGCCGTTGCGGCACCCGCCGGAACAAATCCGCGAGTTTCTTTTCGTCAGTGCCGAAGGTGATGCGCAGCGCCAGCTTCATGGTTTCCGGGTCCATTTCCACCGATTTGCCGACCTGCAATCCCGGCGTGGTGCTGCAACCGTGGGTGCTCGGGCCGAGCCATGGATCATCGACTTCAACCCAGCGCCCCGGGGCGAACCAGGGCACGCCGTTGACCTCAAGCCGACTGACTTCCCCCGGATGAAAACGCTCGTGGGCGCGGAACCAGTCTTCCAGGCGATCGTCGATCCAGCCATGGAAGTGCCAGAACACCGGGTTCACGTGGGATGAAAACGGGTCACCGAGGAAGTCGTTTTCCGGCGCATACCAACGCGCGGAAAAGTCCGCCGGATCCCGGGCGAAAGGCACCGGCTGACCGTTGGAAGGATCCCGTGGCACCGAGGCCCAGCGCATGTGCAGCCAGTCGTGCAAGCCCAGTTCGATTTCCGAACCGAACTGCCCCAGGGTCAACTTCGACAGATAACGCGGGTCGCGGTAACGGGATTCCCATACCTGAAAATTGCTGTGGTAGGTCTCGGCAGTCTTGATGTCGCTGACCCACTGGGTGTACTCGGTGTCTTCGGCGGCCAGCCAGGTGGGCGGCAGCGCCGTGCCATCGTGATTGTCGAAATAGCGGGCGAAGCCCTGACGGTCGCGCTCAAGCTCCGGCTGCGGCATCGGAAAGCTCGACCAGGACGGCAGGTCCTGCATCGAACGCGCCGTGCCGAGCATGTGCCGGTGCATGAAGAAAAAGTCGATTCCCGAACCATTACGGTCTTTGCGCGGCCCCCGGGCATCGCGCTCGTTACCCCGTGGGCCCGGCTGCCAGCCGATGCCGCGCAAGGCACCTTGTTGGTCCATAGAGAGTTTGTGCCATTTGTCCCGCGTGGCGTGCCAGAGCTGGTGGAACAAGCGGTGCTCGGGGGAAATCAGCCACGCCAGCAACGGCGGATTCAACCCCACACGCTCACGGGCTTCGGGAAACAGCCGTTTGCGCGCGACAAAGCGATTGTCCAGTTCCAGCAAACCGAGCGGGCGATCCAGACGCAGGATCCGCCCGCTGAGGGTGCCACTGCCGGCATTGCCGAAATCGGCCCAGACCTCATCGAGCGTGACCGCCAGCTCATAAGCCGGCGCGCCGTTGGCCGATTGCCGATCGATCAGGCGCCAGTACAGCTGGCTGGCGTCCGGCGACACCAGGTCGCCGATCACCCGGTAACGCGGCTCGGCTTCACCGCGTAACTGCTGCGCGGTATCGAGGCAGCCACGCAGGCCACGGCCGCGCTGGGCGATGTCGAGAAACAGCTCCAGCCCGTGCTGCGGTAAACCGTCGAGGCCCGCTTGCGAACCTTCGAAGCGGATATCCCAGATGCCGCGCAGCGAGTTGGCCAACTGCTGACCCGCAGTGTCCGCCAGGTCGACGGTCGCCTCGCCGGGGGTAATCGTCGGGTCCGGCTTCGTCCATTCGCGATGCCCATAATAAGCCGCAGGCACGGCAGCGCCAGTCAGCGCCAGGCCTGCCATGAACCATCGTCGAGAAATCGTCATTGCCCTACCTGTGTCAGCCATGAAGCAGGCTTTATCCAAGCTAGAACGTTTGTTGCCTCTACAAATTTAAAAGCTTCGCGAGCAAGCCCGCTCCCACAAGGACAGCGCAATACCTGTGGGAGCGGGCTTGCTCGCGAAGAGGCCCGCAAGGCCACCTAAATTTCCCTGCCAGCCACTCGTTCCTCCCAGATAGCAAAGGCCCCTGCGCCTGCACCGGGGCGGCGAACCTGACAGAGATGGCAATGACAAAACCACGTTCGAAAAAGGCTCTTTACATCGGCCTGCCGCTGGCCCTGGCGATCAGCGCCGGCGCGGGCTTCGCAGTCTGGTATTACGGGTTCAAGGACAACCCCGGTTACCCGATCAAGGTCATGCAACAGGCCGACGAGTTGCACGAGCGCATGCTCTCCTTCGATAGCCACATCAGCCTGATGCAGAACTTCGGCACCCAGGGCAATGAAGCCGACAAGGATGGCGAGGGCCAGTTCGACCTGGTCAAGGCCAACCGCGGACGCCTGTCCGGCGCGGCCCTGACGATTTTCGGCTGGCCGGAACTGTGGAATGGCGCCAACGCGCCGCACAAGCCCACCGCCGGTTTTGTCGAAGAGGCGCGCAACCAACAGGAGATCCGCTACAAGATTATTTCCGGGATGGTCCGCGACTTTCCCAATCAGGTCGCCATTGCCTACACCCCCGACGATTTCCGTCGTTTGCACGGCGAAGGCAAGTTCGCGATTTTCATCAGCATGCTCAATGCCTACCCGCTGGGCCACGACCTGAACCTGCTGGACCTGTGGACGGCACGCGGCATGCGCATGTTCGGCTTCAGCTATATCGGCAATAACGACTGGGCCGACTCCTCGCGCCCCTTGCCGTTCTTCAACGATTCGCCGGATGCCCTCGACGGCCTCTCGGACCTGGGCAAGCAAGCGGTACATCGCTTGAATGATCTGGGCGTGATCATCGACGTGTCGCAAATGTCGACCAAGGCCCTGGAGCAAGTCGCGCAATTGAGCCGCACACCGATGGTCGCCTCGCACTCGGCGCCGCGAGCGATGGTCGATATCCCGCGCAATCTCAGCGACAAGGAAATGCAGCTGATCAAGAACAGCGGTGGCGTGGTGCAGGTGGTCGGTTTCTCCCAATACCTGCGCCCGCTGACCCAGACCACCCAGGACAAACTCAACGAACTGCGCAAAGCGTTCGACCTGCCGCCCCTGCCGAACCTCGCCATGGCATTGATGCCGGGCGATCCGGTCATCGCTGCCTGGCCCGAGAAAAAATTCGGCCAGTACGCCAGCCGTCTCTACGCGATTCTCGAAGAAGAACCCAAAGCCAGCCTCAAGAACCTCGGCGACGCCATCGATTACACGGTGCGCAAAATCGGCGTTGACCATGTCGGCATCAGCTCCGACTTCAACGAAGGGGGCGGCGTCAAAGGCTGGGAAAACGTCGGTGACATTCGCAATGTCACGGCGGAACTGATCTCGCGCGGCTACTCCGAAGCAGACATCGCCAAGCTCTGGGGCGGCAACTTCCTGCGAGTCTGGGATCAGGTGCAGAAAGCCGCCAAGCCAGCGCTGATTTCACAACAAGGCACGAGCACACCATGAGCGATCGTCGCACCTTTCTGAAACAGGCCGGAATCCTCGCCGCCGGCCTGCCGTTGACTGCCGGCCTGGACAACGTCGCCAACGCCACGCCAGTGCCCTCGCTGCCTGGGGACAAATGGGCACAACTGCGGCAGCTGTTCGACCAGGATCCGGATTACCTGCATTTCTCCAATTTCCTGATCACCTCGCACCCCAAGCCTGTGCGTGAAGCGATCGAGATGCACCGTGCCGCCCTCGATAAAAACCCCGGGTTGGCGATGGACTGGGACCTGGGCGTGATCGAGCAGCGTGAAGAAGAGGTGCGTGTCTGGGCCGGCCGTTACCTGCAAGCCAATGCCAGACAGATCGCCTTGACCGGCAGCACCACCGAAGGCCTGGCGATGATTTACGGCGGCGTTCATGTACGCCCCGACCAGGAAATCCTCACCACCGCCCACGAGCACTACGCGACCCACACCATTCTCGATCTGCGCACCCAACGGGACGGCACCCGGGTGCGCAAGATCAGGTTATTCAAGGATCCGCAGACGGTCTCCAAAGCGGAGATCCTGGCCTCGATCGAGCAGAACATCAAACCGCAAACCCGTGTGCTCGGCATGACCTGGGTGCACTCCGGCAGTGGCGTGAAACTGCCGATCGCTGACATCGGCGCGCTGGTGGACAAGCACAACCGCAATCGCGCCGACCACGACCGCATTATTTACCTGGTCGACGGCGTGCACGGCTTTGGTGTCGAGGACTTGAGTTTTCCCGCCATGAACTGCGACTTCTTCATCGCCGGCACCCACAAATGGCTGTTCGGCCCCCGTGGCACCGGCATCGTTTGCAGCCGCAGTGAACAGGTCAAATACGTCACGCCAATCATCCCGACCTTCTCCGAAGCCACGGCGTTCTCCACCACCATGACACCGGGCGGCTACCACTCGTTCGAGCACCGCTGGGCACTGAACGAAGCCTTCAAGCTGCATTTGCAATGGGGCAAGGCCGATGTTCAGGCGCGTATCCATGCGCTGAACAGCTATATGAAAAAACGCCTGCAAGCGCACCCGCAGATCGAACTGGTCACACCCCTGAGTCCCGAGCTGTCATCGGGTTTCAGCTTCTTCCGGGTCAAGGGCCAAAGCAGCGACAAGATCGCCGCCTGGCTGATGCAGAACCGCGTGATCGCCGATGCCGTGGAGCGCGACGTGGGCCCGGTGATTCGCACGGCGCCGGGGCTGCTCAACAACGAAGCTGAAGTCGACCGCTTCATCGCGTTGCTCGGCAAACAGCTCTGATCGCCAGCCCCATGGTTAATGTCAGTCAGTTAAGTCGTAACGCGATCTGTAGCAGCTGGCGAAGCCTGCGTTCGGCTGCGAAGCAGTCGTGAATCCGACTGACTCGGTCTGCCTGACACACCGTAATCTCTGGTTTTACGACTGCTTCGCAGCCGAACGCAGGCTTCGCCAGCTGCTACAGAGATTGCGGCGTGGCGGAAGTTGCCCCCCCTGATTCCCTTTAACTTTTTATCGAGAGCAATGATGAACAGTGAGCTGCGTAGTTTTTCCTTGAAGACGCTCCCCGCACTGGCCTTCGCCGCCGTGGTTGCAGGCCTGCTGCCCGGCGCTGCTCAGGCCGCAGCACCCGCCCAGCCCGGCAAAGTATTCAAGGACTGCAAGGACTGCCCGGAAATGGTCGTGCTGCCCACCGGCACCTTCACCATGGGCACTCCGGACAATGAGGTGGGCCGCGAGCCCGACGAAGGTCCGTTGCACCCGGTGACCTTCGCCAAACCGCTGGCCATCAGCCGCTTTCAAGTGCTGGCCGGCGAGTGGGACGCGTACCTGCGCGACAGCGGTTACGTCATGCCCGACGGCGACACCCGGCCGGGCCGCGAGTGCAAGGCCGGCGTGCCGCGCTATGAACGCACGGCCCGGCATCCGGCGGTGTGCATGAACTTCCCCGAGGTCAATGCCTATGTGGCCTGGCTCTCGAAGAAGACCGGCAAGCACTATCGGTTGGTCAGCGAATCGCTGCGTGAGTATGCCGCCCGCGCGGGCAGCAGCGGCCCGTTCCCCTTCCCGTTCGATGAAGGCAAGGAATACGGCATCGCCAAACACGCCAACACCTACGGTGCCGCCGATGGCTACAACTTCACCTCACCGGCGGGCAGTTTCCCGGCCAACGCCTTCGGCGTGTACGACATGCACGGCAACGTCTATGAGTGGACCGCCGATTGCTACAACGACAACTACGTCGGCGCACCGAGCGATGGCAGCGCCTGGTTGACCGGCGAATGCACCGCCCGGCGCATTCGCGGCAATGACTGGGGCGAAGCTCCGGTGTTTTCGCGTTCGGGCAACCGTAATGCCACCTACCCCGATACCCGTGGCGACTGGCTCGGTTTTCGCGTCGCGCGGGATCTTTGAGGCTCCCACCTCCTGTCGCATGACCTGCAACAAACCCGTGCGCGGCTAAATCGCCGCCCACGGGTTTCGTCTTTTAAGCAGCCAAACTCTTGAACCTTTGCCCTTTAGCGGCACTTGAAGCGGAAACTTCCATGACCTCAAAATCCCGCGGAGCCTTCAGTGAAGTCCTCGGCCTGCTCAGGCCTTTCCGGGTCATCGTTGTGGTGTCGATCATGCTCGGCATGCTCGGTGGCCTCAGCATCACCGCGCTACTGGCGACCATCAATGACGCGCTGAACGCCGCCGACACCCCGTCGACCCGGGTGTTGGCAACGTTTATCGGCCTGTGCGCAGTGGCGTTGCTGACGTCGATCCTGTCGGACATCGGCACCAACCATGTCGGGCAGCACATCATTGCCGGGCTGCGTAAATCCCTGGGGGAAAAAGTCCTGTTGGCACCGATCGAACAGATCGAGCGCTTCCGCAGTTATCGGCTGATTCCGGTGCTGACCCATGACGTCGACACCGTCAGTGATTTCGCCTTTTCCTTCGCGCCGCTGGCCATTGCGTTCACCGTCACCCTCGGTTGCCTGAGCTACCTGGCCTACCTGTCGTTGCCGATGTTTGCCTTGCTGCTGGTGGCCCTGGTGATCGGCACCGCGCTGCAATACGTGGCCCGGACCAAGGGCATCAAGGGTTTCCAGGCGGCTCGCGAAGCCGAGGACGAACTGCAAAAGCATTACAGCGCGATTGCCGCCGGCGCCAAGGAACTGCGCATCCATCGTCCGCGCCGCCAACGCATGTTCAGCCAACGCATCGAAGGCACCGCTGATTTCATCTGCAACACGCACATCCGCGCGGTCAACACCTTCGTGGTGGCCAAGACCCTTGGCTCGATGCTGTTTTTCGTGGTGATCGGCCTGGCGCTGGCCCTGCAATCGCTGTGGCTGGGCACCGATAAAGCGGTGCTCAGCGGGTTCGTGCTGGTGCTGCTGTACATGAAGGGCCCGATGGAATACCTGGTCACCACCCTGCCGGTGGTCAGCCGCGCCAACATTGCGTTCAAGCGCATCGCCGACCTGGCGGAGCAGTTTTCCTCGCCGGAACCGCACCTGCTGCTCAGTGACAAAGACGCGCCGAAACCGGTGGTCGAACACCTTGAAATGCGCGACGTGCATTTCGCCTTCCCGACGGTGGACGGCAGCAAGCCCTTCGCCCTCGGGCCGGTCAACCTGTCCATCGCCCAGGGCGAGATCGTGTTTATCGTCGGCGAGAATGGCGGCGGCAAGACCACGCTGATCAAGTTGTTGCTGGGGTTGTATGCGCCCCAGGGTGGGGAAATCATCCTTAACGGCAAGCCGGTCCTGGCGCATAACCGCGACGACTATCGCCAGTTGTTCACCACGATTTTCGCCGACTACTACCTGTTCGACGAATTGGTACAAGGCGAGCAGAACGTTCCCGAAGACGCCAACCGTTACCTGGAACGCCTGGAAATCTCGCACAAGGTCAGCATCCGCGATGGCGCCTTCAGCACCACCGACCTCTCCACCGGTCAGCGCAAACGCCTGGCCCTGTTGAACGCCTGGCTGGAAGAACGCCCGGTGCTGGTGTTCGACGAGTGGGCGGCCGACCAGGACCCGGCCTTCCGGCGCATCTTCTACACCGAGCTGTTGCCGGAACTCAAATACCTGGGCAAGACCATCATCGTCATTTCCCACGACGACCGTTACTTCGATGTCGCCGACCAATTGGTGCGGATGGAAGGCGGCAAGCTCGTCGCACAAAAAAAACCGTTGGCGACCGCCTGAACGATCCACCGCCGACTACGAGAGCCCCGATGAACGACTTGATCGATGATGATGTACTGGCGCTGTTGCTGGCCGATGCCGGTGATCAACCCCAAGGGATAACCGCCCGCGCCAACCAGCGTCCGGCGCCGCTGTCTTTCGCCCAGCAGCGGCTGTGGTTTCTCCAGCAACTGTCACCGGACAACGCCGCCTACAACCTGCCCCGTGTCATGCGCATCACCGGCCCCCTGGCGCCCCGGCGGCTGGAAACAGCCCTGAACAAGGTGCTTGAGCGTCACGATATCTTGCGCAGTGCCTTCGTCGAAATCGATGGTTGCGCAATGCAGGTGGTCGATGCGCAGGCAATACTGGTGCTCGACCATGAAGACCTGTCGGGTCTGTCGGACGAGGCCCGCGCCAAGCGGATCGCGCTACGTATCGAGGCCCAGGCCGGCACGCCGTTCGATCTGCGTCAGGCACCGCTGATGCGGGCGACGCTGCTGCAGATTTCGGCCGACGAGCATCTGTTGCTGATGAACATGCACCATATCGTTTCCGATGCCTGGTCCAATGCCATTCTGATGCAAGACCTGACACGGGCCTTTGCCCAGGCCGGCAGCGGCGATACATCACCCTTGCCTCGCCCGGCCATCCAGTACGCCGACTATGCCGCCTGGCAGCGTGGCGAATACCTGCACAGCGCAACCTGCGCCAGCAGCGCCGAATACTGGCAAGAGTATCTGGGGCAAACATTGCCGGCCCTCGATCTGCCGGTGGACTTCCCACGAAATGCCCAGCACAGCCACCCTGCCGGGCAGTATGACTTCAGTGTGCCAGCGCCCCTCGCGCAAGCCCTGAACCGCTTCTGCCAGCAGCAAAAACTGACGCCTTTCGTCGTGACCCTCGGGGCCTGGCAATTGTTATTGAGCCGCTACAGTGGCCAATACGACTTTACCGTCGGCGTACCCAACGCCACCCGCAATCGCAGCGAAACCCAGGGTCTGGTCGGCTTTTTCGTCAGCTCCCAGGTGTACCGGGCGCGCATTGATCCGCTGCTGTCCTGCGCAGACTTTCTCCAGCGGCTGCGGCGCGAATCGTTGGCGGCGCTGGACCATGGCGATTACCCGCTGGAATTGAGTTTCGACGCGTTGCGATTGCATGCCAGCGAACACGCCAATCCGTTGTTCCAGGTGCTGTTCAACTGGCGCACTGACACCGGGCAACCGGACCGGATCGACCTGGACGGACTGGCGCTGGAGTTCCTCGGCGCGGGTCCCGGCCAGGCCAAATTCGATCTGTCCCTGGACGTCGGCTATTCGCTCGATGGCATCAGCGCGAGTCTCGAATACAGCCGGGACCTCTACGCCCCCGCCACCCTCGAACGCCTGGCCCGGCACTGGCTGAACCTGCTCCATGCACTCACGGAAGATCCGCTGCGTGCGCTCGGCGAATTGCCGTTGCTGGCAAGCGACGAACGCCAGGTTCAGTTGCAGCAGTGGAATCCGCCCGCGTCGGCCATGCCTGAGGACGGCGTGCATCAGTTGTTCGAACGCCAGGCGCTGGCAACCCCCGACTCGGTGGCCCTGATCTTCAACGACCTTGAGCTCAGTTATGCCCAGCTCAACGCCGCCGCCAATGGCCTGGCCCACTCGTTGATTGCACAGGGTGTCGGACCGGAAGTGCTGGTGGGCATTGCCGTGGAGCGTTCGGCGCAGATGATTGTCAGCCTGCTGGCGGTGCTCAAGGCCGGCGGCGCTTATGTGCCACTGGACCCCGATTATCCGCAGGAACGCCTGGCCTGGATGATTGAAGACAGTGGCCTGAGCGTGTTGCTGAGCCAGCGTTCGCTGCTTGATCGGCTGCCATCGATGCCCGGCGTTCAGCAACGCTGCGTCGACGACATCGATGTCCGGGGGACGCTGCCCGCACTTGACCCGCCCTGCCGCACCACCGGCCAAAACCTCGCCTATGTGATGTTCACGTCCGGCTCTACCGGTCGCCCCAAAGGGGTCGGCATCACCCAGGCGGCGTTAACCCGTCACGCCCAGGTGGCGCTGGAGTTTCTCGGCCTGAGCGCACAGGACCGGTCCCTGCAGTTCGCCACGTTCAACTTCGATGCCTTTGTCGAGCAGCTTTACCCGGCGTTGATCTGCGGCGCCTCGGTGGTGCTGCGCGGGCCGGATATCTGGGACAGTGAAACCTGGTACCGCGAACTGCTCGACAAACAGTTCAGCGTCAGCGACCTGACCACCACCTACTGGAACATGCTGGCCAAGGACTTCGCCGCAGCCGGTCAGCGCGACTACGGTGCACTGCGGCAAGTGATCGTCGGTGGCGAAGCGATGCCACCGGAGGGCGTGGCGGCCTGGGGCAAGGCCGGCCTCGGGCACGTGAAGCTGCTGAACACCTACGGGCCGACGGAAACGACAGTCAGCGCCACGGTGCTGGATTGCAGCGACTACGTGACAGGGCAAATCGCCCTCCCCAAAAGCATGCCGATCGGCCAGCCTCTGGCCGGACGGGCGATTTACCTGCTCGATGCCGGCGGCCAGCCAGTGCCAGTGGGTGTCGTCGGTGAACTGATGATTGCCGGCGACCTGCTCGCACGCGGCTACTTCAAGCGACCTGAGCTCACGGCCGAGCGCTTCATCCCCGACCCGTTCGATGTTCAGGGCGGCGGTCGTCTCTACCGCACCGGCGATCTGGCGCGCTATCGCGCCGACGGCGTGATCGAGTATGCAGGCCGGCTGGATCACCAGGTGAAGATCCGCGGCTTCCGCATCGAACTCGGGGAAATCGAGTCATGCCTGCTGCGATCGCCGCAGGTCCGCGAGACGTTAGTGGTTGCCCGGGAAGGCGCAGTGGGTTTGCAGTTGGTCGGCTATGTCGTGGCCCAAAGCGACTCGCTGAGCGAGCAGCAACAATTCGACCTGCGCGAAACCCTCAAGGCTGAGCTCAAGGCCAATCTGCCAGACTACATGGTGCCCAGTCATCTGCTGGTACTGGCCGCCATGCCGTTGAGCCCCAACGGCAAGCTCGACCGCAAGGCCCTGCCGCAGCCCGACCTCAGCCAGACGCAGCGCCACTTCATTGCCCCCGAAACGCCACTGGAAAAGGCGCTCGCCGAACTCTGGCAAGAAGCGTTGCAGGTCGAGCGTGTCAGCCTGGACGACAACTTTTTCGAACTCGGTGGCCACTCGATTCTGGCCATTCAATTCATCTCGACCCTTAACGCGCGCCTGGGCATCAAACTGGCGTTGCAACACATGCTGGCTCACCCCAATGTCCAGGCACTGGCCAGATTCATCGCCCTGGAGCATCAGCAGCATGTGCAATGCGTGGTCGAACTCAATGCCTCGACAGCGTCGGCGCCGCCGCTGTTCTGCCTGCACCCCAGCGGCGGTATCGTGTTCTGTTATCAGCCGCTGGCGAAAAAACTCAGTGCCCATGCCCGGACCTTCGGCGTGATGCACAAGGGCTTTGCCGACAAAGACTCGAACGCTCAGACATGGGCCGAGATGATTGCCGACTACAGCGCACAGATCGTCGAGAAGCAGCCCCACGGCCCCTACCGATTGATGGGCTGGTCATTGGGCGGCGCCATTGCCATGGACGTCGCCGCCCACCTGGAGCGCCAGGGCAAGGAAGTGACCTTCCTCGGCCTCGTCGACACCACTCTGCCGGAACGTGACCTGCCCGCCGACCTGCCGCGCAAGCCTCTGGAAAAAGACAACCCGAACCACCTCAGCGCGGAAAACGAACTGCTGGCAGCACTCGAAGTCTTCAACCTGATGTTCGCGCATCTGGAACCGGCGGCGGCGAACTTCATCGCCCGGAACCCGACGGCCGACCTTAAGGCCTTCTATCGCTGGGCCAGCGAACAGACGGCCACCGGCGAGCAAGAGATGATCGCGACCCTGGAAGGCATCAAGCAGGAAGTCATGAACGCCCAGGCCTATGCGATTCATGATCGCCTGGTGGACGCGTTCAATGCCTTCTCGCTGCCGCTGCTCAAGGTCAAGGCCAGTTGCTGGTGGTCGCTGTCGCATAAAACCCTGAAACAAGTGCTGTATTCGGAACAACTGCTCAGGGCCCACAATGTGACAGGCCAATTGCACACCTCGATCCACTCACCACTGCCGCACCGCAGCATGATCTACAGCGAGTCGCTACTGGAGTCGTTTACCGAAGTGCTCCTCGGCTGCCAGGGCGAGTCATGTAGCTGACCGGGTGACGGCAAAAAAAACGCAGAAGCCATGGCTTCTGCGTTTTTGTTTGTGCTTCAGGCAATACCGTAGCAGCTGCCGAGCAGCGCGAGGCTGCGTTCGGCTGCGCAGCAGTCGTAGACCCTAAATGCACGGTGTATCTGACAGACTGCAGTGCCTGATTTCACGACTGCTTCGCAGCCGAACGCAGCCTCGCGCTGCTCGGCAGCTGCTACAAGATTAGCCCGCGCCCCTGGTAAAAGGGCGCGGGCCGGGACTTTGACGCTAGTGCAAAGGGCTCAGAACTGCGGTGTGTATTTCACGCTGAACATCACGTTGCGTGGATCACCGTAGTTGTTGTTGCCGTTAATCTGGTTGTAGGCCGCTGCGAAGTAGGTCTTGTCAAACAGGTTGTTGGCATTCATCGCCAGCTCGATTTCCGGGGTGAGCTGGTAACCGACGCGGGCATTCCACACGGTGTATCCCGGAACGTTGACGGAGTGGTCGAAACCTACTGTGTGGGTTTGTGCGGTAAAGCCCAGGCCGGTACTCACACGACTCCAGTCGCCGGTCATCTGATAATTGCCCCACACACGCAGCATGTGTTTAGGCGTCCACCAGCTGAAGATCTTGCCTTCGTTGTCAGGGTCGTCGAGGTATTTGGTGGTGTTGTAGGTGTAGCCGGCAAACAGTTGCAGATTGTCGATCACTTCGCCGCTGATTTCAGCGTCCAGACCCTGGCTGCGCACTTTGCCCGATGCCGTCGAGCAATACCAACCGTCACAGGTTTGCGCACCCTGCGTATCGAGAACGGCACGGTTTTCCTGGTCGTAACGGAACAGGGCCACGGAGGTATTGATCCGGCCATCCATCAACTCGCCCTTGAGGCCAATCTCGTAGTTACTGCCGACAATCGGTTTGAGTACCGCGCCGGCGGTATCGCGTTCGGTTTGCGGTGTATATACGTCGGTGTAACTGGCGTAGACAGCCCATTCGCGGCTCAGGTCATAGACGATACCGGCATAGGGCGTGACTTCTCCGGTTTCAGTGGCGGTGCTTTTTGGATCTTCTGTAATGCCGGTCGCGGTCTGGGTCGAAGACTTGTAATTGTAGTCGTACCAACTGACGCGCGAGCCGAGCACCAGGGTCAGGTCTTCAACAGGCTTGACCCTCCAGCTGCCGTACAGGCCTTTCTGGCGGATGTCGTATTGGCTGGGAGTCCCACGGCCACCGGGGCTATTGATCAAGCCTTCGTAGCTGATCTCCGGACGGTTGTGATCAATGTCGAAGATGTTGTCGGAGCTGTCATTGAAGGTTCGGGCGTATTTGTCGTCCGAGGTGTATTTGGAATAGTTGCCGCCCACCATGATTTCCTGCGGCATGGACAAGGCTTCGAACTTGCCGGTGAGGTTCATGTCCAGCGCGACTTTGGTGGAGTCCATGTCCGTCACGAAGTCAGCGTATTGCACGCCGCTGCCATCGGGATTGATGCCATCGCCGGTGGATTGCACCCGCTGGTTCTTCGCCTTGTTGGTTTCCGTCATGCGCACGGCGCCGACCTTGAAGGCCCAGTCGTCGTTGAAACGGTGTTCCAGGTCGGTATAGAGCGTAGTGACGTCGATATCCGAATGGTTCCACTTCGCCCCGGTGTACGTGCTGCGCGGCAGGTCGATGGGTTTACTGTCGGAGTAACGCGGGAAGCCGCGGACATTCGAGCGCGATTCGCCGTCGGACTGGCTGACCGCCACGCCCACGGTGGTGGCTTCGCTCAGGTCGAAGTCCAGCGCGCCGTACAGCGAGGTGGTCTTGTACCATTCGGAATCAACGAACGTGTGGGTGTCGTCCTGGTCGGCAAGGAAACGTCCACGGATGGTGCCGTTCTGGTTCAACGGCCCGCCGGCGTCCAGTTGCAGACCGTAGTGATCCCAGGAGCCAGCCTTGCCGGTCAGGGTCACGGTCGGTGTGGCCTGACCGCGCTTGCGCACCAGGTTGACCGCGCCACCCGGGCTGCCGGTGCCTTGCAGCAAGCCCGACGCACCACGCAGCACCTCCATGCGATCGAAGAAAATCAAGTCCTGCGTGGCCCAGTTGCCCAGCGCGTAAGTGTTGCGCGGGATCGGCACACCGTCGTACTGCCAGTCATCGATCTGGAAACCGCGCGAAGAGAGGATCAAACCTCTGCCGACGCCTTGGGCACCGACCAGTCCGGTGGTCTTGTTGGCCGCGTCCTTGAGATCGACGATATCCTGATCATCCATTTGCTTGCGGGTCATCACCGTGACCGACTGCGGAATTTCCTTGAGGGTGTGGGTGCCCTTGCCGATGGTCACGGCATTCGAGGTGTAGGAATTCGAACCTTCGGTGGTCGCGCCCACCTGTTGCGCATTGATGGTGGTGGCGCCCAGTTCCAGACCCTCGGTCGAACTGCCGCGTACCAGCATCAGCGTGTTGCCTTCAAAGCTGTAGTGCACGCCCGTGCCCTTGAGCAGTTGGGCAATCGCCGCTTCGCTGCTCAACTTGCCGCTGACGCGTGTGCTGCGCAGGCCGGCCATGTCATCGGCGTTGTAGATCACCTGCTGATTGGTCTGCGTGCCAAACGCCTGCAGCGCCTGGGGCAAAGGCTGGGCAGGAATGTCGAGGGTGAAGTCTTCGGCGTGGACCTGCGCGCTGAGCGGCAGCAGGCAAGCCATGCCCAGACCGGCCAACGAGCGACGCGAGCGCAGGGTTCGGGCAATGACCAAGGCCTTGAACAGAGGTTTCAACTCATGAATTGCTGACATCGTGCTCTCTATTTTTAATTGAAATGGATAGGATCCATGGGCAACCGAGTGCCCTGCCGCTGCCTGGACCTGTGAACCGCCTGGATCGGCTGCCCTCTCGGGCAACACGTCGCAAGTCGATGACCGGCCCCTCCCCGGGCTCGATCGTTTGTCCGGGCAGCGGTAAAAATGTGTACGGCTGGGAAAAACTGAGCCCTGTGGCTACCCTGCCCGGCTCGATTTATCTGCTTACGTAAGTAAGACGCAGCACCGTGCAAAAACCGGAATGAGTTTATTTATCATTTGCGCAAAAATTCAAAAAAAAGGCCGACGCATTGGGCGTCGGCCTTTTTTTCTGCTACTTCAACCGTTTTGTGCAGCCTTGGCGTTTTGCAGTTGCCGGGCTTTTTCGGTGAGCAACGCTTTTTCTTCGGGGCTCATATTGTCCAGACGCAACCGCGCCTGGGCGATTTTCTCCAACTGACCCGGACTGCTTTCCCGAGAGCGCAACGCCGCCGCCAGCCCCGCCACGGTCGGATGGTCAAACACCACACCCGGCTGGATTTCGCACTGCAACAACTTGCGAATGCCGGCCACCAGTTTGATCACCAGCAAGGAATGGCCCCCGGCGGCGAAAAAGTCCCGGTCGATGCCCAGACGCTCAACCCCCAGCAACTGCGCCATGCGCGTCACCAGCAGTTGCTCAAGAGCATCGCGGGGCTGCATGGCTTCATCGTCAGCCGAAGTGGACGCGAGTTGTTGCAAGGCCTTGCGGTCAACCTTGCCGTTGGCCAGTCGCGGGAAGCTGTCGATCAACTGCAAGTGCTGCGGCAGCATCACACTGGGCAGGCGCAGCGCCAGTTCGTCGCGAACGGCATCGAGCAACGTCGCCGAAGGCGCCTGATGCGGCACGATGAACGCGAGCATCCCGTCTTGCGCGGACGGCCCCGGCAACACCAGTGCTTGCGCGACCTGTGGCACACGCAGTAACTCGGCTTCGATCTCTGCCAGTTCGATACGGAAACCCCGCACCTTGATTTGCTGATCGCGCCGACCGTGCAACGTAATCGCCAGATCCGGGCGATAGCGGGCCAGGTCGCCGGTGCGGTACAGGCGATCCTGCGGATTGAACGGGCTCTGGATAAACACTTGCGAATCGGCCTCGACATTCACGTAGCCGCGACACAACTGCGCGCCGCCGAGGTACAACTCGCCCAGCACACCGACCGGCGTCAGTTCCAGGTTATCGTCGAGTACAAACACCTGATTGTTGCCCAACACCCGGGACAGCACGCCGGCGTCAGGCACAGCCGCCTCCAGATCCAGCGGATGAACCAGCACGCCGACCGTGGCCTCGGTCGGGCCGTAGTGATTGAACACCCGGCAATCACTGCGCAAACCGGCGATCCGTTGCACCAATGCCTGGGCAATCGGCTCGCCGCCCAGCACCAGCGTGCGCGGCAGTTGCGCGCGCTCACTGTCGAGCAGCGCGGCCAGGTGCGACGGAACGATCTTCAGGCAATCGATGGCCTGCCGTTGCAGGAAATCGGCAAACAAATTGCCGTCCTGCATGTGCTCATCGCTGGCCACATGCAGCGCGGCGCCGTTGAACAAGGCGCCGAACAGCGCCGTGTTGCCCAGGTCCGCCGCCACCGTGGAGGTGAAACCGAACTGCTGGCATTGATCCAGCCCCAGGGCCTGGCTGACGTGAGCGGTGTAATTGAGCAATTGCCGGTGCTCGATGACCACGCCTTTCGGCATACCGGTGGAGCCGGAGGTGAACAACACGTACGCCGCCTGATCGCCCTGTGTGTCGTGGGTGATGGCCGACGTGCTCGCCGGGGCCGACTGCAGCACACGATCCACGGTCGCCAGAGGCAACGGATAATCGTGCCATTGCGCGATGTGCCCGGCGTCGACCAGCAGCAACGCAGCGCCGGCCTGTTCCAGCATCAAGGCTTGACGGGCTTGCGGCCATTGCGGGTCCAGCGGCAGGTACGCGGCGCCGATGCGCCACGCCGCGAGCATGGCGATCACCAGCTCCGCCGAGCGTGGCAAGGCCAGCGCGACAATAGCCCCCGGCCCGATGCCCTGGGCTTTTAATGCCTGGGCCAACACCTCGACCTTCGCCTGCAACTGCCCGTAACTCAGGCGTCGATCGCCGTCAGTCAGGGCGATGGCTTGCGGCGTGGTCCGGGCCCAGTCGGCAATGCGTTGCGGCAAGAACCGGCTATCGCCCCGTGCTCGCACTGGCGGGTTGATCGCCAGCAAGCGCTGTTGTTCGGCGGCTCCCAACACGTTCAGTTGACCGAGTTCGGCGTGACGATTGGCAACGATGTTTTCGAGCAATACGCGCAACTGCTCCAGCAACCCTTCCATCGCCTGAACCGAGTAGCGGGACGGGTTGTAATGCAGGTGGAACCCGTGGGCGTTGCCCGCCTCGTCCGTTTCCAGTTCAAGCATTAATTCAAACAGCGCTTCGCGCACTGCCGAACGCGGAGTCCATTGCAGATCAGCGGACGTCGCGGCTTGCATGGCCCGGCACACGGCAAAACCATACGCCGGGCGAGCCGCCGTCGGCGCCAGTTCAGGCGCCCAGTATTCCTGCCACGTACGATGCTCATCCAGACGCGCCGCCAACTCCGCCACCCAAGTGCTGAACCCTGCATTCGCCGTCAGTGACAAGTTCAGCGGCAGGGTTTTCTCGAACACGCCCACGGCATCGCTGAAGTATTGGTAATCTTCGCGACTGTCATGCCGCACACCGACCAGCACCTGTTGATGCCCGCTGAGCCGACCCAGCAACAGCCACCAGGCCGCTTGCAGCACCACACTCGGCGATTGCTCCAACGCCCCGGCCACTTGCTGCAAACCGCTGCGCAGCGCCGGATCGAGCGTGAGCGCCAGCGATTCAGTGGCCGACGACAATCCAGGATTCCCGTTGCGATAGGCCAGCCACGGAGTACTCAAATCGGGATCGGCGCCTTGCAGGTGTTCCTGCCAGTAAGTACGTGCGCCGGCCGCGTCTTCGTCGAGCACCACTTCACTGTGCCATTCCAGGTACTGGGTGAATTCACCGGTCTCTTCGTCGTCCGCCGCCGCTGGTTGCCCATAGGCCCGCACCAACTGCTGATACAACAACCGCACGCCGCTTTGATCGAGGCTGTGCCGGGCCAGGCCCAAGACCAATTGCCATTGATCATCGGCCAGGCGATAGAGCACCGCTTGCGCGCCCTCGGACTCACCGACGACAAAAGCACGTTCCGCCCATTCGCTGAGCTGAGCCTGAATACCGGCCGGGGTATCGACCCGCGCCTGCACGCTCAGCGGGAAGCGCTCAGCCTCCCCGACGAACTGCCGGACACCATGGAAACCCGGCGCCTTGCCCAGCCGCCCAACCAGCATCGGCTGTTGCGCCAGCAAGCGATCCAGTGCGTTTTGCACCCGCTGCGGATCGAGGGCGCCGCGGAGCTCGACCTCCAGGAAATGCAGCGCATCACCACAGGCCGGGGCCTTGGGCAACTGCTCCAGCAACCGTTGCTGTTCAGGCGTCAAGGCGTAACCCAGGTCCTGCTGGTCCATCGATACCTCGTTCATGCTCCGGTTTCCTCGGTGTTCATTACGCGTTCAAGGGCGCTGCGGTCGAACATGTCGCCCATGGCCACGACAATCTTGCGCGGGCCTTCGAACGGATCACGGGCATGGGCCACCAGCATGTTGTCGAGCAGGATGGCGTCGCCTTTTTGCCAGTCGAAACGCACCGCGCATTCTTCGTACAAGTCACCGATGCGTTGCATCACTTCGTCTTCGATCGGCGTGCCGTCGCCGTAGAACACGTGGCGCGGCAAGCGGTCCAGGCCGAACATCGACAACAGGTCTTCCCGCACGTCCGGCTCCAGCCAATAGATGTGATGCAGTTGCACCTGGTTGAAGAACGATTTGGCGCCGGTCACCGGGTGACGAATGATGGCCGGCCCTGGGGTGCGGGTTTGCAATTCGTTGTTGTCGAGCCAGCGCCATTCGATGCCGCCGGCCCGGCAGCGGGCCTCGACTTCGGCACGATCTTCAGTCTTGAAGAAGTGCTGCCAGGACACGTCGAGGTTGTCGGTGAAGGTGCGCACGTAAAGCAGGCCTTTTTCCTCGAACTTGTCGCGCAGGTCCGCCGGCAGTTTTTCGTACATCAACCGGCAATCCACCACCGGAGTCGCTCCGCCAATTGGCGCGGCTTGCTCGCAATAGAACATCTGCTTGCGCGGCCAGCGGTCCTGATGGGAGCTCTCGTTGTGGAACAGGATCATCTTGCGTTCCGGGTACGGCGTGGAGCGGTAGGTGTTCTTGCCGCCCTCTTTCTTCGGCAGATCGCCGTACTGGCCGTAGAGCCCTGGCTGGATCGCTTCGGCAAACGCCTCGAAGCCCTGAATGCCATCCAGCTCGAAACCACGGAACAGAATCCCGGCATGCCTGGCGAGTTTTTCTTCGATCAGCGGCCGGTTATTGTTGATCCACTCGATCAAGTCCAGGTGCGGCTCGTTCGGTTCCAGCAGCAGCGGGAACGGCTGTGGCGCGGCGATCAGCGATTCGCGGATCGGCGCCGGTCGGGCCTTGGCCGCCGGGACGGCGCCGCGCTTGAGGAACTTGCCGAGTTTGTCGGCCTTGGGTCCGGGGACGGCAGGCTTGGCGGCCACCGCTAAATTGTCGACTGGCATGCTGATAGCTCCCAATAGAATGTCCTGATCAGCGACGATCTGTTCCAACAGGGCTATCCAGGCCTTCACCAGGTGCTGAATGCGCTCGTGTCCGAACAAGGTTGTGGCGAATTGCCAATTACCCAGCAATTGCCCTGCTTCATCGTCAACGAACAACGCCATGTCGAATTTAGAATGGGTCTCCAGCGCCGGCAGCGATTCCACGCTCAAACCGCCCAGGGCCTGGGTGCGTCCCGGCAGGTTGTTCATCACGAACAACACTTGCACCAACGGGTTCATGCCCTTGTGCCGCGGCACGTCCGAGGCGTCGACGATCATGTCGAACGGCAGGTCCTGATGCTCCAGGGCACTGAGCAGGGATTCCTGGGTCTGGCCCAGGAATCGGGCGAACGGCGTGGCGGCGTCGAACTGCGAACGCAACGGCAAGACGTTGACGAAGAAGCCGATCAACCGTTCAAGCTCCGGCTGTTCACGCCCGGCCACGTCGGCACCGACCAACACATCCGCAACGCCACTGACCCGGTGCAACAACACCTGGAACGAGGCCAGCAGCGTGCTGTACAGCGTGACGCCCGCGTCCATCGACAACTGGCGCAAGGCCGTGCTGAGTGGCGTGGTGAGCTGGAACTGCACCGAGTCACCCGCATAGGACGGTGTCAAACCACGGGGGTTATCCGATGGCAACTTCAGTTGCCCGTCATAGCCCGCGAGCCGCGCTTTCCAGTACTCGGCCTGACGCGCCAGCACGCCTTGCTGTTCCAGTTCCTGCTGCCACAGCGCGAAGTCGGAATACTGCACCTCCAGCGCCGGCAACGGGGTCAGGTCACCGGCCTTGGTGCGGTGGTAAATCTCCACCAGTTCGTTGATCAGCAAGCCCATCGACCAACCATCGGAAATGATGTGGTGCATCGCATAAAGCATCACATGCTCGGTCGGCCCCAGGTGCAGGATCCGCCCACGCAACAGTGGCGCGTGTTCCATATCAATCGGCGTGCGCGCGTTTTCCAGTGCCGCTTGTGCCACCCATTCTTCCTGGGCACTGCGGGACAGACCGGACAAATCGATCACCGGGAAATCCAGTTCAACCTGCTCGGCGATCACGGCTATCGGGTCACCTTCATCGTCCTGGGTATACGCGGTGCGCAGCACTTCATGGCGGCGCACCACCTCGGCGAAACTGCTGATCAGTCGTTCCACCGACAACTCACCACGCAAACGCAAGGCCATCGGCATGCCATAGGCCGCGGTGCCGCCGGACAATTGCTCGGCGATCCACAAGCGACGCTGCACCAGCGACAACGGTGCGCTGTGCCGGGTGCCATGGGCCTTGAGCACCACACCGTGATGGCCGTTCGGCTCAGGTGTGCCCTGCTGCCGCGCGATCCACGCCGCCAGGTCCTTGAGTCGCGGATGGCTGAACAGGTCGCGCAGGCTCAACGTACAGGCCGTGAGTTTGCGCAGGCGCGACACCGCTTGCGTCGCGAGCAGAGAATGCCCGCCCAGTTCGAAAAAGTGATCGTCGCGGCCGACCTGTTGCAGTTCCAGCACGTCCTGCCAGACCGTAGCGATCTGCTGTTCCAATGCACCTTCAGGCGCGACAAAGTCCAACGCCACCAGATTGGCATCGACGCCCGGCAAGGCCTTGCGATCGATCTTGCCATTCGGGCTCAGGGGCAGGCATTCGAGGAACAGCACATGGGCCGGAACCATGTAATCCGGCAGGCTGGCCTTCAGGCGTGCCTTGATGTCATTGCGCAACGCCGCCAGCATAGATGAATCGGCGCTGGCTTGCGCCGGATCGTCGAACACCACGTACGCCACCAATTGCTGACCGATGGCGCCCGGTTGCGCCACCACCAGTGCCTGACGCACCGCAGGAACCCGCAGCAGATGGGTTTCAATTTCACCGAGTTCGATGCGCAAACCACGAATCTTCACTTGATGATCGACCCGCCCGACGTACTCAATCACGCCGTCGGCGCGATAACGCGCGAGGTCACCGGTGCGGTACACGCGGCCACCGCCCAGTGGATCGAACGGGTCGGGAATGAAGCGTTCGGCGGTCAATTCCGGGCACTGGAAGTAGCCCCGTGCGAGCAGCTCACCGCCAATCACCAGTTCACCGACCACACCGGCCGGCGCCGGTTGGCCCAGGGTGTCGAGTACATGAATCGCCCGGCCGCCCAACGCCCGGCCAATCGGCATGGTCACCGGCAACGGGTCGCGGCCGGACACGTAGTCGCTGCAATCGAGCAGCGTGGCGCTGACCGTGGCTTCGGTCGGGCCGTAGGTGTTCAGCAGGCGCACATGGCCCAGCCCGGCCTGGCCCCAGGCGGCAACACCTTCCGGCGGCATGGCTTCGCCACCGACAATCACCTGGCGCAACGCGCCATAGTCACGATGACCCGTCGCCGCGAGGTCCTTGGCCAACATATTCCAGTAGGCGGTGGTCAGGTCGCTGACGCTGAACTGCTTGTCGCGCAATTCGCGATACCAGGTCTCGCTGTCCCAGATGTCCGGCCCGCGCAGCACCACCGAGGCACCGCAAATCAGTGCCGGGTAAAGCTGCTCGACAAAGGCATCGAAGTTGAACGTGGCAAATTGCAGCGAGCGGTCCTGTGGTGTGAGGCCGAGGAAATCCAGGGCCACCCGGGCATGACGGGTCAGCGCCGATTGAGTGATGCCGACCCCTTTCGGGCGCCCGGTGGAGCCCGAGGTGAACATCACATACGCCAGGTTTTGCGGGCCGCTGCGCTGCGGCAGATTGTCGGTCTGGGTCGGGTAAGCCAGTTGATCCAGGCTCAGGACGGTCACGCCCGCAGCTTCTGGCAACTTCGGCGCGAGGTGGCTTTGGGTCAACAGCACACGCAGACCGCTGTCCTCGATCATCGCGCCCAGTCGCTCGGCCGGGTACTCCGGGTCCAGCGGCACGTAGGCGCCACCGGCCTTGAGCACTGCCAGCAGGCTGATGATCATCTGCGTCGAACGCTCGACCGCAATGCCCACCAGCACTTCGGGGCCGACGCCGTGTTGCAGCAGCACCCGGGCCAATTGGTTGGCCTGGGCATTGAGCTGGGCATAACTCAGGCGTTGCTCGTCGAAAATCAGCGCCAGCGCTTGCGGTGTGCGCTCGGCTTGCCGTTCAAACAAACGCTGCACGCACACCTCATCGACCGGCAGCGCCAGCGGCTCGCGCGCAGCGGTCGAGACCAGGGCCAGATCGCCCACGGCACTGGCGGCAGGTGCCTCGACCATCTGCAACAGCAGGTGCGCGAGATGCCCGGCCAGTTGTTCAATCGCAGCGTCATCGAACTGCTGACGATCGAAACTCAGTTGAAACGACAACTCGGCGCCGAGGTTCGCCGACAAGGTCAACGGGTAATTGGTTTGCTCGAAGTTACCCACTTCACCGAAGCGCAGATCTTGTGGCGCACCCTGTTGCAGGGCTTCGGAGATCGGGTAGTTCTCGAACACCAGAATGTTGTCGAACAGGGCTTCGCCGCCCTGCCCGGCCCAACGCTGGATGTCGAACAGCGCGGTGTGTTCTTGCTCACGCAAGGCCAGGTTCTGCGCCTGCACCTGTTGCAGCCACTGCGCCAACGGCTGTTCGGCCCGTGGGCTGGCGACCACCGGTAAGGTGTTGATGAACAGGCCGATCTGCTGCTCGACCCCGGTCAGTTGCGCCGGACGTCCGGACACCGTGGCGCCGAAGCTGACCGTGTCCAGCCCGGTATAGCGTTGCAACAGCAGCAGCCAGGCTGCCTGCACCAGGGTGTTGAGGGTGACTTTCTGTTCCCGCGCAAAGCCATTGAGCCCGGCGGTCTGCGCCTGGTCCAGGGTCAGGAAGTGCTCGCCCTGGGCGGCGTTGGCCGCTTCGCTTCCGGTCCACACCAGCGCCTTGGCCAACCGGGTCGGCTCATCGAACGCGGCCAACTGGCCCTTCCAGAAACCTTCGGTGACCTGCGCGTCCCGTTGCGTCAGCCATTCGATATAGTCGCGATAACGCCCCGCTGTGTTCGCCGGAACCTGGCCGCTGTAGCGTTGCAGCACTTCCCCAAGCAGCTGCGAATTGCTCCAGCCGTCCATCAAGATGTGATGGCTGGTGTAGATCAGGTGAAAACGCGCGGTGTCGAGACGCACCACCGTCAGGTTCAGCAACGGTGCGGCGGCAAGGTCAAAACCCTGCTGGCGCTGCGCGGCCGCCAGTTCACTGAGCGCCAGGGCCACATCACTCTGGTCGCGCCAGTCATGGAAGGTGAACGGCACGGCCAGTTGCTTGTGAATCACCTGCAACGGACGCTTGAACTCGCCGTCCCAGACAAAACTGCTGCGCAGCACATCGTGCGCATCCATTGCCGCTTGCCAGGCCTCGCGGAAACGTTCGACGTTCAAGCCTTCGACATCCACGCACAGCTGATTGATGTAATCGCCGGCCTGCTGCTCGTAGAGGGTATGGAACAGCATGCCTTGCTGCATCGGTGACAGCGGGTAAATGTCTTCGACCTGGCGTGGCGTCACGGGCAATGAATCAAGCTGGCGTTGCGTCAACCCGGCCAGCGGGAAGTCCGACGGCGTCAGCCCCTGATGCCGAGCCTCACAGCAGTGCTCGATCAACAGCCCCAGTTCCTGCGCATAAGCCTGCGCCAATCGTTCGATGGTCGACGGATCGAACATCTGCCCGCTGAACGTCCAGCCGATACTCAATTCGCCGCCATACACCCGGCCATTGAGGGTCAGCCAGTTGTCCAGCGGCGCCAGCGGACTTTGCTCCGCCCCCGCCGATTCGCTGGCCGGGGTGAACAGTGCACCCGCCTCGTCGCCGAACCCGGCATCGAACTGGCCCAGGTAGTTGAAGGTAATGCGCGGCACGGGCAAGGCTTGCAGCGCCTGGCGGGTGCGGTCGTTGCCCAGGTAGCGCAGCGCGCCAAAGCCCAGGCCTTTATCGGGGATCGCCCGCAGTTGCTCCTTGATCGTCTTGATCGAGTCCTGCGGCGTGCTCGCCGGGGTCAGCCGAACCGGGAACAGGCTGGTGAACCAACCCACGCTGCGGCTCAAATCGAGTTCGTCGAACAGCGCCTCGCGGCCATGGCCTTCGAGCTGGATCAGGGTCGATGGGTCGCCCGTCCAGTCCGCAATCACCCGCGCAAGCGCCGTCAGCAACAGGTCATTGACCTGCGTGCGATAGGCCGCCGGTGCCTCCTGCAGCAGCTGGCGGGTTTGCTGTTTGTCCAGACGGGTGTGCGCATGCAAGGCGTGGCGGTTATGCAACTCGCCCTGGGGTCGATCGCAGGGCAAGTCATTGCGTGCATCCTGCAACTGTTCTTGCCAGAACCTCAGCTGAGCCTGCATCGCCGAGCTGTCGGCATGTTGTTGCAAGCGTCGCGCCCAGGCCTGGGTGGCGCTGGTCTTGGCCGGCAATTTGAGCGTTTGGCCGGCCTGCAACTGCTCGTAGGCCTGTTGCAGGTCTTCGAGCAGAATCCGCCAGGACACGCCGTCGACCACCAGGTGATGGATCACCAGCAACAGTCGCTGACTGCCATCGTCCATGTTCGCCAGCACCGCGCGCAGCAGATTACCGCTCGCCAGTTCGAGGCTACGCTGTGCCTGTTCGCCCAACTGTTCGAGTGCCGCCGCATCGGCAACCTCGGCGGTCCACAGCAGCGGCGACTGTTGCCAGAGTGCCTGTTGCGCGGCCAGGGAGCGATGCTGCGCGGTCCAGTTATCGCCCTGACGGGTGAAGGCCAGACGCAACGCGTCGTGATGGCTGACCAGTGCCTGCAACGCACGCTCCAGGTGTTGGGCGTGCAGCGGTTTGGCGGGCTTGAGCAGCACCGACTGGTTCCAGTGGTGCGGCTCGGCCATCTCGCGTTCAAAGAACAACTGCTGGAATGGCAGCAGCGGCGTGTCGCCAGTGACCGGGCCCTGGTCGATGCGCAAGTCGCTGTCGCCGACCTTCGCCACCGCCGCGAGGCTTTGCACGTTCTGGTGCAGGAACAGGTCTTTGGGGCTGAAATGTATCCCCGCCTGACGCGCCCGGCTGACCACCTGGATCGAGATGATCGAATCGCCGCCCAGCTCAAAGAAGTTGTCGCTGATTCCCACCTGCGGCCGCCCTAGCACGCTTTGCCAGATCTCCACCAATGCTTGTTCGATGGCGCTGGCCGGGGCGACGTAAGCCTTGTTGCTGACCGTGGTGTCGGTCTTGGGCAACGCCTTGCGTTCCAGTTTGCCGTTGGGGCTGACCGGCATTTTTTCCAGCCACAGCCAATGCTGCGGGACCATGTAGTCCGGCAAGGTCTGGCTCAGGTGTTCCTTGAGACGGCGCTGCAAGGCGCTGCGAGTTTCATCGTCGGCCTGCAGCAATGCGTCGCGGGCCGGCACCACATACGCCACCAACAGCGTGCCGTCCTGGGCGATGACCACGGTTTCCCGGACTTCGTCGTGTTCGGCCAAGCGCGCTTCGATCTCGCCCAATTCGATGCGCAGGCCACGGATTTTCACCTGATGGTCCATGCGCCCGGCGTATTCGATCACCCCGTCGGCGCGATAACGCGCCAGGTCGCCGGTGCGGTACAGACGCTGGCCGTCACCGAACGGGCTGGTCGCGAAGCGCTCTGCTGTGAGCGACGGGCGACGGTGATAACCCCGGGCCAGGCCTTCGCCGCCCAGGTACAACTCGCCAATCACGCCCACCGGCACCGGCGACAACTCATGATCGAGAATGTAAGTGCCCAGGTTGGCGATCGGCTGGCCGATCGGCACGCTGTCGCGCCCTTCGTCGATGCACGTCCAGTGCGTGACGTCGATGGCCGCTTCGGTCGGGCCGTAGAGGTTGTACAGCCCGGCATTCGGCAGCTTGGCAAACACTTGCTGCTGCGCGTCCACTGGCAGGGCTTCGCCACTGCAGACGATCCGGGTCAAGCTGGCGCATTGGTGCACCGCAGGGTCTTGCAGGAATGCCTGCAACATCGACGGCACGAAATGCAGCGTGGTGATGCGTTGCGCGGTGATCAGCTCGATCAACTGCGCCGGATCACGATGAATACCCGGCGCGGCCACCACCAGGGTCGAACCGGTCAGCAGCGGCCAGAAGAACTCCCAGACCGACACGTCGAAACTGAACGGCGTTTTTTGCAACACGCTGTCCGTGGCGTCGAGCCGATAGGCCTGCTGCATCCAGCACAGGCGATTGACCAGTGCCGAATGACGGTTGCCCGCGCCTTTCGGTTTACCGGTGGAGCCCGAGGTGTAGATCACATAGGCAAGGTTTTCCCCGTCGAGATCAACGCCAGGGTTGGCATCGCTGCGGCCTTCCAGCCAGTCGCCGTCCTGATCCAGCACCAGGCTGCGAATGCCGGCCGGAATCGGTAATTGCTCAAGCAAATGGCTCTGGGTCAGCAGCCATTGGATGCCGCTGTCTTCAAACATGTAGGCCAGGCGTTCCTGCGGGTATTCCGGGTCCAACGGCAAATAGGCACCGCCGGCCTTGAGAATCGCCAGCAGGCCCACGACCATTTCCACCGACCGCTCGACCGCGATGCCCACCAGTACATCCGGGCCGACGCCCTGCTCGATCAGCACGTGAGCCAGTTGATTGGCGCGGCCATTGAGCTCGGCGTAGCTCAAGCGTTGCTCGGCAAACACCAGCGCACACGCCTGCGGGGTTTTACCGACCTGTTCTTCGATCAGCGCCTGCACGCTGCGATGCAACGGGTAGTCGACAGCGGTGGCGTTCCAATCGACGACCGTCATTTGCCGCTCGCGGTCATCGAGCAACGCCAATTGCCCGACCGGACGGTGGATGTCCTCGACCAGGCCCTGCAACAGATTCAGCCAGTGCCGGCCCATGCGTTCGATGGTCGACGGCTCGAACAAATCAGTGGCGTAGGTCAGCGACGCGTGCAGGCCTTGCGGGTTATCGCTGGTGTCCAGGGTCAAGTCGAACTGCGCGGTGCGGTGTTCCCAACTGAGGTTTGCCATCTCGATGCCCGGCAACGATTCGGCCAGCGTTGAGGCCGCTTCGCTGCGATGGTTGAACATCGCCTGGAACAGCGGGCTGTGACTCAGGTTGCGTTGTGGTTGCAGCGCATCGACCAGTTGCTCGAACGGCAGGTCTTGATGCATCTGCGCCGCCATGGCCGTCTGCTTCGCCTGTTGCAGCAGTTGAGCCCCCGTCAGCTGGACGTCGAACTCGGCGCGCAGCACTTGGGTATTGACGAAGAAACCGATCAGACGCTCGGTTTCCAGACGGTTGCGGTTGGCAATCGGCACGCCGACGCGGATATCCGCCTGGCCGCTGTAGCGATGCAGCAAGGTCTGGAACGAGCCGAGCAACAGCATGAACAGCGTGACGTTTTCGCGCCGGGCCAAGGCCTTCAGGGCATTGCCCAGGGATTCGTCGAGGGTGATCGGCAGACGCGCCCCGCGAAAACTTTGCTGCGCCGGACGCGGATGATCCAGTGGCAGCTCCAGCAGCGGCTGTTCGCTGCCCAGTTTTTCGCGCCAGTAGGCCAATTGCCGATCCCGTTCGCCGGCGACCATCCACTGACGCTGCCACACCGCGTAGTCGGCGTACTGCACCGGCAATGGCGGCAGCTCGGCCGGCCGGCCTTGGCTGATCGCCGCATACAGGGCCATCAAATCATCGATCATCACCTGCAACGACCAGGCATCGGAGACGATGTGGTGCAGGGTCAGAATCAGCACGTGATCCTGCTCGCCCACCTGCAACAGAACGAAGCGCACCAACGAGCCGTCGAGCACATCGAACGGGCGTTGCGTCTCCTGTTCGACGAAGGCCTTGATGCTCGCTTCATCGCTGGCAGCCAGACGTTGCTCGACAAAGCTCACGCGACCTTGCGGGCGGATCACCTGCCAGGTGCGGCCATCTTCCTCGACGAATGCCGTGCGCAAACTTTCGTGACGCTCCACCAACGCCTCGAAGCTGCGTTGCAGGGCGTTTTTGTCCAGCGCGCCGCGCATCCGTAGCGCGGTCGGGATGTTGTAGGCGGCGCTGTCGGGGTCCATTTTCCACAGGAACCATTGGCGCTCCTGGGCAAAGGACAGCGCCAGCGGTTGGTCACGGTCGACCCGGGTCATCGGCGATGACTGTTCGCCCGGTTCGGCGCCCAATGCCTGGACGAAATCCTTCAGGGTGCTGTGCTCGAACAGGCTGCGCAGCGGCACCTGAATGTCCAGCACCCGCCGCACCCGGGACACCACTTGGGTCACCAGCAGGGAGTGCCCGCCCAGCTCGAAGAAGTTGTCGGTCAGACCCACGCGCTCCAGCTTCAGTACGTCCTGCCAGATGGCAGCGATTTGCCGTTGCCGTTCGCTCTGCGGCGCGACATAACGCGCCTGCAACTGGCTCGAGTCCACCGCCGGCAAAGCCTTGCGATTGAGTTTGCCGTTAGGTGTCAGCGGCAGGCTGGCGAGAAACAGCAGGTGCGCCGGGACCATGAATTCCGGCAGGCACTCCTTGAGCCGCGCCTTGAGTTCATCGCGCAGGCGCAGTTGCTCGTCAGCGGCATCGAGGTCCAGTTGCGGCGCGACTACATAGGCCACCAGTTGCTGGCTGCCCAGGGCTTCCTGCGCCAGCACCGCCACTTCGCGGACCGCTGGCTGCTCCAGCAGACGCGCTTCGATTTCACCCAGTTCGATGCGGAAACCGCGGATCTTCACTTGATGATCGATGCGCCCCATGTATTCGAGCACGCCGTCGTGACGATGGCGCGCCAGGTCGCCGGTGCGGTACAGCCGCGCGCCGTTGCCGAACGGGTCGGGCAGGAAGCGCTCGGCGGTCATCGCCGCTCGGTCGTGATACCCACGGGCCAGGCCGTCGCCGCCGATCAGCAGTTCGCCAATCGAGCCCGCCGGGTTCGGTGCCAGGTCATCGCCCAAAATGTACAGCGTGGTGTTGGCAATCGGTTTGCCCAGGTACGGCTGGCGCTGCTCGCGGGTCAGCTGCCAGGCCGCCGACCAGATGGTGGTTTCGGTCGGGCCATAAAGGTTCCAGACCTGCCCCGCCAGACCGAGCATGCGTTGGGCCAGGTCATCGGCCAGCGCTTCGCCGCCGCAGAGGAATTTACAACCCTGAAGGGTGGGCGCCTGCTCGTGGTCGAGCAACATGCGCCAGGTCGACGGCGTGGCTTGCACCACCGTGACTTGCTGTTGCCGGATCATCTCCAGCAGCGCTTGCGGATCCTGGGCGGTGTGCTTGTCCACCAGCACCACACGGGCACCGCTGAGCAGCGGGCCGTAGATTTCCAGGCCGAAAATATCGAACGAAAACGTGGTCAGCGACAGCATGCGGTCCTGGGCCTCGATGCCCGGCGCTTTGACCATGCTCACCACGAAGTTCACCAGCGCCTGATGGCGCACCATCACCCCTTTGGGCTTGCCGGTGGAACCGGAGGTGTAAATCGCATACGCCAGGTGTTCACCGCTGAGCGCTACCTGCGGATCGGCCTCGCTGTAACCACGGGCGTGTTCGCCTTGCGGGTCGAGCAACAGGGTCTGCACGCCGGCCGGAATCGGCAATTGCCCGATCAAATGCGCCTGGGTCAGCAGCAGTTGCAAGCCACTGTCTTCGATCATGTGCGCCAGACGGTCTTCAGGGTATTGCGGGTCCAGCGGCACGTAGGCACCGCCCGCCTTGAGAATCGCCAACAGCCCGATCAGCATTTCCAGGCTACGGTCGATGGCGATACCGACCAACTGATCCGGGCCGACGCCCCATTCGATCAGCCGATGGGCCAACTGGTTGGCCTGGCGATTGAGTTGTGCATAACTCAGGGATTGCCCGTCGAACACCAACGCCGTGGCCTCTGGCGTGCGCCGGGCCTGGGCTTCGATCAATTGATGAATGCAGCGGTCGGTCGGGTATTCGGCGGCGCTGCGGTTCCAATCGACCAGCACCCGCTGTTGTTCGGTTTCGTCGAGCAGTGCCAGTTCGCCCACCCGTTGCTGCGGATCGGCAACCAGGCTGCCGAGCAGGTTTTGCCAATGCCGTGCCAGACGCTCGATGGTCGCGCCGTCAAACAGGTCGGTGGCGTAGGTCAGTTGTGCGCCGAGGCCCTCGGGGCCGTCGAAGGTTTCCAGGGTCAGGTCGAATTGCGCGGTGCGCGAGGGCTGATGCAAGTGGCGGATCGTCAGCGCTGGCTCGCCGGTGCCCTGGCGGCTTTGGCTGGCGCCGGTGCTCTGGTGGTTGTACATGACCTGGAACAGCGGGCTGTAACTCAGGCTGCGTTCCGGCTGCAGAGCCTCGACCAGTTGTTCGAAAGGCAGGTCCTGATGCGCCTGGGCGGCCATCGCGGTCTGTTTGACCTGGGCCAGCAGCGTGGTGAACGTGGCCTGAGCGTCGAACTCGGTCTTGAGCACCTGGGTGTTGACGAAGAAGCCGATCAGCCGCTCGGTCTCGACCCGGTTGCGGTTAGCGGTTGGCACGCCGATGCGAATCTCGGCCTGGCCACTGTAGCGATGCAACAAGGTCTGGAACGACGCCAGCAACAGCATGAACAGGGTGACGTTTTCGCTTTTGGCCAAGGCCCTCAGGCGCTCGCCCAGTGCTGGCGGCAACGCCAGCTCATGACGGGCGCCACGCAGGCTCTGCACCGCCGGACGCGGGTAATCGGTGGGCAACTCCAGCACCGGATGTTCGCCGCCCAAGTGCGCCTGCCAATACTCCAGCTGCCGCTCGCGCTCCCCGGCTTCCATCCAGTGCCGTTGCCAGATGCCATAGTCGGCGTACTGGATCGACAGTGGCGGCAAAGCGAGTTCCTGGCCCTGGCGGTAAGCGCCGTACAGTTGCAGCAACTCATCGACCATGACCCGCATCGACGCGCCATCCGAGGCGATGTGGTGCTGGGTCAGGGTCAGCACGTGCTCCTGCGCGCCAAGGCGCAGCAGGCTGACGCGCAACAGCGGCCCGTTGATCAGGTCGAACGGCTGCCCGGTCTGTTCGGCGACGAACGCTTGAATCTGCGCCTCTGGCGGCAGGGCATCGGGGCTTTCATCCAGTTCATGCACGGCGACGGCCAGGTTCATGTGCGGATGAATCACCTGCACCGCTTGCTCATCCTGCTGCCGGAATGTGGTGCGCAGGCTTTGATGACGGGCAATCAGCGCATTGAAACCGCGTTCGAGTGCTGCTACGTCAAGTTCGCCCTGCAAATGCATGGCACTGGGGATGTTGTAGGCGGCGCTGTCGGGGTCCATCTGCCAGAGGAACCACTGGCGTTCCTGAGCAAAGGACAATGGCACCGGATCGAACTGCGACCGGGTTTCGGGAATCGGCAGGTTCGCCGGCGAAACGCCCTCCTCGAGCATCTTCTGCAGATAGACCCTGCGCTTGTCGAGCGGCAAAGTAATGAAGCGCCGGGCGATCTTCAAAGCGACATTGGTATCCATCAAGCTTCCTCCATTTCGTCAAGCAGGGCGTCCAGCTTGCTCAGTTTCAACGTATCGACCTGCTCACCCGCGGTGGCCAGACGGCTGACGAAATCCGTGAGTACGGGGTGTTGAAAAATCAGTTGTGGGGTCAGTTTCAGGCCCAGTTCCAGTTGCAGGCGTGAAACCACATTGACGGCCAGCAACGAGTGGCCGCCCAGTTCGAAAAAGTGATCCAGCAGGCCGACACGCTCGACTTTCAGTACGTGCTGCCAGATCGCCGCGACCTGTTGCTCGCGCTCGCTCTGCGGGGCGAGATAACGCACCTGCAAATGACCGCCCTCCACCGTCGGCAACGCCTTGCGGTCGAGTTTGCCGTTGGGCGTCAGCGGCAATTGTTCGAGGAACAGCAGGTGCGCCGGGACCATGAACTCCGGCAAAGACTCCCTGAGCCGTGCCTTGAGTTCATCGCGCAGGGACTGCTGATCATCGAGCTCCAGTGGTGAAGCGACCACGTAGGCCACCAGTTGCTGATTGCCCAGGGCTTCCTGCGCCAGCACCGCCACTTCGCGAACCGCTGGCTGCTCCAGCAGGCGCGCTTCGATTTCACCCAGCTCGATGCGGAAACCGCGGATCTTCACCTGATGATCGATTCGGCCTCGGTACTCGAGCACGCCATCGGCCTGATAACGGGTCAAATCGCCGGTGCGGTACAGGCGCTCGCCGTTGCTGGCGAACGGATTCGGCACGTACTTCTCGGCGGTCATGCCCGGCCGCCCCAGGTAACCCCAGGTGATGCCGGCACCGGCCAGGTACAACTCGGCCGATACGCCCTGTGGCACCGGGTGCAGATCGGCGTCGAGCAAATAGCTGGCGGTGTGTTTGAGCGGGCGACCAATGTTCGCCGTGCCACCCGCCTCGCGACGGGTCCAGGTGGAATAGGTGGTGTCTTCCGACGGGCCGTAAAGGTCGTAGACGTGCTCGATGGTCGGCTGCTGATACAGCGCTTCGACCAGCGACTGTTTAAGCGGCTCACCGGCGAGGTTGATGATGCGCACACTCGGCGGAATCTGCCCGGCACTGTGCAGCGCATTGATTGCCGACGGCACGCTGTTGATCAGGCGCACCTGATCGCGGGCCGGCAATTGCGGTAACTCCAGGGCGTTGCGGGCGATGATCAGCGAGCCGCCGTTGGCCAGGGTGACAAACAGCTCCCACACCGACAGGTCGAAACACACCGATGTCGAGGCCAACACGCCCTGAATATCGTCGCGGCTGTACACCGATTGCGACCAGTCGATCAGCGCCAGCACGTTGCGATGGGCGATGGCCACGCCTTTGGGCTTGCCGGTGGAACCAGAGGTGTAGATCACGTAGGCCAGGTTATCCGGCGTGACGCCGGTCACCGGTGCGCTGCTTGGGTAAGTGGCCAGCCATGGCTCGGCGCTGTCCATCAACAACACTTGTGTCTCGGCAGCGATACTCAATGTTGCCGCAACAGCCTGCTCGGTCAGCAGCACCAACGCGCGGCTGTCGTCGAGCATGTAGGCCACGCGGTCGGCCGGGTAATCCGGGTCCAACGGCACATAGGCACCGCCGGCCTTGAGCACCGCCAGCAACGCCACCAGCAGACTGTCGGAACGCTGCATCGCCACGCCGACCCGCACTTCCGGGCCCACGCCCAACTCGATCAGCTTGTGGGCGAATTGGTTGGCGCGGCTGTCGAGTTCGGCGTAAGTCAATTGCTTGGTTGCGAAGGTCACCGCCAGCGCATCCGGCATGGCCGCGACCTGCCTGGCGATCAGCTCATGGATGCACAGATCATCGGAGAAACCTTCGTCAGCAGGGTTCCAATCCAGCAACACTTGTTGCTGCTCGGTTTCATCCAGCAGCAACAACTCGCCGAGACAGCGTTCACCGGCGTCGATCATCTGGCTCAACAAGTGCTGCAAATGAGCCGCCAATCGCCTCACCGTCGCCGGCGCAAAACTGCCGCGCTGATAACTGAAGTGCAGCGACAGTTGCGCGTCGAGGCTCACCAGCAGGGTCAGCGGATAGTTGGTCTGCTCCTGACTGGCCACCGGACCAAAACGCAGCCCTTGCGGGGCGCCCTGCTCCAGGGCCTGGGCAATCGGGTAGTTCTCGAACACCAGAATGTTGTCGAACAGCGCTTCACCGCCCTGCCCGGCCCAGCGCTGGATATCGAACAGCGCGGTGTGTTCGAACTCGCGCAAGGCCAGGTTTTGCGCCTGCACCGCTTGCAGCCAACCAGTAAGCGATTGCTCGGCCCGTGGACTGGCGATCACCGGCAAGGTGTTGATGAACAGCCCGATCTGCTGCTCGACACCCGGCAAGTCCGCCGGACGACCAGCGACCGTCGCGCCGAAGGCCACAGTGGTTTTGCCGGTGTAGCGTTGCAGCAACAGCAACCAGGCCGCCTGCACCAGCGTATTGACGGTGACTTTCGCGGCCCGGGCGAACTCGCCCAGACGCAGGGTTTGATCGGCCTCCAGCACCTGGAAGTGATCGCCGTAACCTTGGGTTTCGGTAGACGCTTGCGGCACTGCGACGGTCTGGGCCAGGCGCGTCGGCTCTTCCAGCGCCAGCAGCGCCGGGGTCCAGAACGCTTCGCTGGCGGCCGAGTCCTGGCGTTGCAGCCAGGCGATGTAATCGCGGTAACGTCCGCTGTGAGCGCCGTTGAACTGGCCGCTGTAACGCTGCAGCACTTCGCCGAGCAACTGCGAGTTGCTCCAGCCGTCCATCAGGATGTGATGGTTGGTGTAGATCAGGTGATGACGGTGGTCGTCGATGCGCGCAATCACCAGTCGCAACAAGGTCGGTGCGCTCAAGTTGAGGGCTTGGCGTTCCGTGTCGGCGAGCGTCTGCAAGGCCTGATCGCGCTGCGGATGGGCGCGTAAATCATGCAGGCTGTAAGGCATCTGCGCGTGTTTGCCGACCACCTGCACCGGGTTTTCCAGTTCGCCCTGCCAGACAAAGCGTGTGCGCAGAATGTCGTGGGCATCCACCGCTGCTTGCCAGGCCTGATGGAAACGCTCGGGGTCGAGCCCTTCCACATCCAGGCGAATCTGGTTGACGTAATCGCCGGTGGTTTCCTGGTACACGGCATGGAACAACATGCCCTGCTGCATCGGCGACAGCGGATACAGGTCTTCGATCGACTGCGGTGCCAGCGGCAAGCCGTCCAGTTGCGCCTGGCTCAAGCGCGCCAGCGGGAAGTCCGACGGGGTGACGCCGTGCTGCCCGGCCCGGCAGCAATGGGCGATCAGCGCTTGTAGTTCCTGAGCGTAATCGTCGGCCAGCGCCTGAATGGTCGACTCATTGAACCGTTCGCGGCTGAAGGTCCAGCCCAGGTTCAGTTCACCGCCATACACCTGACCATTGAGGGCCAACTGGTTGGCCAATGGCGCACGAGCATCCAGTTCATCACCGGCCGCGTCACTGCACGGTACGAACAAGGCGCCGTCGGCTTCGGTGAAGCTACCGTCAAACTGGCCCAGGTAGTTGAAGGTCAGGCACGGCACCGGCAATTGGCTGAGGATTTGACGTGCAGCGTCGTCACCCAGATGGGCCAGCGCGCCAAAACCGAGGCCCTTGTTCGGGACCGCGCGCAGCTGTTCCTTGATCTGTTTCAGCGAGCCGCCCAGGTCAGCGACCGGCGTCAGTTTCGCCGGGTACAGGCTGGTGAACCAGCCGACGGTGCGGGTCAGGTCAACGCCGTCGAACAGCTCTTCACGGCCATGACCTTCGAGCTGGATCAACGCGCTGTCGGTCCCGGTCCAGCGCACCATGACGCGGGCCAGAGCGGTCAGCAGCAGGTCGTTGACCTGCGTGCGATACGCCGCCGGGGCGTCTTGCAGCAGTTGCCGGGTCACTTCCTTGTTCAGTTGCGTGCGCACCGTCAGTGCATGCTTGTTCTGCTGCCCGCCCTCGGGATTGTCCACCGGCAACGCCACGTCGGCGCCGTGTAACTGCTGTTGCCACCAGGCCAGTTCGCTGCGCAATTCAGCACTGCGGGCGTAGGTTTGCAGGTGCTCGGCCCAGACCTTGGCCGCACTGGTTTTGGCCGGCAATTGCAGGGGCTCGCCGCTCAACAGCTGACGGTAAGCGGTTTGCAGATCGTCAAACAGAATCCGCCACGACACGCCGTCCACCACCAGATGGTGGATCGCCAGCAACAGGCGCTGAGTGCCGTCATCGAGGTTCGCCAGCACCGCGCGCAGCAGCGGCCCGTGTTGCAGGTCCAGGCTGCGTTGCGCTTCATTGGCCACCGCTTCCAGTGCCGTGGCGTCAGCGACGTCGACCGCCCAGAGCAACGCCTCGGTCTGGCTGCCCGGCGCACGGTACTGCGCCCGCCAGCCCTCGGCCTGTTCGACGAAGCTCAAGCGCAAGCCATCGTGGTGCGTAACCAGCGCGCCCAACGCCTGCTCAAGTAGCGCAGCGTCGAGGGTTTGCGTCGGCTTGAGCATCACCGCCTGGTTCCAGTGCTGACGCTCGGGGATGGTCTGTTCGAAGAACACCTGTTGCACCGGCAACAACACCAATTCGCCGGTCACCGGCCCTTGATCGATGACCTGAGCCTGCTCACCCAACCGCGCCACCGTGGCCAGTGCCTGGATGGTCTGGTGCTGGAACAGGTCTTTTGGGGTGAAGCGGATGCCGGCCTGACGGGCGCGGCTGACCACTTGGATCGAGATGATCGAATCGCCGCCCAGTTCGAAGAAGTTGTCGCTCAAACCAACCTGATCGAGTTTCAGCACGTCTTGCCAGATCGTCGCCAGTTGCTGCTCCAGTACGCTTTGCGGCGCCACATAGGCTTGCTGCAATTGGCTGACGTCTGGCTTGGGCAGGTTCTTGCGGTCGAGTTTGCCGTTGGGGGTCAGCGGCAGATGCTCAAGCAGCAGCAAATACGCCGGGACCATGTGCGCCGGCAGCGCGACTTTGAGTTGCTCGCGCAGGCTGTCGGCGAAATCAGCACGCTCGGCGTTGAGTGCATCGGCGACCACATAAGCCACCAGACGCTTGCCGCTGCCAGCGGTGCCTTCCTGGGCGACCACCACCGCTTCGCGTACCCCGTCGAGGGTTTGCAAGCGCGCTTCGATTTCCCCCAGTTCGATGCGGAAACCGCGAATTTTCACCTGATTGTCGATGCGATCCAGGTAATCGAACGTGCCATCGGCACGCTGCCGCACCAGGTCGCCGGTGCGGTACAGCAAGCCACCGACCGCGCTGAACGGATCGGCGACAAAGCGCTCCGCCGTCAGCCCGGGACGGTTCAGGTAACCCCGGGCCAGGCCGGTGCCGCCCAGGTACAGCTCACCGGCCATGCCTTGGGGCAGCAGGTTCAGGTCGGCGTCCAGCACGTAAGCGCTGCGGTCACCGATGCGACTGCCGATCGGCGCGTAGGCCGCGCCGCACTCTACGTCGCGCCCGGCCTTCCAGATCAGCGGCGTGACCACGGTTTCGGTCGGGCCGTAGCCGTTGATGATGTAGTCCGGATCGAGCGCACGCTTGACCCGTTCGAAACTGGCGTTGGGCACGGCATCACCGCCGAAGCAGTAGATCCGCACCTTCGGCGGGTGGCCTTCACGCTCGGCGTGTTCGGCCAGTTGTTGCAGGTAGACCGGCGGGAACGCCACCACCGTCACGCCGTGTTCGCGCATGGCGTTGTAGGTCTGTTCCGGGGTCCACAGGCTGTCGTCGCGAATCAGCAGCGAGGCGCCGTGGGTCAGGCTGGTCAGCCAACGCTCATGGGCGCCGTCGAAGGCGAAGGACATGAAGTGGAATTCGCAGTCGCTGTCACGCATTTCATAGCGTTGGCCGATGGCCTGGCAATGCATCGCCAGCGGGCCATGGGCGACGCTCACGCCTTTGGGGTTACCGGTGGAGCCGGAGGTGTAAATGACGTAAGCGAGGTTCTGCGGATCGAGCGGCACCTTGGGTGCGGTAAGGGATTGGCTGCGCAGATCGAGACGGTCGAGCTCCAGCACCGGGACCGCATCATCCACCGGCAACTGCGCAGAAACCGACGAATCGCTGAGCAACAACGCCAGCCCCGAATCCTCGATCAGATAAGCCAGACGCTCGCGCGGGTAACTGGTGTCCAGCGGCACATAGGCACCGCCGGCCTTGAGCACCGCCAGCAGCGCGACGATCACCCCTTCACTGCGCGGCAAGGCCACGCCGACCCGGCTTTCCGGGCCGACACCCCGCGCGATCAAAGCGTGGGCCAACTGATTGGCGCGTTGGTCGATGTCGCCATAGCTGAACCGCTGACCGGCGAAGATCACTGCTGTGCGCTCGGGGCGTTGGGCGGCGAGTTCGGCGATGCGTTGGTGCACGGCGACATTCACCGGATACGGCTGCGGCTGGTTATTGGCCTGTTGCTGCGCCCGTTCGGCGGCGCTGGCCAGGGCGATTTCACCGAGGTTGCGTGCGGCCGACTCGGCGAACTGCTCCAGCAGTTGCAGCAGGTGTGCACCGATGCGTTCGATCGCAGGTGTGGAGAAATGCGCCCGGTCGAAGCTGTAATGCAGCGCCAGGGTCTGGCCCAATGTCACGGCCACGCTCAACGGATAATGGGTTTGCTCAAGGTTGGCGACGTCGCCGAACACCACGCCTTGCTCCGCGCCCTGTTGCAGCGCCTGGGCAATCGGGTAGTTCTCGAACACCAGAATGTTGTCGAACAGGGCTTCGCCGCCCTGCCCGGCCCAGCGTTGAATGTCCGCCAACGGCGTGTTCTCGAACTCGCGCAGGCTGAGGTTTTGCGCCTGTACCGCTTGCAACCAGCGGCCGACGCTCTGGTCCGGACGCGGCGTGCCGATCACCGGCAAGGTATTGATGAACAAGCCGACCGCTTGCTCGATGCCGGACAAGTCTGCCGGTCGCCCGGCCACCGTGGCGCCGAACACCACGGTTGGGTGACCGGTGTAGCGTTGCAACAACAGCAGCCACGCGGCTTGCACCAGGGTGTTGAGGGTGACTTTCTGTTGCCGGGCAAAGGCTTCAAGGCCTTGGGTGCGACTGATGTCCAGGGTCTGGAAGTGATCGCCATGCCCGCTCAGGGTTTCGTTGCCGGACAGCACACGCGCCAGTCGGGTCGGCTCTTGCAAGGAGGCCAATGGCTCGCGCCAGAAATCCTGGCTCAGTTGTACATCCTGACGCTGCAACCAACCGATGTAATCGCGATAGCGCCCGCCGGTGGCCATCGGTACGCGACCGCTGTAACGCTGCAAGACTTCGCCGAGCAACTGCGAGTTGCTCCAGCCATCCATCAGGATGTGGTGATGGGTGTAAATCAGCTGCCAGCGATCGGCTGCGGTGTGCACCAGCACCAGTCGCAGCAATGGCGCCTGGCTCAGGTCGAACCCTTGTTGGCGCTCGGCATCGGCCAGTTCACTCAAGGCCTGAAGCTGATCGTCACGCTCACGCCAGTCGAGCACGGTGAACGGCAACTGCACCTGCTTGTGGACGATCTGCACCGGATGTTCCAGCTCGCCTTGCCAGACAAAACCTGTGCGCAAGATGTCCTGAGCATCGACCGTGGCCTGCCAAGCGGTGCGGAAACGCTCCGGTTCGAGGCCTTGCACATCCACCCGCAACTGATTGATGTATTCACCCGCCGCCTGTTCATACAGGGTGTGGAACAACAGCCCCTGTTGCATCGGCGACAGCGGATAGAGGTCGTCGAGTTGGCCGATGGCCACCGGCAATGCATCGAGTTGCGCCTGGGTGATGCGCGCCAGCGGGAAGTCCGACGGTGTGGCCTGTGGCACCTCAAGGGTGCAGCAATGCTCGATCAATGCGTTGAGTTCAACAGCGTATTGATCAACCAGCTGCTGGATGGTCACGGTGTCGAACATCTCGCGGCTGAAGCCCCAGCTCATCGACAGCTCGCCGCCGTACACCTGGCCTTCGACCGTCAGCCAGTTGGCCAACGGTGCCGACGGATCCTGGGCCGCGCCGCTGCCTTCGCTGGACGGCACAAACAACGCCGCTTCGTCGAACTGACGGTCGAACTGCCCCAGGTAGTTGAAGGTGATGCGCGGTTGCGGCATGGCTGCCAGTGCGGCGCCAACCTGCGAGTCGGCCAAATAGCGCAGCACGCCGTAGCCCAGTCCTTTGTCCGGCACCGCGCGCAGTTGCTCCTTGACCGTTTTGATCGATGCGCCGAGGTCGCCGGCCGGGCTCAGGTTGACCGGGAACAGACTGGTGAACCAGCCCACGGTGCGGGTCAAATCGATGTCGTCGAACAGGTCTTCACGGCCATGTCCTTCGAGCTGGATCAACGTGCTGCCCTGCCCGGTCCAGCGGCACACGGCCCGCGCCAACGCGGTCAGCAGCAAATCATTGACCTGAGTGCGATAAGCCGCCGGCGCCTGTTGCAGCAGTTTGCGGGTTTGTTCGGCATCGAAGCTCAGTTCGACTTTCTGCTCGAAACGGTTTTGCAGTGCGCCGTCAGGGCGGTCGCACGGCAAGTCGGTTTGCGGCGCATCGCCCAGTTGCGCCTGCCAATAATCGACACTGTTGTGGAACGTTGGCAGGTGGCTTTGCAGACGCGCCACCCAGCGCTGGTATGAACTGGTTTTCGCCGCCGTCGTCAGCGTCGAGCCGTCGCGTGCCTGGCGATAGAACTGCTGCAGATCTTCCAGCAATACCCGCCACGACACACCGTCCACCGCCAAGTGGTGAATCACCAGCAGCAGCCGCTGAGCGCCGTCGGCCACGTCCACCGACAACGCTCGCAGCAACGGGCCGTTGCCCAGATCAAGACTGCGCTGGGCTTCGTCGCACAACGCATTCAGCTCTTCGAGCGATTGCGCCGAGCGTTGCCACAACACCGACTCAACAGACGCTGCGCCATAAGCCTGCTGCCAACCGGCGTCGGTCTGTTGATAACGCAGACGCAAGCCGTCGTGATGCTGGAGCAACTGCGCCAACGCCTGATCCAGCGCCCCGGCATCCAGCGCTTCACGCGGCACCAGCAGCAGCGACTGGTTCCAGTGATGACGCTCAGGAATGGCTTGCTCGAAGAACCAGTGCTGCACCGGCGCCAGGGCCACCGCGCCAACCGCCGGACCTTGATCGATCAGCTTCTGCTCGCCGTTGCGGGCCACTTGCGCCAGGCTGCGCAGGGTCTGGTACTGGAACAGGTCTTTGGGGCTCAACAGGATGCCCGCCTGACGCGCGCGGCTGATCACTTGCATCGACACAATGGAGTCGCCGCCCAGCTCGAAGAAGTTGTCTTCCAGGCCGACATTGTCGATGGCCAGAATGTCTTGCCAGATCGTTGCCAGCGACTTTTCCAGCGCCGTGCGTGGCGCCACGTGTTCACGTTGCTGCAGAGTGCCGTCGACTGCTGGCAAGGCCTTGCGGTCGAGCTTGCCGTTGGGGGTCAACGGCAATTGTTCGAGGAACAGCAGATAAGCCGGGACCATGTAGTCCGGTAAATGTTGGCGCAGCGCGGCTTTCAGGGTTTCGCGCAGGTTCGCTTGAGCATCGACATTGTCCGCGAACAGCGCTGCATCGGCGGGCACGATGTAGGCGACCAGTTGCTGACCACTGGCGCCATCCTGGGCCAGCACCGCCAGTTCGCGTACCGCGTCCTGTTGCAACAGCCGTGCTTCGATTTCACCCAGCTCGATGCGGAAACCACGAACCTTGACCTGATGGTCGATGCGACCGACGTATTGCAACGCGCCGTCGACCTGATAGCGGGTCAGATCACCGGTGCGATACAGACGCTCGCCGTTGCTGGCAAACGGGTTCGGCACGTACTTCTCGGCAGTCATGCCCGGTCGCGCCAGGTAACCCCGGGTGATGCCCGCGCCGGCCAGGTACAGCTCAGCCGATACGCCCTGCGGCACCGGTTGCAAATCGGCGTCGAGCAAATAGCTGGCGGTGTGTTTGAGCGGCCGGCCGATGTTGGCGCTGCCGCCGGACTGGCGACGGGTCCAGGTGGAATAGGTGGTGTCTTCCGACGGGCCGTAAAGGTCGTAGACATGCGCCACGGTCGACTGCCCGTAAAGCCCGTCGACCAGCGACTGCTTCAGCGGCTCACCGGCCAGGTTGATGATGCGTACGCCTGGCGGAATCTGCCCGGCACTGTGCAGCGCATTGATCGCCGACGGCACCGTGTTGATCAGGCGCACCTGATCGCGGGCCGGCAATTGCGGCAACTCCAGGGCGTTGCGGGCGATGATCAGCGAGCCGCCGTTGGCCAGGGTGACAAACAGCTCCCATACCGACAGGTCGAAACACACCGAAGTCGAAGCCAGCACACCCTGAATGTCGTCGCGGCTGTACACCGATTGCGACCAGTCGATCAGCGCCAGCACGTTGCGATGGGCGATGGCCACGCCTTTGGGCTTGCCGGTGGAGCCGGAGGTGTAGATCACGTAGGCCAGGTTATCCGGCGTGACACGGGTGACCGGGGCGATGCGCGGATAATCCGCCAGCCACGACTCGACGTTGTCCATCAACAGCACTTGAGTGCCCGCCGTGACGCTCAATGTTTTAGCAACAGCCTGCTCGGTCAGCAGCACCAGCGCACGGCTGTCGTCGAGCATGTAGGCCACGCGGTCGGCCGGGTAATCCGGGTCCAATGGCACATAAGCGCCGCCGGCCTTGAGCACCGCCAGCAGCGCTACCAGCAGGCTGTCGGAACGCTGCATCGCCACGCCGACCCGCACTTCCGGGCCCACGCCCAACTCGATCAGCTTGTGGGCGAGTTGGTTGGCGCGGCTGTCGAGCTCGGCGTAAGTCAGTTGTTTGGCCGCGAAGGTCGCCGCCAGCGCATCCGGTTGGGCGGCGACCTGGCGGTCGATCAATTGATGGATGCACAGATCATCGGCGAAACCTTCGTCAACGCGGTTCCAGTCATGGACGATGCGCTGGTATTCCTCGGTTTCAAGCAGCGGCAAATCGCTGATGCGCTGCTGGCTGTCGCTGACCATGCCGTGCAGCAGATGGGCCCAGTGCCGCGCCATGCGCTCGATGGTCGGCGCATCGAACAGGTCATTGGCGTAGGTCAGCGCGGCATGCAGTG
Source organism: Pseudomonas sp. FP1742 (assembly GCF_030687145.1). NCBI lineage: Bacteria > Pseudomonadati > Pseudomonadota > Gammaproteobacteria > Pseudomonadales > Pseudomonadaceae > Pseudomonas > Pseudomonas sp. FP1742. The sequence goes on along the minus strand of NZ_CP117460.1, from coordinate 2,118,762 downwards.
TGCCGGCCTTTTCATAGGTGTCCAGGGTCAGGTCGAACTGGGTGGTGCGCCCTTCCCATTCGATCACGCCCAGTTCCAGGCCCGAGGCGGTGGTCACCGTGGAAATGTCCGCCACCTGCGGCTGATGGTTGTACATCACCTGGAACAACGGCGTGTGGCTGAGGCTGCGCTCCAGCTTCAACGCTTCCACCAGCCGCTCGAATGGCAAGTCCTGATGGGCCTGGGCGCCGAGAGCGGTTTCCTTGATATCACTGAGCAAATCGGCCACGCGGGTCTGGCCGTCGAGCCGGGTGCGCAGCACTTGGGTGTTGACGAAGAAACCGATCAGGCCTTCGACTTCGCCGCGATTGCGGTTGGCGATCGGCACGCCGACGCGGATGTCGGTCTGCCCGGTGTAACGGTGCAGCAACGCGTTGAACGCGCCAAGCAACAGCATGAACAAGGTGATGTTGTGCTTCTGCGCGGTGGCTCGCAGTTGCTCGGCCAGTGGGCCGTCGACGCCGAACTCATAACGCGTGCCGCGATAGCTGGGCATCGCCGGGCGCGGATGATCGGTGGGCAGCTCCAGCACCGGATGCTCGAAGCCCAATTGGGCTTGCCAGTATTCCAGCTGCCGCGCCTGCTCCCCGGCTTCCAGCCAGCGGCGTTGCCACAAGGCATAGTCGCTGTATTGAATCGGTAATGGCGCGAGCTGCGGTTGCGCGCCGGCATCATGGGCGTCGTAGCAGCGGATGAACTCGTCGATCAACACGTTCATCGACCAGCCATCGGACACGATGTGGTGCAGGGTCAGCAGCAGCACGTGCTCCTGTTCGGTGAGTTTGAGCAGCTTGACCCGCAGCAACGGCCCAACGGCAAGGTCGAACGGCAGCAACGATTGCTGTTGGGCGGCCTCGGCCACGGCCTGTTCGCGCTCAAGGGCCGGCAACGCGCTGAAATCAATTTGCTCGATCACCAACGGCGAACTGGCAGGTGCCTGTTGCAGGGACTCGTCGGCCTGGCGCTGGAACACCGTGCGCAGGGTTTCATGACGCGCCACCAGGCTGGCGAACGCCTGCTCCAGGGCCGGCAGGTTCAGTTGCCCAGTCAGGCGCACCGCGCCCGGCAAATTGTAGGCGCCGCTGTGCGGGTCCAGTTGCCAGAGAAACCACATGCGTTGCTGGGCGTAGGACAGCGCTTGCCGATCCTCGGCCTCGACCCCTTGCGGAATCGGAAAACGGGCGAAGTCCACGCCCTCCTTGTGCAAGGCCGCAAGGAACATCTGGCGCTTTTCCAGGGGCAACCCGATAAACCGGCGAGCAAGTTTCAAGGAGTCTTCAGCATTCATTTCTTAGCATCCGGATCAGTAGGCAGGAAGCACAAAGGCACGTCGTCCCTATGAAACGAATGCAGACCGGAAAAATTAGCGTTTGAGAACAAGTATCAGAAAGGAGGGTGAAGCGAGGAAAAACAGGCAAATACAAATCTACTGTGGGAGCGGGCTTGCTCGCGAAAGCGGTGTGTCATTCAACATTGAAGTTGGCTGATCCAACGCCTTCGCGAGCAAGCCCGCTCCCACAGGAAAAGCAGGTCAGGCAGTTACCGCCAAGGCATGCCGCCGATGATGAACCTCCAACTGATCCTTGATCACCCGCAGCACCCTGGCTTCGTGCTCATGAATGAAGAAGTGCCCGCCGGCCAACATGTCCACCGAAAAGCTGCCGTGGGTTTCCCTGCTCCAGCCGATCAGCTGTTCGGTGGTGGCCTTGTCAGCCTTGCCGCCCAGCACATGCACCGGGCACTTGAGCAAGGGCCGCTGCACCGGCTGAAAACGACCGCACAACAGAAAGTCTGCGCGCAGAATCGGCAGTGTCAGGCTCATCAACTCTTCATTGGCCAGCACCTCTTCGCTGGTGCCATTGAGGGTGCGTAGCTGCTCGATCAACTGCGCATCGGTTTTCGGCTCGGCAAAGCCGCGATCGTAGTCGGCGCGCATCGTTGGCGCCGCCGTTCCCGAGGCAAACAGCGCCACCGGCTCCGGGCAACCCAACGCACGAAAGGCGTGGGCCAGCTCACACGCGAGCAAGGCGCCCAAGCTATGGCCAAACAGTGCATAGGGTGCCTTGAGCGTCGAACGCAACTCCCTGGCCAATTGCATCGCCAGCGCGCGCATGTCGGTGTGCAGCGGTTCGCCGAACCGTGCGCCCCGCCCCGGCAGCTCCACCGGTTGCAACTGCAGCCACTGCGGCAACTTGCGTCGCCAACGGCTGTAGACCATGGCACTGGCGCCAGAATACGGCAGACACAGCAGGGTCAACTTGGTCACCACGTTTACCTCGAAAAATCGTCTGTATGGGAAGACGACCCGCAAGGGGCGCGAATTAGTCTGCGCCGGTAAATCCCGCCTGGGAGAAAGCGTCGAATTATTGGTTGAGTGTGAAGGCCGGTTCGCCGTCAAATGAACTCTCCGCGGCTTAAACCAGTCAGCTGGTTAGGCCCTCAGTCCCCGGAGTTCCACCGCAATGGCTGATCATTCCGAACGACAAAGCGCCATCGACGCCCACGGCATCATTGGCGACATGCGCAGCGCGGCGCTGGTCAACGACAAGGGCAGCGTGGATTTTTTCTGCTGGCCGGAATTCGATAGCCCGTCGATCTTCTGCGCGCTACTGGACAGCCCCGAAGCCGGCATTTTCCAACTGGCCCCGGACCTGCCAGACGCCCGCCGCGAGCAGATCTACCTGCCCGACACCAACGTCCTGCAAACCCGCTGGCTCAGCGATCATGCAGTGGTCGAAGTCACCGATCTGCTGCCCATCGGCGACAGCGAGGATGATTGGCCGATGTTGATGCGTCGGGTGCGCGTGGTCAGCGGTCAAGCGACGATTCAGATGTTGTGCAACCTGCGTCATGACTATGCGCGGGCTCATACCAAGGCCCGGGCGCGTGGTCAGAGTGTGTATTTCGAGGCCTCCGGGCAGCCGCCCATGCAGCTGTGTTCGGATCAGCCCTTGCACGTCGAAGGCAACGCAGCGATTACCGAATTCACCCTCGAGCAGGGCCAGAGCGCCGAGTTTCTGCTCGGCGGCGTTGACGATCCGCGCTTCAAGGAAGGCGCCGCCGATCTGTGCCTGGAGCGCACTCTGAAGTTCTGGCGCGACTGGATCGGCCAGTCCAATTACCGCGGGCGCTGGCGGGAAATGGTCAATCGCTCGGCCCTGGCGCTGAAGCTGCTGACCTCGCGCAAACACGGCGCCATCCTCGCCGCCGCCACCTTCGGCCTGCCGGAAACACCTGGCGGCGCACGCAACTGGGACTACCGCTACACCTGGATCCGCGACGCCTCGTTCACCGTCTACGCCTTCATGCGCCTGGGCTTCGCCGGGGAAGCCAACGCCTACATGCGCTGGCTGCGCGGCAGGGTCAGTGATTGCCGTGGTAAACCGATGAAACTCAATATTCTCTACGCCATCGATGGCCGCCAGGAGTTGCCGGAAGTCGAACTGGCGCACTTGTCCGGCTATGGCGGCGCGACGCCGGTACGCATCGGCAATCAGGCCTACGAGCAAATCCAGCTCGACATCTTCGGCGAGCTGTTGGACGCGGTGTACCTGGTCAACAAGTACGGTGAGGCGATCTCCCACGAAGGCTGGAAACACACCGTGGAAGTGGTCGATCAGGTCTGCGAAACCTGGCAGCAAAAAGACGTCGGCATCTGGGAAATGCGCGGCGAGCAGTATGATTTCCTGCACTCGCGATTGATGTGCTGGGTGGCGCTGGATCGGGCCATCCGGCTGGCCTCCAAACGCTCGCTGCCCGCCCCGTTCGCCCGTTGGGACCAGACCCGTCAAGCGATCTACAGCGATATCTGGAGCAACTTCTGGAACGAAGAACGCGGGCATTTCGTCCAACACATCGGCGGCACCGGCCTCGATGGCTCGATGCTGCTGATGCCGCTGGTGCGCTTCGTCAGCGCCAAGGATCCGCGCTGGATTGCGACCCTTGAGGCCATCGAGAAAACCCTGGTGCGCGCGGGCATGGTCTACCGCTACCGCAACGACGACAGCCAGATCGACGGCCTGCCCGGCACCGAAGGCGCCTTTGCCGCCTGCTCGTTCTGGTACGTCGAATGCCTGGCCCGGGCCGGTCAGGTAGAAAAGGCGCATCTGGAGTTCGAGCAATTGCTGAAGTATGCCAACCCGTTAGGGTTGTACGCCGAAGAGTTCGACAGCCACGCCCGACACCTGGGCAACACTCCGCAAGCATTGACGCATCTGGCGCTGATCAGCGCGGCGAGCTTTCTGAACAGGAAGCTGAGCGGGGAGAAAAACGTCTGGCAGCCTTGAGACCGAGGCGCCTGCTTCGCTACTACAGATGCACACCGTTCAACTGTGGGAGCGGGCTTGCTCGCGAAAGCGGGGTGTCAGGCGACTTCAATGTTGAATATGAAATCGCCTTCGCGAGCAAGCCCGCTCCCACAATGGATCAGCTGTGTGGCGCAGGCTCCGAGCACCCGATTCATCGACATAGGCGGCAATGTCGGTGGTGGGCGGTACGCAGGTTGGCCAACCGGGAAGTCAGGCACCCGGCGCACTCGAAAGTGCCCCGCGCACAGCCCACCGCGAAGCATACCGACAAGCACAAGAAAAAGCGCCGACATGCTCACGTTGGCGCTTGCACGCCTGACATTGCACGGGTGACCAAACCCGGTCGCTGAATTTGCAACGCCCCCCAAAGCCTAGCGGCTCCCTTTCCTAACCTACAACCGCCAAAACTCGTCGGAAATGTCCCCTTTTACGACGCTTTTTGTAGGATCCAAGCTTACAAGCAATGAACTTAAACACCCTCCGCCTGACACTACTGACGACCTGTGGCGAGGGAGCTTGCTCCCGTCGGGGTGCGCAGCGCCCCCCTGAATGTTCGACCACAGACCTCCAGAAACACTGTGTTTCCTGGCTTTACGACTGCTGCGCAGCCGAACGGGAGCAAGCCCTCTCACCACAGGATCGTGTAGGCCAACTCCCTACAAACGCCAAACAAACCCGCCCAATCAATAAGCAGTAACTCTTTCCTACATCCGGAAATACCTTGTTGCCAGCACCTGCATCCATCCCTACCATCCACGCTCAACGGGCACAGCGGAGCTGTCCAACAAAACCCGAATTCAAGGAACCAGAATGACCCAGCGCATCCATCGCAGCATTGATACCCCACTCCGATCGGGCCTGAACCGGACTGAACTGTGGGAAGGCCCCGACAAAGGCTTGATCAAATGCTGGGAAATCGGCCGTCAGCGCGCCGCCCGCTTCCCCGACCTCGCCCACCAATGCCTCACCGGCGAACTCCCGGTGCTGGGTTGGAAAGGTGGTGTCAGCCGCAGCCTGAAGAAACTCGAAAAATACGGCTCCCTCAAATACCTCGCCCAATGGCAGGGGTTGCGCGGGGAAGATCTGGATATTGATCTGAGCGCGGAACGGGCACTGACCTGTTCCCGGACCAAAATGGTCGTGACATTTACGCCGGATCGGTCGAAGTATTTCAACCAGGTGGCGGACGTGGAAGCCTGAGAAGCAAGACCTCAGGTCGATCTGAATCAGCCGTTGACCGGCCCTTATGAACGCCGAGTGCTGACGGGCATCGGGCATAACATTCCCGAGGAAGCGCCCGAGGCGACGCTCAAGGCATTACTGGATCTGCTGAAGGGCTGACGGAAAACCGCTCGCGATAGGCTTGCGGTGTCACGCCCATGGCCCGCAGAAAACTGCGGCGCAGGGTCTCTTCGCTGCCAAACCCGCATTGCACCGCGACCCGTTTGATCGGTACGCCGGTGTCGCTGAGCAGCCGTCGCGCGGTCTCGACCCGAATCAGTTCGATGGCTCGGGCCGGGGTCTGGCCGGTGTCGGCGCGGTAGTGACGGACGAAGCTGCGTTCGCTCATGCCGGCCTGCAAGGCCAAGGTCGGGATGCCAAGGTCTTTAGTGAGGTTTTCGCTGATCCAGGCGTGAAGCTCGTCGAATCGGTTGCCTTCCTTTTGCAAAGACAAGGTCACGCTGAACTGCGACTGCCCCCCCGGACGCTTGAGAAACACCACCAATTGCCGGGCGACATCCAGGGCCATGGTCCGGCCGAGGTCTTGTTCGACCATGGCCAGGGCCAGGTCGATGCCCGCGGTGACCCCGGCCGAGGTCCAGACCGGGCCGTCATTGATGAAGATCGGGTTGGGTTCGACCTGCAGTTTGGGATGCTGGTGTGCCAATTGCTCGCAGCGGGTCCAGTGTGTCACCACCCGTCGACCGTCGAGCCAACCGCTGGCCGCCAGTAAAAACGCCCCGGTGCATACCGACGCCACCCGCCGGCACCCGATCGCATGCTCACGTACCCAAGCCACCAGCGACTCGTCCTGTGCCGCTGCGTAAACACCCCAGCCACCGGCAATGATCAAGGTGTCGCTGCCCCCATCCGGCAGCGGCTCCGCCAACAGCGCCAACCCCGCCGACGACATCACCGCCCCGCCACCGCTGGCAATCACCGACGGCGCATAGGGTGGCGGCAAACCTTGCTGGCGGGCAATGTCATTGGCCGAGGCGAACACCTGCAAGGGGCCAGTGACGTCGAGCAGTTGCGCGTTGGCAAAGGCCAGCACATGGATGGTTTTCGGGTTGTTCGGCATGTTTGGCGTAATTCGTGGGGTTATTGGCGTATGCGCCAGATCCTACGAGCCTACAGTGAAGTCGTCCACCCCAATCAGGAGAAAAAACGCCATGACGTTGCAGATCGGTTTTCTGTTGTTTCCACAGGTTCAACAACTGGACCTGACCGGGCCTTATGACGTGTTGGCCTCGCTGCCGGATGTGAAGGTGCATCTGATCTGGAAGGATCTGGTGCCGGTCACCGCGAGTACCGGGCTGGTGTTGAAACCGACCATCACCTTCGACGATTGTCCGCCGCTGGATGTGATCTGCATTCCCGGTGGCGGCGGGGTCGGGCCGTTGATGGAGGATGAGCAAACCCTGGCCTTCATCAAGACTCAGGCCGCCACGGCGCGGTATGTCACCTCGGTCTGCACCGGCGCCTTGGTGCTTGGCGCGGCGGGGTTGCTCAAGGGCAAGCGCGCCACCACTCATTGGGCGTATCACGAATTGCTCGGGCTGTTGGGGGCGACCCCGGTGAAGGATCGGGTGGTGCGCGACGGCAATCTTCTGACCGGTGGCGGGATTACCGCGGGTATCGATTTTGCCCTGACCCTGGCCGCTGAATTGTTCGATAAGGACACCGCGCAACTGGTGCAGCTGCAACTGGAATACGCCCCGGCACCACCGTTTGCTTCAGGGAACCCCGAGACAGCTCCGGTCAGCGTGCTCCAGGAAGCCCGTAAACGCGCTGCCGACTCGTTGAAATTACGCTCGGAAATCACCGAGCGTGCAGCGGCGAAACTCGGCCTCCAGTGAAAGAAATGGCTGCGGGAGCTATCGCCCCCGCAGCCCGGTCGTTTTCTGCAGACGAAAAAAAACCCGCCGAAGCGGGTTTCTCAAGACCATTGCGACATCCTGTCGGCAGCCATCCTGGCGTATGGTCGATCATCCGTGATCCTGAGCACGTCCTGTGCTTCAGTTGATGGATCCAGATTAAACATGTCGGTGAAGCATCAAAAGACGACATACCACCGACTGCGTGTAAGCCATTGACCACTCGACACCTGAACCTGCCCTTGTAGGGAATCAGGTTGAAGTTTTCTCAAGACGAAAAAAAACCCGCCGAAGCGGGTTTTCCCAAGACCATATCGACTCCCTGTCGGCAGCGATCCTTGCTTATGGTCGATCATCCGTGACCCTGGAGCACTTCCTGTGCTTCAGTTGATGGAGCCAGATTACGCTTCGGATCCAATCCGCAATAGACGACATAGCTACTACCGCGTGTAAGACATTCGCTATAGCTACCCTTCCGAAAACCCTTAGACGTGTCCGCCATCATGCTCTGAAGCCACGAGTTCCGTGGCCTGCAGCCATTAGCCTCCCTGACGCTCGTGGGGCTTGGTGATTTCTGCCAGAAACTGTTCGATGTTGTTCATCTGCTCATCCCAGCCACGACTATCCATGCGGAACGCCTTGAGCCTGCGCGACTGGGGAATGTGATCGAAACCGGACTCGACGACCGTCAACAGCGTGCCATCGTCCATATCCTGGAGTTCGAACTTCACCAGCGTGGTGGGCTCCTGGGAGTAATCGACTTCCGGTTCCACCGCATACGGGTGCCAGCGAAACGAAAACACCCGCTCCGGCTCGACCCGCTCCACCAGTACATTCCACAACAAGTGCTCATAACCAGGGTACGTGATCTGCCCCTGTGTCCACTCGCCGGCAACAAAGCGTTTACCTTCGAGTGCCACGCCGAACCATTGCCCGAAGGCCTCGGCATTGGCCAGCACGCGCCAGACCTGCGAGCGCGGGGTCTTGAGCAGGATCTTCCTTTCGATGCGATCTGATGCTGGGTTCATAAGTCACCTCCTGTATTGAACAGTAGGCCTGTAAAGACCATAAGACCACCCTAAAAGTTGTATCAAACGGGTGCCGCAATCAAGCGTGCCTGAAGTATTCGGCCTCGGTTCCGGCCATAAGTTCTGGTTGCACGTGAGGGGCGGCAAGCCGATTTGTGGACTGGCGCCACCCCGCTACACTGCACGTCAACTTTCCATTACCACCGCGAGCCCACCATGCCCCCACGTTTGCTCCTTGCACTGACGCCGCTGCTGTTCACTCCCCTTGCGCATGCCGTCGACTGCGACAACGCCACCGACCAGACGACGATGAATCAGTGTGCGGCGCAGCAGAACAAGGCGGCCGACAAGGAGCTGAATGCGCTTTACCAGCAGATCACCACACGATTGAAGGACAGCCCCGACACCAAGAAACTGCTGGTCGGTGCCCAGCGCTCATGGATTGCGTTTCGCGATGCCGAGTGCAAGTTCTCGGCGTCCGGGGTGGAGGGCGGCAGCGTGTATCCGCTGATCTACAGCAACTGCATCACGGCGCTGACCAAGGCGCGGGTCGAAGCGTTCAAGACTTACTTGAAGTGTAAGGAAGGGGATTTGAGCTGTCCGGTGCCTGAGGCTTGATGCTGCTGCGGTGTTCTTGAGGGCCTCTTCGCGGGCAAGCCCGCTCCCACAGGGTTCAGTGATGTTCACACAATAGTGATCACGCTGAAGATCACTGTGGGAGCGGGCTTGCCCGCGAAGGCGTCCGCTCAGGCGCCGCAGTTACCGAACAAACACCTGCGCCGTGGTAATCGCCATATCCCCACCCGGCAATTTGACGCTGCCGATCTGCTTCAGGCTGTCGGCATCGAAAATCGCCACATCGTTGAACGTCCCGGCCAGGTAGATCTTGCTGCCATCCTTGTTGAAGGAAATGCAGTAGTAGGAGTGATCAAGCGTCGCCGCCTGCAGCATTTTCTTCTGCTTGATGTCGTACTTGGCCAAGCGATTGAGCACGCCGAACATCAGGTTCGGGTCCTTGGGCGAGCGCATGCCGCTGAAGTAGATTTCCGTCAGCGGGCCGAAGTCGGTGGTTTCAGTCTTGCCGGTTTTCAGGTCGATGCTGAACAGCCCGTAGAGGTACTCGGCGGTCAATGGATCCTGCTTCTTGTCCTTGAATTTCGCGGTGGTATAGAGCAGCGAGAAGTTATGTCGATAGGTCTGCTGGTTCCACACATAGAGCACGTCCGGCGCGGCGTAGTTCGGGCGTTTCCAGTGACGGCTGGGGATCAGCACGTCGAACTTGCCGGTGTCCACATTAACCTTGTAAACATCCGCGCCTGCCACATACAACGTGCCGTCGTCACCGCTCTGCATGATGGTCAACTGCCGTGGCGCCGGGAAACTGCGCACGGGTTTGGCGTCCATGCCGGCGTCGGTCGCGTACACATCGAGACGCGGCTGCTGCACTTCGTAGCGATCGTTGAGCATCAGCGTCGGGTTGGCGATGGTGAACAGTTCCTTGCCGTCGTGGCTGAGGGTAAAGGCAAACATCGAGCGTGCTTTCTCCCCCGGTTTCTGGGTGATGCTGGCGTGGAATACCTGCTTGCAGCTGTCCAGCTCGACGCCGTAGACATCCGCATAGTGGTTGTTCAATACGTAAGCGGTCTTGCGATCCAGCGACAGCTGCACAGTGCCAGGGCCGAAGGCGTCCGGCATTTTGCAGGTCTTGAACAACGTGTCCGTCGCCAGGTCGATGACGTGCAGATTGTTCGGGTAATTGGTGGTCAACATGTACTCGTGACCCTCTTGCAAAGCGGTGTTTTCATCGGCCAGAACGGCGAGCGAGCAGACGTTCAGGACGGCAAACGCGGCGAGGCCGCAAGCTTTAATACGCAGCATGCTGGAATCCTTCTTCTGTTCGATCATTTGTCTTTTGGAAAGACAGTGCCGAGGTTGCGCCAGTTTTCGTTGGACGCCTGGGCATCCTTGTTCCAGTCCGGGTAGGTGCTCATCATGTCCGGCACCTGGGCCGGCCACCAGCACGGGTCGGAGCAGCCATACAGGTCAGCTTCCATCGGCTGGCACAGCGAAGACACACCACCAAAGGCGTCGATCTCCCAACCCGGGTCGGTGGTCGAAGCGCAGCCGGCAACGGAACTCATCGCCACCACTTCTTCGATGCGGTTTTCATCCGCGGCCTGATCCAGCTTCAACGCTTTGTTATTGATTGCCTTGAGATGTTTCATGTCAGTGAGCCTTGCGCGGAGTGATGTAACTGCTGATAAACGCAGGGTTGTGAGCCATGATCCGGGTGTAGACCTCGATGCCGAAGTCGACCCAGTCACGCATCAGTTCGCAGTAGTGATAGGTCGGGTGCGTCGGGTCGCCGTAGCGGGCGTAACTCTCGTGGTAACAGCCGCCGGAGCAGAGATTACGGATCTGGCAGTCCTCGCAACCGGTGTTGGTGCGGTCCAGGCGTTGTGACAGGAAGTCGTTCAACTCGACCTGCTTCACGCCGCTGTGCACATTGCCGAAGGTCGGCAGGCTCGAACCGGTGAAGCGATGGCACAGGTTCAATTCGCCCTTGTGGTCCACCGCCAGCATCTTCAGGCCCGCGCCGCACGGCAGGGCTTTTTTGTGGCCTTCATGGATGTCGGTGATCAACTGGTGCAGGTTGGAGAAGCCGATGTTGCGATGCTCCAGCGCCGCTTCCAGATACCGCCGACCGAGCTTCTTCATGTTGGCGAAAACTTCGATCAGTTCGTCGCTGGACAGGTTGAAGGTGCTGATGTCGCCGGAGGTCACCGGGGCAAACCCGACTTCGGCAAAACCCAGCTCGTTGAACAGGTGATCCCAGATGGTCTCGACGTCGGTGACGCCGGTGGTCAGGGTCACCCGCGCGCCTACCGGGCGGCTGTTGTAGCGCGACAGCAGCATTTCGGCCTTGCGCCGCACCACGTCGTAGGTGCCCTGCCCGCCCACGGTGATGCGGTTGCGGTCGTGCACGGTTTTCGGCCCGTCGATACTGACTGACAAACCGAAACGGTGAGCGTTGAGGTAGTCCACGGTCTCTTCGGTGAGCAGCGTGGCGTTGGTGGTCATGACGAACTCGACGAACTTGCCCGCCTCGGCAAAGCGCTTTTCACAGTAGTCGACCATGTACTCGATCAACTTGCGATTGCTCAGCGGTTCCCCCCCGAAGAACACCACGGTGAAACGTTCTTCGTCCGGGGATTCGCGCAGCAGCATTTCCACCGACGCGACCGCAGTTTCGACGTCCATTTTCTTGCCGGCCGACGGTTTGTCCAGGTCTTCCTTGTAGCAGTAGGTGCAGCTCAGATTGCAGCCGGTATTGACGTTGAGCACCACGGTATTGATCGCGGTGCGCTCGACCCGCTTGGTGCCGATGTCCGGGGTCAGTGGCGAACCGTCGCTGACCAGCTCCAGCGAGATCAACTCACGCAGGGTCTCGGTGATTTCTTCGCCGTTGAAGCGTGCGGCCAAGCGCTGGATCAGCTCGTCCGAGGAACAGCCGGGACCGCGCAAGGTATCAATGATGGTGCCGGTCAGCTCATCGCTGGCGAACAGCGAACTGCTGGGAATGTGAAACAACATGCGGTCGGCGTCGACGTGCACTTCGTGCAGATTCCGCTCGACCAGATTCAAGATAGCGCCCATGGCAAACCTCCTGTGCAAGCCCCGTCTTACGGGGTCTGCGGTCATTCCAAAAAAGTGTCTGAAACCGTATGGGTCAGCAAAATCACGGAATGGGTGGATTGTTCCAGCGTTGCACGGTGACGATCATGTGGCCTTCACCGGTCAGGGATTTCCCTGCGTCGTCGACGGCGGCGATCACCTTGAGGTTGCCGGCATTGTTGGTGGACATTTTGCGCGCCGGGTTCGGCCCGGCATCGCCCGGGGTGAACACGCCCGCGTCGGCCTGCATGGTGCCGGCAAACTTGACGTCTTCGTCTTCCCTGGCGCGGTCGTCGAAGGCTTCGACTTTCCACTGCGCCGGGAACACGCCGATGCGATACGGCTTGCCGTCAGCGCCCTTGCCCCAGGCTTCGGCATCGAAGCGGCCCTGGACTTTCGGCGTGGAACCACCGCCCTCGCCGATCCGCGCCACCGAGAATTCCGGCACCACTTTGACCGATTCGATCTTGCTGTAGACCGACAGGGTCGGGCCTTTCAGGTTGCCAACCGTCACCGCGCGCAGGCCCGGCTGGGCATTGGCGGCGGCCTTGAGCTTGACCGTGATCCGCTCCGGGCTCTGTTCGACGACTTCGAGCACTTCCACGCCTTTGCCGAAGTTCGGTTTGCCGGTGAGGCCACTGCCGACCAGTGTCACCTGCGTCTCGACGCCCGCCTTCAGATAACCCGGCTGCACCGCCAGCAAACGCGGGGAACCCTGTTTGGCGGCGACAAAGTCCAGACCGCGCTCGTCGTGCTCGGCCTCGAACATCCTCCCCTGCATCGCATTACCTTGGGCGGCGAACACCTGGCGCATGGTCACGCCGTCGATGGTCACGTTGCCGCGCCATTCATAGCCGGTGTAGAGAATTGCGCTGCCGTCACCGTTGAACGGTGTGCCGTCGGCGTATTGGCCCTTGACGCTGACCTTGAAGGTATCGTTGCCGTCGGCGGTCACGCTCATCACCCCGGCCAATTCACCTTTACCCGGCAAATGGCCGCTGAAGCTCCAGTCACCCACCAGCGTCTGGGCTTTCGGCGCGCTGCTCAGCCATTTTTTCCAGGCTGGGTTGTCCAGCGGATAACGCTTGGCCAACAGCGGCACCATGTCTTTGCGGGCGATATCAAACCAGTCACGATCCCGCGCCAGCGCCTGGTACTCCAGCGACGGCCATTGGCCGAGGTGGAAGTTCACCAGACGCTCCCATTCCTGTGCCGGACGGCGTTGCAGGGCCACCCGCGCTCCGGAGTGGCAACGACCGCACATCTGGCTGGTCTGGTCGTCAAACTTCTCGACGGTATTGAGCCGCCGCTCCAGCGCATAACGCACACCATCGGTCTCGCTCGGCGCCAGGCCTTGGGTGTCGGCCAGGTATTTGACCAGTGTCCGGCGGTCGTCATCGCTGATCTGCAAACCGTGCATGGTCTGCATCCGGGCGATGCTCATCAGCCAGCCTTCCGGAGTTTTGCGCTGGTGGCTGATGCGGCTCAGGGCGTTATCGGCTTCGGGGGTGTGACAGCCCTGACAGGTTTCCTTGAGGATGGTCTGGGCGTCGCGGGCTGCCAGGCTATGGGGTGAGTGCAGCGCCATACAGGCGGCCACGGCCAGCAGACTGGCGCTCATGCCTGATCGGAGTTTTCTCTTCATCAACGTCGAACCTCGCACGGTGCTTTCTTATTGTTGTGGCTTATCGTTTTTATGGTTTCTGCCGTCGGCTTTGATCCGCTGACGGAGGCAAGAGAAACGTCTGCGATGAGCAATACACGGAGCGTGCCAGCTTAACGATCACCATAAAATTCAATTAGTTACGTTAAAACACTGGCTATTGAGCGCGTCTGAACGAGATCGCCCGCGTCTAATATCGCGACACCTGTTGCAGTGTGAGACAAGCATAGATGCCCGCGACCGGAACACTTCATCGCCCGGCGATTGACGATGCTCCGGTGCAGGCGCGAAATGGGGGTTCACCGATTGCCAGTCAGAGGGTAAGAACATGGCAAGCATAACGGTCCTGGCGGGGGACTTTCTGCAGGGTGATGGAGAGTACCGAGACGGCGTTTTCACGCTCAGAACGTCGCTTCACCCGTGGCCCGGCATCACCCTCCCGCTCTCATTGTTCAAGAGCGTAGAAGTGGCTAACGAGGATTCGATCAACAACATCAAGGATGTCATCGGCTTCGGCGTGGCGGGGGCCATGTTGCTGGGGCCGATCGGCGCGTTTGCCGGCTTCATGTTGGCAGGCAAGGAAACCGAGGTAACCTTTCTGGCCACACTCAAGGATGGAAGAAGATTGCTGGCCGCTGTAGATAGCGACACGTTCGAGGAGATTTCTCAAAAAATCCCGTCATGACACGACGGACGCACGCCGCACCACCGACGGGTGCGGCGTGACATCGGTTCAGCTGTAGAACGTCGGGTGAACGCCTTTGTGAGCCTCGATTTCCAACCGCATATCAGCCACCAGCGATGCAATCGCATGGGGGCTGTCCAGTGTCCATACCGGTACGTGAGTAGCCACCAGATCCACTTTGCCGGTCATGCAATCGCAGACCCGAATCGTCAGAAACTGGTCTGCCTCCATGCTGCAGGTGCACACGGCGGGCAGAAAACTTTGCTCGATGATGTTTTGGATTTCCAGGGGTGATAGAAACATCGCTACCTCCCTCACGCCAGATGGATGCCGGGCAAATGCTCCGTCATTTCACCCTTTAGCCTGAAAATTCTAGTCCTCAATAGCGGGTGTCTCAAGACTGTGACAGGTTGCTCGTCGTCTCATCGGGCTGTCGCGATTTGCGACACCTCCAAGCGAGTCGCCCGCCCCCTCGCATCACTCAAAACCCCGCCGACACTGGGCGATCAGCCCCTTCCCGACACTTGGCACAGCCATTGCCAAACAGTGAGCAAGCTCCCGTTTTCCCGCACAACAAGAGGTCTTGCCATGCCCCTCCCTTATTTGCTTCCCGCCACCTCGGCGTTCATCCAGCGCGCACCGCGCATGCTCATTGGAGGTGACTGGGTCGAGGCCGCCGACGGCCAGACCATGCCCCTGCACAACCCGGCCACCGGCGAGGTGCTGTGCTCAGTGCCACGGGCCACGCCCGAGGATGTCGACCGCGCGGTGCTTGCCGCCCGCCAGGCCTTCGACGATTCGCCCTGGACCCGCACTCGCCCCCGGGAGCGGCAAAACCTGTTGTGGAAACTCGCCGACCTGATGCAGCGCGACGCCGAACTGCTGGCGCAACTCGAATGCCTGAACAACGGTAAAAGCGCGGCCGTGGCCCAAGTGATGGACGTGCAGTTGTCCATCGATTTCCTGCGCTACATGGCCGGCTGGGCGACCAAGATCGAAGGCTCCAGCGTTGACGTGTCGTTGCCGCTGATGCCCGACGATCAGTTCCACAGTTTCATCCGTCGCGAAGCGGTGGGTGTGGTCGGCGCCATCGTCGCCTGGAACTTCCCGCTGCTGCTGGCCTGCTGGAAACTCGGCCCGGCCCTGGCCACCGGTTGCACCGTGGTGCTCAAACCCGCCGACGAAACCCCGCTGACCGCCCTGAAACTCGCCGAACTGGTGCTCGAAGCCGGTTACCCCGAGGGTGTGTTCAACGTGGTCACCGGCACCGGCATCACCGCGGGCTCCGCCCTGACCCACAACCCGCTGGTCGACAAACTGACCTTCACCGGCTCCACCGCCGTGGGCAAGCAGATCGGCAAAATCGCCATGGACTCCATGACCCGGGTCACCCTGGAACTGGGCGGCAAGTCGCCGACCATCGTCATGGCCGATGCCGACCTCAAGACCGCCGCCGCGGGTGCCGCCAGCGCGATTTTCTTCAACCAGGGCCAGGTCTGCTGCGCCGGCTCCCGGCTGTATGTACAGCGCAAGCATTTCGACAACGTGGTGGCGGACATCAGCGACATTGCCAACGCCATGAAGCTGGGCAACGGCCTGGACCCGAGTGTTGAAATGGGCCCGTTGATCTCCGCGCGTCAACAGGAACGGGTTTACCGCTACATCGAAATGGGCCGGGAAAGCGGCGCGACCATCGCCTGCGGCGGTGAGCAATTCGGGCCGGGGTATTTCGTCAAACCGACGGTGATCGTCGACGTCGATCAGCGGCACTCATTGGTGCAGGAGGAAATCTTCGGCCCGGTGCTGGTGGCGATTCCGTTCGATGATGAAGCCGATGCGTTGCGCATGGCCAATGACAGCCCTTATGGGCTGGGGGCGAGTATCTGGTCGAATGATCTGGCGGCGGTGCACCGGATGATTCCGCGAATCAAATCAGGTTCAGTATGGGTCAACTGCCACAGCGCCCTGGACCCGGCACTGCCGTTTGGCGGCTACAAGATGTCGGGGGTCGGACGTGAGATGGGGTATGCGGCGATCGAGCATTACACCGAGTTGAAGTCGGTGTTGATCAAGTTGTAATAGCGGCGCCCTCTCGGGCGCCTCAACTATCAGGGCTTATACCCCTGAGCCAACAACCAACCGCGAACCATCCTCCCCTGTTCCACCGTCAGCCCGGCCAGCACCTGCTCGGCCGGCGCGCTGCGCAACCGTCGCACCAACGGCGCCAGCTCAACCCCTTGCACATGCCAGATCCCCAGTGGCTGATCCGCCGTAATCACCACCTCGGCCTCATCCACAAAACCATCACGCAACACCGGCGCTCGCTCAATCCTCAGCGAGGAAAAATCCGCCTCGGCATGGGCCACTTGTGCATCCGGCCATTGCCGTCGCGCCTGCCAGAACGGCTGCTCCGGCCAGCGCTGCTCATCGGCATAAAAGTCCCGGCCAATCCGCGCAAAACGCAAAAACAACTGCTCGACCCGCTGCTGATGAAAACGCTGTGCCAGCAATGCCCGCTCTGGTTTGCGCAACAACGTATTGATCACCGTCGGAGCCTGCAACGCCGAAGACAATGATTGAAAGATGCCGTTGCCCGACAGCGGGTCCACCGCCATCGCCGCATCACCGACCCGAATCCAGTGATCGCCGCACACCCGTGACGACAAAATCGCCGTGCTGCTGCGCGCATGCAGGTGCAGATCGGTTTCCGGTTCATTCCCGAAAAACGCCCGGGCCACCGCCGAACCCTGGCGCCGCTGACGGCAGTAATCGAGCAACATGGCCTTGCCCGGCAGCTCGGCGCTGGCCACGTCCACCGTCCATTGCCAATAGCACTGGCCGTCGGCTCGCCGCGCCATCCACGCCCAACCGTCCTGAAGGCTTTCCACGGCGCTGGCGGTGGCGCCCGGCGCGCCCTGCCAACGATTGAGCAAGCTGAGCGTCTCCGGCCCGCGCCGGCCTTTGCCGAGGACCGGCGCCCGGCGTCCACGGGCCTCCACCAGAAAATCCGCGACCAGCGCTTCGCGCCCTTCAATGTCGATTCGATGCCCCGCTGCCGACGACTGCACCGTCAGCACCCGGCCTTCGATCAGCTCGACACCGGCCAGCCGCAAATCCTCGCGCAAGCCTCGATCAAAGCTCGGCCGATCCAGTAGAAATTCGATGTTCTGCGCATGCTGCCGACCGTTCCAGGACACCTGCCGCTGGGAAGGCAGCGTCGCGTCCGCCAACGCTTGATGCAGCCCCGCACCGCGCAACGCATCCAGCACCCGCACGGAAACCCCTTCCAGCGCGGCAAACCGCCGCCATTCACTGACCAGCGTCACGGCGTACCCGAGCCGTCGCAGCCCCAGGGCCACCGCCGCCCCCGCAGGCCCGGCGCCCAGAATGACAATCGCCGTCATGCGCCAACGCGCCGTTCAGGACCACGATAACGGGCATTCTCCCGCAGCCAGGCAACCACCTGTTCGTTGCTCGCCTCGGGGTTTGCCACGAGGAAGCTTGCGATGTGCCCGCTCAATGCCGCACAGCCGAGGCTCGCGCCGGACTGCCCCGGGTAGGTGCCGTGAACACACGCGGCGAAGTCCGCCTGGGCGCTGTCGAGCCACGACCATTCCTGCTCGGCGCAACGCGCATCACCAGTGACCCGCAGCACCTGCGGATAATTGGCCGGAAACACCCCTTCGCCCTGGGCCGGGGCGGATGCACAGAGCAACACACCTCGTGCCATCGCTGCCGCGCAGGCTTCACGCAACAGACTGCGATCCTGCCGCAAACCGAGGCTCAAATTGATCAACCGCACATCCTGCGCCACCAGCCAGTCAATCGCGGTGGCGATCTGCAAGGCGCTGGTGACCCCGCGCTGGTCGAACACCTGGGCCACGCAAAAAACCGCCGAAGGCGCCCGTCGGCCGATGGCCTCAATCACTGCGCTACCGTGACCAAGCGGGTCATCGCGTAACTCACTTTCCGCCAGCCCATCCTCAAGAAGCGAGAACCGCCGACCGGCAACCACTTGCACCCGTTGCGCTGCCGAGTGACCGCTGTCCACCACGCCAATCCGCAGCTCAGGCTTCATGCTGCACCGTTTTTGAGGTGAGCACCCCGTCCAGCAATTCAAAGCGCAGATCGGCATCGGCCAGGGTCGAGGGACGATGGCTGATCAGAATCCGCGTACGCCCGGCAAACAGTCGGTCGATCGCCTCGATCACTTCACGTTCAGTGGCCTCGTCGACCGCCGAGGTCGCTTCGTCCAGCACCAGAATCAACGGGTCCTGCAACAGCGCCCGGGCAATGGCGATGCGTTGTTTTTGCCCGCCGGACAACTGCTGGCCGCGTTCGCCCAAAGGGCTGTCGAGGCCTTCGGGCAACGACTCGATCAGGCTGTCGAGCTGCGCCAGCCGCGCGACTTCGGTAATCGCTTCGCGACTGGCGTCCGGCACAGCGTAAGCCAGGTTGTCGGCGAGGCTGCCGCGAAACAGCACGATGTCCTGGCTGACCACGGCAATCCGCCGACGCAGCTGGAACAGGTCCAGTTCCCGCAGATCGACCTCACCGAGCAACACCCGACCGGACTGCGGATCGTGGTGGCGCTGCAACAGGTCGATCAGGGTCGATTTTCCGACACCGGAGCCGCCGCTCAGGGCGACTTTCAAACCATAAGGAATGCGCGCCTCGATGCCACGCAAGGTCGTCGGGCGGCCAGGATGGCTGAAGTGCACGTCGTCGAAGCGCAACTCGCCAGAGGTCGGCATCGGCTGTGGCGTAACCGGCGTGAGGACGGTCGGCTCTTCACCGCGCAACTCCATGACCCGCCCGAGGCTGACGGTCATCCGTTGAATCGCCACATAGAGCCCGAGCAGGCTCTGAACCGGGCCGACCGCCATGCCCAGATAAGTCGAAAACGCGATCAGCGCGCCCAACTGCCAAGTCCCTTGCACCACCCAATAACCGCCAATCAAAAAAGCACAGGCCCGCGACAGCGAGGTCAGCGTGCCGGGCACCGCTTGGGTGAAAAACTCGGTGACTTGCAGGCGCAACAACTGGCTCATATACCCGTGGCCCAACCCCTCCAGCCGCCGCGCTTCTCGCTGTTGCTGGCCGGCGGACTGGATGAATTTCATCACCGGCAAGGTCTCGACCATGAACGACGACATGTCCGCCGAACGCTCGCGCAACTGCCGCACATCCCGCTCGACCTTACGCCGCATCCAGCGTAGCCAGAGCACGTCGAGCGGAATCAGCACCAGGGCCAGCAGCGACAGTTTCCACGACAGGGTCACCAGCATCGCCACGGCCACCACCAGACCGATCACGCTCGACACCGCAGAGAACAGCGAGTCCACGGCAAAGCGCTGGATCTCCGCGACATCGCCATCGAGGCGCGACATCAGATCGCCGATGCGCCGCTGGCCGTAGAAACCCGGCGAGAGCCTCTGCAAATGCCGATAAAGGTCATCGCGCAGGGCAAACAGAATCCGTCCGGACAGTCGCGTGTGCAGGTATCGATTGATGCCCGACAGTGCCGTCCCCAACAACCCGGCGACGATCATCAACCCGGCGATCAGCACCAGCATTGGAAAGTTGCGTGCCAGCAGACCGTCGTCGATCAGCAGTTTGGTCAGCCAGGGCTGTACCAGCACCAGCGACGAGGCACAGACCGACAACCCGAGCAGCCCGGCAATCGCCAGCCGATGGGGCCGCACGAAGCTGTACAGCCAGCGCAACGCCGCTTGCAGGGCGGCGGGGTTCTGGCTGTCGATCAGCCGCACGATCAGGCGCTGCATCACGAGCGCAACTGCTTGAGCTTACGGTACAGGGTCGCGCGGCTGATGCCCAAGGCATCGGCGGCGGCCGAGACGTTGCCTTGGTGAGCGTCCAGGGACTGGCGGATCAGCTCCAGTTCATGTTCACGAATACTGCCGCTCTGGGGACGTTCGCCGGCAGTCAATTCGTCGAGCATGCTGTCGGGCAAATGGTCGAGGGTGAGCACGGTGTCTCCCGGCTCGCGCATGGCCAGCGCGGTGCGCAACACCATCTCCAGTTGGCGGATGTTGCCCGGCCAGTGATAGCCGCCGAGCAAGCGACTCAAATCGTCATGCAAGACGACGGTCGGTGCGTCGAGTTTGCCCAGCAAACGATCGACCAGGCCGCTGAAATCGTCACGCTCACGCAGCGCCGGAAGCATCACGCTGATGCCATTGACCCGGTAGAACAAGTCTTCACGGAAGTGTTTGTCTTCCACCAGACGCTTGAGGTCGCGGTGAGTGGCGCAGATCAGCGCCACATCGATGTCTTGCTCTTCGCCGGCACCCAGCGGGGCGACTTTACGGTCTTGCAGCACGCGCAAGAGCCGGGCTTGCAGGGCCAGCGGCATGTCGCCGATTTCATCGAGAAACAAGGTGCCGCCATGGGCCTGTTGCAAGCGACCGATCATGCCCCCGCGACGGGAACCGGTGAACGCGCCTTCGCGGTAGCCGAACAGCTCCGACTCGATCAGGCCTTCAGGAATGGCCGCGCAGTTCACCGCGATGAAGGGTTTGTCGCAGCGCGTTCCGGCCATGTGCAGCGCCCGGGCAACGACTTCTTTACCGGTGCCGGTTTCGCCCAGCAACAACACCGGCAGTTGATTGGCCAGGCCTTGGCGGGCCATGCGCAAGGCCCGGGCATAACGGGCATTGCTGCCGGCCAGGGATTCGAGATCGGGTTGCGGTTTGACAGTTTTGGCTGGGGTGCGCGCCGGGGTGCTGACGTTGATCGACCGCTGCGGTGCCCGCAGGGTTTTGTAGAAGAATTCGCCTTTGGCGGTTTGCAAGCTGCCGATGCCGCCCTGATGCAGACGCGACAACAGTTGCAGGCCATCGACGCCCAGAAACTCTTCGCAGCGCCGACCGACCAGCGCCGAGCGTTCGGCATGCAGCAACTGGCAGGCCTGGGCACTGACCGCGAGAATCTGCCCGCCGAGGCTCACCGCCAGTAAGCCCTGCCAAGGGGATTCGAGGTATTGCCGACGGCTGTGGAAGGCCAGCACGATCTGGTCCGGATAGCTGGCGTTGAACACGCGACTTTCGATCTGGCTGACAGCCATGGCCAGCAGCGCGGTGCTGTCGTGAACGCGGCCGAGCGGGCCTTCGCGGGTCAGGTCGAGCACGCCGAGGATGTCGCCTTGGGGGCAATAAATCGGCACCGAGGTGCAGGAAAAATCGGTCAGACGATCGAGGTAATGTTCGCCACAATCGATCATCGTCGGCCGGGCTTCCACCAGCGCGGTGCCCAGCGCATTGGTGCCGCGAGCGGCTTCGCTCCAGCAGGTGCCGAGGGTGATGTCTTGCAGGCCGCTGCCCTTGAAACGGTCGGCGCGACCTTCGACGGCGAGGATGGTGGCGTCGGAACTGGCCAGGATGATAAGCCCTTCCTTGCCCTGACGCTCGGCCAGATAGTCGATGGCCGGTATCGCCGCATCGATCAACAACCGGTTGCTCTCCAGCAGCACGTCGAGGCTGGCGGCCGATTCCAGCGCCAGCTCATGCTTGGCATTGAAATGCACACCGTGGCTGAGGCTGCGCCGCCACGACGCATCGATTTCCGCTCGCAACACGCCATCGGGGACGGCGCCTTCGAGATGCAGTTTTTCCCGCGCCAATCGAGCTTCGCGGTGCAGCTTGGGGGAGGTTGTTTTTATTAGCGTCATCAAGCGCTCCGGATCGGTCCGCCCTGCGCTTTTTTAAGATCAGCGCCCTGCCGCAATCTTTACGTTAACGTCAGGGCGATGGCAAGTGCCTTACGGCGCTTGTATTTCACGATCTGGTCATGACTGAAACGAGCTTAGCCTTTCAATACCCGCGCCAACGTCGACTTCACTTTGCCCATCCCGTCATGCAATGCCTGTTCGATCTCGGCCATGGTAATCACCGCCGTCGATTTGCCCGCCGCCGGGTTTACCACCAGCGCCAGACAGGCGTAATCCAGTTCCAGCTCGCGTGCCAATGCGGCTTCCGGCATACCGGTCATGCCGACGATGTCACAACCGTCACGTTCCAGCTTCGCGATTTCAGCGACCGTTTCCAGACGCGGCCCCTGGGTGCAAGCGTACACGCCATGACTGCTATAGCCGACGCCTTCAGCCGCCAACGCCGCGATCAATTGCTGACGCAGGGATTCGCTGTAGGGGTAGCTGAAGTCGATGTGTGTAACCTGTTCCAGGTCATCGGCGAAATAGGTGTGTTGGCGGCCGCTGGTGTAGTCGATCAATTGATGCGGCACGCAGAAATGCCCGGTGCCCATCGCGGCATGAATCCCGCCCACGGCGTTGACCGCGAGAATCGCTTCGGCACCGGCCTGCTTCAAGGCCCACAGGTTGGCGCGGTAGTTCACCTGATGCGGCGGAAAACGGTGTGGATGCCCGTGACGCGCGAGAAACAGCACTTCCTTGCCAGCGTACTCACCGATCTGCACCTCGGCCGAAGGCGCGCCGTAAGGGGTGTCCACCGCCAATGACTGACGAATGCTCAAGCCTTCGAGTTGAGTCAGGCCGGTGCCACCGATAATCGCGTAAACCGTCATTACGAAAAATCCTTAATCAATCAATTGAGCTTCTTTGAGTGCGCCAATGGCCGTCAGCCAGCGCGGGTCTTGACGGTATTCGGTGGTGGCATATGCCTGCCCACGCATCCGCGCAATACGCGCCGAAGGCTTGACCTTCAACCGCTGGGCGGCACTCAAGGCCAACTCGGCCGCCGCGCGGTCGTTGCACACCAGGCCCATGTCGCAACCGGCGGTCAAGGCCGCCTCGATGCGACTGGCGGCATCGCCCACCACGTGCGCACCGGCCATCGACAGGTCGTCACTGAAGATCACGCCATCGAACTGCAGCTCGCCGCGCAGGATGTCCTGCAACCAGCGACGGGAGAAACCGGCAGGCTGGGAATCGACTTGTGGGTAAATAACGTGGGCCGGCATGACCGCCGCCAGTTGTTTGCTCAATCGCGCGAACGGCACCAGGTCGTTGGCGCGGATCTCATCAAGACTGCGCTCATCGTTGGGAATCGCAACGTGGGAATCGGCCTCGGCCCAGCCATGACCGGGGAAATGCTTGCCAGTGGCAGCCATTCCGGCGCTGTTCATGCCGCGGATGAACGCACCGGCGAGCAAGGCGGCGCGCTCTGGATCGCTTTCGAACGAACGGGTGCCAACCACCGCACTGCGCTGGTAGTCGAGGTCCAGTACCGGCGCGAAGCTCAGGTCGAGGCCGACCGCGAGCACTTCGGTCGCCATGATCCAGCCGCACTGCTCGGCCAGGTATTCGGCATTCGGGTTGTCGGCGATGGCGCGCATGGCTGGCAGTCGGACGAAGCCCTGACGCAGTCGCTGAACCCGACCGCCCTCCTGATCCACCGCCAGCAGCAGATCGGGTCGAATGGCGCGGATCGCGGCGCTCAACTCGCGCACCTGACGCGGGTGTTCGATGTTGCGCGCAAAAATGATCAGGCCGCCCACTTCGGGCTGGCGCAACAATTGGCGATCTTCAGCCGTCAGCCAGGTACCGGCGACGTCCACCATCAACGAGCCTTGCAGGCCAGCAGTCATAGAGATTCCTTGATTACGATAAACCCGGCTCGCACGAATTCGCCGCCAAAGGCTAGGCCTGGCAGGTCGGCGATATCAATGAGGAGCGGGTTCAGAACGAGAGTCGGCATGGGCGGCTAGCTTAGCGGATGTCAGCTGCCGCGCCCACCCGTGTGCGGTTAAACCTTGGCGGCCACCGGGGTCGATTTGCTGCGCGGACGCAGTTGCGCAGTGGCCATGGCGGTATCGGTGACACCGGTTTCGGCACGCATGCCCGCGGCCAGGAAAGGCACCATCAGGCGCATCACTTGTTCGATGGAGGTGTTGACGCCGAAATCGGTCTCGGCGATCGCACGCAAGGCTTTGATCCCCGACATGCTGAACGCCGCAGCACCGAGCATGAAGTGCACGCGCCAGAACAGTTCGATCGGCGGAATGCGCGGCGCGGCCTCGTTGACCAGCATCATGTAGCGACGGAAAACCTTGCCGTACATATCTTCCAGATAACGACGCAAGTGCCCTTGGCTCTGACTGAAGGCCAGCCCCAGCAAACGCATGAAAATGGACAGGTCGTTGCCACTGCGTGGCTGCACCACCAGGGCTTGCTCGACGAGGATCTCCAGCAGCTCTTCGAGGGTCGGTTTGTTCTCCGGCTTGGCCTGACGGCGCTCCAGCTCTTTATCGAGACTGATGCAGAACGGCCCGAGAAAACGCGAGAATACGGCCTGAATCAGCGCCTTCTTCGATCCGAAGTGATAGTTCACCGCCGCCAGATTGACACCGGCCTTGCTGGTGATCAGACGCAACGAGGTTTCAGCGAAACCTTTTTCCGCGAACAACTGCTCGGCAGCATCGAGAATGCGTTCAACGGTTTCCGACTGGGCCATGGCTACTCCGCCTGACAAACACTTGTTTGAAACATACGTTTCAGCCCAGGCCTTGTCAAGTCTGGCGGTTCGTTTTCGGAATGGTCGGTCAGCTATTTAACCATACAACGGCGCAGCTTCAATCAGTGAGCAGAATGACCGTCCAGCGGCCGGAAAAAAAAGGGGCATTGCCAAGACCTGTTCACTGTATATAATCCCAGTCACTGTATAAAAAGACAGAGCGATCAATATGCTAAAGCTGACGCCACGCCAAGCAGAGATTCTGGCCTTCATCAAACGCTGCCTCGAAGACAACGGCTACCCGCCCACCCGCGCGGAAATCGCTCAGGAACTGGGCTTCAAGTCGCCCAATGCGGCGGAAGAACACCTCAAGGCCCTGGCCCGCAAGGGTGCAATCGAGATGACCCCGGGCGCCTCCCGTGGCATTCGCATCCCCGGCTTCGAAGCCAAGGCCGACGAATCCAGCCTGCCGATCATCGGCCGAGTGGCGGCAGGCGCGCCGATCCTCGCCCAGCAGCACATCGAAGAATCCTGCAACATCAACCCTTCGTTCTTCCACCCTCGCGCTGACTATCTATTGCGGGTCCATGGCATGAGCATGAAGGACGTCGGCATTTTCGACGGCGACCTGCTGGCCGTCCATACCACCCGTGAAGCCCGTAACGGTCAGATCGTGGTGGCACGGATTGGCGACGAAGTGACCGTCAAGCGCTTCAAGCGCGATGGCAGCAAAGTCTGGTTGATTGCCGAAAACCCTGAATTCGCCCCTATCGAAGTCAACCTGAAAGATCAGGAACTGGTGATCGAAGGCTTGAGCGTCGGCGTGATTCGCCGCTAAAGGAGGCTTTATGCAGTTCCCACACACCTCACAGCAAGCCCAATTGCCATTGTTCGAGGCATTCATGGCGCAGCCGCTGGCGCCGATCCTGAAAGACGTGGTCGAGTCGCCCTGGAGCGCCGAGCCCGAAGTCTTCAGCGAGCTGTCACTGCGCGGCGCGGCCGGGAACTGCCTGAACCTTCTGGCACCGATTCTCAGGGAACTGAGTCAGGATCAGGATGCTCGCTGGCTGACTCTGATCGCCCCGCCCGCCAGCCTGACCCAGGCCTGGTTGCGGGACGCCGGCCTGAACCGTGAACGCATTCTGCTGCTGCAACCACGCGGCACACAGAGCGCTCAGCAGCTGACCTGTGAAGCCTTGCGACTTGGTCGCAGCCATACGGTCGTCAGTTGGCTAAATCCGTTGAGCACATCGTCGCGGCAGCAGCTGATCAGCGCCGCCCGTACCGGGGATGCGCAAAGCCTGAATATTCGATTGGGTTAGGTGATAAACACTGTGCGCGCTGAACAGCGCGGGGCTTCTCCAAGGATAGAGAAGCCGATCTGTAGAGGTGTCCGCAAATTCCGACGGGCGGGATCAATGAAGAACCCGTGGCCCCTCTTCCTTATCAAATTCGCCTTCGACCAGGCGCCCTGCCATCTGAACACCGACGCTCAACATCGCCTTGGCGACTTCAACGTGCTGGCCTTGCAGGAAAGCCTTGGCATCCTCGGAGAAATCCAAAGTAACCAGAGAACCCTCGTCCTCAGCCCTACGCAGCTCGATTCGGCCGTCTGGTAACTCGACAATTTCTAGAAAGGACGTTGGCATAAAGGTCTGTTCTCCACGAAAGGCGGGGATTATATAGGCATCGGCCAAGCTTCGCTCGGGATCTTGACCAGATGCCATCACGAAGAGAATTTTCTTACAGCACGCTATCTTGAGCGGACCATTCGCCAATCACTCAATCGCTCAACACTCGTTCAGCCCGTCACGAAACCGGATCGCCAGGCTTTTCAGGTTCTGGCGCCAGCTCTCCAACTCTTCGCGGCTCAGCTCCTCAGGCGCTTCTTCTTCATCCAGATTGACCGCCAGAATGAGCGGCTGTGTCACATCGCCCTTAGGCTTGTGCGGAGCGCGAGGCGGTTGAAACAGTGCGGCATAAGCCGACAGCAGCTTGGCCAGCCATGTTTCAGGGTTCTGCGCCAACTCGACCATCTCGGCCATTTCCGGAATAGCGATGGTTTCGAGCACTTCACGGGTCAGCAGCATCTCTGCCCGCGGCGCATTGGCCTGAGGCAGGCGATAGAAACCGGCGATTTCATGGCACAACCCCAACAGCGCTCCGTACAGGTGAAACAACGCCGATTCGCGCCCGGCCTGAATCAGCGCCAGGGAGTTCATCGCCCGCCCCTCTTCTGCCTTGGCGAGCGCTTCCAGCGACAGGCCGGCGAAATAAATCTTCTGGTTGGTACGGGTATAGAGTTCGTGGGCCATGACGGCAGCCTCCACAACGAAATAATTGCTTCACACAGATCAGACAGTGTCGTGGATCACCCAAGCTCACCGCAAGCCCAAAACAAAAAGGCCGCATGAAAACCCGAGGGTTGTCATGCGGCTTTTTGTGTACAGCGGCTTTTAAGCCTTGGCTGCTGGACGCTTGTCTTCAACCGTCCACTTACCGCCATCGTAATACGCCTTCCAGCCAGTCGGCTTACCGTCGACTTCTGTCTGCACGTATTGCTCTTTGGTCTTGCGGCTGTAACGGATCACCGCTGGCAGGCCGTCTGGATCTTTCTTCGGCGCTTCGCAGAGGAAGTGGTACTTCGGATCGATCTCATCCTTGTGCGGCACGATCTCCATGACCAATGGCGCACGGGTCTCGCGGTTTTTCGGGAACTGGCTGGCCGCCAGGAACAGGCCCGAAGCACCGTCGCGCAGGATGTAGGTGTCGTTGACCTTTTCGCATTTGAGCTCAGGCATCTTCACCGGGTCCATCTTCGGCGGCGCCGCGTCACCGCTTTTCAGCAGCTTGCGGGTGTTCTTGCACGTCGGGTTGGTGCAACCGAAGAACTTGCCGAAACGGCCGGTCTTGAGCTGCATCTCGCTGCCGCACTTGTCGCACTCCAGGCTCGGACCTTCGTAGCCCTTGATGCGGTAAGTACCCTCTTCGATCTCGTAACCTGCGCAATCCGGGTTATTACCACAGATGTGCAGCTTGCGCTTTTCGTCGAGCAGGTAAGCATCCATTGCCGTGCTGCAGATCGGGCAACGGTGCTTGCCGCGCAGAACCAGCGACTCCGACTCACCCTCGTCGTCCGCAGCGATTTCGTCGCCCGGCACCAGGTTGACGGTGGCTTTGCAGCGTTCTTTCGGCGGCAGGCTGTAGCCCGAGCAACCAAGGAACACACCGGTCGATGCAGTACGAATCTGCATCGGACGACCGCACACTACACAAGGAATATCAGTCATCACCGGCTGGTTGGCACGCATGCCGCCTTCGGCGCTTTCGGCTACTTCGAGTTTTTTCTTGAAGTCGCCGTAGAATTCGTCGAGCACGTTTTTCCAGTCGCGCTCGCCCTGGGCCACGTCATCGAGATTCTCCTCCATGCCGGCGGTGAAGCCGTAGTCCATGAGATTGGAGAAGCTCTCGGCCAGACGCTCTGTGACGATGTCGCCCATCTTTTCCGAATAGAAACGACGGTTGTGCAGCGCCACGTAGCCGCGGTCCTGGATGGTCGAAATGATCGCCGCGTAGGTCGAAGGACGACCGATGCCGCGTTTTTCCATTTCCTTTACCAGGCTCGCTTCCGAGTAACGCGCCGGCGGCTTGGTGAAGTGCTGGGTCGGATCAAGCTTGATCAGCTTCATCGCGTCGCCCTGAGCCATGTCTGGCAGCACGTCATCATCGCCTGGCTTGGTGATTTGCGGCATGACGCGGGTGTAACCGTCGAACTTCAGGATGCGGCCCTTGGCGCGCAGCTCGAAGTCCCCGGCACCGACGGTGACTGTGGTCGACAGGTATTGGGCCGGCAGCATCTGGCAGGCGAGGAACTGGCGCCAGATCAGCTCGTAAAGCCGCTCGGCATCACGCTCCATGCCCGACAGCTTGCTTGGCTCGGTATTGGCGTCAGACGGACGAATCGCTTCGTGAGCCTCTTGCGCGCCTTCTTTGCTGCTGTAGACGTTCGGGGTTTCCGGCAGGTATTTCTTGCCGAATTCGCCTTCAATATAAGTACGCGCCATCGCCACGGCATCGGTCGAAAGGTTGGTGGAGTCGGTACGCATATAGGTGATGTAGCCGGCTTCGTACAGACGCTGGGCCATCATCATGGTTTTCTTCACACCGAACCCCAGGCGGTTGCTCGCGGCCTGTTGCAGGGTGGAGGTAATGAACGGTGCCGAAGGCTTGCTGCTGGTCGGCTTGTCTTCGCGCTTGACGATGCTGTAGCTGGAAGCCTTGAGCTTTTCCAGCGCGGCCATGGCCTGGGCTTCGTTGAGCGGCTTGAAGGCTTCGCCTTTCTCGCGAGCCACGTCGAAACGCACGGTCGCGCCCTTGGTGGTGCCGAGGTCGGCGTGAACTTCCCAGTACTCTTCCGGGTTGAACGCGCGGATTTCACGCTCACGCTCGACCACCAGCTTCACCGCAACCGATTGTACGCGACCGGCGGACAGGCCACGGGCGACCTTGGCCCAGAGAAGAGGCGAGACCATATAACCCACCACGCGGTCGAGGAAACGACGCGCCTGCTGAGCGTTTACGCGATCGATGTCCAGCTCGCCCGGTTGGGAGAAAGCTTCCTGGATCGCTTTTTTGGTGATTTCGTTGAACACCACGCGCTTGTAGCGGCTGTCGTCACCACCGATGGCTTCGCGCAGGTGCCAGGCAATGGCTTCCCCCTCGCGGTCCAAGTCGGTTGCGAGATAGATGGTGTCAGCATCTTTGGCGAGCCGGCGCAGCTCTTCGATGACTTTTTCCTTGCCCGGGAGGATCTCGTACTTGGCTTTCCAGCCATGATCGGGATCGACACCCATGCGCGAGACCAGCTGCTTGCGCGCTTTCTCTTTCGGCGTGAGCACCGGACCTTCACCTGCGGCGGCCTTGCCGCGCTTGGCGGCTGGCTCTTTGCTGGCGCTAGCCGAACCGCTGGTGGGCAGGTCTCGGATATGGCCGATACTCGACTTCACCACGTATTGGTTACCCAGATACTTGTTGATGGTCTTGGCCTTAGCCGGGGATTCCACAATGACCAGCGATTTGCCCATGGATCAGAAAATTCCTGAATTCTAGAAGTGAAAGGCGGTTGGCGCCTGACGCGGCACCGCTATATATAGTGGCTACAAGGTGAGGTCAAGCGCAGGGTTCTGCGCGCACTCCCCTTATGGCTGAGGAAAAATGCTCGGTTCGGCTTGCACCAAAGCAAAGCGTGGCACCTGTTCGCCGTCAACCTCGACCGACTCCAGGAACATGCTCAAGGGACGCACCCAAAAGCCGTAATCGCCATACAGGGCTTGGTAGAAGACCACTTCCTCTTCGGTTTCCGAATGCCGCGCAACAGCGAATACGCGGTACTGCGGACCTTTGTAATGTTCGTAGAGCCCAGGTTGTATCGGCATGCTTTGGCCCTCACTCAAATCTTTTCAAAATAAAAACAAAAATAAATCCGGAAAAACAAAAACCGGGGCACTTGGCCCCGGCTTCCATCAACGAACGCTTAAACGCGTTCGAAGACGGTGGAGATACCTTGGCCGAGACCAATGCACATGGTAGCCACCCCGAAGGTGCCGCCATTTTGCTTCATCACGTTCAGCAAAGTGCCGGAGATACGGGCACCGGAGCAACCGAACGGGTGACCCAGGGCGATCGCGCCGCCGTGCAGGTTAACCTTCTCGTTCATCTTGTCGAGCACTTTCAAATCTTTCAGCACTGGCAGGGCCTGTGCGGCGAAAGCTTCGTTGAGCTCGAAGAAGTCGATATCGTTGATTCCAAGGCCCGCGCGCTTCAGTGCTTTCTGCGTTGCCGGTACTGGACCATAGCCCATGATCGCCGGGTCCACACCTGCCACTGCCATCGAGCGAATCACCGCCATCGGCTGGATGCCCAGATCCTGCGCACGCTGCGCCGACATCACGATCATGCACGAAGCACCGTCGGTGATCTGCGACGAAGTACCGGCGGTCACGGTGCCGCCCTTCGGATTAAACGCTGGCTTGAGAGCCGCCAGGCTTTCCAGGGTGGTTTCCGGACGAATGGTTTCGTCGTAGTCGAACAGCTTCAGGAAACCGTTCTCGTCGTAGCCCTGCATCGGGATGATTTCGTCCTTGAACTTGCCTTCCACGGTCGCCTTGTGGGCGAGTTGGTGGGAGCGCACGCCAAAGGCGTCCTGCTGTTCGCGAGTAATGCCGTGCATTTTGCCAAGCATTTCCGCGGTCAGGCCCATCATGCCCGAGGCTTTCGCCGCGTACAGGGACATGTGCGGGTTCGGATCGACACCGTGCATCATGCTCACATGACCCATATGCTCGACGCCGCCAACGACGAACACGTCACCGTTGCCGGTCATGATTGCTTGCGCGGCAGTGTGCAGCGCACTCATCGACGAGCCACACAGACGGCTGACGGTCTGGCCGGCCGAGGTGTGCGGGATCTGAGTCATCAGGGACGCCATGCGGGCGATGTTCCAACCCTGCTCCAGGGTCTGGTTCACACAGCCCCAGATCACGTCTTCGACTTCGCTCGGGTCGACCTTGACGTTGCGTTCCAGCAACTTGCTGATCAGGTGCGCCGACATGTCTTCAGCGCGGGTGTTGCGGTGCATGCCGCCCTTGGAGCGGCCCATCGGCGTACGACCGAAGTCGACAATCACGACGTCTCTAGGATTCAAGCTCATATACGTTCACTCTCGCTCTAGTGTGGGCGCTTAACCGAAGAAGCTCTGACCGTTTTTGGCCATTTCACGCAGCTTCGCGGTCGGGTGGTACAGCGCGCCCAAATCAGCGTACTGGTCAGCCAGGGCAACGAACTCTGCCACACCGATCGAATCGATGTAGCGCAGCGCACCGCCACGGAATGGAGGGAAACCGATACCGTAGACCAGACCCATGTCGGCTTCGGCGGCGGTCTCGACAATACCGTCTTCCAGGCAACGCACGGTTTCCAGGCACAGCGGGATCATCATCCAGTTGATGATGTCTTCGTCAGTGACTTCGCGCTGTTCGAACACGATCGGCTTGAGCACTTCCAGCACCGACGGATCGGCGACTTTCTTCTGCTTGCCGCGCTTGTCGGTCTCGTAGGCGTAGAAGCCCTTGCCATTTTTCTGGCCCAGGCGCTTGGCTTCGTAGAGCACGTCGACGGCCGAACGGCGATCGTCCTTCATGCGATCCGGGAAGCCTTCGGCCATGACGTCACGACCGTGGTGGCCGGTGTCGATGCCGACCACGTCCATCAGGTATGCCGGGCCCATCGGCCAGCCGAATTTTTCCATGACCTTGTCGATGCGAACGAAGTCCACACCGGCGCTGACCAGCTTGGCGAAACCGCCGAAGTACGGGAACAGCACGCGGTTGACCAGGAAGCCCGGGCAGTCGTTGACGACGATCGGGTTCTTGCCCATTTTCTTGGCGTAGGCAACGGTGGTGGCAACGGCCACTTCGCTGGACTTCTCGCCACGGATCACCTCAACCAGCGGCATCATGTGCACCGGGTTGAAGAAGTGCATGCCGACGAAGTTTTCCGGACGCTTGAGGGCTTTGGCCAACAAGGTGATGGAAATGGTCGAGGTGTTGGATGCGAGGATGGTGTCCTCTTTGACCTTGTCTTCGACTTCGGCCAGAACGGCTTGCTTGACCTTCGGGTTCTCGACAACAGCTTCGACGACCAGGTCGACGTGACCGAAATCGCCGTAGGACAGGGTCGGACGAATGCCATTGAGCACTTCGGCCATCTTCGCCGGGGTCATGCGACCTTTATCAACGCGGCCCACCAGCAATTTGGCGGCTTCGGCCAGACCTTGCTCGATGCCGTGCTCGTTGATGTCCTTCATCAGGATCGGCGTGCCTTTGGAGGCCGACTGATAAGCGATACCGCCGCCCATGATGCCGGCGCCCAATACGGCGGCCTGCTTCACGTCCTTGGCGATTTCGTCGTAGGCCTTGGCCTTTTTCTTCAGTTCCTGATCGTTCAGGAACAGACCGATCAGGCTCTGCGCGGCAGAGGTCTTGGCCAGTTTGACGAAGCCGGCAGCTTCGACTTCCAGCGCCTTGTCGCGACCGAAGTTCGCGGCTTTCTGGATGGTCTTGATCGCTTCAACCGGAGCCGGGTAGTTCGGGCCTGCTTGACCGGCCACGAAACCTTTGGCGGTTTCAAACGACATCATTTGCTCGATGGCGTTGAGCTTGAGTTTTTCGAGCTTCGGCTGACGCTTGGCCTTGTAGTCAAACTCGCCGGAGATGGCGCCCTTGATCAGGTTCAGCGCCGCTTCGTGCAACTTCTGCGAGTCGACCACGGCGTCGACGGCACCGACTTTCAGTGCGTCTTCGGCGCGGTTTTCCTTACCGGCGGCAATCCATTCGATGGCGTTGTCGGCACCGATGATGCGCGGCAGGCGCACGGTACCGCCGAAGCCCGGGTAGATGCCCAGCTTGACTTCCGGCAGACCGATTTTGGCGGTGCTGGCCATGACGCGGAAATCTGCCGCCAGGCACATTTCCAGACCGCCGCCCAGTGCGATGCCATTGATCGCGGCGACAGTCGGGACGTTGAGGTCTTCGAAATCGCTGAAAATCCTGTTGGCTTCGAGGTTGCCAGCAACAAGCTCTGCATCCGGCAGCTTGAAGTTGTCGACGAATTCGGTGATGTCGGCGCCGACGATGAACACGTCCTTGCCACTGCTGACGATCACACCCTTGATCGAAGCATCTGCCTTGATGGTGTCTACGGCCTGACGCAATTCGTTCAGGGTAAGACGGTTGAACTTGTTGACGGACTCACCCTTGAGGTCGAATTTCAGTTCGACGATGCCACTTTCAAGAGCCTTAACCGTGATGGCTTTACCTTCGTAAATCATCAACTGATCTCCACGATATGGAAGCTGAACAGTACACGTCGGACGCAGGCGACTGGCTCGGCAAGGACGTTTATCGTCAATGCTAACGCCAACTCACCCGGCACACCCGCCAACGCGATAGTCGGGATTCTGTAGGAGCGATGTGTAATACAAACGCTCAATTCATACGCCCGTTTGATTTGGGTGTGTCACCTTCACGGAATTTCCGGCAATTGTCAATCGCCCAAAATACTGGTTGAAACGCGACTTTCCGGTCACTTCCGTACCACGAAGCCCTGCAACACGCTGATGCATGTGAGGCCATTCATAGAATCAATAGTTAGAAAAGTCGCCCTAATTTGCGGCAGCCTGTGTTTAACAAGCTACGCTGGCGGGACCCTGAAGAAAAAATTTGAACGCTTTGACGAATGCCCAGCGTAAGATCTGTGCCACAAAGAATTACCGGCCTGCCTGGCCACCCCCAGCCCGATGATGATGTCGGGCTTTTTATTGCCTGCAGATCGAGGTTCAGGCGAGCGCCTTGAGCGTGGCGTCGATCTGCTGCAGAACCTCCGCTTCGCCCTTCTCGCCCCAATACAGGGCAATCATTTGCTTGTCTGCCTCGATCTTGTAGACATTGGCAGGCAATTTTTCGAAATGATTCAGTAACGCTCCATCCTCGCAAACCTCCTGCCACTGATTGACCCACACACCGGGCGCCTTCTGCCAATAGCTCCAGCACGCCGGTTGCGTGCCACGACGCGGCCGATGGTACTGGGCGCAAGGGCTTGGCGGCTCCTGGCTCAGCCAGTGCGGCCACTCCTGGGGCGCCAGTTGCATGGCAAGGCCAATGCGTCGCGCCTCCATGCGCAGGGCCATGCGACCGCTCTGGGCACGAGACGGTCGCAACCAGGCCAGCGGGCTCAGCACCACCAGCAGGATTGACACCACTATCCAGACCGTCATATCTGTACTCCCGATTCTTGATGAGCCCATTGGGTCACTTTGAAACCAATGCGCTTGAAACCAGCCATACTTACCAATGTTGCAATCCTCAGGAGGAGCACCTCATGCCCTACCACCACATTCTGGTCGCTGTAGATCTAACCGAAGAGTGCGATCCTGTAATCCACCGCGCTCGCGAACTCTCGGTGAGCAATGGTGCGAAGCTGTCTCTGGTGCATATTGTCGAGCCGATGGCCATGGCCTTTGGCGGCGACGTGCCGATGGACCTTTCCCAATTGCAACAGCAACAGTTCGATCAGGCCAAGGAGCGCCTTGAACGGTTGATCGTGAAATACCCGGAGCTCTCCAAGGAATACAGCCACTTGACCTACGGCCAGCCGCGCCAGGAGATTCATCACCTCGCCAAGGAGCAAACGTGCGACCTGATCGTGGTGGGCAGTCATGGTCGACATGGCCTGGCGCTATTGCTGGGCTCCACCGCCAATGATGTGCTGCACGGCGCGCCTTGCGATGTACTTGCGGTGCGCCTGCAAAAAAGCTGACTACATAAAACCCTGTGGGAGCGGGCTTGCTCGCGAAAGTGAACTGACAATCACCAAAGATGTTGAATGTTATGACGCCTTCGCGAGCAAGCCCGCTCCCACATTGGATCTTTAACGATTTCCAGATTGCATACCCTACGAAAAACCCGGCATTCACACGAGTGAAGCCGGGCTTTTTTTATAGCCGGATCAATCAGGCATCCAGCTCGGCCCAGCGCTCGACCATCACGTCGAGTTCTGCTTGTAACTGCTCAAGCTGAGCGATCACCGCAGCCGTCTCGGCAGGAGGGCGCTGATAGAAGCCGGCATCCGCCATTTGCGCTTCAACCACTGCGATCTGCTGCTCCATGGCTTCGATCTGACCCGGCAAGGCTTCCAGCTCACGCTGCAACTTGTAGCTGAGCTTCTTTTTAGCCGCCGGCGCTGGTGTTTCCACCGCAGCCACCGGCGCAGGTTCGGCCGTCACCACTGCCGAGTTCAGGTCGGCCTTGCCGGACTTGCTCTCGGTCACGCCCAGCAGGCGCGGCGAGCCCCCCTGACGCAGCCAGTCCTGATAACCGCCAACATATTCGCGAACCTTGCCTTCACCTTCGAAGACCAGGGTGCTGGTGACCACGTTATCGAGGAATGCCCGGTCGTGGCTGACCATCAGCACGGTGCCGTTGAAGGTCAGCAAGACCTCTTCCAGCAATTCGAGGGTTTCCACGTCCAGGTCGTTGGTCGGCTCGTCAAGCACCAGCAGGTTCGCCGGTTTGCTGAACAGCTTGGCCAGCAACAGACGGGCACGCTCACCACCCGACAACGCCTTGACCGGCGTGCGGGCACGCTGCGGGCTGAACAGGAAGTCGCCGAGGTAGCTCAGCACGTGTCGGCTCTGACCGTCGATATCGATAAAGTCGCGACCTTCGGCCACGTTGTCGATCACGGTCTTTTCCAGGTCCAGCTGATGGCGCAACTGGTCGAAGTAGGCCACGTCGATGCGCGTCCCCTCTTCCACTGTGCCGCTGGTCGGTTGCAGACCATTGAGCATCAGCTTCAACAGCGTGGTCTTGCCGGTACCGTTGGCACCCAGCAGACCAATGCGGTCGCCGCGCTGCAGGACCATCGAGAAATCCTTGATCAGGAACGGGCCGCCCGGGTGAGCGAAGCTCACGTTCTCGAGCACCATCACCTGCTTGCCGGACTTGTCGGCGGTATCGAGCTGGATATTGGCCTTGCCGGTGCGCTCACGACGCTCGCTACGCTCGACGCGCAGGGCTTTCAGTGCGCGGACACGGCCTTCGTTACGGGTGCGACGCGCCTTGATGCCCTGGCGGATCCAGACTTCTTCCTGGGCCAGCTTTTTATCGAACAGCGCGTTGGCGGTTTCTTCAGCGGCCAGTGTGGCTTCTTTGTGCACGAGGAAGCTGGCGTAATCGCCATTCCAGTCGATCAAGCCGCCGCGATCCAGTTCCAGGATGCGGGTTGCCAGGTTCTGCAGGAATGAACGGTCGTGCGTGATGAACAGCACGGCGCCCTGGAAATCCTTCAGCGCTTCTTCAAGCCAGGCAATGGCACCGATATCCAGGTGGTTGGTCGGCTCATCGAGCAGCAGCAGGTCCGGTTCGGAAACCAGGGCCTGGGCCAGCAGGACGCGACGACGCCAGCCGCCGGACAATTCGGCGAGGGTCTTGTCGGCCGGCAACTGCAGACGGCTCAAGGTGCTGTCGACCAGTTGCTGCAAGCGCCAGCCATCGCGGGCTTCGAGGTCGTGCTGGACGTGCATCAGTTTGTCCAGATCGGCGTCGGTGACGATGTTCTGGCTCAGGTGGTGATATTGCGCGAGCAACTCGCCGACACCATCCAGGCCTTCGGCCACCACGTCGAACACGGTCCGCTCGTCGGCTACCGGCAATTCTTGCGGCAATTCGCCGATCTTGAGGCCGGGTGCGCGCCAAACGGAGCCATCGTCAGGCCTCTGGTCGCCCTTGACGAGCTTCATCATGCTGGACTTGCCAGTGCCGTTGCGGCCGATGATGCACACCCGCTCACCACGGGCGATCTGCCAGGACACCTTGTCCAACAACGGCATAGCGCCGAAAGCAAGGGACACATCGCTGAATTTGAGCAGGGTCATGAGCTTCTCCAAAAACCGGGCGCGCATTCTACCTGACTTGAGGCTACAGAAGGCCGGCAATTTCAATGTCGAAGCACTCTGCACAACATTTGTTGCGAACTGATGCCGGCACGTCGGCAAAGCTTTCGCCCGCTGCTGGCAAAAGGCTAAGCTACAGATAATTAGGTGCCGGTCTTACCGGCACTTGTCATGATTTCTCTGCCCGGATGTCTCATGCGCAGTCGCCTTTTCAGTCTTTTTTCATGTTTGCTTCTTACAGCCGCTGCCGTTCAATCCGCCCAGGCGGTAGACCTGTCTACCCAACGCCAGTATTACGACGAAGCCAAGCGTGCCCTGGCCAAGGGCGATTCCGGCCCTTATTTCCGTTATAGCCAGGCGCTCAGCGATTATCCGCTGACCCCCTACCTGGCCTATGACGAACTGACCGCGCGGCTGAAAACCGCGGATAACACCGAAATCGAGAATTTCCTTGCCGAACACGGCGACCTGCCCCAAGCCAACTGGATGAAATTGCGCTGGCTGCGCTGGCTGGCCGAACGCGGCGATTGGGCGACCTTCGTCAAATATTATGACCCCAAGCTCAATTTCACCGAACTGGACTGCCTGAACGCGCAGTATCTGATCAGCCATAACCGTAAGGTCGAAGGCTACGCCAACGCCGAAAAACTCTGGCTGAGCGGCAAAACCCAGCCCGAGGCATGCGACGCGGTGTTCGGCATGTGGGCCGCCGATGGTCAACTGACTGAACAGAAACGCTGGGAACGCACCAAGCTCGCTGCCCACGTCCGCAACTACCCGCTGGCCAACAGCCTGATCAATGGCCTGACGACCCTCGCCCCGCGCGGCCGTCTGCTGGTGGAGGTGGCGCAAAAACCTGAGCTGCTGGACCAGCCGTCGCGCTTCATCCCGGCCGATGAGCCGATGTCCGACATCGTCAGCCTCGGCTTGCGCCGCCTGGCCCGTCAGGATCCGGACAAGGCCATGGCCCTGCTCGACGGCTACGCCAGCAGCATGCACTTCTCCCGGGACGAGAAAGTCGCGATTGCCCGGGAAATCGGCCTGACCCTCGCACGTCGTTTTGACAGCCGCGCGCTGGACGTGATGACCAAATACGACCCGGAACTGCGGGACAACACCGTTTCCGAATGGCGCTTGCGCCTGCTGTTGCGCCTGGCCCGATGGGACGATGCCTATCAGTTGACCCGCCGCCTGCCTCAGGACCTGGCCACCACCAACCGCTGGCGTTACTGGCAGGCTCGCAGCCTGGAACTGGCGCAGCCACAGAATCCGCAAGCGCAAACGCTTTACAAGGGCCTGGCTCGCGAGCGTGACTTCTACGGTTTCCTGGCGGCCGACCGTTCGCAGTCGCCCTATTCGCTGATCAACAAGCCGCTGGTGCTCAGCCAGGCGCTGATCAACAAGGTGCGCAATACCCCAGGTGTGCGCCGCGCGCTGGAGTTCCATGCACGCGGGCAGATCGTCGACGGCCGACGCGAGTGGTACCACGTCAGCCGGCACTTCAGCCGTGATGAAATGGTTGCCCAGGCGAAACTGGCTTACGACCTGAAATGGTATTTCCCGGCGATCCGCACCATCAGTCAGGCGCAGTACTGGGACGACCTGGACATCCGCTTCCCGATGGCTCACCGCGATACCCTGGTGCGTGAAGCCAAGGTCCGTGGCCTGCACTCGAGCTGGGTGTTCGCGATCACTCGTCAGGAAAGCGCCTTCATGGACGACGCCCGTTCCGGCGTTGGCGCCAGCGGCCTGATGCAACTGATGCCCGGCACTGCCAAGGAAACCGCTCGCAAGTTCAGTATTCCCCTGGCCTCGCCACAGCAAGTGCTCGATCCGGACAAAAACATCCAGCTCGGCGCCGCTTATCTGAGCCAGGTCCACAGCCAGTTCAACGGCAACCGCGTGCTCGCCTCTGCCGCCTACAACGCCGGCCCCGGCCGCGTGCGTCAATGGTTGCGCGGCGCCGACCACCTGAGCTTCGATGTGTGGGTGGAAAGCATCCCGTTCGACGAAACCCGCCAGTACGTGCAGAACGTGCTGTCATATTCGGTGATCTACGGCCAGAAGCTCAATTCACCGCAGCCGCTGGTGGATTGGCATGAACGTTACTTTGACGATCAATGAGCCAGCTTTGAGACGCTGACAAAAATGCCCGCATCGATTGATGCGGGCATTTTTTATGGTGCTCTACTTGGTCGGTTACTTAGTCAGTTACTTGGTCGGTTGGGGCATGGCGCCCATCACTAAACTGCAACGCCGCCAATCGCGCATACAGCGCGTTGCTCGCAATCAACTCCTGATGCGTCCCCACGGCCACCAGTTTTCCTTGATCCATCACCGCGATCCTGTCGGCGTTTTTCACCGTGGCCAGCCGGTGGGCGATGACCAGTGTGGTGCGGTTTTTCATCAGGCTGGGCAGGGCTTGCTGGATCAGGTGTTCACTCTGTGCATCGAGGGCGCTGGTGGCTTCGTCCAGCAGCAGGATCGGCGCGTCCACCAACAGTGCCCGGGCGATGGCCAGGCGTTGGCGTTGCCCGCCGGACAAACCGAGCCCGGCGTCTCCGAGGTGGGTCTGGTAGCCATTGGGCATTTGTTCGATGAATTCGTGGGCGTAGGCAATTTTCGCGGCCTCCTGGACCTGCGCCGATGTCGCCGTCGGATGGCCATAACGAATGTTCTCTTCAATGCTGCCGAAGAACAACGCCGGGGTTTGCGAGACGAGGGCGAAGCAGCGGCGCAGATCCAGAGGATCGAGTTGTGTCAGCGGCACACCGTCCAGCAGGATGCATCCTTCGGCAGGGTCGTAAAAACGCAACAGCAGGTCATACACCGTCGATTTTCCCGCACCGGACGGCCCGACCAATGCGAGGGTTTCGCCGGCGTTGATGGTCAGACTCAAGCCATCGACAGCATAGCTTTCAGGACGCGACGGGTAGGAAAAGCGCACATCGCGCAGCTCCAGATCGCCTTTCACCCGTTCAGGCAAGGTCACCAGCCCATGGGTCGGTGGCTGGATAATGTTTTCCGATCGCAGCAATTCGGCAATCCGTTCGGCCGCCCCTGCCGCTCGCTGCAGTTCGCCGATCACTTCACTCAATGTGCCGAAAGCGCCGCCGACGATCAGGCTGTAAAAGACAAACGCCGCCAGTTCACCGGCGGAAATCCGCCCCGCGATGACATCCATGCCGCCGACCCAAAGCATCACGCCGACCGCACCCAACACCAGCAGGATCACCAGGGTAATCAACCAGGCCCGCTGGAAGATGCGCTTGCGGGCAGTGTTGAACGCCTCTTCCACGGTCGCGGCAAAACGCTGCTCGTCCTGCACCTGATGGTTATAGGCCTGCACGGTTTTGATTTGACTCAGGGTTTCGGAAACATAACTGCCGATATCGGCAACCCGATCCTGGCTCTGTCGCGACAGGGTGCGCACCCGGCGACCAAAAATCAGGATCGGTGCGACCACCAGCGGCAATGCAATCACCACAATGCTGGTCAGCTTGGGATTGGTGATAAACAGCAAGACAATCCCACCGATCACCATCAGCCCGTTACGCAGGAACAGCGACAACGAAGAACCGATCACCGATTGCAGCAACGTGGTGTCGGCAGTCAGCCGTGACTGGATCTCGGAGCTGCGGTTGTCTTCATAGAAGCCTGGATGCAGGTAGACCAGGTGGTTGAACACCCGACGGCGGATATCCGCGACTACGCGCTCGCCGATCCACGACACCAGGTAAAACCGCACAAAGGTGCCGATCGCCAGACCAATCACCAACAGCATGAACAGGCCGATGGATTGATTGAGCAAATGCGGCGACTGGGTCATGAATCCCTGATCCACCAGCAGGCGAATCCCCTGCCCCATGGACAAGGTGATGCCGGCAGTGACAATCAACGCCAGCAAGGCACCTAAGGCCGGCCAGCGATAAGGCGCGATAAAACGGCTGGCCAGACGAATGGCGCGGCGATGACGGGCAGAGAGCATGGAGATCATCCGGTGAGGCAACCAATGGCTTTGACCCGATCAAGCCTACACCGACCGACGGGGTA
Organism: Pseudomonas sp. FP1742; assembly: GCF_030687145.1. Lineage (NCBI taxonomy): Bacteria > Pseudomonadati > Pseudomonadota > Gammaproteobacteria > Pseudomonadales > Pseudomonadaceae > Pseudomonas > Pseudomonas sp. FP1742. Next base: position 2,077,255 of record NZ_CP117460.1, on the reverse strand, counting down.
GAACGCTGTAAATCACAATGAGTCAGGTTAATTATGACCGCCAAGACTAGTGGCTAGAGATTATTGGTCTAAAGTCCGGGTGGAAACGTCAGGGTATTTCTGATGGACTGGGGATGCCGACCTGAAGATCGCAGGGAATTGTCACAGCCCGGTCACCTGGCGGTTCTACAGTAAGCACACAACCTGATGAGGAGACAGGCCATGTCCTTGCAAAACAGCAGCGATGACAAGATTCAAGTGATCCGCACACAGCCAGACCAGTCTCTGGGTTGCTCGATAATTGATAAGGATGGGCGCGAAGTACCGATCACTGAAAACATGATCCAGGACGCTTGCCGCGAACTGGAAAAGCGATTGGTCAAGCCTGCCGAACAAGAGTGATATAGCCACCGTCTTCTTGACCCGGCCTTGTTGGCCGGGTTTTTTATGGGTGCCTTTTGAGGGGGCAAGTCCGCTCCCACAGGGTTACCGCGACTCCAAAATTGATGCATGACCTGTGGGAGCGTGGCTTGCCCGCGATTGGGCCGACACGGTTCTTCAGACCGCCGAAGCCCCCAAAGCCGCGACGATCTTCTGCAACACCGGCGAATCCCCCTCAATCCGCACCTTCAACCCATCAATCTCACGTCGCAGCGGGTAATGTTTGCGCAGCGCATCGAACGCCGCACGCTGTTCACTCACATTGCCTGCAAGGCTGCGGCGGAAATCCGCGTCGTCACGGCGCGGGTCGTACACGCCACGGCACAACATCGCCAGCGCCCAGGCCGGATCGGTGTCAGCATTCAACGTAACAGCCGACAGCCATGGCGCTGGCAGCAAATCGTTCAGGCTGACCTGTTCCGGTTGCCCAAGAAACTTGCAAAACGCCTGATAGATCTGCGCAGTCCCGCGCTGCTTGCCGTCGAGGCTGTAGCCGGCAATGTGCGGCGTCGCAATGACGCACAACTCTGCCAGCGCCACATCGACTTCAGGCTCAGCCTCCCAGACATCCAGCACCGCTTGCAGGTCTTCACGCTGCAACAGCACCTGGCGCAGCGCGGCATTGTCGATCACCGGGCCACGACTGGCGTTGATCAGCCAGGTGCCGGGCTTGAGTTGGTTCAAACGGCTCTTGTCGAACAGATGCCAGGTTGCCTGGGGGCCTTGTTTTTCCAGCGGCGTGTGCAGGCTGATGACGTCGCATTGCGCGATGATCTGCTCGAGGCTGACGTAATCGCCTCCTTCAGCGGCTTGCCGGGGTGGATCGCAGACCAATACGTTCCAGCCCAGACCTTGCAGAACCTTGACCAGGCGCCCGCCCACTTCACCGGCACCGACCACGCCGTAAGTGCGCTGGGTCAGGTCGACACCTTCGATTTCGGCCAGGGTCAGCAGGCTGCCCAGCACGTAATCGACCACACCCCGGGCATTGCAGCCTGGCGCGCTGGACCAGGTGATGCCGGCCTGTTGAAAGTAGTCCAGATCCAGGTGATCGGTGCCGATGGTGCACGTGCCGACAAAGCGCACTTTGCTGCCTTCGAGCAATTCACGGTTAACGTTGGTCACGGAGCGCACCAGCAGCACATCGGCCTGCTCGACAGTGGCGCGGTCGATGGAACGTCCCGGCACTCGGCGGATTTCACCGAAACCTTCGAAGAAGGCATCGAGCAACGGGATATTTTCGTCGGCAACAATCAACATGGCAGGCTCCTTTGGCGGACCGGCAGTTTAGGCGCAGATGCCTGCAATCGGCCAGCGGGCAATGTCCACTTTGAATACGAATGGACCACTCATCCTGTGGGAGCGGGCTTGCTCGCGAAGACGGCATCACCGTCAACATCGACGCTGCCTGACACACCGCATTCGCGAGCAAGCCCGCTCCCACAAGGGCCTCAAACACCGCAAGCAACCCTTTACAAATCCGCAACACAGGATTTTTCCTGACCATTGTGTCAAGGCGTAGAATGCGCCGCCTCGCGCATCAAAATCCTTTGGACGTTTCGCCTTGAATTCCGTGACTGACCACACTGCCGCTATTTCCCTCAACCGCCCGGCCCGGGTTCGCCTGGAGCTGAAAAACCTGCTCGGCCTGGCGTTGCCGATCATGATCGCGCAACTGGCGACCACCGCCATGGGCTTCGTCGATGCGGTGATGGCGGGCCGGGTCGGGCCTCGCGACCTGGCAGCCGTCGCGCTGGGCAACTCGATCTGGGTACCGGTGTTTCTGCTGATGACCGGCACGCTGCTGGCCACCACCCCGAAAGTCGCCCAGCGCTTCGGTGCCGGCACTCACAGTGAGATCGGCCCGATCGTGCGCCAGGCCCTGTGGCTGGCACTGGTGGTGGGCTTGATGGCGACCGGCCTGCTGTTCAGCGCCGAACCGATCCTGCACATCATGAAGGTCGATCCCGAACTGATCGGCCCATGCATGCAGTATCTGCACGGCATCGCCAGTGGCCTGCCGGCCGTCGCGTTCTATCATGTACTGCGCTGTTTCAGTGACGGCCTGGGCCGCACGCGCCCGGCCATGGTCCTTGGCCTGTGCGGGTTGGCGCTGAATATCCCGCTCAATTACATCTTCATCTATGGCCATTTCGGTGTGCCGGCCATGGGGGGTGTCGGCTGCGGCTGGGCCACGGCAATCGTGATGTGGGTGATGGCGTTGGGCATGGCCGGCTGGGAGCGCTGGGCGCCGGCCTATCAGTCGAGCCAGTTGTTCAGCCGTTTCGACTGGCCGCAGTGGGCGGTGATCAAACGCTTGCTGGGCATCGGCCTGCCAATCGGCATCGCGGTGTTCGCCGAGTCGAGCATCTTTGCCGTGATCGCCCTGCTAATCGGTAGCCTCGGCGCCACTGTGGTCGCCGGGCACCAGATCGCCCTGAATTTCAGCTCACTGGTGTTCATGATCCCCTACTCCCTGGGCATGGCCGTGACCGTGCGGGTCGGCCAGGCACTGGGCCGTGAAGAACCACGCGAAGCACGCTTCGCCGCCGGGGTCGGTATGGGCACGGCACTGGCTTATGCGTGTATTTCCGCAAGCATGATGCTGTTGCTGCGTGAACCCATCGCCGCGATCTACACCGCCGACCCGACGGTGATTCACGTAGCCGCGATGCTGATTGTGTACTCGGCGCTGTTCCAGTTTTCCGATGCGATCCAGGTGACAGCGGCCGGCGCGCTACGAGGCTATCAAGACACGCGAGTGACGATGATCCTGACGCTGTTCGCTTATTGGGGTATCGGTTTGCCGGTGGGTTATGCCCTGGGCCTGACCGATTGGTTCGGCGCGCCGAGCGGCCCGAGCGGGTTGTGGCAGGGATTGATCGTCGGCTTGAGTTGCGCGGCCCTGATGCTGTCGATCCGCCTGGCGCGCAGCGCACGCAAGCGAATCCGCATCAGCCGTTCGGCCGGTTAAGCGAGCGCAAAAAAAGGGCCTGCACATGCAGGCCTTTTTTTGTGCCCGTTAAGCGAGCTTCTTGCGGATCCAGTACAGGTAGGTGCCTGCCTCTTCGTGCTGCGCCACCAACTCGTGGTCGAGGAACACGCAGAACTTGGGAATGTCGCGACGGGTCGACGGGTCGGTGGCGATCACCTTCAGCAGGCCGCCGGGCACCAGGTCACGGATGTGCTGGTGCAGCATCATCACCGGTTCCGGGCAATTGAGGCCGGTGGCGTCGAGGGTGCCGTCAACCGGCGTATCGATCATTTCACTCATGGTTTACTCCTGAAACTTGCCGGCATTGTCGCGCATTGCCGGGTGTTCGGTCACCTATGGGAGCAGGACCGTGTGAATCAGCGGGATTTCGGTTTTTTCACGTCAAGCCGGCGCAAATGGCAGGTCACTTCTTCACGGTCGTGATACAGCTGCTTGCAACCGATTTCTACCCGAATGCCCCGCGCCTTGAACCCCTCGGCAATACGCTCCAGCAAGCGTTTCACTTCGGCATAACGCTGTTTCATCGGCAGCTTGAGATTGACCACCGCCTCCCGGCAATGCCCCTCGCCGATCCACTCTTCCAGCATCGCCGCGTTGCGCGCCGGTTTCTCGACAATGTCGCAGACCATCCAGTCCACCGGCTGCTTGGGCTTGAAGGTGAAACCGTCGGCCATCAAGTGTTGCACCAGACCGGTATCCATCAAGCTTTCGGCCATCGGGCCGTTGTCGATGGCGGTCACCAGCATGCCGCGGTTGACCAGTTGCCAGGTCCAGCCGCCAGGGGCGGCGCCGAGGTCGACACCGGTCATGTCGCTGTGCAGGCGCTCGTCCCACTGGTCGCGGGGGATGAAGTGATGCCAGGCCTCTTCCAGTTTCAACGTCGAACGGCTCGGCGCTTCACGGGGGAACTTCAGGCGTGGAATGCCCATCGGCCACATCGCCGAATTGTTCGACTCCGCCAGGCCCATGAACACTTCGCGGCCGCTCTTGAAGGTCAGCAACAGCCGCGGCTTGTGGGCGTCTTCCACCAGTTTGCCGGCCGCCAGCAGCGCCTTGCGCAGGTGCACTTCGAATTTCTTGCAGAAGTTCGACAGCTCTTTGCCATCATTGGTGTCGACCATTTCCAGCCACAGGCTGCCACATACCGGGAAGTCCGCCATGTGGGCGAGGATCACGCTGATGCGGTCGGTTTCCGGCAGATCGATAAAAATCCCGCGGGCCCACTGGCGCGGAAAGATCAGATCGGCGAAACGCTGGCCACGCATCAGGCGTTCGGCGCCGTCTTCTTCGGTGCAGATGAATTCGGCATAGGCGCTGGCGGTCTTGGCCTTGGCATAACCGGCCACGTTCAGCCGCGCGGCATGTTCGGAAATCTCGGAACAGACTTCGCCTTCGAAGCCCGGCCGGCAATGCATAAAGAGGGTGTTCATTCTTACTCCTGGGCAGTTGGCGGAAAAATTGCGCCACTGCGCGATGCCCAGACTTGCGTTGAAGCAAAGCCTGTCACGAAAACCGGCGCATGATAGCCGAGTTCGGAACCTTGGACTTGCCCTTAGGGTCCAGTTATTAGCCTTAAGCACCAAACAGGACTAGGTTTAAACCTCTGCCCGTCCCTCCGTCCGTAGCCGTGCGGACTTAAAGGAGTCATTTCAATGCCGTCCCTCGATAGCCTGAAAACCCTTAAAACCTTACAAGTCGACGACAAGACCTATCACTACTTCAGCCTGCCCGAAGCCGCCAAGAGCCTGGGTGATCTCGACAAGCTGCCCATGTCGTTGAAAGTGCTGCTGGAAAACCTGCTGCGCTGGGAGGACGAGAAAACCGTCACCGGCGCCGACCTCAAGGCGATTGCCGCCTGGCTCAAGGAGCGTCGCTCCGACCGCGAAATCCAATACCGCCCCGCGCGGGTATTGATGCAGGACTTTACCGGCGTCCCGGCCGTGGTCGACCTGGCCGCCATGCGCGCCGCCATGGCCAAGGCCGGTGGCGACCCGCAGCGCATTAATCCGCTGTCACCGGTGGACCTGGTGATCGACCACTCGGTGATGGTCGACAAGTTCGCCAGCAGTAGCGCCTTCGAACAGAACGTCGACATCGAAATGCAGCGCAACCACGAGCGTTACGCCTTCCTGCGCTGGGGTCAGAGCGCCTTCGCCAACTTCAGCGTGGTGCCGCCGGGCACCGGTATCTGTCACCAGGTCAACCTTGAATACCTGGGGCGCACGGTCTGGACCAAGGATGAGGACGGGCGCACCTATGCCTTCCCGGACACCCTGGTCGGCACCGACTCCCACACCACCATGATCAACGGCCTCGGCGTACTCGGCTGGGGCGTCGGCGGGATCGAAGCGGAAGCGGCGATGCTCGGCCAACCGGTGTCGATGCTGATTCCGGAGGTGATCGGCTTCAAACTCACCGGCAAGCTCAAGGAAGGCATCACCGCCACCGATCTGGTGCTGACGGTGACCCAGATGCTGCGCAAGAAAGGCGTGGTCGGCAAATTCGTCGAGTTCTACGGCGACGGCCTCGCCGATCTGCCGCTGGCCGACCGCGCGACCATCGCCAACATGGCCCCGGAATATGGCGCCACCTGCGGCTTCTTCCCGGTGGACGAGGTGACACTGGAGTACCTGCGCCTGTCCGGCCGTACCTCGGAAACCGTGAAACTGGTGGAGGCCTACAGCAAGACCCAGGGCCTGTGGCGCCTGCCCGGCAAGGAGCCGGTGTTCACCGACAGCCTGGCGCTGGACATGGGCAGCGTCGAGGCCAGCCTCGCCGGGCCGAAGCGCCCGCAGGACCGCGTCTCGTTGCCGAATGTGGCGCAAGCGTTCACTGACTTTCTCGGCCTGCAAGTCAAACCCTCCACCAAGGAAGAGAGTCGCCTTGAAAGTGAGGGCGGCGGAGGCGTCGCGGTGGGCAACGCCGATCTGATCGGTGAAGCGGACTACGCCCACGAAGGCCATACGCATCGGCTGAAAAACGGTGCGGTGGTGATTGCCGCGATCACCTCCTGCACTAACACCTCCAACCCCAGTGTGATGATGGCGGCCGGGCTGGTGGCGAAAAAAGCCGTGGAAAAAGGCCTCAAGCGCAAACCCTGGGTCAAGAGCTCCCTGGCCCCCGGTTCGAAAGTGGTCACCGACTATTACAAGGCAGCCGGCCTGACCCAATACCTCGACCAACTCGGCTTTGCCCTGGTCGGTTATGGCTGCACCACCTGCATCGGCAACTCCGGTCCGTTGCCGGAGCCGATTGAAAAAGCCATCCAGAAAGCCGACCTGACCGTCGCCTCGGTGCTGTCGGGCAACCGCAACTTCGAAGGCCGCGTGCATCCACTGGTGAAAACCAACTGGCTGGCCTCCCCGCCCCTGGTCGTCGCCTATGCATTGGCCGGCACGGTGCGCATCGACATCAGCAGCGAGCCCCTGGGGCACGACAAGGACGGCCACCCGGTTTATCTGCGAGACATCTGGCCGAGCACCAAGGAAATCGCCGACGCGGTGACTCAGGTGAACACCGCGATGTTCCACAAGGAGTACGCCGAAGTGTTCGCCGGCGACGAGCAGTGGCAAGCCATCGAAGTGCCGCAGGCGGCGACTTATGTCTGGAACAACGATTCGACGTATATCCAGCACCCGCCCTTCTTCGATGACATTGGCGGCCCTGCGCCGGTGGTCAAGGACGTCGAAGGGGCGAAAGTCCTCGCGTTGCTCGGCGATTCGGTAACCACCGACCACATCTCCCCCGCCGGCAACATCAAGGTCGACAGCCCTGCCGGCCGTTACCTGCGCGAACAAGGGGTGGAACCGCGGGACTTCAACTCCTACGGCTCGCGTCGAGGCAACCACCAAGTGATGATGCGCGGCACCTTCGCCAACATCCGCATTCGCAACGAAATGCTCGGTGGTGAAGAAGGCGGCAACACGATTTACATTCCGACCGGGGAAAAGCTGCCGATCTACGACGCGGCCATGCGTTACCAGGCCTCGGGCACGCCGCTGGTGGTGATCGCCGGGCAAGAATACGGCACCGGCTCAAGCCGTGACTGGGCGGCCAAGGGCACCAACCTGCTGGGGGTCAAAGCCGTCATCGCTGAAAGCTTCGAGCGGATTCACCGTTCAAATCTGGTGGGCATGGGCGTGTTGCCGCTGCAGTTCAAGCTGGATCAGAACCGCAAGAGCCTGAACCTCACCGGCAAGGAAACCCTGGACATTCTTGGCCTGACGGGCGTCGAACTGACTCCGCGGATGAACCTGACGCTGGTCATCACCCGTGAAGACGGCAGCCAGGAGAAGGTCGAGGTATTGTGCCGGATCGATACTCTGAACGAAGTGGAGTACTTCAAGGCCGGAGGGATTTTGCATTACGTGTTGCGGCAGTTGATTGCCTCGTAAAGGCCGACTGACAATGACACCGCCTTCGGGCGGTGTTTTTGTTTGAGTGGCATACGTCTCTATAATCGCGCGCCCATTAGTTTTGTATCGATCACAGATCAGATGTGGGAGCCCTGTGGCGAGGGGGCTTGCCCCCGTCGGGCTGCGAAGCAGTCCAAAGATCTCTGATGTACCAAAAATCTTGTGAGTGCTACGCACTCAAACGGGGCGGTGCGGCGTTCCGACAAGCCCCCTCGCCACAGTGCTCCCACATGGACTGAGGCAATCCGCAGAATCTCTGAAACAAGGACTTCAAATGATCGCTCTGCCATGGACCTATCTGGCACTTCTCTCCCTCGGATACAGTCTGGCGTTGATCTACGGCCATCTCGGCTGGCTGGCCGCCATTTCTTTCGGGTTACTGCTGATCGCCGGTTTCGCCGTTCGCCAGCAACAGGTTCCGATTGGCCGCTACCTCGGCCATGGCTTGTTCTTCGTCCTGGCGGTGGCGCTGGCGACACACTGGCTTCCCGGTTTCTATAACGGTCGCGCCATCGATCCCCAGCGTTTCACCGACGATGCCGTGCCGTTTGCCATGTACCTGAATCAGGACAAACCTCTGATCGGCTTCTGGCTGTTGCTCGTTTGCCCGTGGATTGTCGGCCGGCGCTCCCTGCGACTGACCGTTTATGCCACCGCCCTCGCCCTGGCCGTAAGTGCCGTGCTGGCTCTGGGTGGTGCACTATTGCTGGGCGTGATCAGTTGGGCACCGAAATGGCCGGATCAGGCTTGGCTGTGGATGCTGAACAATCTGTTGCTGGTGACGCTGGTGGAAGAAGCGCTGTTTCGCGGCTACATCCAGGGCGGTCTGAGCCGGCAGTTTAAACACCTGCCTTATGGCGAAAGCCTCGCGCTGGTGCTCGCATCATTGCTATTTGGCCTCGTTCATCTGGGCGCTGGCTGGCAATGGGTGTTGCTGGCCAGCCTGGCCGGTGTCGGCTATGGCCTGGCTTACCGTTTCGGTGGGTTGGCCGCGGCCATCGCCACCCATTTTGGTTTGAATCTGCTGCATTTCGGCTTGTTCACGTATCCGATGCTCGCAGGATGATGACGCAGCGGTCGTTTTGCGACGCGTTACTGATTTATTGAAAAAAAACTTCAATAAATGCCCGACGATGCCGATACCCCATCAAAGCCTTGCGGATTGAAAAAGCCATGCGTAACAACCAGCCCATTACACAACGCGAACGGACCTTCCCGGCGCAGCAACGGTTGATTTCCACCACCGATGCCAAGGGCATGATCACCTACTGCAACGATGCTTTCGTCGAAATCAGCGGGTTTTCTCGTGAGGAACTGATCCGTGCGCCGCATAACCTGGTTCGTCATCCCGACGTCCCGTCTGCGGTGTTCGCGCACATGTGGGGCACACTGAAACAAGGCTTGCCATGGATGGGCATTGTCAAGAATCGCTGCAAGACCGGTGACCACTACTGGGTTAACGCCTATGTCACACCGGTGTTCGACGGCAATCAGGTGATCGGTTACGAGTCGGTACGGGTCAAGCCCACCGCCGAGCAGATCCGCCGTGCCGAAGCGCTCTACCAACGCATCAACCAGGGCAAGTCCGCCGTTCCTCAAAGGGATAAGTGGTTGCCGGTGCTTCAGGACTGGCTGCCGTTCATTCTGGTCAGCCAGTTGAGCTTCATGATCGGCGCCACCCTGACGTCGCAATGGGGCTTCGCCCTCGCCGCCGGTCTTTCGGTGCCGTTGGGCTTGATGGGCTTGAGCTGGCAACAGCGCGGTATCAAGCGCTTGCTGCGCCTGGCCGAACAGACCACGTCCGACCCGCTGATCGCGCAGATGTACACCGACAGCCGCGGTGCCCAGGCACGCTTGGAAATGTCCATTCTCAGCCAGGAAGCTCGCCTGAAAACCTGCCTGACGCGCCTGCAAGACACCGCCGAGCATCTGAACGAACAAGCGAAACAGTCCGACACCCTGGCTCACAACAGCTCCACCGGCCTGGAACGTCAGCGCGTCGAGACCGAGCAAGTGGCGACCGCCGTCAATCAGATGGCCGCTACCACTCAGGAAGTCGCCAGTCACGTGCAGCGCACCGCCGACGCCACTCAGGAAGCCAATCGCCTGACCGGTCGCGGTCGCGATATTGCCGGGGAAACCCGCGAAGCCATTCAGCGCCTGTCGGTGGTGGTCGGTGAAACCGGTCTGACGGTCACGCAACTGGCCAAGGACAGCGACGAAATCGGCGGCGTGGTCGATGTGATCAAAGGCATCGCCGACCAGACCAACCTGCTGGCCTTGAACGCGGCGATCGAAGCCGCGCGCGCCGGTGAGATGGGCCGTGGTTTTGCGGTGGTGGCCGACGAAGTGCGCCAATTGGCGCAGCGCACCAGCGAATCCACCGGACAGATCCACGCCCTGATCGCCAAGCTGCAGCAAACCGCCAGCACCGCCGTGCAAACCATGGAAGCCGGGCATCGCCAGGCTGAAGAAGGCGTGGCGCGGGTATTGGAAGCGGATCAGGCGCTGGTGGGCATCAGCGAAGCGGTAGCCAACATCACCGACATGACCACCCAGATCGCCGCCGCCACCGAAGAGCAAAGCGCGGTGGCCGAAGAAATCAGCCGCAACATCAGTAACATCTCGCAACTGGCTGACCAGACGTCGGAACAGGCACAGAACTCGGCGTTGCTGAGTGAAGAACTGACCAAGACGGCGAATACCCAGTATTCGTTGGTGGAGCGGTTTAACCGCTGATCGTGGTCGAAAAACAAAAAACCCGGACAGCGAAAGCTTCCGGGTTTTTTTATTGTCATTCTGAAAGGTCTGGTGCCGCGAGACCGCCGCCTCAGATTACACATCTATGCGCCCCTGCCTACAACCGGCCCAGAATCCCCCGACTTGTCCACCTCAGAGTCCGACTCTATTGTTTGCCGGTAAAAACTCAATCACTTAAGCTGGTCAGCATGAATACATCTCCTTCGGAGGCTCCGATGGCCACCACTAGAAAGATCGGCAAGCCCGACAAAAAGGTCGTTCGCGATGAACTGACGTTCCTTGATGTTCAGCAAGCCGCGCGTGATGGGCAAAAAGCGTTCGATAAATTTGTGATCACTGGCAAGCTACCTATTAGAAAGTAGCCATGGATGCCAGCTGTCAAAATCTCTGCACTTTTTGAACAAATAAACAACTGGCAAAACTTCGCCGCACACTTTTACAACTACAAAGTGTGCGGCGAACTGCCGACTATTTTCGGGCGAGACGAACGGCTCGACCTCAGCGATATGCACCACATCCACCTGGCGAGCACTCAAGCGATTCAAGCCCAATGGGCAAAAATCGACCGCCAGTATTACCGAACCGCTCTGGTTGAAGATCCTGACAATGACTTCTGGCTGATCTATGCCTTTGACGCCTTTCGGGATGAATACCTTTTGCTGACTGTCACCGGCCCTGATGCCCTAAAGATCGCAGGCTGCGCCAGCTCCTACATTTGAACGGCGTACACCCTGGAGCTGACGAAGGCTCGGGCCGCGTTCGGACGATCTTTTGATCTTGCTTCTCACAGAAACTCGGCGACCCTCTTCGCTGTCGCGTCCAAATGCTGCTCATGCGTAAACCCTGAAGCCTTCAACGGCTTCAAATCATGATCCCCCGCCGCCAGCCAGAACACCTCGATACCCGGCGTCAACGTGTAAGCCTCAACCGCTTCACGATTGCCCAACGCATCCCGTTCCCCCTGCACAATCAACGTCCGCGTCTTGAGCGCAGCCAAATGCTCAACCCGGGGTTTCTCCGGTTTGCCGACGGCATAAAACGGATAGCCGAGACACACCAGCGCATCCGCCCCCAATTCATCGGCTAAAAGACTGGCCATCCGCCCGCCCATGGACTTGCCGCCAATGGCCAGACGCCCAGCGACATGACGTCGCACCACGGCGTACACCTCACGCCAGCACTCGAGCAGTTTCGGGGCCGGGTTCGGTGGGCGTTTGCCGCCATCGACACGCCGTTGCGCCATGTAGGGAAACTCGAAGCGCAGCACATTGACGCCTTGAGCAGCAAGGCGCGCAGCCATGTCGCTCATCCAGCCGCTGTCCATCGGCGCACCAGCGCCATGAGCGAGAATCAGCGTCACCGGTTCAGCCGAGGCCTTGGAAACCGCCTCATTCCACAACCATCCGTGATCCCGCACGCACTGCGCCCATTGATCCCCGTCAATACTGGCCTTGTGCTGTTTGTCCATGCTTGCCTCGCTTTTAGTCTGCCTATAACTCCAGGCGAAGGGAGCGTCTGCCTTGCGCGGCTTACTCGCAAAGACGAACCCTCACTTCGGCTGAACCGTGGATGGGGAACCATGAACACTTCTATCAGTACCGCCTACAACTACAAGGTGGTCCGCCAATTCGCCATTATGACGGTGGTGTGGGGCATCGTCGGCATGGGGCTCGGGGTTTTTCTCGCCGCCCAGTTGGTCTGGCCCGAACTCAACTTCAATCTGCCATGGACCAGTTTCGGCCGGTTGCGCCCGCTGCACACCAACGCGGTGATCTTCGCCTTCGGCGGCTGCGCGTTGTTCGCCAGTTCGTTCTACTCGGTACAGCGTACCTGCCAGACTCGATTGTTTGCGCCGAAAATCGCCGCGTTCTGCTTCTGGGGCTGGCAACTGGTGATCCTGTTGGCGGCGATCAGCCTGCCGCTGGGTTACACCAGTTCCAAGGAATACGCCGAACTGGAATGGCCGATCGACATCCTGATCACCATCGTCTGGGTGGCGTACGCCATCGTGTTCTTCGGCACGATCATGCAGCGCAAGACCAAGCACATCTATGTCGGTAACTGGTTCTTCGGTGGATTCATCATCACCGTGGCAATCCTGCATATCGTCAACAACCTGGAATTGCCGGTGAGTCTGACCAAGTCCTACTCGCTGTACTCCGGTGCGACCGATGCCATGGTGCAGTGGTGGTACGGCCACAACGCCGTAGGCTTTTTCCTCACCGCCGGTTTCCTCGGGATGATGTACTACTTCGTGCCGAAACAGGCCGAACGCCCGGTGTATTCCTATCGCTTGTCGATCGTGCACTTCTGGGCGCTGATCACCCTGTACATCTGGGCCGGTCCCCACCACTTGCACTACACCGCGCTGCCGGACTGGGCACAGTCGCTGGGCATGGTGATGTCGCTGATCCTGCTGGCGCCCAGCTGGGGCGGGATGATCAACGGCATGATGACCCTGTCGGGTGCCTGGCATAAGTTGCGCAGCGACCCGATCCTGCGCTTCCTGGTGGTGTCCCTGGCGTTCTACGGCATGTCGACCTTCGAAGGGCCGATGATGGCGATCAAGACGGTCAACGCCCTCTCCCACTACACCGACTGGACCATCGGCCACGTTCACGCCGGCGCGCTCGGCTGGGTGGCGATGATTTCCATTGGCGCGCTCTATCACATGATCCCGAAAGTCTTCGGCCGCGAGCAGATGCACAGCATCGGCCTGATCAACGCGCACTTCTGGCTCGCCACCATCGGCACCGTGCTGTACATCGCCTCGATGTGGGTCAACGGCATCGCCCAGGGCCTGATGTGGCGCGCAGTCAACGAGGACGGCACGCTGACCTACTCCTTCGTCGAAACCCTGGTGGCCAGCCACCCCGGCTTCATCGTGCGACTGGTGGGCGGCGCGATCTTCCTCAGCGGCATGCTGCTGATGGCTTACAACACCTGGCGCACCGTGCGGGCCTCGCAGCCTGCCGAAGCCGTCGCTGCCGCGCAGATCGCCTGAGGAGTCCGCCATGAAACACGAAACAATCGAGAAAAACGTCGGCCTGCTGATGTTGCTGATGGTGTTCGCCGTGAGCATCGGCGGCCTGACCCAGATCGTCCCGCTGTTCTTCCAGGACGTGACCAATAAACCGGTGGAAGGCATGAAGCCCTACACCGCGCTGCAACTGGAAGGTCGCGACATTTACATCCGCGAAGGCTGCGTCGGTTGCCACTCACAGATGATCCGCCCGTTCCGCGCCGAAACCGAACGCTACGGCCATTACTCGGTGGCCGGGGAAAGCGTGTGGGATCACCCGTTCCTGTGGGGCTCCAAGCGCACCGGGCCGGACTTGGCGCGAGTCGGCGGGCGCTACTCCGAAGACTGGCACCGCGCGCACTTGTACAACCCGCGCAACGTGGTGCCGGAATCGAAGATGCCGGCGTATCCATGGCTGGTGGCCAACCCGCTCGACAGCAGCCACACCGAAACCAAGATCCGCGCCATGCGCACCCTCGGCGTGCCGTACACCGACGAAGACATTGCAGGCTCAGTCGCTTCGCTCAAGGGCAAGACCGAAATGGACGCGCTGGTTGCCTACCTGCAAGTGCTCGGCACTGCCATCAAGAGCAAGAGGTGAGTCATGGTCATTGATATGAGCACAGGCCTGATCCGCGGCCTCGGCACAGTCGTGGTGTTCGTGGCCTTCGTCGGCCTGACACTGTGGGTGTTCAACAGCAAGCGCAATCCGCAATTCGCCGAAGCGCGCCTGCTGCCGTTCGCTGACGAGCCGCAACCCGAAACTACCCAAGAATCTGCAACAACAAGGAGTGCCCGGCCATGACCACCTTCTGGAGTGCGTGGATCTGCGTACTGACCATCGGCAGCCTGATCGGCCTGACCTGGCTGCTGATCGGCACGCGCCGGGGCGAAACCAAGGGCAGCGTCGACCAGACCATGGGCCACAGCTTCGACGGCATCGAGGAGTACGACAACCCGCTGCCGCAGTGGTGGTTCATGCTGTTCGCCGGCACGCTGGTGTTCTCGGTCGGCTACCTGATCCTTTATCCGGGCCTGGGCAACTGGAAAGGCATATTGCCCGGTTATGAAAACGGCTGGACCGGCGTGCACGAGTGGGAAAAGGAGATGAGCAAGGCGGACGCGAAGTTCGGGCCGATCTTCGCCAAATTCGCGGCAATGCCGGTGGAAGAAGTAGCGAAAGACCCGCAGGCGCTGAAAATGGGCGGACGCCTGTTCGCCTCCAACTGCTCGGTGTGCCACGGCTCGGATGCCAAGGGCGCGTTCGGTTTTCCCAACCTGGCTGACAACGATTGGCGCTGGGGCGGCAATGCCGAGACCATCAAGACCACCATCATGGGCGGTCGCATGGCGGCCATGCCGGCCTGGGGGGAAATCCTCGGTGAAGCTGGCGTGAAAAACGTCGCCGCGTACGTGCGTCACGAATTGGCCGGCCTGCCGCTACCAGCCGACAGTGGCGCCGATGTGCAAGCCGGACAGCAACTGTTCAGCACCACCTGCGTAGCCTGTCATAGGGCAAACGGCCAGGGCACTGAAGCCATGGGCGCGCCGAATCTGACGCACCCGGCCGGTTTTATCTACGGTACCAGCCTGGCGCAACTGCAACAGACTATTCGCCATGGCCGCCAGGGCCATATGCCGGCGCAAAACGAACTGCTGGGCAACGACAAGGTGCAATTGCTGGCCGCTTATGTGTACAGCTTGTCCCACGGAGTCGGCACCGAGCGTTTGCAGGCACAAGGCAAAAGCGAATAATTTTTCACCGCTCTGCTGCCGCATTCTGCGGAATGCGGCAGTTCCCTGCCTCTTTGCGACCCATTGTCGCACCCTCCCATTCCCCTTCCTTTCGGTTCACCAGATTCGGGTCTAAGCTTCCTCGGTGCGGACTGGCATGAGCCGGTTCCAGGTCGATTTTACCCGATGTGTTCGACGATTCCGTTCGATGACAGGCCGCAAAGGCTGGTAGATACCGGCTGTCGCGCAAATTGCCGTCTGCCCCTCGATCGTTGCGTTTGAACACACCCCGTTACATCTGACTTGAACCCCTCGCCTTTTTCATCCGCTGCGACATTTTGTCAGAGGGCAATTTTGTCCTTACGCGGCGCATGGAAAGGCCGCAGAATCAGGTTTTGAAAGCATTGACCCAGGTCATGGCGCGTTGCAATGCCCCCCCGCTTTCTCCATACTTGCGGCCGATTTTTACTCCTAATAAAACACCCAAACCGTGGAACCTTAGAATGAGCACAGCAATCAGTCCGACTGCTTATAACTATAAGGTAGTCCGCCAGTTCGCCATCATGACGGTGGTCTGGGGGATCCTTGGCATGGGGCTTGGTGTCTTCATCGCCTCACAGCTCGTATGGCCGGAATTGAACTTCGGTCTGCCGTGGACGACTTTTGGACGCTTACGCCCGTTGCACACCAACCTGGTGATTTTCGCCTTCGGTGGTTGTGCTCTGTTTGCCACTTCTTATTACGTCGTGCAGCGAACCTGCCAAACGCGACTGATTTCCGACAGCCTCGCGGCCTTCACCTTCTGGGGTTGGCAAGCGGTGATCGTCGGCGCGATCGTGACCTTGCCGCTGGGTTACACCACCACCAAGGAATACGCGGAACTGGAATGGCCCCTGGCCATTCTGCTGGCTATCGTCTGGGTCACCTACGGTCTGGTGTTCTTCGGCACCATCGTCAAGCGCAAGACCAAGCACATCTATGTCGGTAACTGGTTCTACGGTGCCTTCATCGTCGTGACCGCGATGCTGCACATCGTCAACCACATGTCGCTGCCGGTCAGCCTGTTCAAGTCCTACTCGGCCTACTCGGGTGCGACCGACGCGATGATCCAGTGGTGGTACGGCCACAACGCCGTCGGCTTCTTCCTGACCACCGGCTTCCTGGGGATGATGTACTACTTCGTGCCGAAACAGGCCGAGCGTCCGATCTACTCCTATCGCCTGTCGATCGTGCACTTCTGGGCGCTGATCACCCTGTACATCTGGGCAGGTCCCCACCACTTGCACTACACCGCACTGCCGGACTGGGCTCAGTCCCTGGGCATGGCGATGTCGATCATCCTGCTGGCTCCGAGCTGGGGCGGCATGATCAACGGCATGATGACCCTGTCGGGCGCCTGGCATAAGCTGCGCACCGACCCGATCCTGCGCTTCCTCGTGGTATCGCTGGCGTTCTACGGCATGTCGACCTTCGAAGGCCCGATGATGGCCATCAAGACCGTCAACTCGCTCTCGCACTACACCGACTGGACCATCGGCCACGTACACGCCGGCGCCTTGGGCTGGGTAGCGATGATCTCGATCGGCGCCATCTACCACATGATTCCGAAACTGTTCGGCCGTGCACAAATGCACAGCACCGGCCTGATCAACGCGCATTTCTGGCTCGCGACCATCGGTACCGTGCTGTACATCGCGTCGATGTGGGTCAACGGCATCACCCAGGGCCTGATGTGGCGTGCAATCAACGACGACGGCACCCTCACCTACTCCTTCGTGGAAGCACTGCAAGCCAGCCACCCTGGTTTCATCGTTCGTGCCCTGGGCGGCGCGTTCTTTGCCAGCGGCATGCTGTTGATGGCCTACAACGTGTTCCGTACCGTTCGCGCCTCGGACCCGGTTGAAGCCGAAGCCGCTACCAAGATTGCTGTAGTTGGAGCTCACTGATGAAGCATGAAGCAGTCGAGAAGAATATTGGCCTGCTGGCCTTCTTCATGGTTATCGCCGTCAGCATCGGCGGCCTGACCCAGATCGTTCCGCTGTTTTTCCAGGACGTTACCAACAAGCCGGTCGAGGGCATGAAGCCTCGTACCGCCCTTGAACTGGAAGGCCGCGACATCTACATCGCCAACGGTTGTGTCGGCTGCCACTCGCAGATGATCCGTCCGTTCCGTGCTGAAACCGAACGCTACGGCCACTACTCGGTCGCCGGTGAAAGCGTCTGGGACCACCCGTTCCTGTGGGGTTCCAAGCGTACCGGTCCGGACCTGGCCCGTGTCGGCGGTCGTTACTCCGATGACTGGCAGCGTGCGCACTTGTACAACCCGCGCAACGTGGTGCCCGAGTCGAAAATGCCGGCTTACCCGTTCCTCGTAGAAAACAAGCTCGACGGCAAAGACACCGCGAAGAAAATGGAAGTCTTGCGCACGCTCGGCGTCCCTTACACCGACGAAGACATCGCCGGCGCCAAGGATGCCGTGAAGGGCAAAACCGAAATGGACGCGCTGGTGGCCTATCTGCAAGGCCTGGGCACCATCATCAAAAGCAAACGGTGATTTAGATGGATATCGGGATGATTCGTGGCCTGGGCACCGTTGTTGTGATGGTGGCCTTCATCGGTCTGGCGTTGTGGGTATTCAGCCCCAAGCGCAAGTCGGAGTTTGAAGACGCGACCTTGCTGCCTTTCGCGGATGATCCCGAAGCCATCAAGCACGTCGAGCAAGCTTCTAGGAGTAACAAAGAATGACTACGTTCTGGAGTCTGTACGTCACAGTCCTCAGTCTCGGCACCATCTTCGCCCTGACCTGGCTGCTGCTGTCCACCCGCAAGGGCCAGCGCGCCGAGCAGACCGACGAGACTGTCGGCCACTCCTTCGACGGGATCGAGGAGTACGACAACCCACTGCCGAAATGGTGGTTCATGCTGTTCGTGGGCACCATCATCTTCGCCCTTGGCTATCTGGTCCTGTACCCGGGCCTGGGTAACTGGAAAGGCCTGTTGCCAGGTTACAACTACCTGGATAACGAGAAGCAGACCGCGTTCGCCAACGGCCAGACCGGCTGGACCGGCGTCCACGAGTGGGAAAAGGAAATGGCCAGGTCGGACGCCAAGTTCGGCCCGATCTTCGCCAAGTTCGCTTCCATGCCAATCGAAGAAGTCGCCAAGGACCCGCAAGCCCTGAAGATGGGTGGCCGCCTGTTCGCCTCCAACTGCTCGGTCTGCCACGGTTCCGACGCCAAGGGCGCCTATGGCTTCCCTAACCTGACTGACGCCGACTGGCGCTGGGGCGGTGAAGCGGCAACCATCAAGACCACCATCATGGGCGGCCGTCACGCCGTGATGCCGGCCTGGGCCGAAGTGATCGGCGAACAAGGCGTCAGCGACGTTGCCGCTTACGTGCTGACCAGCCTCGATGGCCGCAAGTTGCCGGAAGGCGCGAAGGCTGACCCGGTTGCCGGCCAGAAACTGTTCGCCGCCAACTGCGTGGCGTGCCACGGTCCGGAAGGCAAAGGCACGCCAGCGATGGGTGCGCCTAACCTGACCCATCCGGCGGCATTCATCTACGGCTCGAGCTTCGCTCAACTGCAGCAGACCATCCGTTACGGCCGTCAGGGCCAGATGCCTGCGCAGGAACAGCTGCAAGGCAACGACAAGGTTCACCTGCTGGCCGCTTACGTCTACAGCCTGTCTCACGGTGAGAAAGCGCCGGTGGCAGACGCCCAGTAAGGCAAACGCTTGATGCAACAAAAAAGGCCCCGCCAGTGATCTGGCGGGGCCTTTTTCATGGGCGACTGGCGAAAATTGATTTCACCGGCACTTTCGCCACAAGCTTGCGGTTTTGCCACTGGTTGTTATCGACCAGATCGACCTGTAGTTGTTTGCGATCCGCGGAAAAACTGGCGATCAGATAGGTTTCCTGGGAAGCGCTGCCACTGAGGAAAACGGGCACGCTCCCCTTATAGGACATGGAACCGCCGTTTTCATGAAGATGACCGGCGAATATGGCCGTCACCTCATATTTTGCGATCATATCCCTGAAACGACTTTCCTGACTCCAGTCACCCTGCCAGTCATAGGGTTTATGCATGTTGATAATGATCGCGTAGCCTTGGGTCCGGGCGACTCGCAAATCATTTTCAAGCCAATCCAGCGCAGCGGTAATGTTAAAAGTTGTAGGATTCAGGGGATGGGAAATTTTGGTTGCATAAGTCGGCTCATTATTAAGCTGGACCAGATGAACCTCCCCTATGTTTTTGGAATAGGCAAGGCTACCCGAATACGTCTTATCGAACAAAAAACCCGTAATCTTCAAATCGAAGTCATCTACCTTGTCGGCATGATGCTCTTGATATTCGACAATACTGCCCGCCGCACAACTATTAGTAAAACAATCATCGACATTATTCTGATAGTCATGATTACCCAAGCCGTACAGATAGTCTTTATTAAAGTACTTCTGCAGCGTCGAATTGATATACGAACGCTGCCAACCATGACCAAACGCCGTCATGTCACCGTTGATCATCAGCGGCACCTGCGAGTGCCCGCCCATCTTGCTTCTGAAATCCGCAATACTCGCGAACTGGGTCTCCACCAGCCATTTGGCACGCTGTTCAAACTCGCTGTCAGATTCATATTCCTCACTGTCCGTTTTATCCGTCCACGGATACTGCGGATCAGACGCGAAGACCATATGAACAGGTGTACCTTCATTTGAATGTGCGATAGATGTCAGCGACAAGATCCACATGCACGCGAATAATTTCGCACTTTTTACAATGTTCATAGAATTCCATTTCCGTAATATTAGATAGGCATACCGTTATTTAACAACTGCATGCCAGAACAACTTATTCCAGAAGACAGAAAACCGCAAACATCAAACAGCGAGTAATTCAGTTAATATATTTCCGACTTGCTTATAACAACTGACAGCGTTGCTTTCGCCAGGAGCATTGTGATTCCGCACAGGAAAACGTAATGCGCACCTGACTGAAGCGCCACCACGCCATACCGCCTTCCGATGCCAGGATTTTGCCGGTCGATGCCACCGTAGCGCTCGAATGAGCTCGCCGCTCTCGCAAAACCGTCCATAATTCACAAGTCAATTGATTCAAGTCATTACACCGTCAGTTCATTTCAACCAACGTGACCAAAGGTCGCACCCTTGAGCCAGAGCGACAGGCGTATCATTGCGCCACTGCAACACCTCTTTTTGACCGCGGTCGGCACGTACTGACCGGGGCATTTTTCCACTGCCGTGGGATGCAATGATGAGCAATCAGATTCCGGTACACGACGTTACTCCGCCTGCCAAGAACGCGAACAACAGCGTCGACCTCTACGCCTCTCGAGAAAAGATCTACACCCGCGCCTTCACCGGTCTGTTCCGCAATCTGCGGATGGCGGGCGGTGCTGCACTGTTTCTGCTGTATTTCGGCACGGTGTGGCTGGACTGGGGCGGTCATCAGGCCGTCTGGTGGAACCTGCCGGAGCGTAAGTTCTTCATTTTTGGCGCGACCTTCTGGCCCCAGGATTTCATCCTGCTCTCGGGCATTCTGATCATCAGTGCCTTTGGCCTGTTCTTCATTACCGTGTATGCCGGTCGGGTCTGGTGCGGCTACACCTGCCCGCAAAGCGTCTGGACGTGGATTTTCATGTGGTGCGAAAAGGTCACCGAAGGCGACCGCAACCAGCGCATCAAGCTCGACAAGGCGCCGATGAGCGCCAACAAATTCCTGCGCAAATTCAGCAAGCACTCGATGTGGCTGTTGATCGGCTTTGTCACCGGCATGACCTTCGTCGGTTACTTCTCGCCCATTCGCGAACTGGTCATCGATTTCTTCACCGGCGAAGCCGATGGCTGGTCGTACTTCTGGGTCGGTTTCTTCACCCTCGCCACCTACGGCAACGCCGGCTGGTTGCGCGAGCAGGTATGCATTTACATGTGCCCCTACGCACGCTTCCAGAGCGTGATGTTCGACAAGGACACCCTGATCGTCTCCTACGACCCGCGCCGGGGTGAAAGCCGTGGCCCGCGCAAGAAAGGCATCGACTACAAGGCCCAGGGCCTGGGCGATTGCATCGACTGCACCATGTGCGTCCAGGTCTGCCCCACCGGCATCGACATCCGCGACGGCCTGCAAATCGAATGCATCGGCTGTGCGGCGTGCATCGACGCCTGCGATAACATCATGGACAAGATGGATTACCCGCGCGGCCTGATCAGCTACACCACCGAACACAACCTGTCGGGGCAAAAAACCCATAAACTACGCCCGCGCCTGATCGGCTACGCCCTGGTGTTGCTGACCATGATCGCGTTGCTGGTGACCGCGTTCTTCATGCGTTCGCTGGTCGGTTTCGATGTCAGCAAGGACCGCGTGCTGTATCGCGAAAACGCCGAAGGCCGGATCGAAAACGTCTACAGCCTGAAGATCATGAACAAGGACCAGCGCGACCACACCTACGTGCTGGAAGCCACCGGCCTGCCGGACCTCAAGCTGCAAGGCAAGCGCGAGATCAAAGTCGCGGCCGGGGAAATTTTCAGCCAGCCGGTCGAGTTGTCCAGCTCACCGGAGCAACTGCCGTCGAGCACCAACGAGGTGAAATTCATCCTCAAGGATGCCGAGGACGCCAGCGTCCACGTTGAAGCCAAGAGCCGATTCATCGGCCCACAAATTCGTTGAGAGAAGTGATCATGCCCGCAGCAACTGCCGCCAGTCCCTGGTACAAGCACCTTTGGCCATGGATCATCATCGCCATCCTGGCCTGCTCGGTGACCTTGACCCTGTCGATGGTGACCATCGCGGTGAATCACCCGGACAACCTGGTCAATGACAACTATTACGAGGCCGGCAAAGGCATCAACCGTTCCCTGGACCGTGAACTGCTGGCCCAGACTCTGCAGCTGCGTGCCAGCGTGCACCTGGATGAGTTGACCGGCGAAGTCGACCTGCGCCTGAGCGGCAACAGCACACCTGCAACCCTTGAACTGAACCTGATTTCGCCGACCCAGCCGGAGAAGGATCGCAAGATCACCCTGGCCCGCAGCGAAACCGAACAGGGCCGCTACATCGGCCAGCTGAGCGACAAGGTTGAAGGCCGACGCTTTGTTGAATTGTTGGGTGTGCAGGACGACAAGACCTGGCGCATGTTCGAGGAAGAACAGGTCAGCCATGCCAAGGATCTGTTGCTGGGTGATGAGCCGCTGCAAGGCGCCGAAGACCTGAAGAAGTAAAAAGCTGCGCTTCGCGCATTCGCGAGCAAGCCCGCTCCCACATTGGATCATTGGTGTACCCACACTTCGTGTACGACGCAGATCCAATGTGGGAGCGGGCTTGCTCGCGAAGAGGCCCTACCTGACGACAGAGATTCATCGGCACTAGTGAAAACCTCATGACCACCCCAACCCCCTGCTACCACTGCGCCCTGCCCGTCCCGGCCGGCAGCCGCTTCACCGCCGCCGTCCTCGGGGATACCCGCGAGTTCTGCTGCCCGGGGTGCCAGGCAGTGGCCGAGGCCATCGTGGCCGGTGGGCTGGAAAGTTACTACCAGCATCGCAGCGAAGCCTCGGCCAACCCCGAAGCCTTGCCGGTGCAGTTGGTAGACGAGTTGGCGCTGTATGATCGCGCCGATGTGCAACAACCCTTTGTCCGCCACGAAGGCGAACTCGCCGAAACCACCCTGTTGATGGAAGGCATCAGTTGCGCCGCCTGCGGCTGGCTGATTGAAAAGCATCTTCGCAGCCTGCCGGCGGTGGCCGAGGCGCGCCTGAACCTGTCCAACCATCGCCTGCACGTGCGCTGGGCCGACGCGCAATTGCCGTTGAGCCAGGTGCTCAGCGAATTGCGCCACATCGGTTACGCCGCTCACCCGTACCAGACCGACCGCGCCAGCGAACAACTGGCCAGCGAAAACCGTCTGGCCCTGCGCCAACTCGGCGTTGCCGGGCTGTTGTGGTTCCAGGCAATGATGGCAACCATGGCCACCTGGCCGGAATTCAACATCGACCTCAGCCCCGAGCTGCACACCATCCTGCGCTGGGTCGCACTGTTTCTCACCACGCCCATTGTGTTTTACAGCTGCGCGCCGTTCTTCAAAGGGGCGATGCGCGATCTGCGCACCCGGCACCTGACCATGGACGTCTCGGTGTCACTGGCGATCGGCAGCGCGTATATCGCCGGGATCTGGACCTCGATCACCGGGGTCGGCGAACTGTATTTCGATGCGGTAGGGATGTTCGCACTGTTCCTGCTGGCCGGGCGTTATCTGGAACGCCGCGCCCGGGAACGAACCGCCGCCGCGACCGCACAACTGGTCAATCTGTTGCCCGCCTCCTGCCTGCGGCTGAGTGCCGACGGCCAGAGCGAGCGGATTCTGCTCAGCGAGTTACGCGTGGGCGATCAGGTGTTGGTGCACCCCGGTGCGATCCTGCCGGCCGACGGCAAGATCCTCGACGGTCAGTCGAGCATCGACGAATCCCTGCTCACCGGCGAATACCTGCCGCAACCACGGACCCTGGGTGACGCTGTCACCGCCGGCACCCTGAACGTCGAGGGTGCGTTGACCGTGGAAGTCCTGGCGCTGGGTCAGGACACGCGCCTGTCGGCCATCGTCCGCCTGCTGGATCGCGCCCAGGCCGAAAAGCCGCGACTGGCGGAAATCGCCGACCGCGCCGCGCAGTGGTTCTTGCTGCTGACGCTTATCGCAGTGGCCGCCATCGGCCTGCTCTGGTGGGAGCTGGATTCATCGCGAGCGTTCTGGATTGTCCTGGCGATGCTGGTTGCGACCTGCCCGTGCGCCTTGTCCCTGGCCACGCCGACCGCCCTTACCGCCGCCACCGGCACGCTGCACAAACTGGGGCTTTTGCTGACACGCGGCCATGTACTGGAAGGCCTGAACCAGATCGACACGGTGATTTTCGACAAGACCGGCACCCTCACCGAAGGTCGGCTGGCCTTGCGTTCGATCCGGCCGCTTGGGGCGCTGGCGAGCGATCAATGCCTGGGCCTCGCCGCCGCCCTGGAAAACCGTTCCGAACACCCGATCGCCCGGGCTTTTGGCCGCGCGCCGCTGGCCGCCGAAGAGGTCCACAGCACGCCGGGCCTGGGTCTCGAAGGCTTGGTCGGCGCGCAACGCCTGCGCATTGGCCAACCGGGTTTTGTCTGCGAGCTCAGCGGTGCTCAAATGCCGGTGATGCCCGATGAGCCCGGACAATGGCTGCTGCTCGGCGACAGCCAGGGACCACTGGCGTGGTTCGTCCTCGACGACCGTTTGCGCGCCGACGCCCCCGCCCTGCTGGCGGCCTGCAAGGCTCGCGGCTGGCGCACCTTGCTGCTGTCCGGCGACAGCTCGCCGATGGTCGCCAGCGTCGCCGCCGAATTGGGCATCGACGAGGCCCGTGGCGGTTTGCGTCCGGACGATAAATTGCAGGTGTTGCAACAGCTGCACCAGGAAGGCCGCAAGGTGTTGATGCTCGGTGACGGAGTCAACGATGTGCCGGTGCTGGCCGCCGCCGACATCAGCGTGGCGATGGGCTCGGCCACCGATCTGGCGAAAACCAGTGCCGATGCGGTGCTGCTGTCGAACCGCCTCGACGCGCTGGTGCAGGCCTTCAGTCTGGCTCGGCGCACCCGTCGGGTCATCATCGAGAACTTGCTGTGGGCAGCACTGTACAATGGCCTCATGTTGCCATTCGCCGCCCTCGGCTGGATCACTCCGGTATGGGCCGCGGTCGGCATGTCCATCAGTTCGTTGACCGTGGTGTTGAATGCTTTGCGCCTGACTCGCCTGCCGAGCGCGCCTGCCGCCAGCGCCACGCCAGAAACCCGTCCGCTGCCGGCCTGAGCCGCGCGGGCATGGAGTCCATATGCCAGCGCTCTACGTGATGATCCCGGCCGCGCTGCTGATCGTGGCCATCGCTATCTATATCTTCTTCTGGGCGGTCGATAGCGGTCAGTACGATGACCTCGACGGCCCGGCCCACAGCATCCTGTTCGACGATCAGGACCCGAACCACAAGGCAGCGGTCGACGAGGCCAGCGGCCATCCGGCCAAACCGGACGACAAGGCGCCGCCCCATGCTTGATTTGGCGCCACTGCTGGTGTCTGCGTTGATTCTCGGCCTGCTCGGCGGCGGTCATTGCCTGGGTATGTGCGGCGGCTTGATGGGCGCGTTGACGCTGGCCATCCCCAAGGAACAACGCAGCCGGCGCTTTCGACTGTTGCTGGCCTACAACCTGGGGCGAATCCTCAGCTACGCCGCTGCCGGCCTGTTGATCGGCCTGGCTGGCTGGGCCGTGGCCAATAGCCCGGCGGCGATGTTCATGCGCATCCTCGCCGGGTTGCTGCTGATCGCCATGGGGTTGTACCTGGCCGGCTGGTGGAGCGGCCTGACCCGCATCGAAAGCCTGGGTCGCGGCCTGTGGCGGCACATCCAGCCGGTTGCCAACAAACTCTTACCGGTCTCGAACCTGCCCCGCGCCTTGCTGCTCGGCGCGCTGTGGGGCTGGCTGCCGTGCGGGCTGGTTTACAGCACGTTGCTGTGGTCGGCGAGCCAGGGCAATGCGCTGGACAGTGCGTTGCTGATGCTGGCATTCGGGCTGGGCACCTGGCCGGTGCTGCTCGCCACAGGGCTGGCGGCCGAGCGGGTCACGGCGCTGTTGCGTAAACGCAGCGTGCGCATGACCGGCGGCTTGCTGGTAATGGTTTTCGGCATCTGGACCTTGCCGGGGCCGCATCAGCATTGGCTCATGGGGCATTAGATCAACGCGCCCCTTGTAGCAGCTGCCGAAGGCTGCGTTCGGCGGCGAAGCCGTCGTAAACCATTCACCTCAACATTTCAGGTATACCGGGTAGCCGTTCTTGCGAGGACTTCGTCCTCGAACGCAGCCTTCGGCAGCTGCTACAAAAGTGCGGCGCACATCCAATCACCGTTGATGCAAATCAAGATGCCGCAACGCCGCAGCCCCTAGACTCGCCGACACTGCCAGCCTATCCGGGGGAATGCCCGCATGCTCGACGCCATTCGTTGGGACACAGATCTGATCCGCCGTTACGACCTGGCGGGACCGCGCTACACCTCGTACCCGACCGCCGTGCAATTCGACAGCCAGGTCGGCACCTTCGACCTGTTTCACGCCCTGCGCGACAGCCGCAAGGCCCTGCGGCCATTATCGCTGTATGTGCATGTGCCGTTCTGCGCGAACATTTGCTACTACTGCGCCTGCAACAAAGTCATCACCAAGGACCGCGGCCGCGCCCTGCCCTATTTGCAGCGCCTGGAGCAGGAAATCCAGCTGATTGCCTGCCACCTCGACCCCGCGCAAAAAGTCGAGCAACTGCATTTCGGCGGTGGTACACCGACCTTTCTCAGTCACGATGAACTGCGCCAACTGATGGCCCAGTTGCGTAAGCATTTCAACCTGCTGGACAACGATTCCGGTGACTATGGCATCGAGATCGACCCTCGCGAGGCCGACTGGTCGACCATGGGCCTGCTCCGGGAACTGGGCTTCAACCGGGTCAGCATCGGCTTGCAAGACCTCGACCCGGCGGTGCAACGGGCAGTCAATCGCCTGCAAAGTCTGGAAGAAACCCGTGCGGTGATCGACGCTGCCCGAACCCTGCAGTTTCGTTCGATCAATATTGATCTGATCTACGGTCTGCCGAAGCAGACTCCCGAGAATTTCGCCCGCACGGTCGACGAAGTCATCAACCTGCAACCGGACCGGCTCTCGGTGTTCAACTACGCCCATCTTCCGGAACGCTTCATGCCGCAACGGCGGATCAACAGCAACGAACTACCGGCGCCGGCGCAGAAGCTGGAAATGCTCCAGCGCACCATCGAACAACTGACGGCCGCCGGTTATCGCTACATCGGCATGGACCACTTCGCCCTGCCCGACGATGAATTGGCGATTGCCCAGGAAGAATCGACCCTGCAACGCAACTTTCAGGGCTACACCACCCATGGTCATTGCGATCTGATCGGTCTGGGGGTATCGGCCATCAGCCAGATCGGCGACTTGTATTGCCAGAACAGCAGCGACCTGAACCAGTATCAGAACGCTTTGGCGTCCGCACAGCTGGCCACCAACCGTGGCCTGGTGTGCAACGCCGATGATCGCTTGCGCAGAGCGGTGATCCAGCAACTGATTTGCCATTTCGACCTGGAATTCGCGGAAATCGAGCAGGCCTTCAACATCGATTTTCGCGGTTACTTCGGCGAGCTCTGGCCACAACTGCAGGACATGGCCGAGGACGGATTGATCAAGTTGGACAATGAAAGAATCACCGTGCAGCCCGCAGGCCGGCTGCTGGTGCGTTCGGTGTGCATGGTGTTCGATGCATATCTGGAACTCACCAATCGCCAGCGCTTTTCACGCGTGATCTAGTCCCCTGTGGATAAATTGCCGCAGGCTGGCCCGAACGTCCTCCCGTGGGTTACCCTTACGGCTTATGTGTGTTTTCCCACAAGGATCAAAGAAATGTCCGAGCCAGTTAAACTGCGCGCTCATAACCAGGCCCATTGCAAGGATTGCAGCCTGGCCCCTCTCTGCCTGCCACTTTCTCTGAATCTGGAAGACATGGATGCGCTGGACGAAATCGTCAAACGTGGTCGCCCGCTGAAAAAAGGCGAATTTCTGTTTCGCCAGGGCGACACGTTCGATTCCGTTTATGCAGTACGCTCCGGCGCCCTGAAGACTTTCAGCCTGAGCGATGTCGGGGAAGAACAACTCACCGGCTTCCATCTGCCGAGTGAACTGGTCGGTCTGTCGGGCATGGACACCGAAAAGCACCCGGTCTCGGCGCAAGCCCTGGAAACCACCTCGGTATGTGAAATCCCTTTCGAACGCCTCGATGAACTGGCCCTGCAACTGCCGCAGCTGCGTCGTCAGCTGATGCGGGTGATGAGCCGCGAAATTCGTGACGATCAGCAAATGATGTTGCTGCTGTCGAAGAAGACCGCCGACGAGCGCATCGCCACCTTCCTGGTCAACCTCTCGGCCCGTTTCCGCGCCCGGGGCTTCTCGGCCAACCAGTTCCGGCTGAGCATGTCGCGCAACGAAATCGGCAATTACCTGGGCCTGGCGGTGGAAACCGTGTCCCGGGTGTTCACCCGCTTCCAGCAAAACGAACTGATCGCTGCCGAAGGCAAGGAAATCCACATCCTCGACCCGATCCAACTCTGCGCCCTGGCCGGCGGTTCGCTCGACGGTTGACCCTGGCAACGGCGGCTGAGCGAAACGGTTCAGCCGCCGTTATACTGCGACGTTTGCAGCCCGCCAGGACACTTCGACGATGGTCATCGACTCCTTCGACATCAAATCCCTGATCCGCCCCGTGATCGACTTCCCCAAGCCGGGCGTGATCTTTCGCGACATCACCCCATTGTTCCAGTCGCCCAAGGCCCTGCGCCTGGTAATGGACAGTTTCGCCCATCGTTATGTCGAGGCCGACTTCACCCACATTGGCGCCATGGATGCGCGCGGATTCCTGATCGGTTCGATAGTGGCGTATCAGCTGAACAAGCCATTGGTGCTGTTCCGCAAGCAGGGCAAATTGCCCGCCGACGTGCTGGCCGAAGGTTACGCGACCGAGTACGGCGAAGCCTTCCTCGAAGTCCATGCCGACAGCCTGTGCGAGGGTGATTCGGTGGTGCTGTTCGATGACTTGATCGCCACCGGCGGCACGCTGATTGCAGCGGCCAACCTGGTTCGGCGCATGGGCGCGCGGGTGCATGAAGCGGCGGCGATCATTGACTTGCCGGAGCTGGGTGGTTCGCAGCGGCTGGAAGACGTGGGTATTCCTACTTTCTGTCTGACGCAGTTTGCGTTGAGCGATAAGTAAGGCAGCGTCTGGAAGGCCGCCATCGCGGGTAAGCCCGCTCCCACAGGGTTTTATGCTACCCGCACATTCAATGTGGGAGCGGGCTTGCTCGCGAAGGCGTCAGCCTAGACAGCACCGTTACAGCGAAATCGGCTTACGCCCTGCAAACGAATGCGCCAATGTCCCGCCATCCACCAGTTCCAACTCGCCACCCAACGGCACGCCGTGGGCGATGCGCGAGGCGATCAGGCCTTTGTTGCTGAGCAACTGGGCGATGTAATGCGCCGTGGCCTCGCCTTCCACCGTCGGGTTGGTGGCAAGGATGACTTCGGTAAACGTGCCCGCCTCTTCGATCCGTGCCATCAGTTGTGGAATGCCGATGGCCTCCGGCCCCAAACCGTCCAGAGGCGACAAGTGTCCCTTGAGCACGAAGTAGCGACCGCGGAAACCAGTCTGCTCCACCGCGTACACGTCCATCGGACCTTCCACCACGCATAGCAAGGTGTCGTCACGGCGTGGATCGGCGCATTGCGGGCACAGATCGTCTTCGGTCAGCGTGCGGCACAAGCGGCAGTGACCCACCCCTTCCATGGCCTGGCTCAGCGCCTGGGCCAGTCGCGAGCCGCCGCTGCGATCACGCTCAAGCAGTTGCAACGCCATGCGCTGGGCAGTTTTCTGACCCACACCCGGCAAAATTCGCAGGGCATCGATCAGTTGGCGAATCAAAGGGCTGAAGCTCATGGAGAAAAGTCCGACATAACAACGAGACGCGGTTTATACCCGCGCCTCTGTTTAGCGTCAAATCGCAGCGTCAATTACTCAACCCGCACCACCAGTTTGCCGAAGTTGCGTCCCTCCAGCAGACCAATAAATGCCTCGGGCGCGTTCTCCAGGCCGTCGACCACGTCTTCGCGAAACTTCACCTTGCCGTCACGCACCCAAGGCGCCATGGCGCTGGTGAATTCTGGCTGACGATCGCCGTAGTCGTCGAACACAATGAAACCCTGAATCCGTACGCGCCTGGTCAGCAGCGTGCGCTGCAACTGTGGCAAGCGATCCGGCCCACTCGGCGTTTCATGGGCGTTGTAGGAAGCGATCAGGCCGCAAAGAGGAATCCGTGCCTTGGGGTTGAGCAGCGGCAGCACCGCATCGAACACCTTGCCGCCGACGTTTTCGAAGTAGATATCGACACCTTTGAAACAGGCCAGCGCCAACTCGTCGGCGAAGTCCGGGCGCTTGTGGTCGATGCAGGCATCAAAGCCCAGCTCTTCCACTACATAACGGCACTTTTGCGCGCCTCCGGCCACACCCACCACCCGCAGGCCTTTGATCTTCGCCACCTGACCGACCACCGAACCCACCGCGCCGGACGCGGCCGCCACCACCAGGGTTTCACCCTCTTTGGGTTGGCCGATGTCCATCAACCCCATGTAGGCAGTCATGCCGGGCATCCCCAGCACACCCAGGGCCATCGACGGACTCTGCAGCCCGGACGGGACCGGAATGATGTTGCGGCCGTCACTGATGCTATGGCTCTGCCATCCCGTGGCGCCGACCACCAGATCGCCCACCTGGAATTTCGGATGGAGCGAACGCTCGACACGACTGACAGCCCCACCGGTCATCACCTCGCCGATTTCTACCGGTGCCGCGTAGGACGGCGCGTCACTCATACGTCCGCGCATGTAGGGATCCAGCGACAGATAAAGGCTCTTGAGTAGCACCTGACCATCGGCCAGGTCCGGCAACGTTACCCGTTCCAGGCGGAAATTCTCCGGTGTCGGCGCGCCCACCGGGCGAGACACCAGGACGATTCGTTGGTTGAGGGTCAATGCTTGTGGCATGTGAGCATCTCCTTGATCGATGAATTTCAACGGTATAGGGAGCAGACCTTTGTGGCTGTGTCGCGTTCGATGTTTCTTCTGGTGGACCGAGTCGACTTCTTCGCGAGCAAGCCCGCTCCCACATTAGAACTCGGTCAAATGTGGGAGCGGGCTTGCTCGCGAAGGCAGCCTCACAGGCACAAGATTTCCAACAGACAGAAACAAAAATGCCAGGCGCGATGCCTGGCATTTTTTTGTAACCCATCCAACACGCGTTGGCGAATCAGAATGGCAGTTTCATACCCGGTGGCAATTGCATGCCAGCGGTCATGCTGCCCATTTTTTCCTGGCTGTTGGCTTCGATCTTGCGCACGGCGTCGTTGACGGCGGCGGCGAATACAGCTTCCAGCATCTCTTTGTCGTCTTCGCTCAGGCCTTCGACCAGGCTTGGGTCGATGGTCACGCGCTTGACGTCGTGACGACCGGTCATCACCACGGTGACCATATCGCCACCGGCTTTACCGGTGACTTCGGCGTTGGCCAGCTCTTCCTGCATCTTGGCCATTTTTTCCTGCATCTGCTGCGCCTGCTTCATCAGGCCGGCCATGCCACCTTTCATCATGGGAATCACCTCAAAAGTACTTGGATAAAAACAGCGCCCGGCGAATGCGGCCAGGCGCCTTCAGTTAATTAGCCCTGACTGACCAGGGCTTCGACAGGTTCAATAGTATCGTGACGGACCACCGCCTCGAACTGCTGCTTCATTTGCTGGATGAACGGATCGCCATGGATCGATTCCTCGGCCTCGCGCTGACGGTCGACCCGACGCCGGGACGCGGCCTGGGCCGGGGTCTCCTGCTCAGGCTTGATCAGCTCGATGCTCAGGGTCAGCGTGCGCCCGTGATGCTGGTTCAGCGCATCGTTGAGGCGACGTTGTTGCGTCGCGTTGAACAAGGCGCTGTGGGCCGGGTCCAGGTGCAACAGCCAGTTGTCGCCATCGACGGCGATCAGCGTGCAGTTGGCGGCAATGCTGCCGGTCATGCCGGACACCGGCAGTTTCGGGAACAATTCCAGCCATTGCAGGGCCAGGCCGGTGGCCGGCATCGCGGCCGGCTCAGGCTCGGGCTGCGCCGCGGGCTCGGCAGTGTGCTCGCTGGCCAGATCATCGAGGTAGCTGTAGGCCGAATCCATGTCCGGCTCGATGTAGTCCTCGTCCAACGGCGGTTCGTCATCCAGGTCAATGCCTGGCGTGGCGGCATCGACTTCGGCCACGGACGGTTCCGGAATCGGCGCAGCGGCCCACTCGGGCGCATCCGGCACCACGCTGTCCGGCGTCGGCATGGGCATCGGTGGTAATTCGGGTTGTTCGCCGGCCGTCTCCAGCATCGGCTCGACGGCGGGCAGCTGGACAACCTCAGGCTCTACCGGATCGTTCCAGGGCAGATCGACGACTTCTTCGACCGTTGCGGGCTCGACCACTGGCTCGGGCTCAGGCACGACCACCGGCGCGACGGATTCAGGCGCAACAGCCGGGACAGGCGCTGGTGCAACCACGGGCGCAACTGGAACCGGTGCAACGGCCGCTGCAACTACCGGCGCAATAACCTGCGCGGCAGCCACTGAGTTTGCGGAATCAACTGTGGCCTGGCTGATCCCCACTGGCTTTAGCGGTTGCCTCGGAGCGTCCTCGGTGTCTGCCGGTCGGAACGCGAGCATTCGCAGCAGGACCATTTCGAAGCCGCCGCGCGGATCCGGCGCCAGGGGCAAATCCCGGCGACCGATCAGCCCCATCTGGTAATAGAACTGCACATCTTCGGCCGGCAGGGCCTGGGCCAGCGCCAATACGCGATCGCGGTCGCCATGGCCGTTGTCGACGCCTTCAGGCAGGGCCTGGGCGATGGCGACACGGTGCAACACGTTGAGAATTTCCGAGAGCACGCCGTTCCAGTCCGGACCTTGCTCGGCCAGATGGCGCACGGCCTCGAGCAATGCCTTGGCATCGCCTTCGATCAGCGCATGCAGAACGTCGTAGACCTGACCATGATCGAGGGTGCCGAGCATCGCCCGCACGTCGGCGGCCAGGACCTTGCCTTCACCGAAGGCGATGGCCTGGTCGGTCAGACTCATGGCGTCGCGCATCGAACCGTCGGCGGCGCGGCCCAGCAGCCACAGTGCGTCGTCTTCGAACGGTACGTTCTCGACGCTCAGCACATGGCTCAAATGCTCGACCACGCGTTCCGGGGTCATGTTCTTCAGGGAGAACTGCAGGCACCGCGAAAGAATCGTTGCCGGAAGTTTCTGCGGATCGGTGGTGGCCAGGATGAACTTGACGTAGGGCGGCGGCTCTTCGAGGGTTTTCAACAGCGCATTGAAGGAATGGCTGGAGAGCATGTGCACTTCGTCGATCAGGTAGACCTTGAAGCGCCCGCGGCTCGGCGCGTACTGCACGTTGTCGAGCAGTTCGCGGGTGTCTTCGACCTTGGTCCGGCTCGCGGCGTCGATCTCGATCAGGTCGACGAAGCGGCCTTCATCGATTTCGCGGCACACCGAACACTCGCCGCAGGGGGTCGAAGTGATACCTGTTTCACAGTTCAGGCATTTGGCGATGATCCGCGCGATAGTGGTCTTGCCGACCCCACGGGTACCGGTAAACAGATAGGCGTGGTGCAGCCGCTGGCTGTCCAAGGCATTGATCAGAGCCTTGAGCACATGGGTCTGGCCGACCATTTCGCGGAACGAGCGCGGACGCCATTTACGTGCAAGAACCTGATAACTCATCGAAAACCGTCGCAGCGAAGGAAGCAGAAGCGGCTAATGCTAGCGGAGCAAGGCCAAAATTGCATCCGGTGCGCTCGTCTATTCTGGCTAAGCTGCACTTTGGGGAGCTTTTATAGGCTCAGGTTCGAGCCGTACCGGAGCGTTTATATCCGTCTCTATGCCGGCACCCCGGCCCCGTAGCAGCCTTCGGCAGCTGCTACATCGAGCGAGTCAGGCCGTCTGGTCGAGTGCCCGCCATTGCGGTGGAACGTCAAACCCCGCCACCCAGTCCGGCACCTCCGCGGGGGGCATGGGTCGGGCGATGAAATAACCCTGAGCGACTTCGCACCCCAGCCGCAACAACAGTTCACCGTGCTCAACGCTTTCCAGTCCCTCGGCAATCACCTGCCGGCCGAACGCCCGAGCCAGGCCAATCACCGCGGTGGTCAGGGCCAGGTCATCCCGGTCTATCAGAATGTCGCGCACGAATGACTTGTCGATCTTGATGGTCTGGGTTTGCAGACGCTTGAGGTAGCTCAGGGACGAGTAACCCGTGCCAAAGTCACCCAGGGAAAACTGCACTCCCAACGCCTGACAGGCCTGCAAACAGGCGCTGACGTGCTGGATATTCTCGATCGCCACCGACTCGACGATTTCCAGATCGAGCATCCGCGGAGCAACTTGCGCGTGCCGAGCAAGCACCTGTTTGAGCCGGTCGACGAAGTCCGCGCGCTGAAAATGTCGCGCCGCGATGTTGATACTCACCGGCCAACCCTGCCCCGCCTGCTGCCAGCGATGTAATTGCGACAGCACCTGGTCCATCACCCATTCGCCGATATCGATGATCAGATCGGTGTCTTCCACCAGCGGCAAGAACTCCCGAGGCGGCAGCATGCCGTTTTGCGGATGCTCCCAACGCAACAACGCCTCGAAACCGACAACCTCACCACGGCGCATGTTCACCTTGGGCTGAAAATGCAGGCGCAACTCACCGGCGACCAGCGCCTGACGCACCCGCTCGACGGTCTGGTGCGTGGCCTTGACCTCCTGATCCCGGGACACATCGAACAGATGAAAGCGGTTTCTCCCGCGTTGCTTGGCCACGTACATCGCCTGATCGGCGTGCCGCAGCAAGGTTTCGGCATCTTCTTGGTCATAGGGAAACAGGGTGACGCCAATACTGGCAAACACATTGATGTCCTTGCCGTGCAGCGTGTAAGGCGCCGAAATCGCCCCCAGCACGCGGTTCAGCGCCGCGCGCAATTCCGGCAGATCCCGCACGTAACGCAACACCAGCACGAACTCGTCACCGGCCAGCCGCGCCACCACATCTTCGCCACGCACAATGTCGCGCAGACGCTTGGCCACTTCCACCAGCAACATATCGCCACTGGCATGACCGTAGCCGTCGTTGACCGCCTTGAACCCGTCAAGGTCAAGCATGCACACCGCCAGTGGAATGTTTTCTTGCCGGGAGAATTCCAGCGCCTGATCCAGCAATTCCGACAGGAACGCGCGATTGGGCAATCCGGTCAGCACATCATGTCCGACCCGCCATTGCAGGGATTGCAGCAATTGGCGTTTTTCGCTGATATCGAAACGAATCGACAGGTATCGGTGAACCCGGCCGGTGGCGTCATCGAGCACGGGCACCATCGTGCTGTCGACCCAATACAGGCTGCCATCCTTGGCGCGATTACAGATCTCGCCCTTCCAGATATTGCCCAGGGCGATGGTGCGCCACATGGCGGTGAAGAAGTCGGTGGAATGCAGGCCGGAGTTCAGCAGGCGATGATTCTGCCCCAGCAGCTCCTCGCGGCTGTAGCCGGATACGGCGCAAAATTGATCGTTGACGTAAGTGATCCGACCGTTCAGATCGGTCTCGGAAAATATAGCGGCAGCATCCACGGCCCTGCGGTATTTCTCATCCATGAGTGAGGCTCACTGTCGCTAGCGGAGGTACCGCTCGACCAGCGCAGGATGCCCGGAAGAGATGTTTTGAGACGTACAGCGCAGAGACACGTTATCACTCCATGAACAGCATTTGATGGCCCCCGGATAGCCGAAGATCAACTAGCCTCGGGCAAGGTAGCAACACCGACTCTGGTAATATTTCGCGAGGGTTTCAAACCGCTGACGGCTTCTGCGCAAACCCGGCAAGGGAAGACGGTGCTGGCTGTTTCATATCGCCTAAACTTCAGAAAGCAGATCACCAAAAACTCCCTCGAAGCGGCGATTCTACGAAATGCATCACATTTTGCAAAGCAAGGTGATGGATCATGCAGTTGCCTAATGCAAAAATCTATCGTTAAGTTCTTGATTCTAAATGGGAATTGAGCGATGCAAATTTCAAGTTTGGGTCCAGCCATCCGACGCTACCGTAAGGTCGCAGGGCTTACTCAGGCTGAACTCGGCGAAAAAACCGGTTTTGACCCCAAAACCATCAGCCGCTTCGAAACCGGCACCTATACCCCCAGCGTGGAAGCATTGTTTTTGCTTGCCGACGTGCTGGGCGTGAAGCTGAAAGCCTTTTTCGCAGATCTGGGCGACGAAGATGAACAGCGGGCGTACCTGTTCAGCGTCATACACAAAGCCACCCCGAAGGATCTGGGAAAGCTGATCGCAGCGGTTGACCAGGCCTTGTCCAAGCCTTGATGCCAAAAAACGAAAAAGGAGGCCGACCTGTCGAATGCGACAGATCGGCCTCCTTTTTATATCCCGCCGTTTCATTCGGAAACGACGAAACACCGCTCTGGATGAGTTCCATGGCTGGGAAAGCAAAACAGTATTTTTAGGTAGAAAACACGAAAGAGGATTCGTGTTGCGTTATGGAGGCAACCCCACCAGCCACACCCCGGCACACAATGTCACCGCTGCGGCTGCTCCCTTCCAGGCCTGACCGGGTTCACGGCTGATCGTTGCGGGGGGACCGATGGGGTCACCATAACGATGCTCACCTGACGGCGAGCCGCGCCATTGTACCTATCTGAGACGAAGTTACAACCGTTCAGGCGGATTAAAAAATATGAGCCGCTTCAAGGACATGCGCCGGCCTTGAAAAAGCCGCAGCCTTGTAGCAGCTGGCGCAGCCTGCGTTCGGCTGCGAAGCAGTCGTAAACCCGAGATTCGCGGCTTACCTGAAAAACGGGTTGCCTGATTCACGGCTGCTTTGCAGCCGAACGCAGCCTTCGGCAGCTGCTACAGGTCGCGATCTTTTTGATACTACTGCGCCAACACCTCATCCGCCCGGCCGCCTTCCTGCTGAATCACCAGGTGAATGAAGTGCAGCTTGGCAATCACCGCCGGAGGCAGGACGAACGGATAGAAATCCGGCTGGCCCATGCTGCGTGACAATTCGTTGAGCATGCCGGCCAGTTCAATCCAGGCATTGACGAACGCCAGGAACGCCGGAGCGCCGGGGTGCTGCGGATCGAATAACGTGCTGGGCGCAAACGGCTGGTAATCGAAATCCATTTCCTGCGCACTCATGCCAAAACCCAGGGCAGTGTCCACCGCATCCATCATGTGCAAGTAGTGAGCCCAGGTTTCCGCCCAGTCTTCCCAAGGGTGCATGGTGGCGTAGGCGCTGACGTAATGTTGCTGCCAGTCGAGTGGCGCACCTTGTTGATAATGCTGTTCAAGAGCCTCCGCGTAGCTGGCACGCTCGTCGCCGAACAGGCCGCGGAACGGTTCCAGCCAGGCACTGTTGGCGATCAGCCGATCCCAGTAGTAATGCCCCGTTTCATGGCGAAAATGCCCAAGCAGCGTGCGATAGGGTTCGTGCATCTGCACGCGCACCTGCTCGCGGTGCGCATCATCGGCTTCTTTGATATCGAGGGTAATCAGGCCATTGGCGTGGCCGGTGGTCGGCGGCTTGCCTTCAGGGTCGACACCGATGAAGTCGAAGGCCAGGCCGGATGCTTCGTCCATCGTCTTGGGAATGACCTGCAATCCCAGACTGATCAGTTGCGCCACCAGACGACGCTTGGCGGTTTCCACTTTACGCCAGCGCTCGTGATTCTCGGGAATCGACAGATCGGGGATGGTGCGATTCAGACGGCAGGCGATGCACAAGCCATCGTGATCATTGGCTGGCAGCAGCCAGTTGCACGCGGCCGGGGAATCGAGATTGGCGCAGCGTCGGAACACTCCGGCGTCAGGATCGGCATCGAGCCACCAGGTATCCGCCTGCGGGCCGGGTTGCAATGATGACAAGCGACTCTGCTGCGGCTGGTAACCCAGCGCCCCCGAACAGGCCAGGCACTGGCTGTTGCGAAAGAACAGCGACTGCCCGCAGCGACAATGCCAGACCTTGCTGTTGCGCGAACGCTCACCCATGAAGGGCGCGGCGATGCGTGAACTGAGCTGTTCGAAAAAACGGTACATGGCGATCTCTCCCTGGGGCCTGCCAAGACTAGATCATTGCTCAGACAT
The DNA here is from genome assembly GCF_030687145.1 of Pseudomonas sp. FP1742. Classification (NCBI taxonomy): domain Bacteria; kingdom Pseudomonadati; phylum Pseudomonadota; class Gammaproteobacteria; order Pseudomonadales; family Pseudomonadaceae; genus Pseudomonas; species Pseudomonas sp. FP1742. Next base: position 2,039,063 of record NZ_CP117460.1, on the reverse strand, counting down.
GATCGTTCCCATGCTCTGCTTGGGAATGCCGCCCCGGACGCTCCGCGTCCGCTGTGACGCAGAGCGTGGGAACGCTCAGTTAAACCGAGATATTGTGCTTGCGAAGAAACTCGACAAACGCCTCTTCATCCAACACCTTCAACCCCAGCTCATTGGCCTTGGTCAACTTCGAGCCCGCGCCTGGGCCGGCGACCACGCAATGGGTCTTGGCCGACACCGAACCGGCCACCTTGGCCCCGAGGCTTTCAAGCTTGTCCTTGGCGATATCGCGACTCATCAGTTCCAGCGATCCGGTCAACACCCAGGTCTGCCCGGCCAGCGGCAGCCCTTCCACGACTTTCTTCTCGCTCTGCCAATGCATGCCGAAATCGCTCAGCTGCTTTTCGGCCGCCTCGGCGAGTTGACGGTTTTGCGTCTCTGCAAAGAATTCCCGAACCGAGGTCGCCTGTTTCTCCGGCAGTGCCTGACGCATGTCCAGCCAATCTGCATTCATCACTGCTTCAAGCGAGCCGAATTTGTCGGCGAGCTTCTGCGCCCCGCCCGGCCCGACCGAAGGGATGTTCAGCTTGTCGAGGAAACCGCCAAGCGTGGTGCTGGCAGCAAACTCGGCACCCAACTCGCCCTGATCCTGAATCTGCAGGCCGTGCTTCAACAGATTGGCAATCACCTGCCGGTTATGCGCATCTTCAAAGAAGCTGTGAATCTCGTGAGCCACTTCCAGCCCGACATCCGGCAAGTAGGTGAGCACTTGTGGCAACGCCTGCTGAACCCGCTCCAGCGAGCCGAGAGAACGCGCGAGCACCTTGGCCGTTTCTTCGCCGACATCAGGAATGCCCAAGGCGTAGATGAACCGTGCCAGGCTCGGTCGCTTGCTGTCTTCGATGGCGCTGAGCAGGTTCTTGCTCGAGAGCTCGGCAAAGCCTTCCAGATCGACGATCTGCTCGAACGTCAGGGCATAGAGATCGGCCGGCGAACTCACCAGGCCTTCATCCACCAATTGCTCGACGCTCTTCTCGCCCAGCCCTTCGATGTCCATGGCGCGGCGCGATACGAAGTGAATGATTGCTTGCTTGAGTTGCGCGCCACAGGCCAGACGGCCGACGCAGCGATACACCGCGCCTTCGCTGATGGTCTCACGACCCTTGCTGCGCTTGACCAGTTGCGTGCGCTCGACATGGGAGCCACATACCGGGCACTGCTGGGGAATCTGCACCGGCCGGGCATTCTCCGGACGGCGTCCGGCAACCACTTGCACCACTTGCGGAATCACATCACCGGCACGACGGATGATGACCGTATCGCCGATCATCAGGCCCAGGCGCGCTACTTCATCCATGTTGTGCAGGGTCGCGTTGGCCACGGTGACCCCCGCGACCTTGACCGGTTTCAAACGCGCCACGGGGGTCACGGCACCGGTGCGCCCGACCTGGAATTCCACGTCGAGCAACTCGGTGAGTTCTTCCATCGCCGGGAATTTGTGAGCAATCGCCCAACGCGGTTCGCGAGCGCGGAAACCCAGCTCACGCTGGGACGCAATGCTGTTGACCTTGAACACCACACCGTCGATTTCGTAAGGCAGCGCATTGCGGCGCTCACCAATGTCACGGTAGTAAGCCAGGCACTCATCGATGCCATGGGCCTTTTTCAGCTCATGACTGATCGGCATACCCCAGGCTTTGAGCTGCTGCAGATTGCCAATGTGCGTGTCAGCGATATCGGCGGAAATCTGGCCGATGCCGTAGCAGCAGAATTCCAGCGGGCGGTTGGCGGTGATCTTCGAATCCAGCTGCCGCAAGCTGCCTGCCGCCGCGTTACGCGGGTTGGCGAAAGTCTTGCCGCCGACTTCCAGTTGCGTGGCGTTGAGCCGCTCGAAACCGGCCTTGGACATGAACACTTCACCGCGCACTTCCAGGGTCGCCGGCCAGCCGGTGCCATGCAGCTTGAGCGGGATATTGCGCACGGTGCGCACGTTGACGCTGATGTCTTCGCCCGTGGTGCCATCGCCGCGAGTGGCGCCGCGCACCAGCACACCGTCCTGATACAGCAGGCTGACCGCCAGGCCATCGAGCTTGGGTTCACAGCTGTACTCCACCGCTGCGCCGGCGCCGAACAGGTCGCCGACCGGCAGGTCCAGACCTTCCGTCACCCGGCGATCGAACTCGCGCATGTCGGTTTCTTCGAAGGCGTTGCCAAGGCTGAGCATCGGTACTTCATGACGTACCTGGGTGAACGCCGACAGCGCCGCGCTGCCGACACGCTGGGTCGGCGAGTCACTGGTGATCAATTCGGGATGGGCTGCTTCGAGCGCCTTGAGCTCATGGAACAAGCGATCGTATTCGGCGTCCGGAATGCTCGGCTCATCCAGCACGTGGTAGCGATAGTTGTGCTGATCGAGCTCGGCGCGCAGCTCTAGAATGCGGGTTTCGGCGGCAGTCATGGGTGTTCTCTCATAAAGCAAAAGAGCAGCCGAGGCTGCTCAATCTGTTGATGCTGTACAAATCATTGCAGGAGCCAGCGGTACGGCAAACCTGGCTCCTACAGATCAACGCTTCTGGGTCAGGGCGCGACGCTCGAACTCGACGATGCGCTGACGGTAGTGCTCAATCGTCTGGGCGGTCAGCACGCTGCGCTGGTCGTCTTTCAGCTCGCCGTTCAGCTCCTGGGACAGCTTGCGCGCCGCCGCGACCATCACGTCGAAGGCTTGCTTCGGATGACGCGGGCCTGGCAGACCGAGGAAGAAGCTCACCGCCGGAGTGCTGAAATGATCGATGTCGTCCAGATCGAAGACGCCCGGCTTGACCGCGTTGGCCATCGAGAACAGCACTTCGCCGTTACCAGCCATGCTTTCGTGGCGGTGGAAAATGTCCATCTCGCCGAAACGCAGACCGCTTTCCAGAATGTTCTGCAACAGCGCCGGGCCCTTGAAGCCGGCCGGGTCGCGGCAGATCACGCTGATTACCAGCACTTCTTCGGCTTGCGGCTGCTCTTTGTCGGCAGGGCTGGCGGACTTGGTGTCATCCGGGAAATCGTCACGGCTGCTGAAGCTCGGGCCGCCGTCCAAGTCCAGGCTGAGGTTCATATCGCCTTGCGACGGCTCGCCATGACCACGCTTGCCGCGCTTGGAACCCGACTCGCGGGGCTCACGGGCAGGCATGCTCACCGACGGCAGGTCGTGCTCGTCCAACTGCGGTTCTTTCTGGGTGTCCAGCACGCGGGGCGGCCCCAACAGCTCGGCGCTGGTGTCCTCGTCCGGCAGGTTGGACAGACTTCGGTCGAGACGGAATTTCAGTTTCCCCTTGCCGCCGCGCATGCGGCGCCAGCCATCGAAAAGAATACCGGCAATGACAATAATGCCGATGACGATCAGCCACTCGCGCAGACCGATTTCCATGTAATCCCGTGCCTCTATAAAAAATGCTGAAAAATAAGGGGTTTACACTGTGCAAACCGCTTTAAAACGTGGCGCCAACTCTATGTTCTGACAGGCGTTTTGCCCACGTATACGAAAAATTGACATTAAACTAGCACGACCAAAGGCAACTTTACACCGTCTGTCACATTGGCTGGCGCGAATATGTCGATTGGCCATCAAATCAAGGCAGGTAAAAAAGCCCTACAGCTCAAAATTACTTGCCCTACACCCAATGACTCAGGCGTCCACCATGGCCATCGCCTCCTCCACATCCACCGCCACCAGACGCGAGCAACCCGGCTCGTGCATCGTAACCCCCATCAGTTGATCAGCCATTTCCATGGCGATTTTGTTGTGGGTGATATAAATGAACTGCACCGTCTGCGACATTTCTTTGACCAGCCGTGCGTAGCGTCCAACGTTAGCGTCATCCAATGGCGCGTCAACCTCATCGAGCATGCAGAACGGCGCCGGATTCAACTTGAAGATGGCAAATACCAGGGCCAATGCGGTCAGGGCTTTTTCGCCACCGGAGAGCAAATGGATGGTGCTGTTCTTCTTTCCAGGCGGCTGCGCCATGATCGTTACCCCTGTATCGAGTAGATCTTCGCCCGTCAGTTCCAAATACGCGCGTCCTCCACCGAAAACTTTTGGAAAAAGGGCCTGTAAACCGCCATTGATCTGATCAAAGGTATCTTTGAAGCGATTTCGGGTTTCCTTGTCGATCTTGCGGATCACGTTCTCGAGGGTGTCCAGCGCCTCCACCAGATCGTCGTTCTGGGCATCCAGATAACGTTTACGCTCGGATTGTTGCTGGTATTCGTCGATGGCCGCGAGGTTGATCGCGCCCAGGCGCTGAACCCGCGCGGCAATGCGTTCGAGTTCTTCTTCGGCGTCCTTCTCGCTGACTCCGGCCACCAGGGTGGCGAGTACGCCATTGAGGTCGTAGCCGTCTTCGAGCAATTGATCCTGCAAGGTCTTGCGCCGCACCGTCAGCGCTTGCCATTCCATACGCTGCTGTTCGAGCTGGCTGCGAATCAAATGGGATTGCTGCTCGGCCTGGGTCCGGCGCTTTTCGGCGTCGCGCAGTTCGCGGTCGGCGTCTTCCATGGCGATTTGCGCGGTCTTGAGTTCTTCGTCGACGGTCATGCGTTTGTCGAGCAACTCTTCGAGCTTGAGCCGCAACTCTTCCAGCGGTGCCTCGCCCTCCTCCAGGTTGAGGCTCAGCTGTTCGCGCTTCTCGGTCAGGCGCTCGGACTGCATTTCCAGGCGCTCAAGGGCCTGACGAGTGGAATCGTGTTGGGCCTTCAGCGAACCAAGGCGTACCGCCAATTGATGTGCATGATCCTTATGCTGCCGGGCTTCCTGACGCACCCGGTCGAGACGCTCGCGCAGACTGTCGCGCTGGGCCAGCAGCAACTCGCGCTGCTCGGTGTCCAGCGCCATGCTGTCGAGGGCTTCCTGCAATTGCAGGCGCGCTTCACCGATATTTTCGTGTTCCAGGGCACGCTGCTCGCTCAGCTCGGTGAGCTCTTCATCGAGACGGGTGCGGCGCAGGGTCAACTGTTCGACCTTGGCTTTGCCGGCGGACAACTGGGCTTTCAATTCGCCTTGCTGACGGGCTTCGTCTTGCAGCAGACGGCGCAAATGTTCGCGGCCGTTTTCCTGCTGACGCTGCTGCGCCCTGAGATTCTGAAGTTGGGTTTCCAGGGTTTCGACCGTGGCTTCACGCTCTTCGCGCTCAAGGCCCAGGCGCTGGATTTCCTGGCCACGGGCAAGCACGCCGCTTTCCGCTTCACTGGCCCGACGCACGCGTAAAAAGTGCCTGCCGACCCAGTAACCGTCGCGGCTGATCAGGCTTTGCCCGGCGGCCAATTGCCCGCGCAAGGCCAGGGCCTGTTCCAGACTGTCGACCGGTTTGACCTGCCCCAGCCACGGCGACAGATCGATTTGCGCCTCAACCTTGTCGAGCAGACTGCCGGGCATGCGCACGCCATCGCTGGCCGGGCTGAGCAGGCGCAAATCGCCTTGGGCAAACCCGGCCAGATCGAAATCACCGAAGTCGTCCACCAGCACCGCTTGCAGGTCGGCGCCGAGTACGGTTTCCACCGCCAGCTCCCACCCGGCCTCAACCTTCAGGCCTTCGGCCAGACGCGGACGATCCGCCAGGTGCTGTTCGCGCAGCCATTCGGCAGTGCCGGTGCCCGGATCGAGCGCGGCTTGCTGCAAGGCTTCCAGCGAGGCCAGCCGACCGTTGAGCCGCTGCAAATCACCCTGGGCCTGCTGCTGCGCCGAAAGGGCTTGCTGCAACTCCTGACGCAGTTGCTCAAGGCGTTCGACCTGAGCCTCTTCACTGGCCTGCAAATCTTCCAGCGTCGCTTCACTCGCGGCCAATTGCTCGCTGAGTTCCATGATCGCCGCATCTTCCGGGTCCGCCGAAAGCAACGCACGCTCTTCGGCCAGACGCTTCTGGCGATCGGCCAGACGCTCCATGCTGGTTTCCAGCTGCTGGATCCGCGACTGCTGAACTTCCGCCTGGCGACGCGGCTCGGCGGCGGTGAGGTTGAAGGTGTCCCACTGCTCCTGCCAGCCGTGCATGGTGGTCTCGGATTCTTCCAGTGCGGCAGCGGCCTCTTCGGCGGCGGCGCTGGTGACTTCCTGTTCCGGCGTGAGCATGTCCAGCTCTTCGCCCAGGGTCAGCAGCAAGGTGCGGTCGTGGCCCAGGTGAGACTCGGTTTCCAGCCGCGCGCGCTCGGCTTCTTTCAGGTCATCCTGCAATTGACGCAAGCGCTGCTGGCCGTGCTGGATGCTCTGCTCGACCCGAGCGATGTCGCCGCCGACCGAATAGAAGCGCCCCTGCACCAGATTGAAGCGCTCGGACAGGTCGTGATGACCGTCACGCAGGCGCTCGATGGCCGCGTCGGCATTGCGTTGCTCGGCCACCAGCGCTTCGAAAGTGATTTCCTGGGTGCCGATAATCGCTTCGCGCTGGCCGACCTGCTCGTTCAGCGCTTGCCAGCGCAGGGCCGACAACTGGGCCTTGAGCTGACGCTCTTCGCCCTTGTATTCCTGATACTTCTTGGCGGCCTCGGCCTGGCGGTGCAAGCGTTCAAGCTGACGCTCGAGCTCTTCGCGCAGGTCGGTCAGGCGGGCAAGGTTTTCGTGGGTGCGGCGAATACGGTTTTCAGTCTCGCGCCGACGCTCCTTGTACTTGGAAATACCGGCGGCTTCTTCGATGAAATTGCGCAGGTCTTCGGGCTTGGACTCGATCAGCTTGGAGATCATCCCCTGCTCGATAATCGAATAGCTGCGCGGGCCGAGGCCGGTACCCAGAAAGATGTCGGTGATATCGCGGCGGCGGCATTTGGTGCCGTTGAGGTAGTAGGTGGTCTGGCTGTCGCGGGTCACTTTGCGGCGAATGGAAATTTCCGCATAGGCCGCCCATTCGCCGAGCAAGGTGCCGTCGGAGTTATCGAACACCAGCTCGATGCTCGCCTGGCTCACCGGTTTACGGCTGGTGGAACCGTTGAAGATGACGTCGGTCATCGACTCGCCGCGCAAGTTCTTGGCCGAGCTCTCGCCCATCACCCAGCGCACGGCGTCGATGATGTTCGACTTGCCGCAACCATTGGGCCCGACCACCGCCGCCATGTTACTGGGGAAGTTCACCGTGGTCGGGTCGACGAAGGATTTGAACCCCGCCAGCTTGATGCACTTGAGCCGCACGCTTAAGCGACCGTCAACGCAGAAACCACCAGATCACAACTGCGCTGGGCATACGCTGTCAGCACCACGCGGATCTGCGCAAAATCACGGGCCAGCACGGCGGCCAGCAGGCGTTCGAACAGTTCCAGGAACTCGCTCATCGAGGCCTTGCGCTGGTCCAGCGCGAGGAAATACGCGCGGCTCATGGCCGGCTGCAGATTCTCGACGGTTTCCTGCAAGTACGGGTTGTTGGCGAACGGATACGCAGCGCGCATCACGCTGAAGCTGTCGTCGACGAACGTACGGATGTCCTGGCGTTCGTAGCTGGCGGTCAGGCGCTGCTGGATCTGCAGGAACGGCGCCATGTCGGCCTGGACCTGCCAGCCGCTGGCCACGGCATTGCCGAGCAAGATGTACAACTCGCTCATCAGCGCGCACAGGCTCTTTACCTTGTGCGCCGTCAGTTCGGTCACGTGGGCGCCACGTCGCGGCAAAATCGCGATCAAGTGGCGACGCTCGAGGATCAACAAGGCCTCACGGACCGAACCGCGGCTGACATTGAGGGCCAGCGTGACCTTCTGTTCCTGGATGCGCTCCCCCGGCTTCATTTCGCCGCGAATGATACGTTCGGCGAGGTGGTGAGCGATTTGCTCGGCGAGGCTGTCCGGCGCCTTGAACGTCATGGTTGTCCTTCAAACTCTTCGATCTGCACAAGCGGCGCAGTGTAGCGCAATTGATGGGTCATGGCGGAGTGCCCACCCAGCGGTTTTTGGCACGATTCAAGCAAAAAGCAGGCTATCCCGTGAGGGTCAATAATGAACAAAGGAGTCGTTGATCGACAAAATGCCATTTCCTGACCTTTAAGTCAGAAAACCATTGACCGAAAAGTCAGACCTGATAAATTCGGCTCATGTCGGTTAACAACAATAATGAGTTTGCGAGGCCTTCCGTGATCCAGTTTTTATTAAACCAGGAACTCCGTAGCGAGCACGCCCTGGACCCGAACCTGACCGTGCTCAATTACCTGCGCGAACATGTGGGCAAACCCGGCACCAAAGAAGGCTGCGCCAGCGGTGACTGTGGCGCGTGCACTGTGGTGGTCGGCGAACTGCAAACAGACGAAAGCGGCCGCGAACACATTCGCTATCGCAGCCTCAACTCGTGCCTGACCTTTGTTTCGTCGCTGCACGGCAAGCAACTGATCAGCGTCGAAGACCTCAAGCACCAAGGCCAACTGCACAGCGTGCAAAAAGCCATGGTCGAGTGCCACGGCTCGCAATGCGGCTTCTGCACACCGGGCTTTGTCATGTCGCTGTTCGCCCTGCAAAAGAACAGCGATCAACCGGACTCCCACAAGGCCCACGAAGCCCTGGCCGGCAACCTCTGCCGCTGCACCGGTTATCGGCCGATCCTGGCCGCCGCCGAGCAATCCTGCTGCGACAAGCAACCGGATCAGTTCGATGCTCGCGAAACGCAAACCATCGCTCGCCTGAAAGCCATCGCCCCCACCGACATCGGTGAACTCAACAGTGGCGACAAACGCTGCCTGGTGCCGTTGACCGTGGCCGATCTGGCCGATCTCTACGACGCTTATCCACAGGCCCGCCTGCTGGCCGGCGGTACCGACCTGGCGCTGGAAGTCACCCAGTTCCACCGCACCTTACCGGTGATGATCTATGTCGGCAACGTCGCCGAAATGAAGCGCATCGAACGCTTCGACGATCGCCTGGAAATCGGCGCCGCCACCGCCCTCTCCGACTGTTACGACGCTTTGAAGGCCGAGTACCCGGACTTCGGCGAATTGCTGCAGCGCTTCGCCTCCCTGCAGATTCGCAACCAGGGCACCCTGGGCGGCAACATCGGCAACGCCTCGCCGATCGGCGACTCGCCACCGCTGCTGATCGCCCTCGGCGCGCAGATCGTGCTGTGCAAAGGCCAGACTCGCCGCACCCTGGCCCTGGAAGATTACTTCATCGATTACCGGGTCACCGCGCGTCAGGAAAGCGAGTTCATCGAGAAGATCATCGTGCCCCGCGCCAGCGCTGAACAACTGTTCCGTGCCTACAAGGTGTCGAAGCGTCTGGACGACGACATTTCCGCAGTCTGCGCAGCCTTCAACCTGCGCATCGACAATGGCGTAGTCGCCGATGCCCGCGTTGCTTTCGGCGGCATGGCGGCGATCCCGAAACGCGCGAAGAACTGCGAAGCCGCGCTGGTTGGCGCACCGTTCAACAACGCCACCATTGAACGCGCCTGCGCCGCACTGGCCGAAGATTTCACACCGCTCTCGGACTTCCGCGCCAGCAAGGAATACCGCCTGCTCAGCGCGCAGAACCTGCTGCGCAAATACTTCATCGAACTGCAAACACCGCACATCGAGACTCGGGTGACCGCTTATGTCTAATCATCACGCCGTAGAGAAGACCCAAGCCGAACTGGCTGAATTGTTCGCCAAGGACCTGACCACCGGCGTCGGCCGCAGCGTCAAGCACGACAGCGCCGCCAAGCATGTGTCCGGAGAAGCGCAGTACATCGACGATCGGCTGGAATTCCCCAATCAGCTGCACGTTTACGCACGGCTGTCGGACCGCGCCCACGCGAAAATCATCAGCATCGATACCAAGCCCTGCTACGCCTTTGAAGGCGTGCGCATCGCCATCACCCACGAAGACGTGCCGGGCCTCAAAGACATCGGCCCGCTGTTGCCGGGGGATCCGCTGCTGGCCATCGATGACGTGCAGTTCGTTGGTCAACCGGTGCTCGCTGTCGCGGCGAAAGACCTGGAAACCGCGCGCAAAGCCGCGATGGCGGCGATCATCGAATACGAAGACCTCGAACCGGTTCTGGACGTGGTCGAAGCCCTGCGCAAACGCCATTTCGTGCTCGACAGCCATACCCACCAGCGTGGCGATTCGGCCAATGCCTTGGCCACTGCCGAGCATCGCATCCAGGGCACGCTGCACATCGGCGGCCAGGAACACTTTTATCTGGAAACCCAGATCTCTTCGGTGATGCCAACTGAAGACGGCGGGATGATTGTTTACTGCTCGACCCAGAACCCCACCGAAGTGCAGAAACTGGTGGCGGAAGTGCTGGACGTGTCGATGAACAAGATCGTCGTCGACATGCGCCGCATGGGCGGTGGTTTCGGCGGCAAGGAAACCCAGGCGGCCAGCCCGGCGTGCCTGTGCGCGGTGATCGCGCACCTGACCGGTCAACCCACCAAAATGCGCCTGCCACGGGTCGAAGACATGCTGATGACCGGCAAGCGTCACCCGTTCTACATTGAATACGACGTGGGCTTCGACAGCACCGGTCGCCTGCACGGCATTGCTCTGGAACTGGCTGGTAACTGCGGTTGCTCGCCGGACCTGTCGGCGTCGATTGTCGACCGTGCGATGTTCCATGCCGACAACTCTTATTACCTGGGCGATGCGACCATCAACGGTCACCGCTGCAAGACCAACACCGCGTCGAACACCGCTTACCGTGGCTTCGGCGGCCCGCAAGGCATGGTCGCCATCGAAGAAGTGATGGACGCGATTGCCCGGCATTTGGGCCTCGATCCCCTGGCGGTGCGCAAGGCCAATTACTATGGCAAGACCGAACGCAACGTCACCCATTACTACCAGACCGTCGAGCACAACATGCTCGAGGAAATGACCGCCGAACTGGAAGAAAGCAGCCAGTACGCCGAGCGCCGCGAAGCGATCCGTCGCTACAACGCCAACAGCCCGATCCTGAAAAAAGGCCTGGCACTGACCCCGGTCAAATTCGGCATTTCCTTCACCGCCAGTTTCCTCAATCAGGCCGGTGCGCTGATCCACGTCTACACCGACGGCAGCATCCACCTGAACCACGGCGGCACCGAGATGGGCCAGGGCCTCAACACCAAGGTTGCACAAGTGGTGGCTGAAGTATTCCAGGTGGAAATGGACCGGGTTCAGATCACCGCGACCAACACCGACAAAGTGCCGAACACCTCGCCGACCGCCGCTTCCAGCGGCGCCGACCTCAACGGTAAAGCCGCACAGAATGCCGCGGAAATCATCAAGAAACGCCTGGTGGAATTTGCCGCGCGGCAATACAAGGTCAGCGAAGAAGACGTGGAATTCCACAACGGGCATGTGCGGGTTCGCGATCACATCCTGACGTTCGAAGCGCTGATCCAGCAGGCGTATTTCGCCCAGGTATCGCTGTCGAGTACCGGTTTCTACAAGACCCCGAAAATTTACTACGACCGCAGTCAGGCTCGCGGTCGGCCGTTCTACTACTACGCCTTTGGCGCGGCCTGCGCCGAGGTGATCGTCGACACCCTGACCGGCGAGTACAAGATGCTGCGCACCGATATCCTCCACGACGTCGGCGCCTCGCTGAACCCGGCCATCGACATCGGCCAGGTCGAGGGCGGCTTCATCCAGGGCATGGGCTGGCTGACCATGGAAGAACTGGTGTGGAACGACAAAGGCAAACTGATGACCAACGGCCCGGCCAGCTACAAGATCCCGGCCGTGGCAGACATGCCGTTGGACCTGCGGGTGAAGCTGGTGGAAAACCGCAAGAACCCGGAAGACACGGTGTTCCATTCCAAGGCCGTGGGTGAGCCACCGTTCATGCTCGGCATCGCCGTGTGGTGCGCGATCAAGGACGCCGTGGCGAGCCTGGGCGACTACCGGCATCAACCGAAAATCGACGCGCCGGCGACGCCGGAGCGGGTGTTGTGGGGCTGTGAGCAGATGCGGCGGTTGAAGGCGGTGAAGGCCGTCGAAACTGAGCCAGAGTTGGCTTCGCTCTAGACCGAGGCGCGGCCTTCGCGAGCAAGCCCGCTCCCACATTGAAATGCATTCCAAAGTGGGAGCGGGCTTGCTCGCGAAGACGGCCGAACAGACAACAGAGATGTTGAGGTGAACCATGTACAACTGGATCGACGCCCTCGCCGACCTGCAAACCCGGGGTGAACCCTGTGTGTTGGTGACCATCATCGAAGAGCTCGGCTCGACGCCGCGCAATGCCGGCTCGAAGATGGTCATCAGCGCCACGCAAACGTTCGACACCATCGGTGGCGGGCATCTGGAATACAAGGCCATGCAGATCGGCCGCGAGATGCTTGCCAGCGGCCGGCAGGACACTCATCTGGAGCGCTTCAGCCTCGGCGCCAGCCTGGGTCAGTGTTGCGGTGGCGTGACCGTGTTGCTGTTCGAACCGATGGGTCAGGTCCAGGCGCAGATTGCGGTGTTCGGCGCCGGCCACGTCGGTCGGGCGCTGGTGCCGCTGCTCGCCAGCCTGCCCTGCCGGGTGCGCTGGATCGATTCGCGGGAAGCCGAATTCCCCGAGCAGATCCCACACGGCGTGCGCAAAATCGTCACCGAAGAGCCGCTGGATGAAGTCGATGACCTGCCCGCCGGCAGCTATTGCATCGTCATGACCCACAACCACCAGCTCGACCTTGAACTCACCGCCGCGATTCTCAAACGCAACGACTTCGCCTACTTCGGCCTGATCGGTTCGAAGACCAAACGGGTGAAGTTCGAACACCGCCTGCGTGATCGTGGTTTCGACAGCGCCGTGCTGCAACGCATGCGCTGCCCGATGGGGCTGGGCGAAGTCAAAGGCAAGTTGCCTGTAGAAATTGCCATCTCCATCGCCGGCGAAATCATCGCCACCTATAACGCGAATTTCGGCCTGCACACCGCCAGCGCCGGATCATCGATCGCCAAACTGCTGCCTGCTTCACGCCGCAGCCAAGCTTCTAACTGAAGAGCTTCGAACTGAAAAGCCTCGAATTGAAAAGCTTCGAACTAATTGAGAACCCCATGCCAATGACTCGCAAAGCCTACCGCGCCGCCATTCTGCACAGCATCGCCGACCCTGCCGAAGTGGGCATCGAAGCCTCTTACGAATATTTCGAAGACGGCCTGCTGGTGGTCGAGAACGGCCAGATCAACGCCATCGGCCACGCCAGCGAATTGCTGCCGACCCTGCCGGCCGACATCGAAATCACCCATTATCAGGACGCACTGATCACTCCCGGCTTCATCGACACCCACATTCACCTGCCGCAAACCGGCATGGTCGGCGCCTACGGCGAGCAACTGCTGGACTGGCTGAACACCTACACCTTTCCGTGCGAAAGACAGTTCGCCGACAAGGCCCATGCTGACCAAGTGGCGGATATTTTCATCAAGGAACTGCTGCGCAACGGCACCACCACTGCGCTGGTCTTCGGTAGCGTGCATCCGCAATCGGTGAATTCGTTTTTCGAGGCCGCCGAACAGCTGGATCTGCGGATGATCGCCGGCAAGGTGATGATGGACCGCAATGCGCCGGACTACCTGACCGACACCGCCGAATCGAGCTATGTCGAAAGCAAGGCGCTGATCGAACGCTGGCACGGCAAGGGCCGCTTGCATTACGCCGTCACCCCGCGCTTCGCCCCGACCAGCACCCCGGAACAGCTTGCACTGGCGGGGCAGTTGCTCAGCGAATACCCGGATCTGTACATGCAGACCCACATCAGCGAAAACCTCAAGGAAGTCGAGTGGGTCAAGGAACTGTTCCCGGAGCGCAAGGGCTACCTGGACGTCTACGATCACTACCAACTGCTCGGCGAGCGCTCGGTGTTCGCCCATGGCGTGCACCTGTGCGACGACGAATGCGCGCGCCTGGCGGAAACCGGTTCGGCCATCGCCTTCTGCCCGACCTCGAACTTCTTCCTCGGCAGCGGCCTGTTTAATCTGCCGATGGCCGAGAAGCACAAACTCAATGTCGGCCTCGGGACCGACGTTGGTGGCGGCACCAGTTTCTCGCTGCTGCAAACCCTGAACGAAGCCTACAAGGTCATGCAACTGCAAGGCGCACGGTTGAGCCCGTTCAAGTCGCTGTACCTGGCCACCCTCGGCGGCGCCCGGGCGCTACGCCTGGAAGACAAGATCGGCACCCTGCAACCGGGCACCGACGCGGACTTCCTGGTGCTGGACTACAACGCCACGCCCCTGCTGAGCTATCGCTTGAAGCAGGCGAACAACATTGCCGAGACGTTGTTTGTGTTGATGACGCTGGGGGATGACCGGACGGTGTTGCAGACATATGCGGCGGGGAGTCTGGTGCATCAGCGCTAAAGTCTTTCAGGCATAAAAAATCCCCCGTCGCTTATAGCCCGGGGGATTTTTATTGCCTGTCATATCGCCTTCGCGGGCAAGCCCGCTCCCACAGGGTTCGGTGCGGGATGCAAACCTTGTGAACACCACAGATCTCTGTGGGAGCGGGCTTGCTCGCGAAGGGCGCGACTCGGTCTGACTTAAAGCTTGGCGACAGGCCGCCCAGGCTTCTTGGTCTGCAACAGATGCGAGAACACCGCATGCAAATCATCCGACGCACTTTCTTCGTCGAGGTTGAGTTTGCTATCGATGTGGTCCATGTGGTGCATCATCAAATCCACTGCCAGCGTCGCGTCCCGTGCTTCGATGGCGTCGATCAGTTGGGTGTGTTCATCGTAGGAACAGTGCGAACGGTTGCCGCTCTCGTACTGGGCGATGATCAGCGACGTCTGGGACACCAGGCTGCGCTGGAAGCTGATCAAAGGCGCGTTTTTCGCCGCTTCGGCCAGTTTCAGGTGGAACTCGCCCGACAGACGAATACCGGCACCGCGATCGCCACGGGAGAAGCTGTCGCGCTCGTCGTTGACCATCTGCCGCAAGTCGGCAATCTGCTCGGCAGTGGCGTGCTGCACCGCCAGTTCAGTGATCGCCCGCTCCACCAGACGCCGCGCCATGAACACCTGACGAGCCTCCTCGACACTCGGGCTGGCGACGACAGCGCCGCGATTCGGTCGCAGCAACACCACACCTTCATGGGCCAGACGCGACAGCGCGCGGCGAATGATGGTGCGGCTGACCCCGAAAATTTCCCCCAGCGCTTCTTCGCTCAACTTGGTGCCGGGCGCCAGACGCTGTTCGAGGATGGCCTCGAAGATATGCGCGTAGACGATATCGTCCTGGGTACCGCTGCGGCCGGCTTTGCCTGCTCGCGGTTGTTTCTTGAGGGGTTGCAACTGTTCGTTCATGGGCACTCGAGTCGGGAGAACTGCGGCGAATTGACCGTGACTGTAATACGGCACAGTGGGTCGCTGGCAAGTATCGCGTAAAAAACATCGCGATTGTACACAATGGAAGGTGGCAACACGACTGTACGGCTGTTTGTCGCCCTCGCTGTATTGCAACGACCGGTTACTTTTCAGTTTAGGCTTGATCGCAGAATCCGCAGCCCAAACACAATCCCCTGTAGGAGCCACACTCCCACAGGGTTCAGCGTTGCTACGGACATCTTTACCAGAACAAAAGGAACACCGCTGTCATGACCGACGCCACGCACACGCAGCTTCGCCCCCTGACCGACACGTCGCCCTCGGCCATCGTCGCCGGGTTCATCGCCATGATGACCGGCTACACCAGCTCGCTGGTGCTGATGTTCCAGGCAGGGAAAACGGCGGGCCTGACCAGCGGGCAGATTTCGTCGTGGATCTGGGCAATCTCGATTGGCATGGCGGTGTGCTCGATCGGCCTGTCCCTGCGTTATCGCACCCCCATCACCATTGCCTGGTCGACCCCCGGCGCGGCGTTACTGATCACCAGCCTGGGGGGTGTCAGCTACGGCGAGGCCATCGGTGCCTACATGACTTGCGCGGTATTGGTGACCGTGTGCGGCCTGACCGGCAGTTTCGAACGGCTGGTGAAAAAGATTCCGGCCTCGTTGGCGGCGGCGCTGCTGGCAGGGATTCTGTTCAAGATCGGCAGCGAGATTTTCGTCGCGGCCCAGCATCGTACCGCGCTGGTCCTGGGGATGTTCTTCACGTATCTGCTGGTCAAGCGCCTGTCGCCCCGCTATGCCGTGCTCGCGGCGCTGTTGATCGGCACTGCCTTGTCGGGGTTCATGGGGTTGCTGGATTTCAGTGGCTTTCACCTGGAAGTCGCGACCCCGGTCTGGACCACACCGCACTTCTCCCTGGCCGCGACCATCAGCATCGGCATCCCGCTGTTCGTGGTGGCGATGACCTCGCAGAACATGCCGGGCATCGCCGTTTTGCGCGCCGACGGCTACAACGTACCGGCCTCGCCGCTGATCACCACCACCGGCATTGCCTCGTTGCTGTTGGCACCGTTCGGTTCCCACGGGATCAACCTGGCCGCCATCAGCGCAGCGATCTGCACCGGGCCGCATGCCCATGAGGACCGCAACAAGCGCTACACGGCCGCTGTCTGGTGCGGGATTTTCTACGGAATTGCCGGGGTGTTCGGCGCGACGTTGGCGGCGTTGTTTGCCGCGTTGCCTAAAGAACTGGTGCTGTCGATTGCCGCGCTGGCGCTGTTCGGCTCGATCATCAATGGCTTGAGCATCGCCATGGCGCAAGTGCAGGAACGGGAAGCGGCGCTGATTACCTTTATGGTGACGGCATCGGGGCTGACGCTGTTTTCCATCGGTTCGGCGTTCTGGGGGATTGTCGCGGGGGTGTTGACGCTGGTGATTCTGAATTGGCGTAAAGCCTGAAAAAAAACGGCGCCCCTTGGGGTCGCCGTTTTTTAGAACATCAGGCTACCGGATTGATCGGCTTTTCCGGGTACCAGACGTCGATCAGCGGGCTGACGGTTGCTTCGGTCAGTTCGCTGCGGGCCTTGAGCCAGGCTTCAACAGCGGCACGCTGCGCTTCGGTCACCGAGCCACGCTTCTGCAGGCAGACCAGACCGAAGTCGTCGCCGCCGACATAGCCCAGACCATTGGCTTCCATGGCTTCTTTCAGGAACGCGTCGAGGAAAGCATCAATGGCTTCATCAGCCAAATCTTCTTTGAAATCCAGGTTCAGTTCGAAACCCAGCTCTTGAAATTCATCGACGCACAGTTTTTTGCGCAGACGCTGGGAACGGTTAGTCGCCATTGGAACAATCCTCATAAGTAATAACGGGCGGCACTTTAGCAGTTTAAGGCGCCGATTACCCGCCTCAGAACGGTGCGACGTCTACCGTCGGTAAAAAAATAGCGGATTAGACGACCAAGGTGCGGCACAAGCCCTTACACCTTGGGGCATAATGCCGACACTTTCATGACCGCTGAGGGAATTTATCGCCATGCCCTCGTCTTTTTCCCCCTCGGCTGTAGGGTTTTATTTCAAATGATCAAATCTTTGCGTCCATTGCTGCTGGCCAGCCTTCTTCTGCCTCTGGCCCTCTCCGTTTCCGCCGCGCCGATCAACACCGCGCTTTCGCCCAATGTCGAAAAGGCCCTCAAGGCCAGCAAATTGCCGGACAGCGCCTTGTCGCTGGTGATGATCCCGCTTAACGGCCCGGGCACCCCAACCGTTTATAACGCTGACGTTTCGGTCAATCCGGCCTCGACCATGAAACTGGTCACCACCTATGCCGCCCTGGAAATGCTCGGCCCGAACCACCAGTGGAAAACCGAGTTCTACACCGACGGCACCCTCAGCGGTGGCATCCTCAACGGCAACCTCTACCTCAAGGGTGGCGGCGATCCGAAGCTGAACATGGAAAAGCTCTGGCTGCTGATGCGCGACCTGCGTGCCAACGGCGTGACCCAAGTCACCGGCGACCTGGTGCTGGACCGCGGCTTCTTCGTGCAACCGCAACTGCCCGAGTTCAACGACGACGGCAATGACGAGAACAAGCCGTTCCTGGTCAAGCCCGATTCACTGCTGGTCAACCTCAAGGCCCTGCGCTTCGTGGCCCGCAACGACTCGGGCAAGGTCCTGGTGTCGGTCGAACCGCCGATTGCCAACATCCGCATCGACAATCAGGTCAAGGCGCTCAATTCCAAGCAATGCACCGGGGGCGTGCGCTACAACCCGGTGACCCAGGCTGATGGCAGCGTCACCGTGACCGTCGGCGGCCAGTTGGGCGAAGGTTGCAGCTCCCAGACTTACCTGTCGCTGCTCGACCACGCGACCTACACCGCCGGGGCCGTGCGGGCGATCTGGAAAGAACTGGGCGGCAGCATCCAGGGCCAGGATCGTCTGGCACCGACGCCGAGCAGCGCCAAGGTGCTGGCCCGGGCCTACTCGCCGGACCTGGCGGAAATCATTCGCGACATCAACAAATACAGTAACAACACCATGGCTCAGCAGTTGTTCCTGAGCCTGGGCCAGAAATTCCGCACCGACGCCGACGGTGATGACGCCAAAGCGGCCCAGCGCGTGGTGCGCCAGTGGCTGGCGCAGAAAGGCATCACCGCACCGCACCTGGTGATGGAGAACGGCTCCGGTCTGTCCCGCGCCGAACGGGTCAGTGCCCGTGAAATGGCCGCGATGCTGCAAGCCGCCTGGCGCAGCCCGTACGCCGCCGAGTTCATCAGTTCGATGCCGATTGCCGGTACCGACGGCACCATGCGCAAACGCCTGAAGCGCACGGCCATGGCCGGCGAAGCCCACGTCAAGACCGGCACCCTGAACACCGTGCGAGCGATCTCCGGCTTCAGCCGCGATGTCAATGGCAATACCTGGGCGGTGGTGGCGATCCTTAACGACAAGGCTCCATTTGGCGCGTCTTCGGTGCTGGATCAGGTGCTGCTGGACCTGTATCGCCAGCCGAAACTGCCGACCACGGCGTCGGTGTTGTAACCAAACCCTAGAGATCAAATGTGGGAGCGGGCTTGCTCGCGAATGCGGTGTTTCAGTCGGCATTAATGCTGAATGACACGCCGTATTCGCGAGCAAGCCCGCTCCCACAGGGATTGCATACAACCCGGTTTAGCTCATCTGCTCCTCAACCCGATCCCTTCCCGCCTGCTTCGCCGCATACACCCCCGAATCCGCCCGCAACAGCAACGCATCCGCGCCCTCTCCGGCCCGCCAACTGGCGATCCCGAAACTGGCGGTGACGATCCCCACCTCGTCGATCGGCGAACTGCGCAACCCTTGCCACAATTCCACGGCCAATACATGAGCCTGTTCGCCGTCGATATCCGGGCAGAGCACCATGAACTCTTCGCCCCCCAGGCGACAGAACACATCGGTGCGCCGCAGACGACCGCCAATGCGCTCACACACCGCCTGCAACACCCGATCGCCCACGGCATGGCCGTGATGGTCATTGATGCGCTTGAAATGGTCGATGTCGAGCATGATCACCGACAACTCGCCACCGCCGCGCTCGACCCGGGCCATTTCGGTGGTCAGGCGCTCCTGGAAGAAGCGGCGGTTATGGATCCCGGTCAACGAGTCGGTCACCGACAGTGCGCGCAATTCCTCCTCCACCCGCTTGAGGTCGGAAATGTCCGAAATGTAGCCATGCCACAGCACGCCGCCACCGGGCAGTTCTTCCGGCGTCGCTTCACCACGGACCCAGCGCAAACCACGCTCGGGCAATTTCACGCGATACTCTTCGCGCCAGGGGCTGAGGGTATCCGCCGACGCCTGGATCGACGCGCGGACCCGGCGCGCGTCCTGAGGATGAATCCGCGCGAATACCGCTTCGGCATCGCGCAATAGTACGTCCAGCTCGAGCTCGTAGATCTCGCGCATCCCGTCGCTGGCGTAGATCACACTGAAGCGCCCGTCGAATTCCATCTTGAACTGGTAAATCCCGCCGGGCACATGGGCACTGAGTTTCTTCAACAACAAGTCCCGCGCCGCCAGAGCCTCGTGGACACGCTTGCGCTCGGTGACGTCGATACAGATCGCTAGGTGCCCGACCCACAAGCCCTGCTCGTCGAGAACCGGGGTCGCCAGCATGTTCACCGTCAAATGGCTGCCGTCGCGGCGCACCAGCGTCCACTCCCGGGCTTCGTGACCGCCCTCTTCCCCGCCTTCGACCAGCATCGACTGACAGGTTGGTATCGGCTTGCCATAGCGCACGCTCAACTCCGCCGAGCGCGCCTCGAGTTCTCGGGGCAAATGCAGGTTTTCCAGGGTCATGTGGCCCACGGCCTGCGCACTGGAGTAGCCGAGCATGTGTTCCGCGCCGGCATTGAAGGTGCTGATGATTCCGCGCAGGTCGGTGGCGATGATCGCCACCTGAGTCGCGGCATCCAGCACGCCGCGCAATTGGCCGTGCGTGCCGCGCAGCTCTTGCTCACGGGCGTGCAGTTCCTCGGTCCGTTGCTCGACCATTTTCAGCGCCCGTTGGCGCTGGCTGACCAACACATAGAGAAACACACTGAGCAGCAGGCTGAGCAAACCACCGAGCACTACCTGGCTGATCACCGAGGAGTGGTTGGCTTGCAGGAACGCGGCGCTGGGACGCATCTCCACTTGATAGTCGTGGTCGGCCAGATGTAGCAATCGCGTGGAAGACAAGTCGCTGGCCCCCGTCGCGTTGCTCGACTCGTACAGCACTTCATGTTGGTCATTGGTGGACAGGTCGAGGATACGCACTGAAAGAGAGTCGTGATTCTCTTCCGGCAGACCATCCGCCAGCAGCTGACGCATGCTGATCACCGCCATGACGTAACCGTCGGGGGTGGCATTCGAGGGGTTCCGACGGATGACCGGCGCTACCAGCAACACGCCTCGCGAATAGGCGGGCTCGATGCCTACCAGATGCAGCGGTTGCGACACGGCCATGCTGCCATTGCGATCGGCGCGCTCCAGGGTCGAACGGCGCAGGGGTTGGGCCAGCAAGTCGTAACCCAGCGGCGTGGGCAGACGGCTTTGGGTTTGGGTGTAGAGCACCGGCACGTACTCGTCCCGTTCCGCGGCCGGTTGCAACTGGCCGTCGGCGGTGAGTTCGCGAAAGGTGAAATTGCTCAAGCCTTCGTCATGCACGAAGCGTTCAAGCAAGGGGCGTTCGGCGCGGGAAACCCGAGGTGCCCAGGAATAGGCTTGGGTGCGCCGCAAAAGAGGTTTGGCGTAACCGTCGAATTCCTCGCGGGACACCGACTCGGAATTGGCGAAGAACCGGCGCAGGCCATCGAGGCGCTGCTCCTGATCTTCGAAACGCTCTTCGATACGGCTGTAGCGTTCACTGGCGAGCAGCTGGAAACGTTGCCGCATTTGCTGATGGAACTGATTGAGTGTTGCCCAGGCCAGCAATCCCGTGAGAATCCCGCCGACGAGCAATACCAGCAGCGCGACCAGCCAGGCCGAAACATCTTCGCTGATAAAACCCAGGATCTTGGGGCGCACGGCGTGTAACGACATAGAGGCAACTCAAAACGCCAGGTGCCGGAAAAGCCCATTGGCCATGAGTTGAGTTATAGCTATTAGCCACTAATTTGACCAGCACTGAAAGAACCAAAGAGCCTTTAAAAATCAAGGCTCTGTGGATCCAATCAGGCTCAAGTGTCAGCGAGCAGTGATCTTCCAGGCACGGTGGATCTTGCCATTACGGGCGAAATCCGGATCGATGGTCTGGGCGGTGATTTCTTCAACGGCATAACGCTCGGTGAGGTTTTCCTCGAGCTGGAACTTGCGGAAGTTGTTGGAGAAATACAGCACTCCGCCCGGTGCCAGACGCGCCATGGCCAGGTCGATCAACTGCACCTGGTCACGCTGCACGTCGAAGATCCCTTCCATGCGCTTGGAGTTGGAGAAGGTCGGCGGGTCGATGAAGATCAGGTCGTATTCGTCACGGCAGGCGTCGAGCCAGGCCATCACATCACCCTGCTCCAGACGGTTCTTGTCGGAGAAACCGTTCAGCGACAGGTTGCGACGCGCCCAGTCCAGGTAGGTTTTCGACAGGTCGACGCTGGTGGTGCTACGGGCGCCACCCTTGGCCGCATGCACGCTGGCCGTGGCGGTGTAGCAATACAGATTGAGGAAGCGCTTGCCGGCCGCTTCTTTCTGAATCCGCATGCGCATCGGCCGGTGGTCGAGGAACAGCCCGGTGTCGAGGTAGTCGGTCAGGTTGACCAGCAACCGCACGCCGCCTTCGCTGACCTCATTGAACTTGCCCTGGGCGCTCTGGCGTTCGTACTGCTTGGTACCGCTCTGACGCTCGCGACGCTTGACCACCACGCGGCTCTTGTCGATGTTCAATGCCTGCGGGATCGCCGCCAGGGCATCGAACATCCGCGCCGAGGCTTTTTCCGGGTCGATGGATTTCGGCGCGGCGTATTCCTGAACGTGGACCCAGTCGTGATACAGGTCGATGGCCATGGAATATTCCGGCATGTCGGCATCGTAGACGCGATAGCAGTCGATGCCTTCACGCTTGACCCACTTGCTCAGCGCCTTGACGTTCTTTTGCAGGCGGTTGGCAAACATCTGCCCACCCTCGCTCAGACGCGGCTGCTCGATCACCGGGGCGGGTGCCGGAGCCGGTTTGATCGGATTGCCGTTTTTGTTGTACTTGCGCTCTTGCGGCTCGCTCGGTGCTTCATCGTAGGCCGCCTGTTCACGCTCGGCCTGACGCTGTTCCGGGGTACGGCGCTCACCAGTGACGAACTGGTCCGGCGTGACCTTGATCAGCAGCAACTTGCACGGCAACGCACCGTTCCAGAACGAATACTGCTTGTGGCTGCGGATGCCCATGCGCTTGCCCAGGTCCGGGGCGCCGGTGAATACCGCCGCTTCCCAGTTCAGGCACGCCTGACGCAGACGTTCGCCGAGGTTCTGGTAGAGGTAGAGCAGGCTCGCCTCATCGCCCAGACGCTCGCCGTACGGAGGGTTGCAGATCACCAGGCCTTTCTGGTTCTGGTCCGGGCGCGGCTCGAACGTCGCCACTTCGCCCTGATAGATTTTGATCCACTCGCTCAGGCCGGCACGTTCGACGTTGTTGCGGCCCGGTTGAATCAGGCGTGGATCGGCTTCGTAACCGCGAATCCACAGCGGTGGCTTGGCCAGGCCGGCCGCGGCGCGTTCGGTGGCTTCTTCGTGGAGTTTTTTCCACAGTGCCGGCACGTGACCGAGCCAGGCGGTGAAGCCCCATTGCTCGCGACGCAGGTTTGGCGCCATGTCGGCGGCAATCATGGCGGCTTCCACCAGGAACGTGCCGACACCGCACATCGGGTCAGCCAGCGCGCCGCCATCGGCGGCAATGCGCGGCCAGCCGGCACGGATCAGAATCGCCGCCGCGAGGTTTTCCTTCAGCGGCGCCGCGCCTTGCTGCAAGCGATAGCCACGCTGGTGCAGGCTGTGGCCGGACAGGTCGAGGGACAGGATGGCTTCGCCACGGTCCAGACGCAGATGAATGCGCAGGTCCGGGTTGAGCTTGTCGATGGACGGGCGATCACCTTGCGGGGTGCGCAGTTTGTCGACGATGGCATCCTTGACCTTCAAGGCGCCGAAGTGCGTGTTGTCGATACCCGAACCGTGACCGCTGAATTCGACGGCCAGGGTGCCGTCATTGAGCATGTGGTCTTGCCACTCGATATCCAGCACGCCGTGGTAGAGGTCTTCGGCGTCCTTCATCGGGAAGCGCTTGAGCACCAGCAGCACACGGTTCGCCAGACGCGACCACAGGCACAGGCGATAAGCGGTTTCCATGGTGGCCATGCCGCGCACAGCCGAGGTGTGCTCGCGTGCTTCCTCAAGGCCAAGCCCGACGGCTTCCTCGATGAGCAGACCTTCAAGGCCTTTCGGGCAAGTGAGGAAGAGTTCGAAACGATCGGACATGGTAGTTCCAGAGCCTTTAGCTAAGTGAACCGGCAACGCGTTGCCGATCCGGTTTTCAATCAGGCGCTTTTCTGACAGAGCGCCCGCGTGGCACGAAGGTGTGCCGTCCCACCCTGACTGCTCGGGTTAAAAGAGCTTAGATGCCAGGGCAGATAAAAAAGTTGATGCAACAAAATGTCATAAGTCGACCCTTCGTCGAATAATCCCCAAGGGCAACAGGTGTCATTCTCGTTAAGGCGCACCCCCATCATCCAGCGCAGGGCCGATCATACCGGGGTTTGGCCAACCAACACGGGACAAATATCGTGTTGCTTATGGCCTTAGCATCTTTATGGTTACGTTCTTATGACAAAACGGTCATTCCCTCGATGTGACGCATTGGTTAGAACTCAACTCAGGTTGACGTCGCAACGGCGTCAACACCTTGGCTCGCGACGCCGGCAGCGAGCCACCAACGGCAGAGTTTTTCTGCCTGACCTCGATTGAGGTCGACGCGATACATACAGTCAACAAGTGAGGGAAACACCCTATGAGAAGACTTAAGCGTGATCCGTTGGAAAGAGCATTTTTGCGCGGATATCAATATGGCGTTGGTGGTAAATCCCGTGAGCTTTGCCCTTTTACTCTACCGTCGGTACGCCAAGCCTGGATCAATGGCTGGCGAGAAGGACGCGGCGACAATTGGGACGGTATGACCGGCACTGCGGGAATCCACAGACTCAACGAACTTCACGCCGTCGGCTAATACAGGGCACACACTCCGACACGACAATCTGAATACGCAACGACTTAACCACGCACGTCCCATCCGGACGGCGGGCTTCGGCCCAGGGGCTCCTTCGGGGAGCCCTTTTTTATGCCTGCATAAAACTCTCAAGCTGCAAACACATTACCTGTGGGAGCGGGCTTGCTCGCGAAAGCGATTTAACATTCAAAAATGATGTTGACTGACCCAACGCTTTCGCGAGCAAGCCCGCTCCCACAGGGTTCAACGCAGCGCGGCGATGGCGTCTACCGATTCACGAATCAGCGCCGGGCCTTTATAGATGAAGCCCGAATAGATCTGCACCAGGCTCGCACCCGCGGCGATTTTCTCAGCCGCGTACTTGCCTTCGGTGATGCCGCCCACGGCGATGATCGGCAAGCGACCGGCCAGCTCCGCCGCCAGCACCTTCACGGTGTGGGTGCTCTTGTCGCGTACCGGTGCGCCGGACAACCCGCCCGCCTCGTCACCATGCTCCAGGCCTTCGACGCCAACGCGGCTCAGGGTGGTGTTGGTGGCGATCACCGCATCCATCCCGGTTTCGATCAACGCCTGGGCGACTTGAGCGGTTTCTTCGTCGGTCATGTCCGGCGCGATCTTGATCGCCAGCGGTACATGTTTGCCGTGGCGCAGGGCCAATTCCGCCCGGCGCGTGGCCAGGTCGGCGAGCAATTGCTTGAGCGAATCGCCGAATTGCAGGCTGCGCAGGCCCGGGGTATTCGGCGAGCTGACGTTGACGGTCACGTAGCTGGCGTGGGCGTAAACCTTGTCCAGGCAGATCAGGTAATCGTCCACCGCGCGCTCGACCGGCGTATCGAAATTCTTGCCGATATTGATGCCCAGCACGCCCTTGTACTTGGCTGCCGCCACGCGAGCGAGCAAGTGATCGACGCCGAGGTTGTTGAAGCCCATGCGGTTGATGATCGCTTCGGCCTCAGGCAAACGGAAAATCCGTGGTTTCGGATTACCCGGTTGCGGACGCGGGGTAATGGTGCCGATTTCGATAAAGCCGAAACCCAATTGGGCAAACCCGTCGATCGCCGCACCGTTCTTGTCCAGACCGGCTGCCAGCCCCACCGGGTTCGGGAATTCCAGGCCCATGACCGTCACCGGCATTTTCGCCGGGGCCTTGCACAGCAAGCCGTTGAGGCCCAAACGCCCGCCCGCGCCGATCAGGTCCAGGGACAAATCGTGGGAGGTTTCCGGGGAAAGTTTGAACAACAGCTGACGGGCCAGGGTGTACATGGGCAGGCTTGACTCGGGTGGCGATGAGAGGCGGCGATTATAGCCGCGCATCGAGTCCACAGGCGAGGCGCACGACAAAATCAGCCAGCGATGGCATATGCCTTGCACCGTCACAGGCATCAGCACTCATGCCAACGACGGGATGAGTGGAAGGACAATGGCGTCGTCACCCGGCTTTGCCCACGCAAGGGCCTTGGGACGACGCTTTTTTTTGGAAGGTGCGAAATCGATGAACGAACCATCAGCCGGCCCACTGGCCTGGGTCAACGGCAGCGATGCCCCGGAAAAAACCGAAATCAACCTTGGCTTCATGGCCCTCAGTGACTGTGCCTCAGTGGTGGTCGCCGCCACCCAGGGCTTCGCCCAGCCTTACGGCCTGACCCTCAATCTCAAGCGCCAGTCATCCTGGGCCAACCTGCGGGACAAACTGGTCAGCGGCGAACTCGATGCCGCCCACAGCCTGTACGGCCTGATCTACGCCGTGCATCTGGGCATCGGCGGCGTAGCCTCCACCGACATGGCCGTGCTCATGGGCCTGAACCAGAACGGCCAGAGCATCAACCTCTCCCATGGATTGCAGGCCTTGGGCGTGACCAGTCCTGAAGCACTTCATCTGCATGTGCACCAAAGTCGCCCAAAACTGACCTTCGCCCAGACATTTCCTACGGGTACCCACGCCATGTGGCTGTATTACTGGCTGGCGAGTCAGGGCATTCACCCGTTGCAGGATGTCGACAGCGTGGTCGTACCGCCACCGCAAATGGTCGCGCACCTGCAAGCCGGGCGCATTGACGGGTTCTGTGTCGGCGAGCCATGGGCTGCCAGTGCGGTGCAGCAAAATCTCGGGTTCACGATGGCCACCACCCAGACGATCTGGCCCGATCACCCGGAAAAAGTCCTTGGCTGCACTCGCGCCTTTGTCGAGCAATACCCCAATACCGCAAGGGCATTGGTGATGGCGATCCTCGAGGCCAGCCGATTCATCGAAGCCAGCCGCGAAAATCGCCGCAGCACCGCGCAACTGTTGAGTGCTCCCGAATACCTCGATGCCCCGCTCGACTGCATCGAACCGCGCTTGCTTGGTGACTACGCCGACGGCCTGGGCCATCGCTGGCAAGACCCGCACGCCATGCGTTTCCATGGTGACGGCGAGGTCAATCTGCCGTATTTGTCCGACGGCATGTGGTTCATGACCCAGTTCCGTCGCTGGGGTTTGCTGCGCGACGACCCGGACTACCTCGGCGTGGCCCGTCAAGTCCAGCAACTAGACTTATACCGTGAGGCCGCCACCGCTGTCGGTGTAGCCGCCCGGAGTCAGGAAATGCGCAGCAGCCAACTGATCGACGGCAAGGTCTGGGACGGTTCGGACCCGGCCGGCTATGCCCGCAGCTTTACGCTGCACGCCATGAGCGACAGCGCTCCCCTTCTCGCCAGCCGCTGACAGGAGCCTGCGAATATGTTGCGTATCCTGCTGATCAACGACACCGCGAAAAAAGTCGGGCGTCTGAAAGCGGCCCTGACCGAAGCCGGGTTCGAGGTCATCGACGAGTCCGGCCTGACCATCGACCTGCCCGCGCGCGTCGAAACGGTGCGTCCGGACGTGATCCTGATCGATACCGAGTCACCGAGCCGCGATGTGATGGAGCAAGTGGTGCTGGTCACCCGTGACCAACCACGGCCAATCGTGATGTTCACCGACGAGCATGACCCCAGCGTGATGCGCCAGGCAATCAAGTCCGGCGTCAGTGCCTACATCGTCGAAGGCATTCACGCACAACGCCTGCAGCCGATTCTCGACGTGGCCATGGCGCGCTTTGAAAGCGACCAGGCCCTGCGCGCGCAACTGCACGCCCGCGACCAGCAACTGGCCGAGCGCAAGCGCATCGAGCTGGCCAAGGGGCTGCTGATGAAGATGAAGGACTGCAACGAAGAAGAGGCCTACACCCTGATGCGCCGCCAGGCCATGAGCCGCCAGCAGAAGCTGATCCAGGTGGCGGAGCAGATCATTGCCATGAGTGAACTGCTTGGCTGAAGCCTTGCGGTGAATGATCGATCGCCTTCGCGAGCAAGCCCGCTCCCACATTTGATTGTGTCGAACTTCAATGTTGTGAACGACGCGATTCCCCTGTGGGAGCGGGCTTGCTCGCGAATGGCCGCGACTCAGTCTCACGTGTTGGCACAAATCTCGCTAAGTAAATCACTGCAAGGTAACCAACGGCGGTTGCCCCACCTACGACAAAGACGTCGCTCACCTCATTCGCCCCCTGGCGGATCGGGTAGCGGCGTTTTTCCGTTTTGGCCCCAGAGACCGGGGCTGGTGGTGCGGCCGTAGTGGCGCCCCACCTGCAAGCTCATGACTCCTTCTTGATACGCCTGACAGCTGAGGTGCGCGATGAATTCAAGCTTCTGGAAATCCGGCCATACCCCGACACTGTTCGCAGCCTTCCTCTATTTCGATCTGAGCTTCATGGTCTGGTACCTGCTCGGCCCTCTGGCGGTGCAGATCGCCGCTGACCTGCACCTGACCACCCAACAGCGCGGGCTGGTGGTGGCCACGCCGATTCTGGCCGGGGCCGTACTGCGCTTTGCGATGGGCCTGCTGGCTGATCGCCTGTCGCCAAAAACCGCCGGGATCATCGGCCAGGTGATCGTCATCAGCGCCCTGTTCGTCGCCTGGAAAGTCGGCATCCACAGTTACGAGCAGGCACTATTGCTGGGCCTGTTCCTCGGCATGGCCGGTGCGTCCTTCGCCGTCGCCCTGCCGCTGGCCTCGCAATGGTATCCGCCGCAGCACCAAGGCAAAGCCATGGGCATCGCCGGTGCCGGTAACTCGGGCACCGTGCTCGCCGCCCTGATCGCCCCGGTACTGGCCGCCATGTTTGGCTGGAGCAACGTGTTCGGCTTCGCCCTGATCCCGCTGATCCTGACCCTGATCGTCTTCGCCTGGTTGGCCAGGAATGCTCCCGAGCGGCCGCAAGCCAAGTCCATGGCCGACTACCTCAAGGCCCTGGGCGACCGCGACAGCTGGTGGTTCATGTTTTTCTACAGCGTGACCTTCGGCGGTTTCATCGGCCTGGCCAGCGCCCTGCCCGGCTACTTCAACGACCAGTACGGCCTGAGCCCGGTGACCGCCGGTTACTACACCGCGGCGTGTGTGTTCGGTGGCAGCCTGATGCGTCCATTGGGTGGCGCGCTGGCGGATCGCTTCGGCGGGATTCGCACCCTGTTGGCGATGTACACCGTGGCCGCGATCTGCATTGCGACCGTGGGCTTCAATCTGCCGAGTTCCTACGCAGCCCTGGCGCTTTTCGTCTGCACTATGCTCGGTTTAGGTGCAGGCAACGGTGCCGTATTCCAGTTGGTGCCGCAGCGTTTTCGTCGGGAGATCGGTGTGATGACCGGTCTGATCGGCATGGCCGGCGGCATTGGCGGTTTCGCACTGGCGGCCGGCATGGGCGCGATCAAGCAAAGCACCGGCAGCTATCAAATGGCCTTGTGGTTGTTCGCCAGCCTCGGCGTACTCGCCTGGTTCGGTCTGCACGGGGTGAAACGTCGCTGGAGAACCACTTGGGGTTCGGCAGCCGTTACCGCGGCTCGCGTGTGAGGGTTGAATGAGCCTGCAACTGAGTTTTGCCGAAGCCAGTGCCATCGGGCCTCGTGAAGAAAACCAGGACGCCCTGCGCCTGGTCACTCCGGCCCCGGCACTGGCGGCGAGCAAAGGTTACCTGTTCGCCATCGCCGATGGCGTCAGCCAATGCGCCGATGGCGGTCTCGCGGCCCGTTCGACCTTGCAGGCCCTGGCACTGGACTACTACGCCACCCCGGAAACCTGGGGTGTCGCCCAGGCACTGGATCGCCTGCTGCTGGCGCAAAACCGCTGGTTGCAGGCCAACGGCGGCGGGCAACCGCTGCTGACCACGGTCAGTGCCTTGGTGATGCGCGGCAGGCGTTTCACTTTGGCGCATGTCGGCGATTGCCGGGTTTACCGCTGGCACGCCGACACGCTGCAACGGGTGAGCGAGGATCACGTCTGGGACCAGCCGGGCATGCAGCATGTGCTCAAGCGGGCCCTGGGACTGGATCAACATCTGGTGCTGGATTTTCTGGACGGCGAACTGCGCCTGAATGAGAGTTTCGTGCTGCTCAGCGACGGCATCTGGGCTGTGCTGGGCGATACCGCCATTGCCGCCATTCTGCGCGACCAACCTGACCTCAACAGTGCCGCGCAGACCTTGGTCAGTGCCGCGCACCTGGCCGGTAGTCAGGACAATGCCAGCGCCCTGCTGGTGCGGGTCGATGCCCTTGGTGAAACCAGCATTGGCGATGCCCTGATTCACCTGCAGCAATGGCCGCTCCCGCCTGTGCTGAAACCGGGCCAGACCTTCGAAGGCTGGCAGGTCGAAGGGATCCTCGGCCAGAGCCAGCAATCGCTGCTCTACCGGGTGCGCGATGCACAACAACAGCCCTGGCTGCTGAAAACCTTGCCCAGCGCGCTGCGTGACGATCACCAGGCCGGGCAGGCCTTGCTGTCGGAGGAATGGTTTCTCAAGCGTGTAGCCGGTCGGCATTTCCCTGAAGTCCATGCCGCCAGTCAGCGTCAGCATTTGTACTACGTGATGCGTGAATATTCCGGGTCGACCCTGGCGGAGCTGCATGAACGCGTCACAACGCTGCCACTGGCGCAATGGCAGGACCTGGCCGAACGCCTGCTGCGGGCTGTCGGCATCCTGCATCGACGGCAGATCCTGCATCGCGATATCAAACCGGAGAACCTGCTGCTGGGGGACGATGGCGAGTTGCGCCTGCTGGATTTCGGCCTCGCCTACTGTCCCGGGCTGTCCGAAGATCAAGCCTTCGCCCTGCCCGGAACGCCCAGTTATATCGCGCCGGAAGCTTTCCGCGGCGATCCGCCGACACCACAACAGGATCTGTATGCCGTCGGCGTGACCTTGTATTACCTGCTCACCGGGCATTATCCCTACGGCGAAATCGAAGCGTTCCAGCGCCCACGGTTCGGGGTGCCGGTCAGCGCCAGTCGCTACCGGCCCGACCTGCCGGAATGGATCGCGCAGAGTCTGGAGCGCGCGGTGGCGGCGGCTCCGGATCAGCGCTTTGAAACGGCGGAAGAATGGTTGTTGCTGCTGGAACAGGGAGAGCGACGCAGTTTGAGCGTACGCCCCAGACCCTTGCTGGAGCGCGAGCCGTTGAAAGTCTGGCGGACGTTGGCGCTGGTGTCGTTGCTGGTGAACCTGGTGTTGCTGTTTTTGTTGTTTCACTGAGTGTTTCACTGCCCCCAAAAGATCAAAAGATCGCAGCCTGCGGCAGCACCTACGGGTGCCCACGATCTCCTGCAGGAGCTGCCGCAGGCTGCGATCCTTTGATTTTTCTGCCTCAAAACCGGGCATCGCGCCTTGAACCGGTGCATGCAAACACCCTCCTCTCACGATGAAAGCCCATAAACCCGGCGCTTGCGAGACTTGGCACAACCACTGCATTACCTTTCCCAACATACATAAAGCCCGGCCTTCAACGTAGAAGGCTGCGCTGCCCGAGAGAACGGGACAAGGACAAAGGCGTCCTCGCTAGTTAGCTAGCGGGACGCCTTTTTTTGTTTGCGCAAAATTTTGTCGAGCAAGGCCTGAATGCCCTGATGAGGCAGGCCCGAGCTCCCCGGAGAACCTGATGAAAAAACTAAAACTGGTGATGATCGGCAACGGCATGGCCGGGGTTCGTACCCTGGAAGAACTGCTCAAGCTGAGTAACGAGCTGTACGACATCACGGTCTTCGGCGCCGAACCCCATACCAACTACAACCGCATCCTGCTGTCGCCCGTACTGGCCGGCGAACAAACGTTCGAAGAGATCGTGCTCAACGATCTGGACTGGTACCTGGAAAACAACATCAAGCTGCTGCTTAACCGCAAAGTGGTGGAGATCGACCGGGTCAAACGCCGGGTCATCGCCGAAGACGGCACAGAGGCCGAATACGACCGCCTGCTGATTGCCACCGGCTCGACCCCGTTCATCCTGCCGATCCCCGGCAATACCTTGGAGGGCGTGATCGGCTACCGCGACATTGCCGACACCCAGGTAATGATCGACACCGCCAAGACCCACAAGCACGCCGTGGTCATCGGCGGCGGCCTGCTGGGCCTTGAAGCCGCCAACGGCCTGATGCTGCGCGGCATGCACGTCACCGTGGTGCACATCGGTGAATGGCTGCTGGAGCGCCAACTGGACAAAACCAGCGGCCAACTCCTGCAAACCGCCCTGGAAGCCCGCGGCCTGCATTTCCGCCTGTGCGAACAGACCCAGGCCCTGCACGACGCCGGCAATGGCCGGGTCGGCTCGGTGCAGTTCAAGAACGGCGACATTATCCCAGCCGACCTGGTGGTGATGGCCGCCGGCATTCGCCCCAACACCGAACTGGCGGAAAAAGCCGGCATCCCTTGCAGCCGCGGGATTCTGGTCAACGACACGATGCAAACCTACGACCCTCGGGTGTACGCCATCGGCGAATGCGCCAGCCACCGCGGCACCGCCTACGGCCTGGTCGCGCCGCTGTTCGAACAAGCCAAGGTGTGCGCCAACCACCTCGCCCAACTGGGCTTCGCCACCTACAAGGGCTCGGTGACGTCGACCAAATTGAAAGTCACGGGTATCGACCTGTTCTCCGCCGGCGACTTCATGGGCGGCGAAGGCACCGAGACCATCACCCTCTCCGACCCGATCGGCGGGGTCTACAAGAAACTGGTGATCAAGGATGACGTGCTGGTCGGCGCCTGTCTGTACGGCGATACGGCAGACGGCGGCTGGTATTTCCGGCAGATCCGTGAGAACCATGCCATCGGCGAGATCCGCGATCATTTGATGTTTGGCGAAAATGCCTTGGGCGATGTAGGACACCAGGGCCAGGACAAAGCCATGAGCATGGCCGACACCGCCGAAGTCTGCGGCTGCAATGGCGTGTGCAAAGGCACCATCGTCAAAGCCATTCAGGAACACGGTCTGTTCAGCGTCGACGACGTGAAGAAACACACCAAGGCCGCCAGCTCCTGCGGCTCCTGCGCCGGCCTCGTCGAACAGATCCTGATCAACACCGTGGGTGGTGCGGCAGACGTCAAACCGAAAAGCGAAAAAGCCATCTGCGGGTGCAGTGACCTCAACCACGGGCAAATCCGCCAGGCCATTCGCGACCAGCACCTGCTGACCATCGCCGGCACCATGAGCTACCTGAACTGGCGCACCCCGAACGGCTGCGCCACCTGCCGCCCGGCGCTCAACTACTACCTGATTTCCACCTGGCCCGGCGAGGCCAAGGACGATCCGCAATCGCGGCTGATCAACGAACGTGCCCACGCCAACATTCAGAAAGACGGCACTTACTCTGTCGTCCCGCGGATGTGGGGCGGTGTGACCAATCCTTCAGAGCTGCGGCGCATTGCCGACGTGGCCGACAAGTACAACGTGCCGATGGTCAAGGTCACCGGCGGCCAGCGCATCGACTTGCTGGGAATCAAAAAGCAAGACCTGCCGGGGGTCTGGAAAGACCTGGACATGCCGTCCGGCCACGCCTACGGCAAATCCATCCGCACCGTGAAAACCTGTGTCGGCAGTGAGTTCTGCCGCTTCGGCACCCAGAATTCCACGCAACTGGGCATCGAGCTCGAACATGACCTGTTCAACATGTGGTCGCCGCACAAAGTGAAACTGGCTGTCTCCGGTTGCCCACGCAACTGCTCGGAAGCGGGGATCAAGGACGTCGGAATTATCGGCGTGGACTCCGGCTGGGAGATGTACATCGGTGGCAACGGCGGGATCAAGACCGAAGTCGCGGAGTTCTTCGTCAAGCTGAAAACCGCCGAAGAAGTGCGCGAATACAACGGCGCTTTCCTACAGCTGTACCGTGAAGAAGCTTTCTACCTCGAGCGCACCGTGCATTACCTGCAACGGGTCGGCATGGAACACATCAAGAAAGCTGTGCTGGAAGACCCGGTACGGCGCAAGGCACTCAACGAACGCCTGCAATTCTCCCTGTCGTTCGAGCAGGACCCGTGGAAGGAACGCCTCGAACAGCCGCTGCTGAAAAAAGAATTCGAGGTCATTCCCGTGAAGAACCTGGAGGTGTCGGTATGAACTGGCTGGATATCTGCGCACTGGAAGAGATCAATGCCCTCGGCTCGCGAATCATCGCCGGCCCGAAAGGCGATATCGCGATTTTTCGTACAAGCGACGATGAGGTTTTCGCCCTCGACGACCGTTGCCCGCACAAGGGCGGGCCGCTGTCCCAGGGTTTGATCTACGGCAAACGGGTGGCCTGCCCGCTGCACAACTGGCAGATCGACCTGGAAACCGGTGAGGCCCAGGCCCCGGATATCGGCTGCGCCCACCATCATTCGGCACGGGTCGAAAATGGCCGGGTGCTGCTGGCCCTGCGGGAAGCAAGCTGATGGACCGCCAAATCACCGCCTCCACCTGCTGCTACTGCGGGGTCGGCTGCGGCGTGCTGATCGAGCACGACGGCGAGCGCATTCTCGGCGTCAGCGGCGATCCGGCGCACCCGGCCAACCTTGGCAAGTTGTGCAGTAAAGGTTCGACCCTGCACCTGACCGGCGACCTGACAGCACGGGCGCTGTACCCGGAACTACGGCTGGGCAAAGGCCTGGCCCGCAGCCGCACCGACTGGGACACGGCCCTCGATCACGCCGCCAGCGTTTTCGCCGAAACCATCGCCGAGCACGGCCCGGACAGCGTCGCGTTCTATATCTCCGGGCAATTGCTGACCGAGGATTACTACGCCTTCAACAAACTGGCGCGGGCGCTGGTGGGCACCAACAACATCGACAGCAATTCACGGCTGTGCATGTCTTCAGCGGTGGTCGGCTACAAGCGCAGCCTCGGCGCCGATGCTCCGCCCTGCAACTACGAAGACCTGGAATTGAGCGACTGCGTGATGATCGTCGGCAGCAACATGGCCTACGCTCACCCGGTACTGTTTCGTCGCCTGGAAGAAGCCAAATCCCGCCGCCCACAGATGAAAGTCATCGTCATCGACCCACGGCGCACCGACACCTGCGATTTGGCGGACCTGCACCTGGCGATTCTGCCCGGTACCGATGTCGCCTTGTTCCATGGCATTTTGCACTTGCTGCTGTGGGAAGACTGGATCGACCGCGACTTCATCAAGGCCCACACAGAAGGCCTGGCCGAGCTGAAAAACCTGGTGCGCGATTACACCCCGACAATGGTTTCGCAACTCTGTGGCATCAGCGTCGAGCAACTGCAGCAATGCGCGGAATGGGTCGGCACGTCACCGAGCTTTCTGTCGCTGTGGTGCATGGGGCTGAATCAGTCCACCGCCGGCAGCGCGAAGAACAGCGCACTGATCAATCTGCACCTGGCCACCGGGCAAATCGGCCGGCCCGGTGCAGGACCTTTCTCGTTGACCGGTCAGCCGAATGCCATGGGCGGCCGGGAAACCGGCAGTTTGTCAAACCTGCTGCCGGGTCATCGCGAAGCGGCCAATGCCGAACACCGGGCGCAAGTGGCCGACTACTGGGGCGTTGATCAACTGCCCGCGAACACCGGGCTAACCGCCATCGAACTGTTCGAGCAGATGCGCAGCGGCAAGATCAAAGCTCTGTGGATCGCCTGCACCAACCCTGCCCAGTCGCTGCCGGACCAGACCGCTGTGCGCGAGGCACTGCAAGCCTGCCCGTTCGTGGTGCTGCAGGAAGCCTTCCACACCACCGAAACCGCCGCGTTCGCCGACCTGTTGCTGCCCGCCGCCAGCTGGGGTGAAAAGGACGGCACAGTTACCAACTCCGAGCGGCGCATTTCCCACGTCCGCCGGGCCATCGGCGCACCCGGTGAAGCACGGCCCGACTGGGCGATCACCGTGGATTTCGCACAGCGTCTGGAAAAACATCTGCGTCCCGAAGCCACCAGCCTGTTTGCCTTTGAAACCCCGGCACAGGTCTTCGACGAATACAAACAACTGACTCGCGGCCGCGACCTCGACCTGTCCGGGATCAGTCATGCGTTGATCGACCAGCTCGGTCCGCAGCAATGGCCCTTCCCCGCCGGTGCCCGCGAAGGCACCGCGCGGTTGTACCTCGACGGAGTTTTCCCCACCGCCAGCGGGCGTGCGCAGTTCGTGACCGACCCGTATCGCGCCGCCAAGGAACAACGCGATGCGCGCTTCCCGCTGACCCTGATCACCGGCCGCCTGCGCGATCAATGGCACGGCATGAGCCGCACCGGCACCGCCGCGCAGCTGTTTGGCCATGTCAGTGAAGCCGTGCTGAGCCTGCATCCGGATGAACTGCGTCGCCATCGCCTGCAACCTGGCGACCTGATCAATCTGAAAAGTCGCCGGGGCGCGGTGATCCTGCCGGTCAGCAGCGACGACAGCGTACGTCCGGGCCAGGCCTTCCTGCCGATGCACTGGGGCGACCGCTTCCTCAAGGGCGGCGTGAACACCCTCACCCTTCCCGCCTTCGATCCGTTGTCGAAGCAACCGGAACTCAAACACAGCGGTGTGCGACTCGAGCCTGTGCACTTGCCCTGGCAGCTTTTCGCCCTGATCGAAGGCGATGTTCAACAGCACCTGGAGACGCTGCGACCACTCTGCGAGGCGTTTTCCTACGCGAGCCTCAGCCTGGCCGGCCGTGAGCGTCCCGCGCTGCTGATACGCGCTGCCAGCGCCACCGCGCCAGAGCCGCAGTTGTTGCGTGATATCGATCAGTGCCTGGGGCTCAACGACGGCCCGGTATTGGCCTACGACGATCCCCGGCGTTCGATCGGTAAACGGGTGCGTATCGAGAACGGCCGGATCACCGCGATTCGCCTGGCCGGTGAAACACTCGCCCAGCACTGGCTGCAAAGCCTGTGGCTCGAAGGTCGCGCCGACGAACAATTGCGCCGTTGGCTGCTGGCACCGTTGAGTGCGCCACCAGGCAACGCCGGCGCCCCGGCATCCGGCAGCAAAACCCTGTGCAACTGCATGAACGTCAGCCAGAACGCGGTCTGTGCCGGCATTGGCCGTGGCCTGGACTTGCAGGGTTTGAAACAAGAATTGGGCTGCGGCACGCAATGCGGCTCCTGCGTCCCGGAAATCAAGCGTTTGCTGGCCGCCACCGCGCAGCCAGTCGCCGTCACCTCGTGAGGAAAACACTATGAGCGCAAAAGTCTGGCTGGTGGGTGCGGGTCCTGGCGATCCGGAATTGCTGACCCTCAAGGCGGTTCGAGCGTTGCGCGAAGCGGACGTGGTGCTGATCGACGATCTGGTCAATGACGCGGTGCTGGAACATTGCCCGAACGCACGAATTATTCCTGTGGGTAAGCGCGGCGGTTGTCGCTCCACGCCTCAAGCCTTCATTCATCGCCTGATGCTGCGTTACACCCGCCACGGTAAATGCGTAGTGCGGCTCAAGGGCGGCGATCCGTGCATCTTCGGGCGTGGCGGTGAAGAGGCGCAGTGGTTGCGTGAGCGTGGCGTCGAGGTTGAGCTGGTCAACGGCATCACCGCCGGTCTTGCCGGCGCGACCCAATGTGATATTCCTCTGACGCTGCGGGGCGTCGCGCGGGGCGTGACACTGGTCACGGCCCATACTCAGGATGACAGCAGCCTGAATTGGCAGGCCCTGGCTCAAGGCGGCACCACGCTGGTGATCTACATGGGCGTGGCGAAACTCAGTGAGATCCGCGAACAACTGCTGGCCGGCGGAATGGCAGCCGATACGCCCGTGGCGATGATCGAAAATGCTTCGCTGCCACATCAACGGGAATGCCGGAGCGACCTGACGGCGATGGAGAAAGATGCCCTTGGTTTCCAGTTGAAAAGCCCGGCGATCCTGGTAATCGGTGCCGTGGCAGCCTGTGCAACGGCATCTTTGTGGGAGCGAGACTTGCCTGCGATGGCGGCCGATCAATCAGCCTGAACCCGACCTATTACTCCCTCTTCACCAAATCGCAGACAAAGAAAAGCCCGGCCTAAGCCGGGCTTTTCTTGAGCTGCGAGCTAATTACTTAGCGTTAGCTTCAACCTTCGCTTCTACGCGACGGTTTACAGCGCGACCAGCTTCAGTGGCGTTGTCAGCAACTGGGCGGGATTCGCCGTAGCCAACAGACTGAACGCGGGACGGCGAAACACCGTACTGGTTGGTCAGAACTTGCTTAACGGCGTTTGCACGACGCTCAGACAGTTTCTGGTTGTAAGCGTCAGGACCGACGGAGTCAGTGTGACCTTCAACAACAGTAGTAGTGGATGGGTACTGCTTCATGAAGTCAGCCAGGTTTTTGATGTCGCCGTAGCTGTTAGGCTTGACTACCGACTTGTTGAAGTCGAATTTCACGTCCAGCTCAACACGAACAACTTCAGCAACTGCTGGGCAGCCATCAGCGTCAACAGTTACGTTGGCTGGGGTGTCCGGGCACTTGTCAACGTTATCGCAAACGCCATCGTTGTCGCTGTCGGAGCAAACTTCAGCCGGTGCTGGAACTGGAGCAGCAGCAGGCTTGGAGCCGCCACCGAAGTTCACACCGATACCGACGCTTGGAGCCCACTCGGTGTCGCCCTGGTCGATGTTGTACTGAGCTTCAACGCCGGCACGGGCGTAGAAGTTCTCGGTGAAGTACAGCTTGGCACCGCCGCCAACGTTGGCGAAAGTGGAGCGGTTACGACCCGAACCGTTCTGGCCAATGCTCTGGTCCGAGAAACCGGCAGAAACGTATGGACGGATCATGTCGCCTGGGTTGTTGAAGTGGTACAGAGCGTCCAGAGCGGTATCAGCGCCCTTTACGTTACGACCATCATCTGCACGTACGTTGTGCACTTCGTCGTAGGCCAGACGCAGTTCCACGTCGTCGGTCAGGAAGTAACCAACCGAACCGCCGAACAGGTTGCCGTTGTTCTTGAAGTTACGATCGCTGTCGTACTGTTCTTTCTTGGCGAAGCCTTCGATTTCAACTGCGCCTTGGCCTTGTGCCAGCGCGCCGAACGAAGTAGCGGCAATAAGAGAACCAATGGCAAAGCCCAAGGTGTTTTTCAGTTTCATCCGTTAAATCCCCATCTGGTGATTGTGAAGCAGTCCCGCAAACCGGGGGACAACTCGGCGGCAAGTCTATCAGAACTTGCCTACACGTAAGAGATATTTGCGCCGAACTAAGTTTCAGCAATGCCTGCAAATTTCTCACGCAATTTGTCTAGAGCGCGTTTGTACCGCATTTTTGTTGCACTCAAACCCATGTGCATGATGTCCGCGATCTCCTGAAATTCCAGCTCTGCGACAAATCGTAGCACCAGAATTTCACGATCAATCGGGTTCACATACACCAGCCAGCGATCAAGTCCACCCTTTTCCTCGGGTTTCGGCGCCTTTTCTTCAGACGCTTCCTCGAGGGGGTCCAGACTCAAAGCGTCCATCAAGCGACGCTTACGCCGTTCCTTCCGATACTGCGTGATGCACTCGTTGTACGTGATGCTGTACAGCCACGTCTTGAACTTCGATTTCCCCTCGAAGTTCTTCAGGCCGTACAGCACCTTCAACATCACTTCCTGACAGACATCATCTGCATCGCGATCGTTCCCAAGATACCGCGCACAAACGTTAAATAATGTTCGCTGGTAACGCCGCATCAGTTCTTCATAGGCGCGGGTTACGTGAAACAGCTCGGTATGCGAGCGCGCGACCAACTCCTCATCAGAGAGCTCGCGGGGGTCGTAGCGCGTGGAGAGCGATTGAGCTTTATTCAAAACAAGTCGGGCCGACAGTCAGGTCAATGTCCGCCGCAGCCCCTCAGGGCATTTTGCGGCGGCATACATTAGCAGGATTTGCCGGGTTAGCGGCTACTCACATGCTGCTCCAGGAGAATCCGATTCGAGAGAGAGACTAGCTCACCCTCGTCGGTCAGCACTGTGGTTTTCACCGTGCCGATCTCTTCGATCTGACCTTCGACCTCGCCAACACGCACTTGTTGCCCAACCTGATACAACTCACGCACATAGATTCCAGCAAGAATCTGGCCGGCAATTTCCCGGCTTCCCAACCCCATGGCCAGCGCAACCGCCAGACCAACGGTAATCAACACGATCACGATCACATGGTTGAGCAGGTCTGTCTTGACCTCCAACTGGCTGATCGCGACCGAAATACTGATGATGATCACCAGGCCCTGGGCAATTCGCCCCAGGCCCGCGGCGTAATCCAGCCCTACGCCTTCTGCCGCGCCCCGCACCAGCCCATTGGCCAGTTGCGCCAGCAAGACCCCCACCAACAGCACCAGCGCGGCGCCAAATACTTTCGGCAAATACAACGCCAGCATGTCCAGCGTAGCCGAAACTCGCTCAAGTCCAAGGGATTCTGCGGCCGACACCAGGAAAATCAGCAGAACGAACCAATAGACGATCTTGCCGATCAGCGTCGAGATAGGCACCTGAAGGCCGGCACGGGACAGCAGTTTAGTCAGCCCGGTACCGCCCATCAGGCGATCGAGGCCCAGTTTGGCGAGCAATTTGGAGAGTAGCGTGTCGAGCAGCTTGGCCACGACAAAACCCAACAGCAGCACAACCAGTGCGCCAAACAGGTTCGGAATGAAGTTTGCAACTTTGGTCCACAACGCAGTCATTGCAGTGACGAGGCTCTGAGTCCAGAGATCAAGTTCCATATTCAATCAGCCTTATCAGCAGTGCGAGCGGTAGGTTTACGCAGACGAGAAACCGGCGAGACATGGGCCGATCCGTTATTCAGGGCAATCATCAACGCGGGCAGCCAACGGCCCAGCAGGCTGAACAGATCACCGGCACCGACCTGGCGGTTGGCGGTTTTAAGCACACGCCCCAGGCAGGCATCGTCGTCACGGCTGGACGGCGATGCCTTGAGCATGTCACGCAAAGACTGTTCAAACGGATCGTGCATACGCACCTCTCGTGATATCTGTCAAAGACGCGGTCAAATTTGGTCGGGTCACATGGCTCATCGTCAGACCCAACGCAAACGTCGGAATAACCACCACTGCCCCAATGCCACCGAGACCATCAACAGGCAAGCAATCAGAAAGCCGTAGGGGCTGGCGGAGAATGGAATACCACCGACGTTGATCCCCAAAAGGCCGGTCAGAAAGCTCATCGGTAAAAAGATCCCGGTAATGATCCCGAAGCGGTACATCGTGCGGTTCATGCGCTCGTTCAGACGCCGGTCTTCGGCCTCCAGGACCAGCCCCACGCGCTCGCGGGTCAATTCCAGCTCCTCGAGATAACGGGTAAGGCTGTTGTTCAATTCGTTCCAGTAGTCGCCATCATCTTCGCAGAACCACGGCAGTTTTATCCGTGTCAGCTGACCGAAAATATCCCGCTGCGGCGCCAGAAAACGCTTCA
The DNA here is from genome assembly GCF_030687145.1 of Pseudomonas sp. FP1742. Lineage (NCBI taxonomy): Bacteria > Pseudomonadati > Pseudomonadota > Gammaproteobacteria > Pseudomonadales > Pseudomonadaceae > Pseudomonas > Pseudomonas sp. FP1742. The sequence goes on along the minus strand of NZ_CP117460.1, from coordinate 1,998,004 downwards.
GTCCGGCGGCCCGGCGGCGGATGTGCAAAATGGCGCCGTGCTCGGGAGTATACCGTTCGTCGGCATCGAGCTTTTCTTCCTCTTCATCGACCACCTCGGAGAGGCAAGCGACCAGATCCTGCACCTTGTTGGTCAGGTATTGCGCCATATAGAGGATCAGTTCGGAAGCGGTTCTCGGCCCTTTGCCTTCGGCCAGTTGCACCAGCAACTCATCGGTGGCGCGCAACGGCCGCAAACGCAAGGAGATCACCCGCTGGGCCGAACCGAAGATCCGTACCGAGACCATGTCTTCCGGCTCGGCACCTGGATTGAGGTTGACCCCGCGCAGAAACAGCAGCAACTCGGAGTCCGGCAGCGGCAAGAGGCGCGGCCGGGTGTTCTCTTCCAGCAACAAGTCGCAACTAAATTCACTCAGACCGCTGAATTTGCGCAGCCATGTCTGGGTTTGCGGGTGACTGCGATCCCAGTGCAGCCACAGGCTTTCATGGGCCTGCAGCTGCAAGTCATCGAGTTCAGTCCGGGCTATCGAACGCGCACCGCCTTTACCGTCCAGCACCAGGGCATGCACCAGCCCCCATTGCGCGTTTTCTTCCTCGAACATCCTCACCCCTTTGTTGGTACGGTGCTTTATTCAGGCATTGCAAGCGGGCTTGGCGAAACGATCACGCCATTGTTGTCCGCGTAGATGTAGTGGCCAGGATGGAACGTCACACCCGCAAAGGTCACAGCGATGTTGAGCTCACCAACACCGCGCCTCTCGGTTTTCATCGGGTGACTGGCCAGGGCCTGGACACCAAGGTCGGTTTGCGCGATGACATCGACGTCGCGGATGCAACCGTAGATAACCAGCCCTTCCCAACCGTTGTTCGCGGCTTTCTCGGCCAGCATGTCGCCCATCAGCGCGCGACGCAGGGAACCGCCACCGTCGACCACCAGCACCTTGCCGTTGCCCTTGAGCTCGACTTGTTCCTTGACCAGCGAGTTATCTTCGAAGCATTTGATGGTCACGATTTCGCCGCCGAAGGAGTCACGGCCACCGAAATTGCTGAACATCGGTTCCAACACCTGCACCAGCTCCGGGTAGGCGTCGCACAGGTCAGGCGTGAGGTAATGGTTCATCGAGAAACTCCTGTAACAAGGAAGACAATCGAGTATGCAGCATACTCGGGCCAGGATTGGGCGGTGTAAATCACTCCGCTCGCACGAACATCACGACCGACTCAGTCACTCAAAGTGACCAGAACCGCTCAACGCGTCACATCTTAGCGGCAAGCCGATCAGAGCGAAATGCCCTCGTTAGAGCATCAGGCTCAAATCGCTGCGGCCAAATCCGGCTTTTCGCCCAATAAAGGCGTCTGTTGATCCACCAGCCAGCGCGCTACCAACGGCCAGACTTCAGTTTGCGCAGCCTTGCTGACCAGCATTTCCACGTGACCGAAATTATCGCCAAAGCCTTGCTCGCGGCCAAGGGTAATGAATTGCTTGTGCTCGGAGCCAACTTGATCGAACAGCTTGCGGCAGGCCCAGGTCGGGTCCTGATGATCGCCCGCGGCGCTAACGGCCAGCACCGGCAATTGCACCTCGGCCAACCCCGCCCACCAGTCTTTGTCGGCATCGCCAAAACGGCCGAACAGCCCGTACCAGCGCATGCTTTCCAGGGCCAGGCCTATCGGCTCGTCCTCCGGGCCGCGCTTGAGCCGTGAACCCGATAGCTGGGAAAACCGCTTGAGGATGAAGCGTCCGCTCCACTCCACCGGTGGAAACTTCAACGGCCAGTAGGTGCGGCTGACCTGCGTACCGAAAAACGCCGCGGAAGCCACGGCGGGCTCGCCCAGGTACTGACCGCCCAATGCCGCGGCCAGGGTAATGCCCCCCAGGGAATGGCCGATCCAGTGCGGGATCTGGCCGCTCTGTTCGCGCACGAACGCACCAATGGCCGGCAAATCGTAACGCGCATAGTCGGCAACGCGGTTCTGGCGATAGTTCTGGTTGCGCTGAGACAGGCCGTGACCGCGCATTTCCGGAATCCACACATCGAATCCCAGACGCGTCAGGTAAGCGCCCAGACCCAAACCTTTGGGAGAGAACCAGAACCGTCGATTGGAAAAGCTGCCGTGCAACAGAATCACCGGCACGCCACGCACCGCCGGCTCATCGGCCAGACCCAGGCGCGTCACAGCCAGTTCGACGGTACCGTCGGGGCTGTTGCCGGGTTTCAAACGATAGACGTCTTCGCTCAGATCGCCGCGCCGCTCGGCGCTGATCAGAGCGACAGGAAATAGGTTGCTGCTACTTTGCATATGCTCTTGCACAAAAAAGGGCGGCATCCAGTTGGAGCCCGCCCAAGTGTCCCATCTCGGCAATGACTGTTCAATTTTGACGGCGGCTTTTGCCGGCATGCTGCGTTGCAGCTCCTCGCCATAGCTAGCTATGACTCGTCGCTGCGCCTTGCCTGCCAACAAAATCCACACGTCAAAATTGAACGCATTGCCGAGATGGGACACAGAATCCTAAAGAGGCCGGTACACACCGGCCTCTTCACTCAACACATCAAGCCGAAGCCTGACCTTCAGCCAGGAAGAACCAGGTTTCCAGTACGGAATCGGGGTTCAGCGAAACGCTTTCGATGCCCTGCTCCATCAGCCATTTGGCCAGATCAGGGTGGTCCGAAGGGCCCTGACCGCAGATGCCGATGTACTTGCCGGCCTTGTTGCACGCGGCAATGGCGTTGCCCAGCAGTTTCTTGACCGCAGGATTTCGCTCGTCAAACAGGTGCGCGATGATCCCGGAGTCACGGTCCAGGCCCAGGGTAAGCTGGGTCAGGTCGTTGGAGCCGATGGAGAAGCCGTCGAAGAACTCGAGGAACTCTTCAGCCAGGATCGCGTTGGACGGCAGTTCGCACATCATGATCACGCGCAGACCGTTGTCGCCACGGGCCAGACCGTTTTCGGCCAACAGATCGACCACCTGGCTCGCTTCACCCAGGGTACGGACGAACGGCACCATGATTTCAACGTTGGTCAGGCCCATCTCGTTACGCACGCGCTTGAGGGCGCGGCATTCGAGCTCGAAGCAGTCACGGAACGATTCGCTGATGTAACGCGAAGCGCCACGGAAGCCCAGCATCGGGTTTTCTTCTTCCGGCTCGTAGAGTTTGCCGCCGATCAGGTTCGCGTATTCGTTGGACTTGAAGTCCGACAGACGCACGATGACCTTTTTCGGCCAGAACGCTGCCGCCAGGGTGCTGATGCCTTCGACCAGCTTGTCGACATAGAAACCCACCGGATCGTTGTAACCGGCAATGCGCTTGTCGACGCTGTCCTTGATTTCCTGCGGCAGGCCGTCGTAGTTCAACAGCGCCTTGGGGTGCACACCGATCATGCGGTTGATGATGAATTCCAGACGGGCCAGGCCCACACCGGCATTCGGCAGTTGCGCGAAGTCGAAGGCGCGGTCCGGGTTGCCGACGTTCATCATGATCTTGAACGGCAGATCCGGCATGGCATCCACGGAGTTTTTCTTGATGTCGAAGCCCAGTTCGCCTTCGAAGATGTAACCGGTGTCGCCTTCAGCGCAGGAAACGGTCACGCCCTGGCCGTCTTTCAACAGCTGGGTGGCGTTGCCGCAGCCAACCACGGCCGGAATGCCCAGCTCGCGAGCGATGATCGCCGCGTGGCAGGTGCGGCCGCCACGGTTGGTGACGATGGCGCTGGCGCGCTTCATGACCGGTTCCCAGTCCGGGTCGGTCATGTCGGAAACCAGAACATCGCCCGGCTGGACTTTGTCCATCTCGGACACGTCCTTGATGATCCGCACCTTGCCGGCGCCGATGCGCTGGCCGATGGCGCGACCTTCCACCAGCACGGTGCCGGTTTCTTTCAACAGGTAACGTTCCATGACGTTGGCCTGGGTACGGCTTTTCACGGTTTCCGGACGGGCCTGCACGATGTAGAGCTTGCCGTCGTCGCCGTCTTTGGCCCATTCGATGTCCATCGGGCACTTGTAGTGCTTCTCGATGATCATCGCCTGCTTGGCCAGCTCGCTGACTTCGGCGTCGGTCAGGCAGAAACGCGCACGATCGGCCTTGTCCACGTCGACGGTCTTGACCGATTTACCGGCCTTGGCTTCGTCGCCGTAGATCATCTTGATGGCTTTGCTGCCCAGGTTGCGACGCAGGATGGCCGGGCGGCCGGCTTCCAGCGTGCCTTTGTGGACGTAGAACTCATCCGGGTTCACCGCGCCTTGTACGACGGTTTCACCCAGGCCGTAGGCGCCGGTGATGAACACCACGTCACGGAAGCCCGATTCGGTATCGAGGGTGAACATCACCCCGGCGGTGCCGGTTTCGGAGCGGACCATGCGCTGCACGCCAGCCGACAGGGCCACCAGCTTGTGGTCGAAGCCCTGGTGGACGCGGTAGGAAATGGCGCGATCGTTGAACAGTGAAGCGAACACCTCTTTGGCGGCGCGAATGACGTTTTCGACACCACGGATGTTCAGGAAGGTTTCCTGCTGGCCGGCGAAGGAAGCGTCCGGCAGGTCTTCGGCGGTAGCGGAAGAGCGCACGGCCACCGCCATGTCAGGGTTGCCGGCCGACAGCGTGGCGAACGCGGTGCGGATCTCGGCGTTGAGCTTCTCGGGGAACTCGGCTTCCATGATCCATTGACGGATCTGGGCGCCGGTCTTGGCCAAGGCGTTTACATCATCGACGTCCAGGGCGTCGAGGGCGGCGTGGATCTGATCGTTCAGGCCGCTCAGTTCCAGAAAATCACGATAAGCCTGAGCTGTCGTGGCAAAGCCACCTGGCACCGATACACCGGCGCCTGCAAGGTTACTGATCATCTCGCCCAGGGATGCGTTCTTGCCCCCCACATGCTCTACATCATGGACGCCGAGCTTATCGAGGGAAACTACGTACTCTACCAAGGTGATCTCTCCACTAACTGTGTTGGAAAAGCTCAGAAGCCGGCGACTCGGGGGAGCCTTTGCCGGCTGTATGGCCTGGACCTGGAAAATAAGTGAGAATGCGGGCCATCGGTGGCCGACAAATCGCGCCTACTATATCCAAGAATCGTCACTAGCTTAAGGCCCAAGGTGCAAATGAAACGATCTGCTTTCTTTATCTCCGATGGCACCGGCATTACCGCCGAAACCCTCGGCCAAAGCCTGCTGGCGCAGTTCGAAAACATTACCTTCAGCAAAATCATACGACCGTATATCGACGACGTAGATAAAGCGCGGGCCATGGTACAACAAATCAACAAAGCCGCCGAAAACGATGGTTTTCGTCCGATTATTTTCGACACCATTGTCAATCAGGACATTCGTGAGATTCTCGCAACGTCGAATGGTTTCATGATCGACATTTTCTCGACCTTCCTGGCGCCCCTCGAACAGGAACTGAGCGAGCATTCGTCCTACACCGTCGGCAAATCCCACTCCATCGGCCACAACTCCAATTACATGGAGCGCATCGAGGCGGTGAACTTCGCCCTCGACAATGACGATGGCGCCCGCACGCACTATTACGACAAAGCTGACCTGATACTAGTAGGCGTGTCGCGATGCGGCAAAACACCGACGTGTTTGTACATGGCCATGCAATTCGGCATCCGCGCAGCCAACTATCCGCTGACCGAAGACGACATGGAGCGCCTGCAACTGCCGACGGCCCTGCGCGCCCATCATCACAAGCTGTTCGGCCTGACCATCGACCCGGACCGCCTCACCGCAATCCGTAACGAACGCAAACCCAACAGCCGTTATTCGAGCTACGCGCAGTGTGAATTCGAAGTGCGCGAGGTGGAGAATCTGTTTCGTCGCGAGAACATTCCCCACATCAACTCCACACATTTCTCGGTGGAAGAGATCTCGGCGAAGATTCTGGTGGAGAAAGGTGTGGAGCGGCGGTTCAAGTAATTTTTTAGCGCCTGTCAGGCCGCCTTCGCGAGCAAGCCCGCTCCCACATTAGATCGCGTCCGCCTGGACAACTCGGTCTAATGTGGGAGCGGGCTTGCTCGCGAAGAACGATAACTCGGTCTCCTAGATCACAAACAAATCCACAAACCGGTTCACAGGCGTCGCCTCCAGCGCAGCCTGGTCTTTGCACAGCGCAAAGATTTCGGCACTCCGCTGCGCCGTAAATCGCGTCGCCAGATTGACCTTGAACTTCTCTTCCAACAACGGAATTCCGTCGGCACGGCGACGGCGATGGCCGATCGGGTATTCCACCACCACGTTTTCGGTGCTGGAACCATCCTTGAAGAACACCTGCAGCCCATTGGCGATGGAGCGCTTGTCCGGCTCCAGGTATTCGCGAGTGAAACGCGGGTCTTCAACGATGACCATTTTGTCGCGCAGCACATCGATAATCGGATGCACGGCGTGGAAGTCGTCTTCGTACTGCTCGGCCACCAGATTGCCGAACACCAGGGGCACGGCGGTCATGTACTGGAGGCAGTGATCGCGGTCCGCGGCGTTGGCCAGCGGGCCGACCTTGGAGATGATGCGGATCGCTGATTCGTGGGTGGTGATAACGATCCTGTCGATTTCATGCAGGCGATTCCTGACCAATGGATGCAGGGTGACGGCTGCCTCGCAGGCCGTTTGCGCGTGGAACTCGGCGGGAAAGCTGATCTTGAACAGCACGTTTTCCATCACATAGCTGCCGAACGGCCGGGAAAAACTGAAAGCGCGTTTGCCTTCAGGCTTGAGCCCCAGGTCGTTGTTGGTGTGGCTGAACAGCACGTCGTAGAACCCCCATTGCTTGGCGGTCAGTACGCCGGGGATGCCCATCTCACCACGCATCGCAATGTCCGCCAGACGCACGCCACGGCTGGACGCATCCCCTGCAGCCCAGGATTTACGCGACCCGGCGTTCGGCGCATGCCGGTACGTGCGCAACGCCTGGCCGTCGGCAAAGGCATGGGACAAGGCCGACAGCAGTTGCTCGCGATTGGCGCCCATGAGCTTGGCGGTGACGGCCGTCGAGGCGACTTTCACCAGAATCACATGATCGAGGCCGACGCGGTTGAACGAGTTTTCCAGGGCAATCACACCTTGAATCTCGTGGGCCATGATCATGGCTTCCAGCACCGCGCGAACGGTCAGCGGCGCCTCGCCATTGGCCAGGTGTTTTTGCGACAGGTGGTCGGCCACCGCGAGAATACCGCCGAGGTTATCGGACGGATGGCCCCATTCAGCGGCGAGCCAGGTGTCGTTGTAATCGAGCCATCGAACGATGCACCCAATGTCCCAAGCAGCCTTGACCGGGTCGAGACGATAACTCGTACCCGGCACGCGCGCACCGAAGGGAACGACAGTACCTTCGACGATGGGGCCCAGGTGTTTGGTGCATTCAGGAAAACGCAGGGCCAGCAAGCCACAGCCGAGGGTGTCCATCAGGCAGTTGCGGGCGGTATCGAGCGCCTCTGGAGACAGGATTTTGAAATTGAGGACGTAGTCGGCGATGTCCTGCAGGACCGTGTCGTAGTCGGGGCGGGTGTTCAGGTCGACGTTGGCGCTCATGTTCGATTCACTCTTGAAGTGGTTCGTTGATGGGACCTCGGTTCAGGATTACTCCGTGCTGCTTTCTTATTGTAGGAACAGGATTAAAAGTGGGAGCGGGCTTGCTCGCGAAGAGGGAGTGTCAGTCGACATCAACATTGCCTGACATCCCGCTTTCGCGAGCAAGCCCGCCCCCACATCGGCTCAGTGCCGGGGTTAGAAACAATCCCCCGGCACACGGACGTAACCTTCCATCAACACCCGTGCACTGCGGCTCATGATGGCCTTTTTCACCGTCCATTCACCGTTGACCTGAGTGGCCTCGGCGCCCACGCGCAAGGTGCCGGAGGGATGACCGAAGCGCACGGCATTACGCTCTATGCCGCCCGCCGCCAGGTTCACCAGCGTGCCGGAAATCGCCGCCGCCGTGCCGATGGCCACCGCCGCCGTGCCCATCATGGCGTGGTGCAGCTTGCCCATGGACAGCGCGCGCACCAGCAGGTCGACGTCGGTGGCTGCGATCTTCTTGCCGCTGGACGCAATGTAATCCGCAGGTGGGGCAACGAACGCGACCTTCGGCGTGTGCTGGCGCCTGGCGGCTTCATCCGGGTGTTGAATCAACCCCATGCGCAGCGCGCCGTAAGCACGGATGGTTTCAAACATCGCCAAAGCCTCCAGGTCACTGTTGATCGCGCCCTGCAGCTCGGTGCCGGTGTAGCCGATGTCTTCGGCGTTGATGAAAATGGTCGGGATGCCAGCGTTGATCAGGGTTGCCTTTAGCGTGCCGACACCCGGCACCTCGAGGTCGTCCACCAGGTTACCGGTGGGGAACATCGAACCACCGCCCCCCTCCTCTTCCGCCGCCGGGTCCATGAATTCGAGCTGCACTTCAGCCGCCGGAAAGGTCACGCCGTCGAGTTCGAAATCGCCGGTTTCCTGGACCTCGCCATTGGTGATCGGCACATGAGCGATGATGGTCTTGCCAATGTTGGCCTGCCACACGCGTACCACTGCTACACCGTTGTACGGAATGCGACTGGCATCCACCAGGCCGTTGCTGACGGCGAACGAACCGACCGCCGCCGACAGGTTGCCGCAGTTGCCGCTCCAGTCGACGAAAGGCTTGTCGATGGCGACCTGGCCGAACAGGTAATCGACGTCGTGATCGGCCTTGATGCTTTTCGACAGGATCACGGTTTTGCTGGTGCTGGATGTCGCGCCGCCCATGCCGTCAATCTGCTTTTCATACGGATCGGGGCTGCCGATCACTCGCAGCAATAACGCATCCCGAGCCGGCCCCGGAATTTGTGCCGCTTCGGGCAAGTCTTGCAGGCTGAAGAACACGCCTTTGCTGGTGCCGCCACGCATGTAGGTGGCGGGGATCTTGATTTGAGGTGTGTGAACCATATTGATCCTTCTCGGCCCGCGCGGGAGCTGACCCCACCGCGCGGCCCATCGTGTTAAACGGCAACCGCCGATTCGAGGAAGTCCTGAGCGAAACGCTGCAACACGCCGCCAGCCTCGTAGATCGACACTTCTTCGGCGGTGTCGAGGCGGCAGGTCACCGGCACTTCGACGCGTTCGCCGTTCTTGCGGTTGATCACCAGCGTCAGCGTCGCACGGGGGGTGCGGTCGCCAATCACGTCGTAGGTTTCGCTGCCGTCGATGGCCAGAGTGTGGCGATCAGTGCCCGGCTGGAATTCCAGCGGCAACACGCCCATGCCCACCAGGTTGGTGCGGTGAATGCGCTCGAAACCTTCGGCGGCAATCGCTTCCACTCCCGCCAGACGCACGCCTTTGGCCGCCCAGTCCCGGGACGAACCCTGGCCGTAGTCGGCGCCTGCGATGATGATCAGCGGTTGCTTGCGCTCCATGTAGGTTTCGATGGCTTCCCACATGCGCATCACTTTGCCTTCCGGCTCGACCCGCGCCAGCGAACCCTGCTTGACCTTGCCGTTTTCCTGGACCATTTCATTGAACAGTTTCGGGTTGGCAAAGGTTGCGCGCTGCGCGGTCAAATGGTCACCGCGGTGCGTGGCGTAGGAGTTGAAGTCCTCTTCCGGCAGGCCCATTTTCGCCAGGTACTCACCCGCTGCGCTGTCGAGCATGATGGCGTTGGAAGGCGACAGGTGATCGGTGGTGATGTTGTCCGGCAGCACCGCCAGCGGGCGCATGCCCTTGAGCGGACGCGCCCCGGCCAGCGCGCCTTCCCAGTACGGCGGACGGCGGATGTAGGTGCTCATCTCGCGCCAGTCGTACAACGGCGTGACTTTCGGGCCGGTGTCTTCGTGGATGGCGAACATCGGGATGTACACCTGGCGGAACTGCTCCGGTTTGACCGAGGCCTTGACCACCGCGTCGATCTCTTCGTCGCTCGGCCAGATGTCTTTCAGGCGGACTTCCTTGCCGTCGACCACGCCAAGCACATCTTTCTCGATGTCGAAACGGATGGTGCCGGCGATGGCATAGGCGACCACCAGCGGCGGCGAGGCGAGGAACGCCTGCTTGGCATACGGGTGAATCCGCCCGTCGAAGTTACGGTTGCCAGAGAGTACAGCGGTGGCATACAGGTCGCGGTCGATGATCTCTTGCTGGATCACCGGGTCCAGCGCGCCGGACATGCCATTGCAGGTGGTGCAGGCGAAGGCCACGACGCCAAAGCCGAGTTGCTCCAGCTCTTTGGTCAGGCCGGCTTCATCCAGATACAGCGCCACGGTTTTCGAACCCGGCGCCAAGGACGACTTGACCCATGGCTTGCGGGTCAGCCCGAGTTTGTTGGCGTTACGCGCCAGCAGGCCGGCGGCGATGACGTTACGCGGGTTGCTGGTGTTGGTGCAGCTGGTGATGGCGGCGATGATCACCGCGCCATCGGGCATTTGCCCCGGTACATCATCCCATTGGCCGGAGATGCCTTTGGCGGCCAGATCCGAGGTCGCGACACGCGCATGCGGATTGCTCGGGCCGGCCATGTTGCGCACCACCGAGGACAGGTCGAAGCTCAGCCCGCGCTCGTATTGCGCGTCTTTGAGGCTGTCGGCCCACAGGCCGGTCTGTTTGGCGTAGTTCTCGACCAACTGCACTTGCTCGTCTTCACGGCCGGTGAGTTTCAGGTAGTCGATAGTTTGCTGGTCGATGTAGAACATCGCCGCCGTGGCGCCGTATTCCGGGGCCATGTTGGAAATGGTCGCGCGGTCGCCGAGGGTCAGGTTTGATGCGCCTTCGCCGAAGAACTCCAGCCACGCGCCGACGACTTTCTGTTTGCGCAGGTATTCGGTCAGCGCCAGCACCATGTCGGTGGCGGTGATGCCCGGTTGCAGCTTGCCGGTGAGTTCGACGCCAACGCTTTCCGGCAGACGCATCCACGAGGCGCGCCCGAGCATCACGCTTTCCGCTTCCAGACCACCAACGCCAATGGCGATCACGCCCAGCGCATCAACGTGCGGGGTATGACTGTCGGTGCCGACGCAGGTATCGGGGAAAGCCACGCCGTCGCGCACCTGGATCACCGGCGACATTTTCTCCAGGTTGATCTGGTGCATGATCCCGTTGCCCGGCGGGATCACATCAACGTTCTTGAACGCCTTTTTGGTCCAGTTGATGAAGTGAAAACGGTCTTCGTTGCGACGATCTTCAATGGCGCGGTTCTTCTCGAACGCCTCGGGATCGAAACCGCCACGCTCGACGGCCAGGGAGTGGTCGACGATCAGTTGCGTCGGCACCACCGGGTTCACTTGCGCCGGGTCGCCGCCCTGCAGGGCGATGGCATCGCGCAGGCCGGCGAGGTCCACCAGGGCGGTCTGGCCGAGAATGTCATGACACACCACGCGGGCCGGGAACCAGGGGAAGTCGAGGTCGCGTTTGCGCTCGATCAGTTGCTTCAGAGAGTCGGTGAGCGTGGCCGGGTCGCAGCGACGCACGAGGTTCTCCGCCAGCACGCGGGAGGTGTACGGCAGGGTGTCGTAGCTGCCGGGCTGGATCGCCTCGACCGCCGCGCGGACGTCGAAAAAATCCAGAGAGCTGCCGGGCAGTTTTTTGCGGAATTCAGTGTTCATCGTCAGGACTCGGGTCACGGTGATTTCAAGAGGTGAGCACTGCACCGGCACTGAAGTGGACTCGCTCCCACATTGGCTCCCGGTTTAACCAGTTATCCGTGCAGCAGCTTCACCATTCAGCGTTGTTCGATTGGCACGAACTTGCGCTGTTCGACGCCGACGTACTCGGCGCTCGGGCGGATGATGCGGTTGTTGGCACGTTGCTCGAACACGTGGGCCGCCCAGCCGGTCAGGCGCGAGCAGACGAAGATCGGTGTGAACAACTTGGTCGGGATGCCCATGAAGTGGTACGTCGAGGCGTGGTAGAAGTCAGCGTTCGGGAACAGTTTCTTCTGTTCCCACATGGTTGCGTCGATGGCTTCTGAAACCGGGAACAACACCGTGTCGCCCACTTCGTCGGCGAGTTTTTTCGACCAGCCCTTGATCACCTCATTGCGCGGATCGTTGTCCTTATAGATCGCGTGGCCGAAGCCCATGATCTTCTCCTTGCGTGCCAGCATGCCGAGGGTGCCCTCGACCGCCTCTTCCGGCGAGCTGAAGCGCTCGATCATTTCCATCGCCGCTTCGTTGGCCCCGCCGTGCAGCGGGCCGCGCAGGGAACCGATGGCAGCCGTGATGCAGGAATACAAATCCGACAGCGTCGAGGCACACACCCGGGCGGTGAAGGTCGAGGCGTTGAATTCGTGCTCCGCGTAGAGGATCAGCGAAACGTTCATCACCTTGACGTGCAATTCGCTCGGCTTCTTGTCGTGCAACAGGTGCAGGAAATGGCCGCCGATGCAGGCTTCGTCGGTCACGCAATTGATGCGTTTGCCGTCGTGGCTGAAGCGATACCAGTAGCACATGATCGCCGGGAACGCGGCCAGCAGGCGGTCGGTTTTGTCGTGCTGCTCGGAGAAATCTTTCTCCGGCTCGATGTTGCCCAAAAACGAGCAACCGGTGCGCATCACGTCCATCGGATGGGCGTCGGCGGGGATGCGCTCCAGCACTTCCTTCAACGTCTGCGGCAGGTCGCGCAACTTGCTCAGCTTCTGGGTGTAGGCCGCGAGCTGTGCCTTGGTCGGCAGTTCGCCGTACAGCAGCAGGTAAGCCACTTCTTCGAACTGTGCGTCAGCCGCCAGTTCGCGCACGTCGTAGCCGCGATAGGTCAGGCCGGCACCCGACTGGCCCACGGTGGACAGTGCGGTTTGCCCGGCCACCTGGCCACGGAGCCCGGCGCCACTGAGTACTTTTGCTTCGGCCATTGCTGTCTCCAGTTTTTGAATTTGTTAGGGAATCTGCAACTTCTATACGGTTATCTTATTTTCGTAGCAGCTGCCGAGCCTGCGAGGCTGCGTTCGGCTGCGCAGCAGTCGTAAACCCTGCATACGCGATGTATCTGAAAGACCGAATTGCCTGGCTTGGCGAGCCCTTCGGTCTCGAACGCTGCCTCGCAGGCTCGGCAGCTGCTACAGGGCTTTCATTACTTCTTCGCCGCGAACAACGCATCGAGCTTCTGCTCGAAGGTGTGGTAATCGATTCGATCGTAAAGCTCCATGCGTGTCTGCATGGTGTCGATGACGTTCTGTTGCGTGCCGTCGCGGCGGATCGCGGTGTAGACGTTTTCCGCAGCCTTGTTCATCGCGCGGAACGCCGACAGCGGGTACAACACCAACGACACGTCGGCGCCGGCGAGCTGCTCGGTGGTGTACAGCGGCGTCGCGCCGAATTCGGTGATGTTGGCCAGAATCGGCGCTTTCACGCGGCTGGCGAACAGTTTGTACATCTCAAGCTCAGTGATGGCCTCCGGAAAGATCATGTCGGCACCGGCCTCGATGCACGCGGCGGCGCGATCCAGTGCAGACTCCAGACCTTCCACCGCCAGGGCATCGGTGCGGGCCATGATCACGAAGCTGTCGTCGGTGCGGGCATCGACGGCCGCCTTGATGCGGTCGACCATTTCCTGCTGCGAGACGATCTCTTTATTAGGGCGGTGACCGCAGCGCTTGGCGCCGACCTGGTCTTCGATGTGAATCGCCGCCGCGCCGAACTTGATCATCGACTTGACGGTACGGGCGACGTTGAACGCCGAGGAACCGAAACCGGTGTCCACGTCCACCAGCAGCGGCAGGTCGCAGACGTCGGTGATGCGGCGCACATCGGTCAGCACGTCATCCAGGCCGGTAATGCCCAGGTCCGGCACGCCGAGGGAGCCGGCAGCCACCCCGCCCCCCGACAGGTAAATAGCCTTGAAACCGGCGCGCTTGGCCAGCAGTGCATGGTTGGCATTGATCGTGCCGACCACTTGCAGCGGATGCTCGCTGGCGACCGCATCGCGGAAACGCTGGCCTGGAGTGCTCTTGTTGGAACTCATGACTCACCTCGTTCAGTGGCTGTCGGGTTAGCGCCGTCCTGGTAGTGACGGGCGATGTTGCGTTTGGAGGCGCCTATGTGACGGCGCATCAACAACTCGGCCAACTCACCGTCACGGTCGGCGATGGCATCGAGAATTCGGTGGTGCTCGGCAAACGCCTGGCGGGGCCGATTGGGCGTGGTGGAAAACTGGATGCGGTACATGCGCACCAGTTGGTACAGCTCGCCGCAGAGCATCTGGGTCAGGGTGCGGTTGCCGCTGCCCTGAATGATCCGGTAATGAAAGTCGAAATCGCCTTCCTGCTGGTAGTAGCCGACACCCGCCTGAAACGCTGCATCGCGCTCGTGGGTTTCCAGCACCCGGCGCAGCTCGTCGATTTCTTCGACGGTCATGCGCTCGGCCGCCAGACGGCAGGCCATGCCTTCCAGGGATTCGCGGATTTCGTAGAGTTCCAGCAATTCGGCGTGGCTCAGCGACACCACCCGCGCCCCGACGTGCGGCACGCGAACCAGCAGGCGCTGGCCTTCCAGGCGGTGGATCGCCTCGCGCAACGGCCCGCGGCTGATACCGTAGGTGCGCGCCAGCTCCGGCTCGGAGATCTTGCTGCCCGGGGCGATCTCGCCCTTGACGATAGCCGCCTGAATGCGTCGGAAGACATTTTCGGAAAGTGTTTCCGAGTCGTCCTGAACCGTGACCGGGGGATCGAGTTGATCCAGCATATTGTCGACACCTTTAAAAGCAATGCCGCAAAAACTAGCGAATAAGGCCAGTTACGTCAAAGGATAAATAGACATTGTCGACAATCGTCTAATAACCGCTTGCACCATAACGAAGCAGCGCCTCCAGTTACAGCCGTCCGTGAACGCTGGCGCCATAAACCCACCGTGCTAGAATGCCGCCCGCATTTGCTTGTCATCTGCATTGCCTGTCATGAAAAAAGGATAGGCATACGAGGGAGCTTGTGCAGCAATGCCAGGGCCTTGAATTGAAGAACGGACCGCTGCGCATCAGGATTTATGAGACTCAAGCTCTTCACCACACTCCTTTGTCTTCTTGGCTTGTCAGGTTTCGCCGGGGCAGGGGAAAAGACTGTATACGGCCTCAATGAGTACGCTTCGCTGGACGGCATCAATCTGCAAGTCGCCGCCAAACTCGACACCGGGGCGAAAACCGCCTCGCTGAGCGCCCGCGACATCAAACGTTTCAAACGCAATGGCGAATCCTGGGTGCGTTTCTATCTGGCCATCGACGCCGCGCATTCGCACCCGATCGAACGACCGCTGGCCCGTGTCAGCAAGATCAAGCGCCGGGCCGGTGACTACGACCCGGAAGAAGGCAAGAAGTACACCGCCCGTCCGGTCATCGAGCTGGATATCTGCATGGGTTCGGCCTTACGCAGTATCGAAGTGAACTTGACCGACCGCAGTGCCTTCCAATACCCGCTCCTGATCGGCTCCGAGGCGCTCAAGCGTTTCGATGCGCTGGTCGATCCAAGTCTTAAATACGCTGCTGGCAAACCTGCCTGCGCCACCGACGCACATACCGCAGAGTAATTCCAATGCGCTCTCTTACCCTCCATCTGAAATTGCTCATCGCCATCCTGGTGGTGCTGGGCATTTCAGTTACGGCCTATCAGATTTTCGTGCTCGGCATTCCGGTGACTGAAGACGCCACCGACGACTTGTGGAACATCGACGCCAAGGTCGAGTTCGTCGCCAACGCCAAAGACCCGATCAAGATCCAGATGTTCGTGCCGCCTCTGAGCCGCGACTATGTGAGCCTCAACGAGAGTTTCATTTCCAATAACTATGGCGTGGCGGTGAACCGTGTCGATGGCAACCGCAAGGTCACCTGGTCGGCGCGTCGGGCCAAGGGCAACCAGACCCTTTATTACCGCCTGGTGCTGACCAAGCGCTACAGCGGCGAAAAATCCAAGGTCAAAGGGGCGACCTTCCGCGACAGCATCGCCGTCGAAGGGCCGGAAAAAATCGCCGCCGAAGCCCTGCTCGCGCCGATCCGCCAGCATTCGGCCGACGTCGAAACCTTCATCGGCGAAGCCATCAAGCGTGTCAACAATCTCAACGACGACAACGTGAAACTGCTGCTGGCCGGCGACCCGTCCACCGCGAACAAAGCCAAAATCGTCGAACTGGTACTGTCCATCGCCCACGTCCCGGTGGAAAAGGTCCACACCATCCGCCTGGTGGCCGATCAGCCGCAAATGCCTGAACTCTGGCTGCGCAGCTTCAACGGTACCGACTGGCTGTACTTCAACCCGGAAACCGGCGAACAGGGCCTGCCCACCGACCGCTTGCTGTGGTGGACCGGCGATGAAAACCTGATCACCGTCGATGGCGGCAAGAAAGCCAACGTCACTTTCAGCCTGAACAACAGCGAAATGAACGCCATTCGCCTGGCCAAGCTCACCGACGAAAACTCCGACGCCAACTTCCTCGATTACTCGCTGTACGGCCTGCCGCTGCAAACCCAGCAGACCTTCATGATCATGGTGATGATCCCGATCGGCGTGCTGGTGATCCTGATCCTGCGCAACCTGATCGGCATCCAGACACTCGGCACCTTTACCCCGGTGCTGATCGCCCTCGCCTTCCGGGAAACCCAGCTCGGCTTCGGCATCGTGCTGTTTACCATCATCACGGCGCTGGGGCTGTCGCTGCGTTCCTACCTCGAGCACTTGAAACTGCAAATGCTGCCGAGGCTATCGGTGGTGCTGACCTTCGTGGTGGTGCTGATCGCCGCGATCAGCCTGTTCAGCCACAAACTCGGCCTGGAACGCGGATTGTCGGTAGCACTGTTCCCGATGGTGATTCTGACCATGACCATCGAACGCCTGTCGATCACCTGGGAAGAGCGCGGTGGCGGCCATGCCATGAAAGTGGCGATCGGCACGCTGTTCGCCGCCTCCCTGGCGCACCTGATCATGAGCGTGCCGGAGCTGGTGTACTTCGTGTTCACCTTCCCGGCGGTCCTGCTGATCCTGGTGGGGTTCATGCTGGCCATGGGTCGCTATCGCGGCTACCGCCTGACCGAACTGGTGCGTTTCAAGGCTTTCCTGAAGGAGGCTGACGCCTGATGTTCGGCCTCTGGAAGACCTGGAAAGCCCTGGAGGCCCGGGGCATCATGGGGATCAATCGGCGTAACGCCGACTACGTGCTCAAGTACAACAAGCGCAGCCTGTACCCGATCGTCGATGACAAGATCATCACCAAGGAACGCGCCATCGCCGCCGGCATCCACGTGCCGGAACTGTACGGCGTGATCTCCACCGAGAAGGAAATCGATAACCTCAAGGAGATCATCGGCGGGCGCACCGACTTCGTGATCAAACCGGCCCAGGGTGCCGGCGGCGACGGCATCATTGTGGTTGCCGACCGGTTCGAGGGGCGCTATCGCACAGTGTCCGGCAAGATCATCGACCATGAGGAACTCGAGCACCATATTTCGAGCATCCTCACCGGCCTGTATTCCCTGGGCGGTCACCGCGACCGTGCGCTGATCGAATACCGCGTGACCCCGGACCAGATATTCAAAAGCATCAGCTACGAAGGCGTGCCGGACATCCGCATCATCGTGCTGATGGGCTATCCGGTGATGGCCATGTTGCGCCTGCCGACGCGCCAGTCCGGCGGCAAGGCCAACCTGCACCAGGGCGCCATTGGCGTCGGTGTCGACCTGGCCACCGGCCTGACATTGCGCGGCACCTGGCTGAACAACATCATCAACAAACACCCGGACACCACCAACGCGGTAGACGGTGTGCAACTGCCCTACTGGGACGGCTTCATGAAACTGGCCGCCGGCTGTTATGAGCTGTGCGGGCTGGGTTACATCGGCGTCGACATGGTGCTCGACCAGGAAAAAGGACCGCTGATTCTCGAGCTCAACGCCCGGCCTGGGTTGAACATTCAGATCGCCAACGATTGCGGGCTGACGTCCCGTACCCACGCGGTCGAGGCGCGACTCGAAGAGTTGAAGGCCCGCGGGATCACTGAAACGGCGCAGGAGCGTGTGGAGTTCGTTCAGGAATTATTCGGGCATATTCCAGCGGTCGAGGGCTGATCCAGGACTGCGGCGACCCATTCGCGGGCAAGCCCGCTCCCACAGGATTCGCGCAGTC
Source organism: Pseudomonas sp. FP1742 (assembly GCF_030687145.1). Lineage (NCBI taxonomy): Bacteria > Pseudomonadati > Pseudomonadota > Gammaproteobacteria > Pseudomonadales > Pseudomonadaceae > Pseudomonas > Pseudomonas sp. FP1742. The sequence goes on along the minus strand of NZ_CP117460.1, from coordinate 1,979,955 downwards.
CTTGTGGGAACGGGCTTGCCCGCGAAGGCTGACACCAAATCACCACACCTCTCAACCTTGCCGCCAATCTGCCAATCCCCGACATGCCTCTAGGAGCAAATCCTGCAGAGGACTACAATCGCTCCCCCGCCTCGATGGCTGATCTACCCCGCCCATGTTGACCTGTTCCGTACACCCGCTGCCCTATCGCGCCAACCCCGCCGAGTACTTCGCGGCGATTCGTCATGCCCCCGGTGCCGTGCTGCTCGACAGCGGCCGGCCGAGCGCCGAGCGTGGGCGTTTTGACCTGCTCAGCGCCTGGCCGCTGGAGCAATTGGCGGTGTTGCCGGATGAAAGCGGCAGCCATTTCCTGCAACGCCTTCGCGACCATCTGACACGTCTCGGTAACGCAGCCCTGCCTGCGTCCTGCGACCTGCCCTTCGCTGGCGGCCTGATCGGCTACCTGAGCTATGACTTCGGCCGGCATCTGGAAAACCTGCCGAGCCAGGCGCAGGACGACCTGCAATTGCCCGACGCACGTTTCGGGCTCTACGACTGGGCACTGATCAGCGATCACCACCAGGCCACCAGCCAACTGGTGTTCCACCCGGCGTTGATCGACAGCGAACGACAGCGGCTGATCGAACTGTTCACGCAACCCGTCCCTCAGCAGATCGAGCCTTTCAAACTGGACGGCCCGATGAACGCCGACCTGAGCGCCGACGACTATCGGCAAGCCTTCGAGCGCATTCAGCAATACATCCAGGCTGGCGACTGCTATCAGGTCAACTTCGCCCAGCGCTTTCGCGCCCAATGCCAGGGCGATCCGTGGGCGGCCTATTGCGCGCTGCGGGCGGCGTGCCCGACACCGTTTTCCGGCTTCCAGAACCTGCCCGACGGCGGCGCCGTGCTTAGTCTGTCGCCGGAGCGCTTCGTCAAAGTCAGCGAACGCCACGTCGAAACCCGCCCGATCAAAGGCACCCGCCCCCGCGGCCTGACTGCCGTCGAAGATGCGGCGAACGCCGCCGAACTGCTGGCCAGTCCCAAGGATCGCGCGGAAAACCTGATGATCGTCGACTTGCTGCGCAACGATCTGGGTCGTACCTGCCGCATTGGTTCGGTACGTGTGCCGGAGTTGTTCAGCCTGGAAAGCTATCCGAACGTGCATCACCTGGTGAGCAGCGTTACCGGCGAACTGGCGGATGACAAGGATGCGCTGGATCTGATCGCCGGCAGCTTCCCCGGCGGCTCGATTACCGGCGCGCCAAAGATTCGCGCGATGCAGATCATCGACGAACTGGAGCCGACCCGTCGCGGGTTGTATTGCGGTTCATTGCTGTATCTGGACGTACGCGGGGAGATGGACAGTTCCATCGCCATTCGCAGCTTGCTGGTCAAGGACGGGCAGGTGTGCTGCTGGGGGGGTGGCGGAATCGTCGCGGATTCGGATTGGCAGGCGGAATATCAGGAATCGATCACCAAGGTGAAGGTGTTGCTCGATACGTTGCAGGGCCTTTAAAAGCTTCGCGGGCAAGCCCGCCCCCACAGGTCATGTGTCGAACCACACAAATCCTGTGGGAGCGGGCTTGCCCGCGATGGGGCCATCCCGGACGACTACAAACTCAACGCCCGATTCGAAGCCTTGATGAACTCCTGTTTCAACTCGGCAAAGCTGTGCACCGCCGGGAACTGCGGGAACTCACGAATCACATTGTCCGGCGCATGGAACAGGATCCCGGCATCCGCCTCGCCCAGCATCGTGGTGTCGTTGTAGGAATCGCCCGCGGCGATCACCCGGTAGTAAAGGCTCTTGAGCGCCAATACCGACTGACGCTTGGGATCTTTCTGACGCAACTGATAACCCGTCACTCGACCGGCATCGTCAGTAATCAGACGATGGCAAAGTAACGTCGGGAAGCCCAGTTGACGCATCAGCGGCTGGGAAAATTCGTAAAAGGTGTCCGACAGAATCACCACCTGAAAGCGCTCCCGCAGCCAGTCGACAAATTCGCTGGCGCCTTCCAGAGGCTTGAGCGTGGCGATCACTTCCTGGATATCGGAGAGCTTCAGGCCATGCTCGTCGAGAATTCGCAGGCGCTGTTTCATCAACACGTCGTAGTCGGGAATGTCCCGAGTGGTGGCCCTGAGGGACTCGATCCCGGTTTTTTCGGCAAAGGCGATCCAGATTTCCGGGACCAGCACACCTTCAAGATCCAGACAGGCAATTTCCACAAGACACTCCCATTGGTATTGTTTATGAGTCTAGCGAGCAAAAGCACTGCCGAACTCTAGCGACTCGCCCCCCTCTGTGCAACGCAGAGGACGCGCCAGCCGCCGCAGGATTTTGTTACCATCGACGCATATAGAGCGCCCAGCGCCACCGACCTGTAGGAAGCCGCCCTGATGAGCCCATCGTTCGATGTCGTGGAACTCGCCACGACCTATGCCAACAAATCCGCCCAGGACATCCTGAAACTCGCGTTCGCCGAGTTCGGCGACGACCTGTGGATATCTTTCAGCGGCGCCGAAGATGTGGTGCTGGTGGACATGGCCTGGAAGCTGAACAAGAACGTCAAAGTGTTCAGCCTCGACACCGGCCGCTTGCATCCCGAGACCTACCGCTTCATCGAGCAGGTGCGCGAGCACTACAAGATCGATATCGAAGTGGTATCGCCGGACTACAGCAAACTCGAACCTTTCGTGAAGGAAAAAGGCCTGTTCAGCTTCTACAAGGACGGCCATGGCGAGTGCTGCGGCATTCGCAAGATCGAGCCGCTGCGTCGCAAGCTGTCTGGCGTGACCGCCTGGGCCACCGGCCAGCGTCGGGACCAGAGCCCGGGCACTCGCAGCGCGGTCGCGGTGCTGGAAATCGACACCGCGTTCTCCACCCCGGAACGTACCCTGTACAAATTCAACCCGCTGGCGCAGATGACCAGCGAAGAGATCTGGGGTTACATCCGCATGCTGGAGCTTCCATACAACAGCCTGCATGAGCGCGGGTTCATCAGCATTGGTTGCGAACCTTGCACCCGGCCGGTGCTGCCGAACCAGCATGAGCGCGAAGGTCGTTGGTGGTGGGAAGAAGCCACGCAGAAAGAATGTGGGTTGCATGCGGGCAATATCATCAGCAAATCCAAGGCGTAATCTCACGCCCGATGCAAGCCCTCGCGGGAACGGGCTTGCTCGCGAAAGCGGACTGTCAGTCAATATCAGCATTGAATGTGACGGCCTCTTCGCGAGCAAGCCCGCTCCCACGCTGACGTGAGTCAGCTCGAATAAATGTGTACACAGAAATGTCACCATAAGTGCCATATCTGTGTGCACTTTTAGTTTTAGCGCCCCAAAAAGTTACATTCCCCGGCCCTGATTTTCTCAGTCGATCACTCGCACAAAACCCCACCCAAAATAAATACCTGTTCAATCGGTCAATTTATATTGTCTTTTTTTCAACTAGTTATCTTCAATCAATAACAAAACGAAATTAGCGCTAAATTTTATAGATCACCGACTGGCACACATCTGGCTTAAGTGAACACATGTTTTGTATACAATAAATACAAAAACATACACACACTTTAGATCCGCAAGCCTGAAGCGCCCTATCCCGTACAGGCTGCAGATGCCCCGTAACCAATGATGCTCTCCCGCCCGCGACGAAGATTTGTCGAGCCCACGCTCATGCACAGTCATCGCGGCAATGAGCTTCAGGAGCCTGCCGGAATGCGTACTAGCCTCCCCAATAACAATATTGTGCTGGATCTGCCCTCCTCCCTTTCCACCTCTGTGATTCACGATCAAACGTTTCAACCACCCGTGGTGCTCAGCCCCCGCTTGCACAATAAGGATCTTGCGCCGACCAAGGCCGAAGGTCGGCGCTGGGGTCGTTACAGCATCTTTGCCCTGTGGACAAACGATGTGCACAACATTGCCAACTACTCTTTCGCCATTGGCTTGTACGCGTTGGGCCTGGGCGGCTGGCAGATTCTGTTGTCCCTGGGGATCGGTGCAGCGATGGTGTATTGCTTCATGAACCTTTCCGGTTACATGGGCCAGAAAACCGGTGTGCCGTTTCCGGTGATCAGCCGCATCAGTTTCGGCATCCACGGGGCGCAGATTCCCGCATTGATTCGCGCCGTTATCGCCATTGCCTGGTTCGGGATTCAGACGTACCTGGCGTCAGTGGTCTTTCGCGTATTGCTGACGGCGGTGCATCCCGGATTCGCCGATTACGACCACAACTCAATCCTCGGGCTATCGAGCCTGGGTTGGGTGTGTTTCGTGGCGATCTGGTTCGTGCAGTTGGCGATCCTGGCCTATGGCATGGAAATGGTGCGGCGCTACGAGGCGTTTGCCGGCCCGGTGATTTTGCTGACCGTCGCCACCCTTGCCGGGTGGATGTACTTCCAGGCCAACGCCACCATCGCCTGGTCGATTCGCGAACCGCTGAGTGGCGGTGAGATGTGGCGCAATATCTTTGCCGGCGGCGCCTTGTGGCTGTCGATCTACGGCACGCTGATCCTCAATTTCTGCGACTTCGCCCGCTCCTCCCCCTGCCGCAAGACCATCCGGGTCGGAAATTTCTGGGGCCTGCCCGTCAACATTCTGGTATTTGCCGCAATCACGGTCCTGCTGTGCGGCGCGCAATTTCAGATCAATGGCCGGATCATCGAAAGCCCGACCGAGATCATCGCGTCGATTCCCAACACCTTCTTTCTGGTGCTCGGTTGCCTGGCGTTCCTGATTGTCACCGTGGCGGTGAACATCATGGCCAACTTCGTCGCCCCGGCCTTTGTCCTGAGCAACCTGGCGCCCAAATACCTGACCTTCCGCCGCGCCGGGCTGATCAGCGCGACCATCGCGGTGCTGATCCTGCCGTGGAACCTCTACAACAGCCCGCTGGTGATCGTGTATTTCCTGTCCGGCCTCGGCGCCCTGCTCGGCCCGTTGTACGGGGTGATCATGGTCGACTACTGGCAGGTACGGAAAGGTCGGATCAACGTACCGCAGTTGTACAGCGAAGATCCCGATGGCGATTATTACTACAGCCACGGAGTCAATTTGCGCGCCGTGGCGGCGTTCATTCCGGCAGCCTTGATCGCCATTGTCCTGGCCCTGGTGCCAGGTTTCGACAGTGTCTCGCCATTCTCCTGGCTGATTGGCGCCGGGATTGCAGGGATGCTCTACCTGATCATCGCCAAACGTCAGCCTTACTACGCCGATGTCAGCGGCGAAGCCATCGCGGTCGATAATGTCAGCCATTAATCCCCTGGCGGCCCGGCAACGCCGGGCCGCAGAACCACTCGCTATAAAAGGACCTCCCATGCGAATTCTCGTGGTCAACGTCAACACCACCGAATCCATTACCCAGACCATCGCACGTCAAGCGCAATCCGTGGCCGCACCCGGCACGGAAATCATCGGCTTGACCCCGCATTTCGGCGCCGACTCCATTGAAGGCAATTTCGAAAGCTACCTGGCCGCCATCGCCGTGATGGACCGGGTCATGTCCTACGATCAGCCCTTCGATGCGGTGATCCAGGCCGGTTATGGCGAGCACGGTCGCGAAGGTTTGCAAGAGTTGCTCAACGTTCCAGTGGTGGACATCACCGATGCCGGCGCCAGCACCGCGATGTTCCTCGGCCATGCCTACTCGGTGGTCACTACCCTGGACCGCACCGTGCCGCTGATCGAGGATCGCCTCAAATTGTCCGGGCTCTGGGATCGTTGTGCATCGGTGCGGGCCAGTGGGTTGGCGGTGCTGGAGCTGGAGTCCGATCCAGAGCGTGCGCTGGAGGCGATTGTCCGCCAGGCGGAACTGGCGGTGAGCGAGGACAAGGCCGAGGTGATTTGCCTGGGTTGTGGCGGCATGGCCGGGCTGGATGAACAGATTCGTCGGCGCACCGGCGTACCGGTGGTGGATGGCGTGACGGCGGCGGTGACCATTGCCGAATCGCTGGTACGGTTGGGGTTGTCGACGTCGAAAGTGCGGACGTATGCGACGCCTCGGCCGAAGAACATTATGGGTTGGCCGGGGCGGTTTGGGCGCTAGACCGCGTTATCGTTCATCGCGGGCATGCCCGCTTCCACAGGTTCTGCGTCGTTCACATCACCCTGGCACAACACAAAACCCTGTGGGAGCGTGGCTTGCCCGCGAAGGCCACACCTCGGTCCCAAGCCGAGCTCAAACTGCACTAAATCTCTGCCCCAACCCCTGTTCGGCAAACTGCTCAATGATGAAATCGACAAACGCCCGGGTCTTGCCCGGCAGCAGTTTGTGCTCGGCGTAATAGATGGAGATGTTGCCATCGTCGACGTACCAGTCGGGCAACACCCGCTGCAAGGTCCCGGCGTCCAGATAGCCCACGGCGAATGGCATGCTCACCAACGCAATGCCTAAACCCTGAGTGGCGATTGCGCAGGCGGCTTCCGAATCGCTCATGGTCATCCGCGCCTTGAGCGTCAGCGGGTTGTGTTGCCGGTTGCGACTGGTCAACTGCCAGGAACGCACGCGCCCTGTCTGCGGCGACCGTATCAAGATGCCGTCGTGGTGCTGGAGGTCATCGGGCTCGATGATCGCCTCGTGTCCCGCCAGGTACTCGGCTGAAGCCACCAACACTCGATGGGCGGGCGTCAGCTTGCGCGCCACTACGCCCTGAGGCAGTTCGAATCCACCGCCAATCGCCGCATCGAAACCCTGGCCGATCAGGTCGACCTGACGGTTGTCGAAATGCCAGTCGGGATTGATCGCCGGAAAGCGCCGCAAAAACTCTCCGAGCAATGGCACGATGTACAAACGCCCGAACACCGTGCCCATGCTGACCTTCAGCGTTCCCGCCGGACGTCCTTCGGCGCTGGCCAGGTTGGCCACGGCATTCTGGATCGTGTGCAGGCTGGCGCTGACTTCGCCGAGAAACAGCTGGCCGGCCTCGGTCAGCGTCAGGCTACGCGTACTGCGCTGGAACAGCCGCACACCCAGTCGCGCCTCCAGCTTGGCGACGCTCTTGCCCACCGCCGCCGGTGTCAGACTCAAGCGCCGCGCGGCTTCGGCGAAGCTACCGACCTCGGCGCTGCGCACGAAGCATTCGATACTGCTGAAGGTTTCCATAGGCGCCACTATAAACTTCTGGTTTACACAGACTATAGCAATCACGGTCTACCCCGAGGGTAATGCGAAGCCGATACTCGACTCCAACAACAAGGCAGCCCGCCTTGCACTTCTGGAGATCGACATGACCACTCAACACCTCAGCGGCAAAGTAGCTCTGATTCAAGGCGGTTCACGGGGCATCGGTGCCGCCATCGTCAAACGCCTGGCCGCCGAAGGCGCAGCCGTTGCCTTCACCTATGTCAGCTCTACCGCCAAAGCCGAAGACCTGCAAAACAGCATCATCTCCGCCGGCGGCAAAGCCCTGGCCATCAAGGCCGATAGCGCCGATGCCGTTGCCATTCGCGGTGCCGTCAACGCCACCGTCGAAGCCTTCGGTCGCCTGGACATCCTGGTCAACAACGCAGGTGTCCTGGCCATCGCACCGCTGGAAGACTTCAAACTCGAAGACTTCGACCAGACCTTGGCCATCAACGTACGCAGTGTGTTCATCGCCACCCAGGAAGCCGCCCGCCACATGACCGAAGGCGGTCGCATCATCAACATCGGCAGCACCAATGCCGAGCGCATGCCCTTCGCCGGTGGTGGCCCGTATGCCATGAGCAAATCGGCGCTGGTCGGCCTGACCAAAGGCCTGGCTCGCGACCTCGGCCCACGGGGCATCACCATCAACAACGTGCAACCGGGCCCGGTCGACACCGACATGAACCCGGCCGATAGTGACTTCGCCGAAAGCCTGATCCCGCTGATGGCCGTGGGTCGTTACGGCAAAGCGGAAGAAATCGCCAGCTTCGTCGCCTACCTTGTCGGTCCCGAAGCCGGCTACATCACCGGTGCCAGCCTGACCATCGACGGTGGTTTCGGCGCCTGATATATCGCTCGATTGAAACAAAAACGCCGGCACTCGATTGCCGGCGTTTTTTTGTGTCTGGGATTATCGAATGGTCAGGCCCATTCAAGCGCCGGCAAGCCACATGCGCTGGGCTTGAATGCCTTCAACGTACGAAGAATGCCATCGGCGTGTGCGTATTTTTCGTCGGCCATCGCCGCATCCGGTACCGCAATCGCCGTCATCCCCGCCGCTTTGGCTGCAGTGACGCCGAACGGTGAATCCTCGAACACCAGACAATCCCGGGGCGCGATACCCAGGCGCCGTGCCGCTGTCAGGAAAATATCCGGCGCCGGTTTCGCCGCGCCCACTTCCGGGTCGTCAGCCGTGACGATGAAGTCGAACAGCGCGAACCAGTCGCGGTGCAAGGTGGTTTTCTGGCCGAACGACTGACGCGAAGAACTGGTGCCCACCGCGATAGGAATGTTGTTGGCTTTCAAGTGCCGAACCAGCTCCTCTGCGCCGGGCATCGCCAGTGCTGTCGGAAAACGCTCGCGCATCAGCGGCTCGCGGATCACCAGAAACTCTTCGGCGGTGATCGGCAGGTCCAGCGCCTCGACTACATAGCGCGCCAGATCACCCGCGCCACGGCCAATGATGTTCTGTTTGACGCTCCAGTCGAAGGTGCGCCCATAACGCTCGGCAATGATGGACGTGACTTCGGTGTATATGCCCTCGGTGTCCAGCAGCAAACCGTCCATATCGAAAATCACGGCCTTGATCGGACCGAACTCATCCAAGGGTGCACTCATCGCATCTGATCCGTTTTCTCATGACATCCCCGGGCGACTCAGGCACAGCCGGATCCGTGATGAATTAAAGGGTTCAGCAGCATAGCCAGCGCGGCCGGTCGGGAGCAACGGGCAATGCCCGGCGGATACAAAAAACCTGTGTCGAGGCGCCCGCGATGATTTAGCGATTTCCCCTACACCAAACACCTCCTTTCCCGACTTCTTTCCTTGCAGATCCCACGCAAAGTCTCTCGCTCCAAATTGATCAGCGCGAGGGAGTGCGAATGTTCGAACCTGACAAGGTCCTGGCCTTGAACAATGCCATCGGCTTGCTGGTGGTCGCCGCCATGAACCCCGAACAGCCGGACATCGAAGCGCTGCTCGGTGATTTCCGACTCTGCCTCAACGACTACGAGGCCTGGGCGGAAAAGTTCTGGACCGGTGGGGCGCTGAACGTCGAGCAAGTGTTCAAGGTCGGTAACGAAGTCCGGCTCAGCGCGCCGAAAGAGTCCACCGCCCCTGTCAGTTCGACACTCGCCATGTGCCCGGCCAGCGGTCCGTTGACCCTGGTGCATATGTTTGAAGCCGCCCGTTTCGTGCCCATTGGCGATACGCCTGTAATGCTCGAGCCGGTTATCTCGCAGCGTAATGGTGAACTCACATTCGGCGAGCCCGTCCACAAAACCATCGGCCCCAGCGGCATCCTCGAAATCCCCGAATGCTGGCGCGGCCAGCGCTATCGCATCACCTTCTTCCCCGATGTTTCCACTGAACACGTCAAAGCACTCTACGCCTCCTATCAAGGCGTGATCGGCGAGCTGGAAGGCTGGTTGCGCAACGAATGGAAAAGCGAATTCCAGGCGTTGTGGGCAGAGTTTTCCGAAGCAGGGTTCACCCGGCGCTACGGCCTGTTGCAGCAGGCCGACTGGCGCGCCTTCGAACATTCGCTGCACGGATTATGGGATGACGTGAAACAGGTCTACGCGCTGATGGCGGACCTGCAAGGCAACAGCGAAAAACTCCTTGAGTACCTGACCCAAGGCGAGCTTGAGACGCTGCTGAACGCTTCGGCTGACACCATCGCCAACGTGCTGCTGATGTTGAGCGATGAGCCATTGATGTTCATCCATCTCGCAGCCTTCAGCAGTTGGCTGAGAATGTTGCCGCCGCAGTACATCGCCGAAGTCGTGGCACAAATTCGTACGGAAATACTGATCAGCTTCCTGCTGATGTGCCTCACCGGTCCTACGGGGCTGAAGCTCGGCATGAGCGCCAGAGTTCTGGACAAAATCAAGTCCCAAAGGGCTCGGCAGTGGTTGGCGGCGGCCAGTTTGCGACTGGCTGAACTGACAGCCAACTCCAACCTGACAGCCCACGCTGGCGCGCTCAAACCGCTCATGGTCAACGCGCGCAATGCACCGCTGAAACCTGCACCGACGGTTCCGCTAAAAATCAGTCCCGGCGACGCACCCGTTGTGCGGGTGGACAATCCGGTCGCCATTGCTCGCGACAAGTCCACAGCCATGACCCGGCTAGGCCGTCACGAACCTCACGACGACGTACCGAATCAAGCGAAAAACCCCAACGGCGACAGCGCCACGTGCGTGCCGTCTACCTGCAAAAACGGCTGCCCGGTGTCGATGGTCACCGGCGAAGAACTGCTGACCCTCACCGACGGCTCGCTGGACGGCCTCCTGCCGTTCGACTTCACCCGCCTCTATCGCACCAGCGCCGCCGAGATCGACTGCGGCCTCGGTTTTGGCTGGAGTCATTCGCTCGCCCATCGACTGGAGATCGAGGGTGATCAGGTCATCTGGATCGACCACGAAAACCGCCGTACCCCCTTCCCGCTGCCCAGTGCCCAACGCCCGGCGATCCATAACAGCCTCTCGCGCGCGGCGATTTATCTGGGCAATGCACCCGAAGAACTGATCCTCGCCCAGGCTGGCGACGACACGCGTTTCTACCACTTTCACAATGGCTGTCTGACGGCGATCAGCGATGCCTACGACAACCGCCTGCGCATCACCCGCGACCGCCAGGAGCGCATCCAGCGCCTCGATAATGGTGCCGGGCGTTCATTGTTGTTTTGCTACGAGCGCAGGCACCTTGTGGCCGTCGAATACCAGTCGTTTCACTCCGGCGATGTCCCGGGTGAAGCCTGGCGTACAGAGCAGACACTGGTTTCCTATCGCTACGACGCCCGCCAACGCTTGATCGCGGCGACCAATGCCGCCGGGGAAAGCGAGCGCTACGACTACGACGACCACCACGTAATTTTGCAGCGGCAACTGGCCGGCGGCGCGAGTTTCTACTGGGAATGGCAACGGTCCGGCAAGGCGGCCAGATGTATTCGCCACTGGGCGTCGTTTTCACAGATGGACACGCGCTATGTCTGGGATGACCAGGGCAGCGTCACGGTCCAGAACATCGACGGCAGCGAAGAAGTTTACGTCCACGACGACCGGGCGCGACTGGTGCGCCGGGTCGGGCTGGATGGCGGCGAACAGCTCAAGGCCTACGACGAGCAGGGCCGGTTGGTGGCCGAGCAGGATCCGCTCGGAGCCGTCACCGAATACCGCTACGACGACGTCGGTCGGCTGGTGGCGCTGATTCCACCGGAAGACGAGCCGACGGCCTACGAGTATCGCCACGGTTTCCTGCATGCGCGCTATCGCGGCCAAGCGGTGTGGAAATACCAGCGCAATGCTCAGGGTGACGTCACCGAGGCGACCGATCCGAACGGTCAGGTCACCCATTACCACTACGACCCTCAGGGCCGGCTGTTGTCGGTCCGCTACCCGGACACCAGTCGGCATGTCTTTGTCTGGAATGCCTTGGGGCAGTTGCTTGAGGAAACACTGCCGGACGGCGGGCAACGACGTTTTTCCTACGATGCGCTGGGGCGGCAGATTACCCGTCAGGACGAACACGGTGCAGTCACCCAGTACCAATGGGATGCCGTCGGCCGACTGATCCAGACGACGTTGCCTACCGGGGCCACCCGCGGGTTCAGTTACAACGCCTACGGCAAGATAACCGCTGAACGGGATGAACTGGGCCGCGTCACCCGCTACGAATACGCCGACGACCTGCACCTGGTCAGCCGCCGGATCAACCCCGACGGCACCCAGCTCCAGTACCGCTACGACAACGCGCAGCTGCTGCTCACGGAAATCGAGAACGAATCCGGCGAAAAATATCGGCTGGACTACACGCCCAACGGCTTGATCCGACAGGAAACCGGTTTCGACGGCCGGCGTACCGCGTATGCCTACGACCTCAACGGCCACCTGCTGGAGAAAACCGAGTTCGGCGACGACGGCTCGCAGCTGGTCACGGGCTATCAACGGGATTCGGCCGGACGCCTGTTGGTCAAGACCCTGCCCGACAGGACTCAGGTCGCGTACCGCTACGACTCGCTGGGCCGACTGACCAGCGTCGACGACGGCCACGATCATCCGCTGGAATTCGAATACGACCAACAGGACCGCCTGATCACCGAACACCAGGGCTGGGGCACCTTGCGTTATGGCTACGACGCCTGCGGCCAGCTCAACCGCCTACGCCTGCCGGACGGCAGCAAACTCGATTATCACCACGCCAAGGGCGGCGCGCTGACGGCCATTGACCTTAACGGCGCACGCCTCACCAGCCACCAATTTGCCTTCGGCCGCGAACAGCAGCGTCAACAGGGTCTGTTGCTCAGTGAATATGCCTACGACGAACAGGGTCGCCTGAAGGCCCACGCCGTCGGCCAACACCAATATCCGCTGTATCGCCGCGACTATGCCTACAGCCTCAATGGCAATCTCGACCACATCGCCGACACCCGCCATGGCCAACGTAGCTACCAGTACGACGCGTTGAATCGGCTGATCCGCGTGCGCCACTCTCGCGACCAGCCACCGGAAAGCTTCGCCCACGACCCGGCCGGCAACCTGCTGATGCAGGACCGCCCGGGCCCGGCCACCGTCAAAGGCAACCGCCTGTTGATGCATGGCGACTGCCACTTCGACTACGACGCCTTCGGCAACCTGATCCGCGAACGCCGTGGCACCGCGCAGAAACTGGTCACCGAGTACCGTTATGACTGCCAGCACCGGTTGGTCGGTGTCACCACCCCGGACGGTCGTTGCTCAACTTATCGCTATGACGCTTTCGGCCGTCGCATTGCCAAAACCGTCGACGGCAAAACCACCGAGTTTTTCTGGCAGGGCGACAACCTTGTCGCTGAAAGCAGCCGCGAGCATTACCGCAGCTACGTCTACGAGCCGGGCAGCTTCCGCCCGCTGGCCATGCTCGACGGAAAAGGCCCGCGCAAGGCCTGCCCGTTTTATTACCAACTCGACCACCTCGGCACCCCGCAAGAACTCACCGACTACAGCGGCGACATCATCTGGGCCGCCCGATACACCGCCTATGGCCGCCTCACCCGCCTCAACCGCGACACCCATCAGGTGCTCGATCAGCCGTTGCGATTTCAAGGGCAGTATTTCGACGCGGAAACCGGCCTGCATTACAACCGGCATCGCTACTACAATCCGGATGTCGGGCGGTATTTGACCCCGGATCCGAGCAAGTTGGCGGGCGGGTTAAACGGGTATCAGTACACGCGCAATCCGGCGGGTTGGGTTGATCCGTTGGGGTTGAGTGAATGCCCTGGGGGGGATGGGTGTAAGAAGCCGTCGTTTGGGGATGAGGATCCGACGGGGAAGGTGGGGGTTGATCAGGGAGATGCTGAACTTCCCTCACATACGGAGGAAAAGTATTTATATCGTGGAGATAGTCGCCATCCAGATGAAGTCTTTTACCAGGGCTTTAAAACCAAGGGCGATAGCAATAATTTGCTGCTTCACTCACTGGACAGCAATAATCCGCCGAGCAATTTTGTTAGCACTTCTCCAAAAAGAGAAGTTGGTATTGATTTCGCGACAAAATTCAATACGAGAAGTGGTTTTTTGTACACAATGCGAATGATTCCAGGTAGAGACTTAATAAAGGAACTGGGTAAAAAATATAAATTTAGCAATGAAAGGGAGATAGCAATTCAAGGTGGAATCAAAAGAGAAGATATTCTCGGTGTTACGCCTATTGGTGCTGACGGTCGCCCCACTAGCTACACCACCTTAAATCCGAACAGGAAATAGAAAGTGGACTGCGTAGAAATTGTGATAATCAAAAACGGTAGGCGCCAGATCGCGAAGCTTTTCTGCGACTCGGAAGCGCTGACTATTAATTTCATGATGGAGGATGGATATAGCAAAACCTATGCAGGTGGAGATTTTTACGAGTGCCTTGGCAATATCAGAAAAGAGCACTGCAGTGTAATTTTTCTGTGCAAAGGAGCAAAAATAAACGTACACCCTTCCAGCATGTCCTCACAGATGTCGCTCGGAGTAAAAGCATATGAACTCACACTAGGTAAGTATGCAACAAGGAATGATCTGGTAAATATTTTTGACTATGAAGAAAACAATCTTACAAACGATCCAGAGGTTCAGAGAGACTTCTTTATGCGCTGGTTTGAATCAGAGATTGAAGAGGATTAACGAGTCAAAAAAAGAGATCAGTGCTAAACACCGAAGCCCAGCTCGACGCTGGGCTCAGTTGAACAGTAAAGAGTCTGACTTAGCCGCCCGAACTACCGGTTTTACCTGCACCGCCTCCACTCCCCCCAGAACCACCTGATTCTCCAGACCCATTTCCAGAACCACTCCCCATCGAACCTCCCCCACTCACCGACCCGCTTCCCTCCCCCGGGTTGATGCTACTCCCTTTCGCACCACCGCCATTTCCACTACCAATGCTGTCCGCTGGCAGCACCTTTCCATCCGAGGTACCCGCATTCATTTCCGAATAAGGCGGCATCCCGCCCTTGTCGACCGGCGCATCGCGACCGGTAGATTCAGCAAGCGCCGTCATTGAACTGATCGACAATAAGCCGACCATCGTCAGCACCTTCCATTTTGACCTGATCATGGTGCGTCTCCTTTAAAGAGTGCGTTACCTGATCTCTGGCAGTGATCGCTTTTAAAAGGTGTCGCTCAATCGACAATCTGCGATGAACCACCGCACAGGTTTCAGCTCGGTTCGCCCGAAGCGTCATCACCGGCAATGTCCGGGTCGTCCGGATCGGCTTCCACATCACCGCGCTTTACATCATCGTCCGGCACTTGCTCCACAGCGGTATCGTCATCGTCGGGTGGGCGCTGATCGCGACTCAGGGGGTTCGTGGGCGAAGGCAGCGGGTATTCGGGGGTATCGTCGATATCGGAGTCTTTCGGATCAGCTTTCATAACGCACCTCTCAATGGACCTGAAAAGCAGATCCTGATATTTCGAGGACAACTCAATAGACGCGGTTCGATCAGAAGGACGATTGGTCGTCCCGCCCCCGAAGCCCGATCACTCGTCGTCTTCCTCGTCATACTCATCATTCTCCAGGTTGCCCACGTCGCCTGCGTCATCGGCATCGTTGAGCGGTACCGTGGCGTCGTCCATCAGAGAACCCGGATCTTCGTTGCCGGGATCGTTGATCGGGCCTTCTTCTTCCTTGTCTTCGGTATCTGGAGTCATGGCATGTCTCACAACGTTCAGGGTGTATATAAAGTTCGAGACGTCCTACGGCGAAACGTTCCAGAGTCCTAACGACAGAAACGAAAAACCCGGCGCTGGGCCGGGTTTTTACTGTCACTCGATCACGAGTTAGCGATGCTTGTACTTATTTTTATGCTTGTGTTTGTAATAGCCGCCACCGGAATGCGAACCGCCGCGGTCATCACCCATGCTGCTGCCCACCGCGCCACCGGCTGCGCCGCCCACACCTGCGCCAATGGCCGAACCAGTGGAGCCGCCCAGGCTGTTGCCGATCACCGAACCGCCCGCCGCGCCGAGACCACCGCCAACGGCCGCTTCTGTGCGGCTACCCTTGCGTGCACCGACCGCACTGCCTGCCGCACCGCCGACGCCTGCGCCCACCGCAGCCCCGGTGCTGCCGCCCAACTGCCCGCCGACTACGTTGCCCAATACACCGCCAAGACCACCGCCGACTGCAGCGTCGCCGTTGCCGGCCGCCATTGCGCCCTGAGCGACCAAAAGCCCTAAAAACACCGTGGACAATGTCAAACGCATGATATGCACCTCTAATTTCCGCCTTGGAGAAAAGAACATGCCGCGGATGGCTTCAGCCTGGCATCTGCATCTGTTGTACAGCAAACCAAATACCGACTGTATGAGATTTGAGTCATATGCCGGAGAAACGTTCCAAAACGAAAAAGCCCGGCAGGTAAGCCGGGCTTTTTCAGCGGATCATTAAGGATCAGTGACCCTTTTTGGACAGGTTGCTGCCCACGCCACCGCCCAATGCACCGCCCAAGCCTGCGCCGATGGTGGAGCCGTTCTTGCCGCCCAGGCTGTTACCGATTATCGAACCGCCCGCCGCGCCAACACCGCCGCCAATGGCCGCTTTGGTGCGGCTGCCTTTACGTGCGGCAACAGCGCTGCCGGCTGCACCCGCTACACCAGCACCAATCGCCGCACCCGTGCTGCCGCCCATTTTCTGGCCGACCACATTACCCAACGCGCCACCCAGACCACCACCGAGCGCGGCCGTGCCATCACCGGCAGCCATCGCACCTTGAGCGACCAAAAGGCCCAGAACCAGAGCAGGCAGTGTCAAACGCATAACAAGAACCTCAAAAAAAGGGGAACCGAAAGGCCGGAGATTGAATGCTGTAGCGAAGGTAAAGTCCAGACGCAAAACCGGAACAACCTCGCCATTGGCGACGGTTGGACAGCATTTATGCAAAAGGTTTTATAACAGGCAAAAAAAAGCCCGCTGGGGAGACGGGCCAGGGTACTGCTTTCTAACGGATGAGCTGAGACTACGTAGGCCGGTGTGAAAAGTTTGTGAAAAAAAACACCAACGCCTGCAAAGTTGTAGGACGTTTCTTGGCATGGCCGTCGAACGACGCTTTCACCCCTTCAGAAACAAGAAACCCCGCTCTGAGTTGGCGGGGTTTGTGCTGTTTACTATTTACTTCCTGGAGGGCGCCCCCAGCTTGGGCATAAATTTCGATTTCGGTCCCCGGGTTCGAGGCACTGCAGATTTGATTTTATTGATTTTGATACGGTCTTCGCCGAAGCTCGGCACATAGTCCGTCTGACCACACTGCACGCAATTATTGATCGGAAACTCTGCCCCGTCGTCTTCGATATACGGCTCAGCCATATCTTCGCTCCTCTCAAAACGGGTCGATACCGGCAAGCCCTTTTTGCCTGGAAATATCGACCACCCTGGTTTTTGAGACTAGCCGGTCATTCCCAGACTTGTGATTCAGATCGTTACATGCCCGACGAATGGCCAGTACTGCCCGGCCTACCTCAGCTTGACCGCCGTCCCGGTGACAAACACCACCACCATCCCACCCTTGCCGGCCGGCATGCTGATCTCATAATCGAGCCCCACCACCGCATCCGCCTGAAGCGCCCGCGCCCGCTCCTTGATCTCGTCGGTCGCCTGAATCCGCGCATCCTTCAACGCCCGCTCCAACGTCTGAGAACGCCCACCAAAAAAATCCCGCATCCCGGCGAACATGTCGCGGATCACGTTAACGCCCTGCACCGACTCGGCGCTGACAATGTCCAGGTAAGCGGTGATTTGCCGGCCTTCGATGGTGTGGGTAGTGGTGGTGATCATGGGATGTCCTTGTTCAGAGCTGTCATCAATGGCTGAAACAACGAAACTGACGCGAGGGTTTGGGCACCCAGGTCGATTCCGCTCGAGGAGTTTGGCAGTCTAATGCATGAAATCCAGACGCCAGAAACCACAAAACCCCTGACTTCTCTCGAAATCAGGGGTTTTATGTATATCGAATTTGGCGGTGAAGGAGAGATTCGAACTCTCGATACAGTTTCCTGTATACACACTTTCCAGGCGTGCTCCTTAAGCCACTCGGACACTTCACCGTATCTCGTCAAACTTATTCAGTCTGTCGAGGCGCGCTAATGTAGTCGAAAGCTTTTCTGATGGCAAATATTTTTTTCAGAATTTTCATGCGCTTAACGCGATTAGTGCTTTGGGCGCGTTCAAGGGCATGGCAAACCTGCCAATCTCCGGCTTCGCCTCCCCTTCTATATAGAGGCTAATGCGCGGTGGGCGGGGCGGGCGGTGCCTGGCGGGCGGGAAAAGGGTGACTGGCGGGTCAGTCACGGCGCTTTACCTGGCCTACAGCGGTGGGTAACGTCTGCCTTACTTTATTAGAAGGATTGGCGTCATGAGTGAGTTGATTTCCTACCATCTCGAAGACGGTATCGCGACCCTGACCTTGAGCAATGGCAAGGTCAATGCCATCTCTCCGGACGTGATTGTGGCGTTTAACGCTGCGCTGGATCGGGCGGTAGCGGATCGGGCGGTGGTGATCATTACCGGTCAGCCGGGGATTCTGTCGGGTGGTTATGACTTGAAGGTGATGACGGCCGGCCCTAACGAGGCCATGGCGTTGGTGGCTGCCGGATCGACCCTGGCTCGTCGCCTGCTGTCGCACCCCTTCCCGGTGGTCGTGGCGTGTCCTGGGCATGCGGTGGCCAAGGGTGCGTTTATTCTGTTGTCGGTTGACTACCGCATCGGTGTCGATGGCCCGTTCAGCATTGGCCTGAACGAAGTGCAGATCGGCATGACCATGCACCACGCCGGTATCGAACTGGCCCGCGATCGTCTGCGCAAGTCGGCGTTTCATCGCGCGGTGATCAACGCCGAGATGTTCAACCCGCAGAGTGCCGTGGATGCCGGTTTCCTCGACATGGTGGTGTCGGCCGAAGAGCTCCAAGGCGCGGCGCTGGCGGCGGCTCGTCAGTTGAAGAAGCTCAACATGATCGCCCACAAAAACACCAAGTTGAAAACGCGCAAGGCGCTGCTGGAGACGCTGGACAACGCGATCATCCTGGATCAGGAGCACATGGGTTAAGCCCAAATGCGCTGCACCGAAAAGCCCGACCGTCGTGTCGGGCTTTTTCTTGGGCGTCTGGTTTAAAACCTTACAACCGCTCTAGGCCGCATCTGACTCACAAGTCGGAAACATGCGCTCAAACATCGGCTATCTCCCACCTCTATAGCGGCAATTGCCGAAAACAGTGCACATCCGTACACTGCGCCACCTTTTGTCCCGGTGGGCCCTTTAAATGCTGTTTGTGTTTCGTATGTTATTGATGGGCTTGCACTTTATTCTGGCCGGCGTGCTTGGAGTGATCCTCGGTCTATGCCGGCCGTTTAATCCGGACAACAGCCGTTTATGCGCGCGTCTGTATGCGTGGCCCGCGATGTGTATTTTACGTTTACGGGTGAAGGCCGATGTCGGGCCGTTGATGGATAAACCCGACAGCTGCGTGATCATCGCCAACCACCAGTCCAACTACGATCTGTTTGTGTTCGGCAACGTGGTGCCCCGTCGCACCGTGTGCATCGGCAAGAAGAGCCTGAAGTGGGTGCCGTTGTTCGGGCAGTTGTTCTGGCTGGCCGGCAATGTGTTGATCGATCGCGGCAATGCGCACAAGGCACGCCAGTCGATGCTGACCACCACTCACACCTTGCAAAATGAAGATACCTCGATCTGGGTCTTCCCCGAAGGCACCCGCAATCTCGGTGAAGAGCTGCTGCCGTTCAAGAAAGGCGCATTCCAGATGGCGATTGCCGCCGGCGTGCCAATCGTGCCGGTGTGTGTCAGCAGTTACGTCAAACACATGCGATTGAACCGCTGGCGCAGTGGGAAGATTCTGATCCGTTCGCTGCCGGCGATTCCTACGGCCGGATTGAGTCTGGATGACATGCCGATGTTGATCGCCCAGTGCCGCGAGCAGATGCGCGAGTGCATCGACTCGATGGATCGGCAGCTGCAAGCCGCCTGATGGAAACCCGCCCTGTGCGGGTTTTCTTTTGCCCGCGAACTCTGCAGATTTTGCTGACTCTCAAGCAGTAGACAAGGTTAAGCTGAATCCTGCCTGGCACCGCCAGTCTTTACCAATAGAAAGCGACCAATAAGAAGTGAATCACCATCATGGGTAGAGTCGTTGCTGCTGCGGTTTACAGCGCTGGTAAGAAAGTCACCAATATCACGCTTGACGAAGGTGCGGCCTGGGCGGCCAAGCCTGGCCACTTTGTGTGGATCGGCCTCGAAGAGCCCAATGCGCAGGAGCTGTTCAACCTGCAACGCCAGTTCAACCTGCACGAACTGGCCATCGAAGACGCCCTGGAAAAACACAGTCGACCGAAGCTGGAAACGTTCGGCGATGCGCTGTTCATCGTCACGTATTCGCCGATCCGCAGCGAAGGCAAACTGCAGTTCATCGAGACGCATATCTTCGCCGGCAAGGGCTACATCATTACCGCACGTAACGGTCATTCGGCGTCCTACGCCCATGTCCGACAGCGCTGTGAGGCACGGCCGCTGTTGCTGGAGCATGGGGAAGATTTCGTACTCTATGCCATCCTCGATTTCGTGATTGAAAACTACCAGCCGATGGGCGAAGCGATCCATGCCGAGATCGATGAGCTGGAACGCAACGTCATGTGCAGCTCCCTGAATGAACGCGACATCCAGAAACTCCATAGTCTGCGTCGCGATGTGTTGCGCTTGCGCCGGTTTGCGGCACCGATGGTGGAGATCGGTGAAGAACTCCAAAAACTGAGCTTTCCGTTCATCGACAAGAATATGCGTCCGTATTTCCGCGACGTGCAGATTCATGTCACGCGGCAGATGGAAGACCTGACGACCCTGGCGGACATTGCCAGCCAGACCATCGAGGTCGGGGTGTTGCTGGAAGCGTCACGCCAGAGCGTGGTGCAGCGCAAGTTTGCGGCATGGGCGGCGATTCTGGCGTTTCCGACGGCGATCGCGGGGATTTACGGGATGAACTTCCAGGACATGCCAGAGTTGACTTGGCATTACGGGTATTTCGCGGTGTTGGGGTTTATTACCGTTGGGTGCGTCGGTTTGTGGGCGAGCTTCAAGCGGTCGGGGTGGTTGTAGAGCCGCTAGTTTCAGTGAGAGCCGGTTGCCCCCATTCGCGAGCAAGCCCGCTCCCACAGGGAATCTCAGTGTGTCACCCATCGTGCGCACACCGAGGATCTACTGTGGGAGCGGGCTTGCTCGTGAAGCTTTTAGCTTTTAACTTCAACCGGTCCAGCATCAGGCTTGTGCGCCACAAACCGCATCATCCACTCTGCGACGGTAGTGCCGTGATGCTCGTGTTCAAGACTCGCCATACCTTTGGAATAAATCTGCTCGCCCAGCGCTTCCTGACGAATATCCAGCAACGCCCGTGAGTAATCGTGAATGAACTCCGGATGCCCCTGGAAGCACAGCACCTGATCGTTGATGTGGTACGCGGCGAACGGGCAGAAATCGCTCGAGGCAATCACCGTAGCGTTTTCCGGGAGCGCGGTGACCTGATCCTGGTGACTGATCAGCAGCGTCAGCTCTTCCCTCACCGGGCTCATCCACGGCGCCTTGGCCGCGAGTTTGTATTTGTGGGTGCCGACGCCCCAGCCCTGGGTCGCCCGCTCGCTCTTGCCGCCCAATAGCAGCGCCAACAGTTGGTGACCGAAGCACACGCCCAGCAGTTTGTCGCCACGCTCGTAGCGCTTGAGCAGATACGTCTTGAGGGTTTGAATCCATGGGTCGGTGCCGAAGGAATCGGCCTTGCTGCCGGTGACCAGATACGCATCGAAGGTCAGCTCATCGCTGGGATAATCGCCCTGCATCACGTTGTACACGGTGAATTCGGCCGCGATGGGTTGCTGCGAGAACAGACGCTGGAACATCTGCCCGTAACCCTGATATTGATCGACCAGTTCCGGACGCAGGATGTCGGTTTCCAGAATGCAGATGCGTAACGACATAAAAAATACCTGACACGTGATGGGAATAATGCACACCCCAGAGCCTGCCTTGAAACACGGTGGCAAGGCAAGCCCTGGTAAGCGTCATCGGTCCCTTAGAACGTCCCCTTAGAACAGCGCGTCCTTGGCGGCTTTCTCCAGCAACAGTGCGGGCGGTGTGAAGCGCTCGCCGTATTGCTCGGCCAGGTACTGGGCGCGGGCGACGAAGTCTTTCACGCCGTACTGGTTGATGAATTGCAGCGCACCGCCGGTCCAGGCCGCGAAGCCGATGCCGAAGATCGAGCCGACGTTGGCATCCGCCGTCGAGGTCAGCACGCCCTCCTCCACACAACGCACGGTTTCGATGGCCTGGATGAACAGCAAGCGATCGCGCACGTCCTTCGGCGAAATCTGCCCGTCGGCTTTCTCGAAGCGGGTTTTCAGTTCCGGCCACAAATGTTTTTGGCCGGCGGCCGGGTAATCGTAGAAACCACCTCCAGCGGCCTTGCCAGGACGCTTGAATTCCTTGAGCAGCAAGTCAATCACGGCGAACGCCGGGTGCTCAATCAGCGGTTTCCCTTCCGCTTGCAGGTCTTTGGCGGTTTGCTGGCGGATATGGCTCATGAGGCTGAGGGAAACTTCGTCGGAAATCGCCAGCGGCCCGACGGGCATGCCGGCCTTGCGCGCTTCGGTCTCGATCATCGGCGCGCTCACCCCTTCGCCGAGCATGGCGATGCCTTCGTTGGTGAAGGTGCCGAACACCCGCGAGGTAAAGAAGCCGCGACTGTCGTTGACCACAATCGGCGTTTTCTTGATTTGCAGGACGAAATCGAAACCGCGAGCCAGGGTTTCGTCGCTGGTATGGACGCCTTTGATGATTTCCACCAACGGCATTTTCTCCACGGGACTGAAGAAATGCAGGCCGATGAATTTGCCCTGGTCTGGCACGGCGGTGGCCAGGCCACTGATTGGCAACGTCGAGGTGTTAGAGGCGATCACCGCATCCGGGCCGACAACGGCTTGTGCCGCCGATGAGACCCTGGCCTTCAGTTCGCGATCTTCAAACACCGCTTCAATGATCAAATCGCAACCGGCCAGATCCGCATCATTTTCAGTGGTATGGATCCGCGCCAGAATCGCTTCGCGCTGTTCCCGGCTCAACTGACCCCGAGCAACCTTCTTGTCCAGCAGCGCCGCCGAGTGAGCCTTGCCCTTCTCTGCCGCGGCGAGGTTGATGTCTTTGAGCACCACATCGATACCGGCCGAGGCGCTGACAAACGCGATGCCCGCGCCCATCATCCCGGCGCCGAGCACGCCGACTTTCTTCGTCACGTAAGGCGCTATGCCCTGAGGTCGCGAGCCGCCGGCATTGATCTCATTGAGCTGGAACCAGAAGGTGCCAATGAGGTTTTTCGACACCTGGCCCGTAGTCAGTTCGGTGAAGTAACGGGTTTCGATCAGGTGCGCGGTGTCGAAATCCACCTGAGCGCCCTCCACTGCGGCGCAGAGGATTTTCTCCGGCGCGGGCAGGCAGCCCTGGGTTTTACTACGCAGGATCGAGGGCGTGATGGCCAGCATCTGCATGACTTTCGGATCCGACGGCGTGCCGCCGGGAATCTGATAACCCTTCATGTCCCAGCGCTGCACAGCGATCGGATGAGCAGCGATCCATGCCCGCGCCTTGGCCATCAGCTCATCGTGATCGACGGCCAACTCATCGATCAACCGCGCTTGCAGCGCCTGTTGTGGGCGGATTTTCTTGCCTTCCAGCAGATACGGCAGAGCTTTTTCGATGCCCACCATGCGCACCATGCGCACCACCCCGCCACCGCCCGGCAACAGGCCGAGGGTGACTTCCGGCAGGCCAAGCAGCACCGACGGATTGTCCAGCGCCACACGGTGATGACACGCCAGACAGATTTCCCAACCGCCACCGAGCGCCGCGCCGTTAATGGCAGCGACCACCGGTTTGCCGAGGGTTTCCAGGGTGCGCAACTGGCCCTTGAGGGTCAGCACCGTGTCGTAAAAGGCTTTGGCTTCGGGTTTGCCGACCTTGATCAGTTCATTGAGGTCGCCACCGGCGAAGAAGGTTTTCTTGGCCGAGGTGATGATCACGCCGGCGATGGCGTCCTTGTCGGCGACCAGGCGCTCGACGCAGATGGCCATGGCCTCGCGGTAGACCGCGTTCATGGTGTTGGCGCTCTGGCCCGGCATGTCGATGGTCAGGACGACGATCCGGTCCTGGCCCTTTTCGTAACGAATGGCTTGGGTCATGGCAATTTTCCTTGAGTCGGATTTTCTTAAAGGCAGGCTCAGAGGCGTTCGATGATGGTGGCAATGCCCATGCCGCCGCCGACACACAATGTCGCCAGGCCATAGCGCAGGCGCCGGGTTTCCAGTTCATCGAGCAGCGTGCCGAGAATCGCGCAACCGGTGGCGCCGAGCGGGTGGCCCATGGCGATGGAGCCGCCGTTGACGTTGACCTTGTCCGGGTCGATGGCCATGTCCTTGATGAACTTCAACACGACCGAGGCGAACGCTTCATTGACTTCGAACAGGTCGATGTCTTCGACCCGCAGCCCGGCCTTGGCCAGCGCCTTGCGGGTGGCCGGCGCCGGGCCGGTGAGCATGATGGTCGGGTCGGTGCTGGTGACCGCCGTGGCGACGACCTGCGCCCGTGGCTGCAAACCCAGTGCCCGGCCCTTCGCTTCGGAGCCGATCAGCATCAGCGCCGCGCCATCGACGATCCCGGAACTGTTGCCCGGCGTGTGAACATGGTTGATCCGCTCGACCTGGCTGTACACCCGCAATGCCGTGGCGTCGAAGCCCATTTGCCCGATCATCTCGAAACTCGGCTTGAGCTTGCCCAGGCCTTCCATGGTCGAATCGGCGCGAATGAACTCATCATGATCGAGCAGGATGATGCCGTTCTGGTCCTGCACCGGCACCAGCGACTTGTTGAAGGAACCATTCGCCCGCGCCCGCGCCGCCTTCTGCTGGGAGTGCAACGCGAAGGCATCGACGTCCTGACGACTGAAACCTTCGATTGTCGCGATCAGGTCGGCGCCCACGCCCTGGGGTGTGAAATGGCTGTGCAAGTTGGTTTCCGGGTCCAGCGCCCAGGCCCCGCCGTCGCTGCCCATGGCCACGCGGGACATCGACTCGACGCCACCGACCACCACCAGGTCTTCGAAGCCGGAACGCACTTTCATCGCGCCCAGGTTCACTGCTTCCAGCCCCGACGCGCAGAAGCGATTGAGTTGCACACCCGCCACGCTGACGTCCCAGTCGGCCACTTGTGTGGCGGTCTTGGCGATGTCGGCGCCCTGATCACCGATAGGCGTCACGCAGCCAAGCACCACGTCGTCGACCTGACTGGTGTCCAGGGAGGTGCGCTGCTGCAACGCCGTCAGCAGCCCGGCCACCAGGTTCACTGGCTTGACGCTGTGCAAGGCGCCATTGGCCTTGCCTTTGCCACGGGGCGTGCGTAACGCGTCGAATATCAAAGCTTGGGTCATGGCGTTCTCGAACCTGAGGGTGATCTCTATACCCTCACCTTATGCCGAGCAGCCGTGGATTCAATGACCACAGCGCTCATTGACGTTGACGGTCACGCTCAGACGAACGGTAGTCAGCTATCGGATTAATCGATTCGTGTCACCAAGCTGTCTAGCCAACGGGCGCCCAAGAAGCTGGCCATAGGCCTCATGTCTTTTTAGCAGCGATCAGCGCTAAGTCCATACGAAATGGATCTAAGCCAAGCGTGACGCGGGCCCTAATGTAAACCTGTACGAAGTTGTCGTCGGGTTTTGCCGAGGCTCTCGTCCTACAGGAAGTGCAGCGCTCTGCCGTCATGGAGATATGCAGGCAGGCAACCAGGAAATAACAAAAAAGGCGGTCAAGCCATGTTCAAACATTCGAAAGTACGTCAAGCCGGGCTCATTCTATTTGCTACTACGCTGTTGTTGATTTTGCCGAACCTGACCAAGGTGCTTGGCTGATCGAGCAGCGGGGGTTTTCATTTCGCCTGATAAAAATGTGACTGGCTCGCTATCCGGGCCGGCGTGGCTGTGCCAACCTTTGCGGCACTTCCACGACATGGACGACGATCACTTGAAAGCGCTCATTCTGTTTGGGGCCTTGCTGCTCAGCACGCCTCTGTCCGCCGCGCAGCTGAATCTTGAGTTGGGCGCGAGCCCTCGCACCTGGCAGACCGAGGAATTGCTCAAGCATCCTCAGGCTCAGACCATCACGATCACCAACGACGTTTCCTACAAGCGGGACATGAGCTATCGCGCCGTGCCGATGGCGGCGTTGTTGACCGGCATCAAGCCTGACGATCACCTGCAAGCAGTAGCTTTGGACGGTTTTGCCGCCGAACTGGCCGCCGCGCCGCTGCTCAAGACCCAGGGCGCGCGGGCCTGGCTGGCGATTGAAGACCCGGCCAAGCCGTGGCCGCCGCTGTCCGAGGGCAAGCCCAGTGCCGGGCCGTTCTATCTGGTCTGGACCGATCCACAGGCGGGCAATATCAGCCCCGAGCAATGGCCATTCGAAGTGGCGAGCATCAAGCGCATGGCCCCGGTGGCCGAACGCTTCCCTGCCCTGTTACCCGACCCTGCACTGAAGTCGGACCATCCGGTGAACAAGGGCTTCGCGCTGTTTCAGAAGAACTGCCTGGCTTGCCATCGACTCAATGGCGCGGGGGACGCGCAGTTCGGGCCGGACCTGAATATTCCGTTCAACCCGACCGAGTATTTCGGCGCGGACTTCCTCAAGCGTTACATCCGTGACCCGCAGAGCTTGCGCCAGTGGCCGCAGGCGAAGATGCCCGCGTTCTCGACGACGGTGTTGCCGGAGGGGGACCTGGAGTTGTTGGTGGGGTATTTGAAGCATATGGCTGGGCGCAAAGTGAAGCCGGAATGACAACACCCCTCCCTGTGGGAGCGGGCTTGCCCGCGATAGCGTTACTCCAGACATAAATGCGGTGACTGGAAGGCCGCCATCGCGGGCAAGCCCGCTCCCACAGGGACTACTTACTGCTGTTGGACGGTAATCACCGGTGTCGGCGAGACCAACACCTTCGCATGCATCTGCTCACCCCCACCGCCCCGACGCATACCACGCACCGGGCAGGCGTCGAGGTAATCCAGGCCCACGGCCAGCTTCAGATGACGTTCAGGCCGGGCCAGTTCGTTGGTCACGTCGAAGCTGTACCAGGCGTCATCCAGCCAGGCTTCAGCCCAGGCGTGACTGGCCAGGTGCTCGCTATTATCGCTGTACAAATACCCCGACACATAACGCGAAGGAATGCCCAGGCTGCGGGCGCAGGCGAGAAACGCATGGGTATGGTCCTGGCAGACGCCGGAGCGCCCGGCGAAAGCTTGCGCTGCGCTGGTGTCCACTTCAGTGGAACCCGGGGTGTAAGTCATGTGCTGGTTCAGGCCATGCATCAAATCGATCAGCGCCGTGCGATCCCGCCGTTGCTTGCACGCCTTCTCGGCAAACGCGCGCAGGGCTTCATCGGCTTCAGTCAGCCGGGTGAAACGCAGGAACGGCAGCGCCGACTGGCTTTCATGCTCGGCTTCGCGCAGCTCGTCGATGTCGACCTGGCCACGGGCGCCGATGATGATCGCTTCATGCGGCTCATCCAGGGTCAACACATGCAGGATGTTGCCGAACGGATCGAGTTGCGCGCGCACCGGGCGCGGCAGGTCGAGTTGCCAGCTCAGCACGTGCTGGCGCTCGCTGTCGTGGGGTGTCAGTCGCAGGTACTGGATGCTCGCCCGCACCTGATCTTCGTAGTGATAGGCGGTCTCGTGGCTAATGGAAAGTCTCATGCAGCCTCCAGATAGGAACTGTGTATGGCGTTGCCCAACTGGCGCACCAGCGGGATGAACTCGGTCAGCCAGGCGTGCAGGCCTTCGTCGAGGATTTCGTTGATACCGGTGTAGCGCAGGCGCGCGTCCATTTCTGCCGCCAGACGCTGGGCAGGACGACCGTTGGCCCCCGACAATTGGGCGAGGATCTGGTCGATTTCTTCGGTGCAGGCGCGCAGGGATCGCGGCACGTCGGCGCGCAACAGCAATAGTTCAGCCACATGCCGGGCGCCGGGGGCGTCGCGATAGATTTCGGTGTAAGCCTCGAACGACGACAAGGCCCGCAGCAAAGCGCTCCACTGGTAATAGGCGTGGGCCGTGCCGTCGCTGATCGCTTCGGCCTGATCGCCAGCCATTTCGTAACGGGCGTCGAGCAGGCGCAAGGTGTTGTCGGCCCTTTCGATAAAGGTGCCCAGACGAATGAAGCGGAACGCGTCGTTACGCATGATCGTGCCGTAGCAAGCGCCGCGGAACAGATGGGAACGTTCCTTGATCCACTCGCAGAAACGGCTCATGCCGTAGCGACTCAAGCCCTGCTCGGCGATCCCGCGAATTTCCAGCCAGGTGGCGTTGATGTTTTCCCACATGTCAGCGGTGATTCGCCCACGCACCGCATGGGCGCTGGCTCGTGCGGCACCGAGGCAGCTGTAGATGCTCGCCGGGTTGGCCGCGTCCAGGGCGAAAAAATGCAGCAGCCGTTCGGCATGCAGATCGCCGTGGCGCGCCAGGTAATCGTCCAGGGTGCCGGTGATCAGCAACGGCATGGCCAGTTCGTGCAAGCCGTCGCCACGACCGTCCTGGGGCATCAGCGACAGCGAATAACTGATGTCGAGCATCCGCGCGAGGTTTTCCGCCCGCTCCAGGTAACGCGACATCCAATACAGATCCGAGGCAGTTCTACTTAACATGGCAAGCTTCCTTCAATCCTCGACCACCCAGGTGTCCTTGGTGCCGCCGCCCTGGGACGAGTTCACCACCAGGGAACCTTCACGCAAGGCGACACGGGTCAAACCGCCGGGCACAACCCGGGTTTCGCGGCCAGACAATACAAACGGACGCAGGTCGATGTGGCGCGGAGCAATGCCGTTTTCGACAAAGGTCGGACAGGTCGACAGCGACAATGTCGGTTGCGCGATATACGCATGGGGCTTGGCTTTGATCCGCTCGCGGAAAGACTCGATCTCCGCCGCCGTCGCCGCCGGCCCCACCAGCATTCCGTAACCGCCGGAGCCTTGGGTTTCCTTGACCACCAGCTCCGGAAGGTTGGCCAGCACGTGGGACAGTTCCGAGGGGTTACGACACTGCCACGTCGGCACGTTCTTCAGGATCGGTTCTTCATCCAGATAGAAACGAATCATGTCCGTGACGAAGGGGTACACCGACTTGTCGTCCGCAACCCCGGTGCCGATGGCATTCGCCAGCACCACGTTGCCGGAGCGGTAGGACGACAGCAGCCCTGGAACACCGAGCATCGAATCCGGGTTGAACGCCAGCGGATCGAGGAAGGCATCGTCGAGGCGACGGTAGATCACGTCGACCGCTTTCGGCCCGTCCGTGGTGCGCATGAACACCTTGTCATCACGCACGAACAGGTCCGCGCCTTCCACCAGTTCAACACCCATTTCCCGCGCCAGAAACGCATGCTCGAAAAACGCGCTGTTGAAACGCCCCGGCGTCAGCACCACCACGCTCGGGTTGTCGAGCGGGCTGGAGCTTTTCAGGGTGTCGAGCAACAGGTTCGGATAGTGGTCGATCGGTGCGATGCGCTGGGCCGCGAACAACTCGGGGAACAGGCGCATCATCATTTTGCGGTCTTCGAGCATGTAGCTCACGCCGCTGGGGGTACGCAGGTTGTCTTCGAGCACGTAATACGTGCCGTCGCCATCGCGCACCAGGTCGACGCCGGAAATGTGCGAATAGATATCGCGGTGCAGATCCAGCCCTTGCATCGCCAACTGGTATTGCTCGTTGGCCAGCACTTGTTCGGCCGGGATGATGCCGGCCTTGATGATGCGCTGCTCGTGATAGAGGTCGGCCAGGAACATGTTCAATGCCTTGACCCGCTGAATACAGCCGCGCTCGACGACCCGCCATTCACTGGCGGGAATGCTGCGGGGAATGGTGTCGAAGGGAATCAGGCGCTCTGTCCCCTGCTCATCACCATAGAGCGTGAAGGTAATCCCGGCGCGATGAAATAACAGATCGGCCTCGCGTCGCCGTTGTGCCAGAAGCTCGTCAGGCGTTTCGGCCAGCCAACGGGCAAACTCCCGATAATGCGGACGGACCTGGCCGCCGGCATCGTACATCTCATCAAAATAGGTGCGGATCATGCCGTACTCCTTGTCACCCGGACGTCCAGACCTTCGCAAGGCCCGTGCCATCGGCATAAACGCTTTGATATCAATCAGTTGGATAATGCTGCCGCACGCACCGCACCAATCCTGTGCGATAAATGCCCCAACCTGAACGCCCCCGCTTCATGGCGAGGCCATGTTGTCGCCTATCAGCAGCATAGTCAGAGTTGATTTCACTGCTCGGGAGGGAGAGGCGGATAATTCGCGCATTCGTTGCAAAACTTGTCGCTCTTCCCTTTTAGCCGCCTGTTCAGGCGGCTTTTTTTGCATTTTTGAAACGTTATGAATCGAAAACACAATCTTCGGCCTTTTCAAACCACGAAAACGAAAACGGCCAACCCGAAGGTCAGCCGTTGCTGAGTGTTGTCGCTGTTCATAAGGTTATGCGAGTAGCCCTCGTACCTCCTGCTTGACGCCCCATCCCTCGATAATGCCGCCCAGAGGCTCGACCACCGCCTCGAAGTCCTGCTCGAAGTCGCCGATCCCGTCGTAGGTGGCGTACATCACTTTGCTCAGTTCCAGAGACCATGCGCCGTCATCACGCACGCTGATCTGGGCATTCAAGGATTCACCACAAAAATGACCTGCCGCCCTGCGTGCCCGCTCCTCGTCCGGGAAAATGGCGTAGAACTCGATGGGATGGAATCGTGAAAAGTCGAAACCGCCTTCTTTCATGCGGCGCAGCACGCTGCTGCTGATGTCTTCTTGATAGGCTGTGCTCATGAAACGTCCCCCTCAGACTGATGGATAGACTTTCCGTATTCCCTGCACTTTCAACCGATTGGTGAGAGCGATACGGCAACAGAGGTTGCCGCCGGGAAACAAGCATGTAGCTGACAAGACCAGACCTTAGCGAGTCATTCGCTGATCTCGCTTGCAGAGTAGCCCTTAGATAGAGCTGCTGCCAAGGTCTGGTAGTGAATGTGACAAGAGGTGTATCAAATCGGGGTAATGCCGAGGATTTCAATGCTGTACTGGGATTTCAGGCTTTTGACGGTCGGATCATCGGTGCGACCCTCCAGATCATTGAGATCAAGTTCAGCAGCGACCGGCAGGCGCCGGGCGCGAATGAGTTTGGCGGCCTGCTCGCTATTCGGGCATTCCTCGCACTCGAAGAGTTCGTCGACTGTTTCACCGTGATCATCCACGAAAGTGATTTTCCACTTTTGCATCGGTGCCTCCTCGATAAAACCCTTGGATGGGCTTACATCTATCTGGACTTTTGCCTTGAGTGATCGTTCAAACGGATTACACCGCGCCAGCCTGTAAAAAACAAAACCTGTGGGAGCGGGCTTGCTCGCGAAAGCGGTGTGTCAGTCGACATCTCTATCGACTGAAAGACTGCCTTCGCGAGCAAGCCCGCTCCCACAAGGGGTGTGGATAACTTTAGTCGTTGCTGGGTTTGTTCACCGCTTGCAGCACGTACTGCGGCAAGGCGAAGGCGCCGATGTGGATTTCCGGATTGTAGTAGCGGGTGATGATGCCGCTGCCGGCGAAGCGCTGTTGCAGGGTTTCGCGGGACAATTTGCGATAGGCGGTATCGGTCGCGCCCCAGGCGAAGGTCATCGCGCCGCCGATGTAGGTCGGCACCGCCGCTTGATAGAAGTGCCAGTCCGGGAACAGGCTGCGCAGGCGGCCGGCGGTGGTTTTGACTTCTTCGATTTGCATGAACGGGGTGCCGTTCTGGGTCACCAGAATGCCACCTTCGTTCAGGCAGCGATGGCATGCCTGGTAGAAGTTTTCGGAAAACAGCACTTCGCCCGGACCGATCGGGTCGGTAGAGTCGGAAATGATCACGTCGAACTTTTCGGTGGTGGTGGCGACGAAACGCATACCGTCGTCGATCACCAGGTTCAGGCGTGGATCATCGAACGCACCCTTGGAGTGGTTCGGCAGGAATTCCTTGCACATGTCGACCACGGTGCCGTCGATTTCGACCATGGTGATGTGCTCGACACTGCGGTGCTTGGCCACTTCACGCAGCATGCCGCCGTCGCCACCGCCGATGATCAGCACGCGCTTGGCGGTGCCATGGGCGAGGATCGGCACATGGGTGAGCATCTCGTGGTAGATGAATTCGTCGGCTTCGGTGGTCTGGATTACACCGTCCAGCGCCATCACCCGGCCCATGCGCGGGTTTTCGAAGATCACCAGGTGCTGGTGTTCGGTGCGCACTTCGTGCAGCAGTTTTTCCATGCGAAAACGCTGGCCATAGCCTTCGTAGAGGGTTTCCAGGTAGTCGCTGGTTGGGGTATTGCTCATGGGAAGTGCTCCGATGAATGCGGGTGGCAACGGACGGTTACCCGCCCATGATGGCCAATCGATCACCTCGATTGACCGGGAAAGGCGCGCATTCTACGTCGCGGAACATGACAGGTCGAACCTTCGTCAGACAGAAGACATTTTGAACGCTCAGGAGGTCCCCTTGTGGGAGCGGGCTTGCTCGCGAAGGCGGCTGATCATTCAACATTGATGTCGACTGAAAGTCCGTTTTCGCGAGCAAGCCCGCTCCCACAGGGAAAATGTGTTGGCCTGGGAGCGGCATCAGATCCGCACATCGCCTCTTGGCCCGGCGATGGCCCAGATGATCAGGCCCAGGACCGGCAGCAGCAGGATCAACAGCACCCAAAGGACTTTCATCCCGGTTTCGGCGCCACTTTTAAGCACGTTGATGATGGCCCAGATGTCCAGGGCAAAAATAATCAGGCCGATCAGGGTGTTGAACGTGGAACCCATGGTGTCGCTCCAAAAAAATGGTAGGCACTCTTAGGATAGTCGGGTCTTGCAAGGGTTCCGTTTTATTACCGTTGTAGACGGCTTCAGACGTGGATGGCCACTTTCAGGGCTTCCAGGGAGGGCGCGGCGGCGATGCCGACTTCGGCGCACAATTCCAGCACCCGTGGCACGTCGTTGCCGTAGACCAGTACCACTTGCAGTTCATCGTCGAGCAACTGGCTGAAGTTCATCAAGGTGTAGCCACCGTTTTCCTTGTTCAGGCTGCTCATCTGCACCTGAATGCGGTTGAGTGCCGTGAGGGCTTCGGTTTTGGCCAGTTGCTTGGGTTTGATGTTGAACGCAACGCCGGGGCCGAACGAGGCGACGATCTGCGCGAACAGGTCCATGTAGGTGTCGGCCTGGAACAGCACGGTTTCCGGCAGACTGCCGACGACAACCCACTCGCCCAACGGGATCGGAAAGGTGTCGTCGTAGTTGATGTCTGGATTGGCCGCCAGAAAAGCCTCGGGATCGGCGTAGGCCTGAGCCGCTTCGTCAGCGATTTTCAGGATTTCGTCCTCGCCCATGCACCCGGAGCTGATTTTGCTGATGAGTTCGACGAGTGCGGCTTTCATGAAGTGGATCCTGTAGCGAGGGAATTTTGAGGGCGCGAAGGATAACGCATTCGGAAACGGATTGCGGGACCTGGCAGGAACCTGTGGCGAGGGGGCTTGCCCCCGTTCGGCTGCGAAGCAGTCGTAAAACCAGAGAACTGGGTTTGACTGAGATACCAAAGGGGACCGCTTCGCGGTCCAACGGGGGCAAGCCCCCTCGCCACAGAGCTCCCTCGCCACAAAAGCCCCGCGACACTACAGAGGTCAGGCCAGGAGTTTTTGCAGCTGCGCCGTAGTATCCGCCGCCCCCATGGTCTTGGCCGCGTCCAGCGCGGACACCCCATTGGCATCCTTGGCTGCCGGATCGGCGCCCTTGCTGATCAGGTAGTCGATGATTTCGACGCGGTTGAACATCGCCGCCATCATCAGCGCAGTGCGACCGTCGAAGGACGAACCTTCCACTTCAGCGCCACCTTCAACCAATGCCTTGACCACTGCCAGATCCCCCTTGAACGCCGCGCCGGCAATCGGGCTCTGGCCGTTGTCGTTGCGAATCTCGGGATCGGCCTTGTGTTCGAGCAGGACTTTTACCGTGTCGACATGGCCGTGGTACGCGGCGAGCATCAGCAAGGTGTCGCCCTTGTGGTTGCGCAGGTTCGGCGGCAGGCCCTTGGTCAGCAGCGCAGCCATCATGGCCGCATCACCCTCGCGCGCTTTGTTGAACACCTGTTCGGCAAATTCGGCAGCCTCTTCGGGGGTCATCTGGCGGCTTTTGTCTGACATTGGGGACTCCACATTCGGTCAATCGGAAAGCCGATAGTTTCCCGAGCAGCCCGGAACCTGTCACTTGTTTTTTCTCATGGACGGTCATAGCCAGATTCAATAGCGATACCTGCCACCGCGAATATCCGCCGACACCTGCTCGGTGACTTGCACATAAGTCTCGGTGCCCGGCAGCCAGGCGTAGACCGGGTCCTCGCCAGACTTGTTCGGGTCGAAGGCTTCGTCCTTGAGCCGGGCCTTCTGGTATTTGAAGGTTCCGGTGGTCTCCATTTTCACCTTCACCCGCAGAAACAATGGCACCGCATAGGCCGGCATTTGTTGCCGGGCGAAAGCCAGCAATTCGCTGAAATCCAGAGTCGCCAGGGATTCGGCTGGGGTAATCGCGGCCATCCCCGCTCGCCCGTTGGTGTTGTGGATTTCCACGCCATAGGCCACGGCTTCGGCAATATGCGGATGTTGCAACAGGATGTTTTCGACCTCGGTGGTGGAGACGTTTTCGCCCTTCCAGCGGTAGGTGTCGCCCAGGCGATCGACAAATTGCGCATGACCAAAACCGATGTTGCGCAGCAGATCACCGGTATTGAAGTAACGGTCGCCCTTCACGAACACGTCGTGGAGCACCACTTTTGCGGTCTTCTGCGGATCGGTGTAGCCGTCCAGCGGCGCCTTGTCGTCAATTCTCGCCAGCAATAAACCCTGCTCGCCCTTGGCCACTTTGCGCATGAAGCCGTTGGCATCCCGCGTGGGGGCGCCGCTGTCGTGGTCGTACGCCACCAGCTCCCAGGCCATCAGGGAAAAGCCAATGGTGTTGTCGAAGTTGAGGATATTGGTGAAACCGATATTGCCGTCGCTGGCGGCGTATAGCTCGCAGATATGGTCGACGGCAAACCGCGTCTTGAACTCGCGCCACGCTCCAGGGCGCAGACCATTGCCAATCATCTTCGTCACGCCGTGCCGACTGTCGTCGACGCTGCGCGGTTGATCCACCAGATAGCGGCACAATTCGCCGACATAACCGAGGGTGGTCGCCCGGTACTTGCGCACGTCGCTCCAGAACTGGCTGGCGCTGAACTTGCGGCGGATGGCAAACCCCGACGCCCCGCTGATCGCCGAGCCCCAGCACACGCAAAGCCCGGTGGCGTGGTACAGCGGCAAGGTGCAATAAACGACGTCCTGCGGCTGCATGTCCAGGGCGATCAGCCCGAAACTGGCACAGCTGCGCATCCAGCGGCCATGCTTGAATACCCCGGCCTTGGGCAACCCGGTGGTGCCCGAGGTGTAGATATAGAAGCAAGGGTCGTCGAAAAAAACCCGTCGGCTGCTGGCGGGATTGTCGCTGGACGCCTCGCAGCTGGCCGTCATCAGATTGGTGAAGCCATCGGGCGAATTGCCCGGGTCGCTGAAGGTGTCTTGATCGGCGACAAACCAGGTACGCGCCACATCGATGGCCACCCGCTCGCGCACCGCATTAAAGGCCGGAACCAGCTCTTCTCCGACCACGATCGCTACGGGCATCACCAGGTTCAGGCTGTGAGCCAGGGTGTCGCGGGTCTGGGAAGTATTGAGTAAGGCACTGATCGCGCCGACCTTGGCCACCGCCAATATCGTCACCAGCAACTCCACACGATTCTCGATGAAGATCGCCACCACATCGCCCTTGCCAATGCCTTGAGCGATCAGATGATGGGCGATGCGATTGGCCCACTGATTGATCTGTGCATAAGTGAGCGTCACGTCGCCCTGCATCAATGCCGGGCCATCGGGGTTGCGCAGCGTCGCCTGTTCGAAACTCCAGCCCAGACCACACGGTTGGGTCGGATCCTTGACGTTGGCCACTTTCATGCCCTTGACCACGCGGGGGATGGCTTTGGCAATGGAAGGCAGTTTGCGGAGCATCATGCCCCAGGTAATCGTGTCGTTCTGCGTGCGGCTCATGGTTGCTCCCGTTCGATCTTTTTATTGTCGGGTGGCGTTGATTGAGGCCGAAAATACGTCAGGGCTTCTTGGGCTGTACACGCGGTTTTTGCAATGTTTTGTATCCACGGCCGCCGCATTCGAAAAGCGCAACCCCGGCGATTGCGATTGGTTCCATCCAATTGTCGCCAACCTCGCAAAATGCAGGATGCACGATGGCCATTCATGCAAATTGCACGATACCCTGAAAATCATGAATATATAACTTGTTGATTTATATGAAATTTTAAAAATAACGACACTGGCACAATCACTGCAACTACCTCTCCATGTTGCCCTTCAAGCACAAAATGGAGCTGATAGACATGAGCCTGATCCAGGAAAAATTTTCGTCGCTGTTCTCCAACTTCGAAGTCATCACCCAGCCACGGCCTGACGGCGGCATTCTGCTGACCCTGCGCAGTCAGGAAGGCAAAGTCTTCAAACGTTCGATTTCCTACCAGCAGTTACACGCCGGCGATCAACTGTCATGGGTGATCAGCGCGATTCGCCGTGACATCGCCGAACAGGCCAGCGAACTGCCACAGATCTCCATGCTGCAAAGCCAGCAACGGTTCGCCCTGCCGACTTATCACTCGGTTTAAACCTGCGGTTGTATAAATAAACGCGCTACAAACAAACAGGCCGTGAGAGCTTTCGCTTCACGGCCTGAGTTGTTTCTACGGCTGATGTTTAAAAGGTAGAAGGAGTGATCCCGGCAAAACTGTCCACCGTCGCATGCCCCGCCAACTCCCCGCCTTCACGTGCCAGGCCACAGGTGGCCATGCCGGCCGTGCGCGCCGCGTCCAGTTCCTGAACGATATCGGACAGAAACAGAATCTGCGAAGCCTCGACGCCAATCGCCCGGGTGATGCGCTCGTACGACTGCGCTTCGCGCTTGGGGCCCGAAGTGGTGTCGAAATAGCCGCTGAACAACGGCGACAAATCCCCCGCCTCCGAGCAACCGAAAATCAGCTTTTGTGCCTGAATCGAACCCGAGGAATAAACAAACAGTTGATAGCCTTCCTGATGCCAGCGCTTCAGCGCGTCAACGGCGTCCGGATAAACGTGGCCTTTCAACTGCCCGGCCTTATACCCCTGCTCCCAGACCATGCCCTGCAACGCCTTGAGCGGCGTGGCCTTGCGGTCTTCGGCGATCCAGCCCAGAAGGATGTCGATGACCCGCTCGACGTCGGCTTGCGGTTCACCGCTGTCACGCCGAACAGCGGCGAGCTGTTCGGCGACGTCAGCGCGTTCGGCATTTTGCCGAACGAAGTCCGGCAGGTGTTTGGCCGCGTAGGGAAACAATACGTCGAACACAAAACTCACCGCGCTGGTGGTGCCTTCGATGTCGGTGAGAATCGCTTTGATCGGCATCGGCTCAGTCCTCAAGACGCGGGAAATGGCTGGCAATGTCATCACCGGTGAAGTTGGCCACCCAACCTTCGGGGTTGTTGAACAGGCGGATCGCGACGAAGTGCGGGTTTTCGCCCATGTCGAACCAGTGCGGCGTACCCGCCGGTACCGAGATCAGGTCGTTTTTCTCGCAGAGCACGGCGTACACGTAATCATCGATGTGCAGGGTGAACAGGCCACGGCCGGCGACGAAAAATCGCACTTCGTCTTCGCCATGGCGGTGTTCATCGAGGAACTTGGCGCGCAGCTCGGCTTTTTGCGGGTGATCGCTGTTCAGGCTGACCACGTCGACGGTGATGTAACCGCGCTCGGTCATCAGCTTGTCGATTTGCTCCTGGTACGCGGCGATCACTTCTTCCTGGCTGGCGCCGGGCTGGATTTTCGCCGCGGCTTGCCAACGGTCGAAGCGTACGCCCTGCTCGGCCAGGGTCGAGGCGATGTCTTCAAAGTGGGTCAGCACCTTGTTCGGAATGTCAGGGCTGGAGACGTGATAAACGGACAGGCTGCTCATGGGCAACTCCTTAACGGTTCATGCATTACGGTTAAAGAGCGAGCGCGCCTTCAGCTCGCACTCGAACAAAAATTCAAAGGCTTCGATCTGCCGCAGTGCGTCGCTCATGCGCGCGCCCCACGTATAGAGACCATGGCCGCGAATCAGGTAGCCGACGCAATCAGGGTGGGCGTCGAGCCAAGGCTGCACCTTGGCGGCCAGCCGCGCAATGTCCTGATCGTTGTCGAAAATCGGCACGCGCACCCGGGACTCGTGGGTCGAAACGCCGCTGAAGGCTTTTTGCAGTTCGTAGTCTTCGAACTCGATGAAGTCTTCCGGCGTCAGGCGCGACAGCACCGTGGCATTCACCGAATGGGTGTGCAGCACCGCACCGATCTCCGGGCGCCAGCTATAGAGCTGGGTGTGCAACAGGGTTTCGGCGGACGGCTTCTTGCCTGGCTCCAGGCTGTTGCCCGACAGGTCGGTGGCCAACACATCATCAAGCCCCAGCTGACCTTTGTGCTTGCCGGACACGGTCAGCAAGGCTTCGGTCGGCGACAGGCGGGTCGAGTAATTGCTGCTGGTGGCCGGCGACCAGCCGCGGCCATACAGAAAGCGCCCGGCGTCGATGATTTCCTGGGCGAGGTGTTCACGGGTAAGGCTCATGGCCTGTCCTCTTGCATACGTGTGGCAATGATAACGGCAGCGGCGAAGGCTGCGAGACTGGCGATACTAAAGGTCAATGTGGCGCCCAAGGCATTCCAGCTGTAGCCGGAATACAACGCCCCCAGTGCGCCGCCGGTGCCGGCCAGCGCGGCATACAACGCCTGGCCCTGGCCTTGCTGGCGCGCGCCGAAGCTACGTTGCACGAACTGGATGGCAGCGGCGTGAAAGCTGCCGAAGGTGGCGGCGTGCAGCACCTGGGCGAACAACAGCACCCAGAGGAATTCGGCAAACGAACCGAGCAATAACCAACGCAAAGCCGCCAACAGGAAGCTCGCCAGCAGCACCCGACGCACCGAGAAGCGCGCGAGAATCTTGCTCATGAACAGAAACATCAAGACTTCGGCGACCACGCCGACCGCCCAGAGCATGCCGATCAGCCCGCGACTGTAGCCAAGTCGCTCAAGGTGCAGGGTCAGAAAGGTGTAATACGGCCCGTGACTCATCTGCATCAGCGCCACGCACGCGTAAAACGCCAATACTCCGGGGTTGCGCAATTGCTGGAGAAATCCCTCCCCCGCCAACCGTTCACTCTGAACCGGTTGCGCGTTGGGCACCCACAAGCTGCTGACCACGATCCCGGCCATGATCAGCACCAGTGCCACCGGGTAAATGTCGAGACTCAGCCATTCGAACAATCGGCCCAGCGCCACCACGGTGATGATGAAACCGATGGAACCCCACAGGCGGATCTGACTGTAACGCGAGGTCTGTCCCTGCAAGTGCGCCAGGGTGATGACTTCGAACTGCGGCAACACCGCATGCCAGAAGAACGCGTGCAAGGCCATGACCATCGCCAGCCAGGCGTAGCTTTTGCTGACGAATATCAGCGAGAAGGTCAGCAAGGTGCAGGCGGCGCCGAAACGCACGATGGCCAGGCGTCGCCCGGTGTAGTCACCGAGCCAGCCCCAGATATTCGGCGCCACGCAGCGCATCAGCATCGGAATCGCCACCAGTTCGCCAATGCGTGCGGCGCTGAAGCCCAGATGATCGAAGTACAGCGCCAGAAACGGCGCCGTCGAACCGAGCAAGGCGAAATAGAACAGGTAGAAACTGGAGAGCCGCCAGTACGGGAGCGCCGCCGCTGCCATCAGACTGCAGCGGCTATCAGATCAACCATTAAAGCTGCCCCAACACCGGAGTGCTCACCCGCACATCGGCGTTCTGCCCGCGGTGACGCAGCAAGTGGTCCATCAGCACGATGGCCATCATCGCTTCGGCGATTGGCGTGGCGCGGATGCCGACGCACGGGTCGTGACGGCCCTTGGTGACGACCTCCACCGGGTTGCCATGGATGTCGATGGAACGGCCCGGCGTGGTGATGCTCGATGTAGGCTTGAGCGCCAGGTGCGCAACGATCGGCTGACCCGACGAAATGCCACCGAGAATGCCGCCGGCGTTGTTGCTGAGGAAACCTTCCGGGGTCATTTCGTCGCGGTGCTCGGTGCCGCGCTGGGCGATGCTGGCAAAACCGGCGCCGATTTCCACGCCCTTGACCGCGTTGATGCTCATCAGCGCATGGGCCAGTTCGGCGTCGAGGCGGTCGAAGATCGGCTCGCCGAGGCCCGGCATCACGCCTTCAGCGACCACGGTGATCTTCGCGCCGACCGAATCCTGGTCGCGACGCAATTGGTCCATATAGGCTTCCAGCTCCGGCACTTTGTCCGGGTCGGGGCTGAAGAAGGCGTTCTCTTCCACCGAATCCCAGGTCTTGAACGGGATTTCGATCGGGCCGAGCTGGCTCATGTAGCCACGAATGACGATGCCCTGGGTGGCCAGGTATTTCTTGGCAATCGCGCCAGCGGCTACGCGCATGGCGGTTTCACGGGCCGAACTGCGACCGCCGCCGCGGTAATCGCGCTCGCCGTATTTGTGGTGGTAGGTGTAGTCGGCGTGGGCCGGACGGAAGAGATCCTTGATCGCCGAGTAGTCCTTGGACTTCTGGTCAGTGTTGCGGATCAACAGACCAATGGCGCAACCGGTGGTGCGGCCTTCGAACACGCCGGAAAGGATTTCGACTTCGTCGGCTTCCTGACGCTGGGTGGTGTGGCGGCTGGTGCCGGGCTTGCGGCGGTCCAGGTCGCGCTGCAGGTCCTCAATAGAGATCTCCAGGCCCGGCGGGCAGCCATCGACAATGGCGACCAACGCCGGACCATGGCTTTCGCCCGCGGTGGTGACAGTGAACAGCTTGCCGTAGGTATTGCCGGACATGCAGGACGCTCCGTGAAATCGAACCTAAAATACGTAATGCGCGCCAGTATACGCAGGCTACCCAAGTAGTTCATCCTCGAACCTTATGGGTGCCTGCGAGTCCAACCGGCACCTTGTTGATGATGGCGTGATGATGCTGCGAGTTCTTGCCTTGAGCCTTACCCTGTTTACCGGTTTTGTACAGGCCTCCGTCCTGCAACGCCCGATCACCCTGGACACCGGCAGTGGCGAGCTTTTCGGCTCGCTGTTGCTGCCCAAGTCCGACACGCCGGTACCGGTTGTCCTGATCATTTCCGGCTCCGGTCCTACGGACCGTGACGGAAACAACCCCGACGGCGGGCGCAACGACAGCCTGAAACGGCTGGCCTGGGTGCTGGCCAAACACAACATCGCCAGTGTGCGTTATGACAAGCGCGGCGTGGCGGCGAGCCTTGCGGCCACGCCGGATGAACGCAATCTGTCGGTGGAAGCCTATGTGGCCGATGCCGTGGCCTGGGGGCAGAAGCTCAAGGCCGATCCGCGTCTGGGCAAACTGATTTTGCTGGGCCACAGCGAAGGTGCGTTGATTGCCAGCCTGGCGGCGCCCAGTGTCGATGCCGCGGCGGTGATTTCCCTGTCCGGCAGCGCCCGGCCGATCGATCAAGTGCTGCGCCAGCAGTTGAGCAATCGCCTGCCGCCAGCCTTGATGCTGCGCAGCAATGAACTGCTCGACAGCCTCAAGGCCGGCCACACTGACGACAACGTGCCGCCGCAGTTGCAGGTGATTTTCCGCCCCAGCGTGCAGCCGTACCTGATTTCGCTGTTCCGCCAGGACCCGGCGGCAGCCTTTGCCAAACTGAAGATGCCGGCACTGATCATTCAGGGCAGCAACGACATCCAGGTCGGCGTGGGTGACGCCAGGGCGCTCAAAGCCGCCAAACCGGACGCCGAACTGGCACTGATCGAAGGCATGAACCACGTCATGCGCATCGTGCCCAACGACGTGAAGCGGCAATTGGCCTCCTATAAAGATCCGCAATTGCCCCTGGCGGCGGAACTCGGCGCACGAATCCTCGGATTTATTGACGGACTTCGCCCCAGTTAA
This sequence comes from Pseudomonas sp. FP1742, assembly GCF_030687145.1. Classification (NCBI taxonomy): domain Bacteria; kingdom Pseudomonadati; phylum Pseudomonadota; class Gammaproteobacteria; order Pseudomonadales; family Pseudomonadaceae; genus Pseudomonas; species Pseudomonas sp. FP1742. Next base: position 1,938,156 of record NZ_CP117460.1, on the reverse strand, counting down.
GCGCTGTTTGTCCTCCAGTCCTGAAAAAAACGGCCGATAAGCCTTTGTCGCCAGCGCTATGACTGGCGGCAACAGAGCTTGGACAGGATCTCGCCGTTATGACTGATACCCAGACTTCACCCGACTCCACCGCTGAAAAAGACACACCGCCAGCGGTCGAGCTGCCGTGGGCGGACGTCCACGTCGAGCACCACAAAATGCTCCGCCTGGCGCCGTTGCAAACCGACCGTAACACCGGCGGCCGACCGCTGCGCTTTGTCGAATTCGGTTACGCCGAACGCAACAGCAAGGAACACAGCCTGCTGCGCATGGCCATCAAACTGCCAGGCCAACGGGTACGCAAAGAACAGAATCATCTGGACGTATGGGTCGATCACGCCGCCAAACGCGTGCATTTCGCTCCGGAAAGCGGCTTGCAGATAGAGCCGATGAACCGTGGCATCGGGCGCTATATGGCGGCTCAAGGCATCACTTGGGCGAAGAAACGATGGCCCGCCTACACCGTCGACGGCACCGACCTGAACAACAAGGATGCGTTGAACGAAGACACGCGCCTGCGCCGTGACCACTTTCTGCGGGTGCACGGTTTTGACGTGGTCTACGCCGATGCCCAGCATTTGAAGGGCAATGTCAAAGAGGTGCAGGTCGGGGATTTGCTGGGCGACTGGAACAGCGAAAAACTGCAGCAGGTGGAAATCCTCGAAGCCGCGCAGATGCTCCAGCAAGCCGAGCAGAACCTGGCGGAACAGGAAGTCAAACTCAAGAAGCACGAAGAAAAGGTCAGCAAGTACAAGCGTGAAGACGCCGGGTTGCGCTTTACCATTACGTGTCTGGTGGCGTTTGCGGTGTTTCAGGCGGGGTTGTTGATCTGGATTGCCACGCATCGCTGAAGGCTTGAGACCCCGGCGCGGCCATTCGCGAGCAAGCCCGCTCCCACACTGAATCTGTGTCTGACTACATATTTGTGATCGACAACGATCCCCTGTGGGAGCGGGCTTGCCCGCGAAAGCTTTCTGCGGTCAGACGCGGGAAGCGAACAGCGCCTGATGATCGCGGCACTGCTCCGCGGTCAGCATGAACACACCATGCCCACCGCGCTCGAATTCCAGCCAGGCGAAATCGACTTCCGGGTACAGCGCCTCGACATGAACCTGGCTGTTACCCACCTCGACGATCAACAACCCCTTCTCGGTCAGATGATCCGCCGCTTCGGCAAGCATGCGGCGCACCAGGTTCAAACCATCGTCGCCACAGGCCAGGCCCAGCTCCGGTTCGTGCTGGTATTCGTCCGGCATGTCGGCGAAGTCTTCCGCATCGACGTAAGGCGGGTTCGATACGATCAGGTCGAAACGTTGCCCCGGCAAGCCATCGAAACCATCGCCCTGAACGGTAAATACGCGCTCGTCGACCCCGTGACGCTCGATGTTCTGGTTAGCCACTTCCAGGGCTTCGAATGACAGATCGGCCAGCACCACTTCGGCGTTCTGGAATTCGTAGGCACAGGCGATGCCGATGCAACCGGAACCGGTGCACAGGTCAAGAATGCGCGCAGGTTCGGCACCCAGCCACGGCTCGAAACGTTTTTCGATCAGCTCACCAATCGGCGAGCGCGGGATCAGTACGCGTTCGTCAACAATGAACGACAAGCCACAGAACCAGGCTTCGCCCAACAGGTAAGCAGTCGGTATGCGCTCTTCGATACGGCGCTTGAGCAAGCGTTGCAGATTGACCAGCTCATCGTCTTCCAGACGGCAGTCCAGGTAGCTGTCGGCGATTTCCCACGGCAGGTGCAGTGCCCCCAACACCAGTTGACGGGCTTCGTCCCAGGCGTTATCGGTCCCATGGCCGAAAAACAGATCCTCCCCATGGAAGCGGCTGACGGCCCAACGGATATGGTCGCGCAGGGTACGAAGTCGGGAAGTGATCACGGGGTAAACTCCAGAAAAAACGACTGATGATTCTAACAGCCAAAAGGCGCCGCGACGACGCAGGAAAAACACCGGATCAGATGTAGGACTCTTCTATTTTTCCAGCCAGCTATTGAACAGAACGAGTATCTTGACAAGGCTGCGAGCCAACAACGACGGTGCCTGCGATGGTAGCGATTCACAGAAGCGCTCAGCCAGAGGACAATGTCGCAAAAGCCCCACCCGAAGGAGCCCCAGAATGTCCGTTCCAAAAACGATGTTTCAACTCAGCGGCCGTGGTTACGCAGCGGCCAACCTGGGTCATGCGACCCTTGTCATCATCGATGCCCAGAAAGAATACCTCAGTGGTCCTCTGGCCCTGAGCGGCATGGATGCTGCCGTCGCGAACATCAAACAACTGCTGGCCGCTGCCCGTGCAGCCGGTCGGCCGATCGTGCATGTGCGCCACCTCGGCACTGTCGGTGGGCTGTTCGACCCTCAGGGCGAACGCGGTGAGTTCATTCCGGGCCTGGAGCCACAGGGCGACGAAACTGTCATCGGCAAATTGCTGCCAAGCGCGTTTCACGGCACCGAGTTGTACGATCGCTTGCAACAACTGGGCTCGCTCGACCTGATCGTCTGTGGCTTCATGAGTCACTCCAGCGTCAGCACCACCGTGCGCGCGGCGAAGAACCTGGGCTTTCGCTGCACCCTGGTGGAAGATGCCTGCGCGACGCGGGATTTGCCTTGCAAGGGCGGAATCCTCAGCGCCGAACACGTTCAGCAGACCGAAATGGCGATCATGGCGGACAACTTCGCCACCCTCGCCCTGACCCGCGATCTGATCTGATCGACCTTTGATGAGCGGTCCATCCCGCCGCTCATCCGCAAAAATTTCTCATTTGCTGTAATTGCCCTAGCCTCAGGAACATCCCGGTCAACTCCCGGTCGAAGGGCCGATACCCATTGAGGAAGGTCGGAATGAAGTTATCCGATGGTTTTGATGCACGCCGCTTGCGGCCCAAAGGCCAACGCAACTGGCGGTTTCGCTTCGGCGCAGCATTCGCGGCCCTGTTGGCGATGTGCGGCGTGTTACTGGCGATGGCCGGCGCGGCCAGCCTGCTGGGGCGCCCACCTGCGTTGGGCGAGTTGAACGCCAGCCCGCTGGGCTCGGCAATCATTTTGGCAGTGGGGCTGTTCGTGCTGTACCTCGGCATATTGCTATGGCGCCGCTGCCGTCGCCGTTCGCGCCAGTCGCGAGAGCTGAACATGGCCCCGCACCTGATGAAAAAACACGACTGAATCAAAGGCCCGGCGTTTTGACGGGCCTCAATTGTTATGGATAGCGCTCCGACTTGGGTAAACTGCCCCCCCTTCGCGGAGGCTGACATGCAAGACGACGATTTTTCCCTGTTCAAAAGTGCGATCCAAGGCGTCAAGCCGATCAAGCATGATCGCGCCGAAACCGGCAAACCCAAGGCCGACCGCGCGCAAATCGCCAAGCTGCGCCAGGCCGCCACCGTGCGTACCGACGCCACCACCGTTGATGGGCTGTCCGATCAGTTTGTGATTGATGTCGGCCCGGAAGACGAGCTGATGTGGGCGCGCGATGGTGTTCAGGAAAGCCAGATACGCAAGCTCAAGATCGGACAGATACCGTTCGAAGGCAGCCTCGACTTGCATGGCATGAACGTGGAAAAGGCCCGTGAAACCCTCTGGGCATTTCTGGCTGAAGCAACCAAATTCGAAATCCGCTGCGTACGCGTCACCCACGGCAAAGCCGTGCGTCTGGACGGCAAGCGGCCGATGATCAAGAGTCACGTCAACACCTGGCTGCGTCAGCATCCCCAGGTGCTCGGCTTCACCTCGTGCCAGCCGAAACACGGCGGTGCCGGAGCCGTTTACGTGATGCTCAAACGCACCATGATGGAAGGTCGCGACGAGTAAAGCTGTCGCTTCACGCTTGCAGCGCCGTGTTTGCCACCGTACCCTTGCCCTTTGCGTAAAATCCCACAGGTAGTTTCATGTCCCTGGAACAGAATTACACCGAGATTCTCGGCCAATTGGGCGAGGATGCCTCCCGCGAGGGCCTGCTCGACACGCCAAAACGTGCCGCCAAAGCCATGCAGTACCTCTGCCGCGGTTATGAACAGACGCTGGAAGAGGTCACCAACGGTGCCTTGTTCAGCTCCGACAACAGCGAGATGGTGCTGGTCAAGGACATCGAGCTCTACTCGTTGTGCGAGCATCACCTGCTGCCGTTCATCGGCAAGGCGCACGTTGCCTATATTCCGAGCGGCAAGGTACTGGGACTGTCGAAAGTCGCGCGGATCGTCGATATGTACGCCCGCCGCCTGCAGATCCAGGAAAACCTCAGCCGCCAGATCGCCGATGCGGTCCAGCAAGTCACCGGCGCCCTGGGCGTGGCGGTGGTGATCGAGGCCAAGCACATGTGCATGATGATGCGCGGTGTGGAGAAACAGAATTCGACGATGATCACCTCGGTGATGCTCGGCGAGTTCCGCGAAAACGCGGCCACTCGCAGCGAGTTTCTCAGCCTGATCAAGTAATTCGCAGTACGAAGAAAACCGGCACTGATCGCCGGTTTTTTTTCGCCTGCGAAAAATCAGGTAAGCTGCGCGCCTTCTGTTTGCCCTGAGAGACTTATACCGTGTTCGTAAAAGCGCTTCGTGTCGGCCTCGGCCAACTGATCATCTTCATCGACTTCATCACCCGTCCTGGCAAGAAGCAGCGCCCCGCCGCCGCTCAGGCTCAGGTCGAAGCGGCCGCCAAGGACCTGACCCTGTATCAGTTCCATGCCTGCCCGTTCTGCGTGAAAACCCGCCGCACCCTGCGTCGCCTGAACGTTCCGGTGGCCTTGCGCGATGCCAAGAACAGCGAACAGGATCGCCAGGCCCTGCTGGAGCAAGGCGGCAAGATCAAGGTGCCGTGCCTGCGCATCGAAGAGAATGGCCAGACCACCTGGATGTATGAGTCCAAGGTGATCATTGATTATCTGGATAAGCGATTTGCTGCGGTCTGAGGTTTTGTGGTGCTTTGACTGACGCCTTCGCGGGCAAGCCCGCTCCCACAGGGATTTGTAAGGTAGATGGAATCTGTGTTTGAAACAGGTCCACTGTGGGAGCGGGCTTGCCCGCGATGAGGCCGGTACAAACACCGCAAATCCCAGACAAAAATAAACCGGCCAATTGGCCGGTTTATTGTTTTATACCCTCCTCTCAGGCCGCTTCTGCCGCCTGTGCCTGACGCACCACCGCCGCCAATCGCTTGAGCCCTTCGTCCAGCCGCGTCGGGTCGATGTGGCTGAAATTCAGCCGCAGATGACCGTGATTGTTGTCCGGCTCAGGAAAAAATGGTTCGCCCGGCATGAACGCCACATCCGCCGCCAGCGCCGCTTTGAGCAGCGTGCGGGTATCCAGCGGCCGCTTGAGCGTCAGCCAGAAAAACAGCCCACCCTGCGGCACGTTCCAATCCGCCAGATCGGAAAAGTGCCTTTCAAGTGCCGACTGGAACGCATCCCGCCGCCCCCGGTAGAAGTCCCGCAACTCGCCCAAGTGCTGCTGGTATTTTTCAGTGCCGATCCATTGCAACGCTTGCCACTGCCCGATGCGGTTGGTGTGCAGATCGGCCGATTGCTTGAGCCGCAGCAAATGCGGAAACAGGTCCGGGCTGGCGATCAGATAACCAACCCGCAGCCCTGGCAGCAGGGTTTTCGACACGGTGCCGGTGTAGATCCAACTGGCCTTGGTCAAGCGGCTGACGATCGGTGTGGCACTGCCGCCATCGAAGGTCAGTTCGCGATAGGGTTCGTCTTCGATCAGGGTCACGCCGAATTCGTCGAGCAACGCCGCCACCGCGTCGCGCTTGGCTTCGCTGTAGCGCACCGCCGACGGGTTCTGAAACGTCGGAATCAGGTAGATAAACGCAGGTCGGTGTTGTTCCAGGCGGCTGCGCAGTTGTGCCAGGTTCGGGCCATCGGCTTCCTGTGGGACGGTGATGCAGTCAGCACCGAACAGCTGAAATATCTGCAATGCCGCCAGGTAGGTCGGCGCTTCGAGCAGGATCTTGGTGCCTTTGTCGATATAGAGCTTGGCCGCCAGATCGAGGGTTTGCTGCGAACCGCTGACCACCAACACTTGGCTCGCCTCGCACGGCACACCCAATGCGCGGGCTTCGGCCGCCAGTGCCTCACGCAGCGCCGGCTCGCCTTCGCTCATGCCGTATTGCCCCATGGCCAGCGGCATGTCCGCCCACTCGACTTTCGGCAGCATGGCTTCGGCCGGCAACCCGCCGGCGAACGACATCACTTCCGGACGCTGGGCGGCGGCGAGGATTTCACGGATCAAAGAACTTTTAAGGCGCGAGACACGTTCGGAAAAAGCCATGGGGGTCACCGGTAGCGAGGCCTGAGGAAAATGAGTCAAACTGGTTGACCGAAATTACGACAGACCGAGCGGATACGTCAACATGCTTGACCTTAAAAACCCCAGCACTCAACAACAGGCCATGGAAGCGTTTTTCTTCGGCTACCAGGCCTTCACCGCCAAGGCTGATGAAATGCTCGAGCGGCGCGGCTTGAGCCGGGTGCATCAACGCATCGTGTTTTTCATCGCCCGTTACCCTGCCCTCAGCGTCAAGGAACTGCTGGCGTTGCTCGGTGTGAGCAAGCAGGCGTTGAACATTCCACTGCGTCAGTTGGTGGAAATGCACCTGGTGAACAGCGTGGCGTCCGAGACCGACAAGCGTAAGCGGCTGCTGGAACTGACCGCGGAAGGCGCGCGGTTCGAGCAGTCGTTGCGGCGCGAGCAGGTGAAATTGCTCGAGCGGGTGTTTTCCGAGGCTGGGGAGACGGCGGTGAATGGGTGGTTGGCGGTGAATCTGGCGCTGGGGAAAAGCCAGTTGGCTACTGATTAAGCATTTTATCTGCTGGGTTTGTATTAGCCGATCCAGCGCCTTCGCGAGCAAGCCCGCTCCCACATCCGACCGAGTCCTTACAGGGGAATGCGATCGAATGTGGGAGCGGGCTTGCTCGCGAAGGGGTCAGAGTAGGCGATATATCACTATTGCCAAACTTTTCGTCTACAAAATCAAAAACATTATTTGCTTTATTTGTATACAAAAGCATAATTCGCTTCGTGCGAGTTCCTGACCATCAGGTCAACAAATTCGCAAGCACCTCAAAGGGTCGCTGCCACCCTCATGGGTCCGGCCCTGGAAATAACAATAAAACTCTTGAGGAGTACTCGCTGTGGAAAGCCGCAAATCCGAAGCCTCGACGCTGGAACTCTCGCCGCCGTTACGCAATGGCTGGCTGGAGCGCATCTTCAAACTCAGCTTGCACGGCACCACGGTGAAGACCGAGCTGATCGCCGGTCTGACAACCTTCATCACCATGGCCTACATCATCTTCGTCAACCCCAACATCATGGCCGACGCCGGGATCGATCACGGTGCCGCGTTCGTGGCCACCTGCATCGCCGCCGCGCTGGGCTGCCTGTTGATGGGTCTGTACGCCAACTGGCCGGTGGGCTTGGCGCCGGGCATGGGCCTGAACGCATTCTTCACCTACACCGTGGTCGGCACTATGGGCTACAACTGGGAAACCGCTCTCGGCGCGGTGTTCGTGTCCGGTGTGTTGTTCATGTTCCTGACCTTTTCCCGGATTCGTGAATGGCTGCTCAATAGCATTCCGGTGAGCCTGCGCTTTGCCATGGGCGCGGGTGTGGGCCTGTTTCTGGGGCTGATCGGCCTGAAAACCTCGGGCATCGTCGTCGATAGCCCGGCCACCCTGATCAAGCTCGGCTCCCTGCGCGAGCCCGGCCCGCTGCTGGCTGCCATCTGCTTCCTGATGATCGCCGTGCTCAGCTACCACAAAGTGTTCGGCGCGATCCTCATCAGCATCATCACCGTGACCCTCGCCGGCTGGGGCCTGGGCCTGGTGCACTACGAGGGCATCATGTCGGCCCCGCCGAGCCTGGCACCGACCTGGATGGCCATGAACATCGCCGGCGTGTTCAACGTCAGCATGATCAGCGTGGTGCTGGCCTTCCTCTTTGTGCACATGTTCGACACCGCCGGCACCTTGATGGGCGTCGCTCAGCGCGCCAACCTGGTGAACGCTGACGGCCGGATCGAAAACCTGTCCCGTGCCATGAAAGCCGACAGTGCCTCCAGCGTTTTCGGGGCGGTGGTGGGTGTTCCGCCGGTCACCAGTTACGTGGAAAGTGCCGCTGGCGTAGCGGCGGGTGGTCGGACTGGTCTTACCGCCGTGACCGTAGGTGTGCTATTTATTGCCGCAATGTTTTTCGCACCGCTGGCTGGCATGATCCCCGCTTATGCAACCGCCGGTGCGCTGATTTATGTAGCGATGCTGATGATGGGCGGCATGGCGCACATCGAATGGGAAGAAGCGACCGACAGCATTCCGGCGATCGTCACCGCGATCATGATGCCGCTGACCTTCTCGGTCGCCGACGGCATCGCGCTGGGCTTCATCACTTACGTGGTGCTAAAGGCCGGCACCGGTAAGTACAAGGAAATATCCGTCAGCCTGTGGGTGCTCTGCGCGATCTTCATCGCCAAGTTCATCTTCTTATAAGCGTCACGCGGTACGCGTTTCAAACCAGCCTCACCCCGTCGGGTGGGGCTTTTGTGCATAGGGAGGAAAGTGATGAGTCTGGAAACCTGGCTGCTGTTCAGCGGCGCTGCACTGGTGGTGATCCTGATACCGGGGCCACTGTCTTTGCTGATGATCAGTAACAGTCTGAATTACGGTTTGCGCCGTTCTTACCCGGCCTTTCTCGGGGGCGTGTTTGCCTCGATCTGTCTGCTCAGTGCTTCGGCGCTTGGCCTGGGCGCATTGTTGCTGGCGTCGGAACAGCTGTTCAGCGCCCTGAAAATCGTCGGCGCGCTGTACCTGTTCTACCTCGCCTGGCAGAGCTGGCAGCAATCGCGCCAACCCTCCCTGGGCGCCGAAGTGCCCCAGGCTGCGCCGGTGCCACGCTTTCGTGCACTGTTCGGGCGCGCGTTCATGCTCGGCGCCAGCAACCCGAAAGACATTTTATTCTTTGCCGCGTTCCTGCCGCAGTTTTTGAGTGCCGAACAACCGTTCCTGCCGCAGTTGCTGGTGATGATTGCCACCTGGACCGTGCTGGATCTGCTGTGCAAGCTGGCTTATGGGCTGGGGGCTCATGGCGCGGCGCGGTATCTGCGCAGTGGCAAGGGGCAGAGCTGGTTTAACCGGGTCAGTGCCGGGTTGTTCAGTGGTGCGGGCGCGGCCTCATTGTTGAGCCGCTAAGGGCAAAAGATCGCAGCCTCGTTGCACTCGACAGCTCCTACAGGGGGAATGCGTTTCCATGTAGGAGCTGCCGAAGGCTGCGATCTTTTGACTTTCCACCAGGCAAAAAAAAGCCCGCAGTGTGAGCGGGCAAAAGACCAAAGAAGCTATATGCGCAGGATTTTTTTGGGGGGGAAAGTCCTAGCTTCCTCTATAGGTCGAATAGCTATACGGCGAAATCAGCAAAGGCACATGGTAGTGATCCTGTTCGGCAGAGATGCCGAACCGCAGCACCACCACGTCGAGGAACGCAGGCTCAGGCAACTGAACGCCACGGGCGCGGTAGTAATCGCCCGCATGAAATTGCAGCTGATAGACCCCGGTACGGTAGTCATCGCCTTGCAGCAACGGCGCATCGACCCGGCCGTCGCTGTTGGTGAGCGCCGTGGCGACCAGCTCCAGCTGCGAGCCTTCGACGCGGTACAGCTCGACCTTGATCGAACTGCCCGGGCAACCGTGTGCAGCGTCCAAAACGTGTGTAGTCAAACGTCCCATTGATTCTGCGCGCCTGCCTGCGTGGAGCAGTCAGACCTCGCGCCTCCCGAAGTCAGGTGAAAAGGAGACCGCACCGTTCCGGAGCACGAAAAGTTGCGGCGAGCGACAGATTAAGACATTTTTCAAAAAAATTGTACACAATAAAAACGACATTTTTACGACCACCAACGGCATTCCTGGTTTGCAGGCGAATCTTGCGCCAAACCATAAGATCAATGGACCTTCCATCCATTAGCTGACCAGTCAGGCAGGTTTCTTGCAGTACCCTCCAATGAGAGCAGTCAGTGAAAAATGCAAAAAATCAGGCTTACAAAGTTAATATAAAGTTGTATACAATCACTCCATCGCTGTGACGCCAGCCTGCCCTCTCATCGCCAGGCCGCCACACACACCCTGACTTTGAACAAGTCAACACGAACAAGAAGGAAGACTGCAGTGAGCGCTGACTACCCACGCGACCTGATCGGTTACGGCAGTAACCCTCCTCACCCACACTGGCCGGGCAATGCCCGCATCGCCCTGTCCTTCGTGCTCAACTACGAGGAAGGTGGCGAGCGCAATATCCTTCACGGCGATAAAGAGTCCGAAGCCTTCCTCTCGGAAATGGTCTCGGCGCAGCCGCTGCAAGGCGAGCGCAACATGAGCATGGAATCCCTTTACGAGTATGGCAGCCGTGCCGGCGTCTGGCGGATTCTGAAACTGTTCAAGGAATTCGACATCCCGCTGACCATCTTCGCCGTGGCCATGGCCGCCCAGCGTCACCCGGACGTGATCCGCGCGATGGTCGAGGCCGGCCACGAAATCTGCAGCCACGGCTATCGCTGGATCGACTACCAGTACATGGACGAAGCGCAGGAACGCGAGCACATGCTCGAAGCGATCCGCATCCTCACCGAAATCACCGGCGAGCGCCCACTGGGCTGGTACACCGGCCGCACCGGTCCGAATACCCGTCGGCTGGTGATGGAGGAAGGCGGTTTCCTTTACGACTGCGACACCTACGACGACGACCTGCCCTACTGGGAACCGAACAACCCGACCGGCAAGCCGCACCTGGTGATCCCGTACACCCTGGACACCAACGACATGCGCTTCACCCAGGTCCAGGGTTTCAACAAGGGCGACGACTTCTTCGAATACCTCAAAGACGCTTTCGACGTGCTGTATGCCGAAGGCGCCGAAGCCCCGAAAATGTTGTCGATCGGCCTGCACTGCCGGCTGATCGGCCGCCCGGCGCGCCTGGCCTCGCTCAAACGCTTTATCGAATACGCTAAAAGCCATGAACAGGTGTGGTTCAGCCGGCGCGTCGACATCGCTCGCCACTGGCAGCAAACCCACCCGTACCAAGGGGCCGCCAAATGAGCCACTTCCAGACACTGAAGCCATCGACCTTGAGCCGCGACGCGTTTGTCGAAGCCTTCGCCGATATCTACGAACACTCGCCATGGGTGGCCGAGAAGGCCTTCGATCTGGGCCAGGACGCTTCAATCGACGAGATCGAAACCCTGCACCAGCGCATGAGCGACATCCTGTTGAGCGCCGATCACGCCAGCCAACTGGCCCTGATCAACGCTCACCCGGACCTGGCCGGCAAAGCCGCCGTCCAGGGCCAACTGACCGAAGCCAGCACCAATGAACAGGCTGGCGCCGGTATTCACCAATGCTCGAGCGATGAGTTTGAACGCTTCACCGAGCTGAATGACGCCTACAAGGCCAAGTTCAAGTTTCCCTTCATCATGGCGGTAAAAGGCAGCGACCGGCACCAGATCCTCGCGGCGTTCGAAACGCGCATTCACAATTCGGTCGACACCGAATTCAAATGCGCGCTGGCGCAGATCAACAAGATCGCGTTGTTCCGATTACTGACCCTATAGCGAGCTTTGCCCGAGTGTTCTCAAACGCAAACAGCACCCAGGGCACTGCAAGCATCCCAAGCCAACTTATTAAAGGCAGACAAGAAGAATGAAAGCTTACGCCGTACCTTTCGAGAAGTTCGTCAACCTGGCCGACGCCCGTCTGGGCACCAAAATCATCTCGGTCACCGATGACTGGTTCGCAGACGCCAACCGTCTGTTCCAGCCGACTCCGGCCGTGTGGAAGGAGGGCGTGTTCGATGACAACGGCAAGTGGATGGACGGCTGGGAGTCGCGCCGCAAGCGCTTCGAAGGCTACGACAGCGCAGTGATCCGCCTGGGCGTGCCGGGTTCGATCAAAGGCGTGGACATCGACACTTCATTCTTCACCGGCAACTACCCGCCATCGGCCTCCCTGGAAGCCTGCTTCCTGGCCTCGGGCGAGCCGGACGAGAATACCCAGTGGACTGAAGTGCTGTCGGCCGTCGAGCTGCAAGGCAACAGCCACCACTACCACGAAATCAATAACGACCAAGCCTTCAGCCACCTGCGCTTCAACATCTATCCGGATGGCGGCGTGGCCCGCCTGCGTGTGTATGGCATTCCATTCCGCGACTGGTCGGCGGTCGGCGACAACGAACAGGTCGACCTGGCTGCGGCCCTGAACGGCGGTCGCGCCCTCGCCTGCTCCGACGAACACTTCGGCCGCATGAGCAACATCCTCAACCCGGGCCGCGGCATCAACATGGGCGACGGCTGGGAAACCGCCCGCCGTCGCACGCCGGGCAATGACTGGGTGATCGTCGCGCTGGGCCATGCCGGTGAAGTCGAGAAAGTCATCGTCGACACCCTGCACTTCAAGGGCAACTACCCGGACAGCTGCTCGATCCAGGGCGCATTCGTGAAGGGCGGCACCGACAGCCAGATCGAAACCCAATCGCTGTTCTGGCGCGAACTGCTGCCAAGCCAGAAGCTGGAAATGCACGCCGAACACACCTTCGCCGAGCAGATCAAGGCACTGGGCCCGATCACCCACATCCGCCTGAACGTGTTCCCGGATGGTGGTGTGAGCCGCCTGCGGGTATTGGGCAAGGTCGCCAAGTAAGCGGTGAGGCCATTCGCGAGCAAGCCCGCTCCCACATTTGAAATGCATTCCCCTGTGGGAGCGGGCTTGCTCGCGAAGACGCCAGAACAGACAACACAGAACTTAACGAAAAGAAGACCAGCATGCGCACATTGACGATTGAACCGCTGACCAAAGAAGCCTTCGCCCCTTTCGGTGACGTGATCGAAACCGACGGCAGCGATCACTTCATGATCAACAACGGTTCGACCATGCGCTTCCACAAACTGGCGACGGTGGAAACCGCCACGCCAGAGGACAAGGCGATCATCAGCATCTTCCGCGCCGACGCGCAGGACATGCCGCTGACCGTGCGCATGCTGGAGCGCCATCCGCTGGGCAGTCAGGCGTTCATTCCGCTGCTCGGCAACCCCTTTCTGATCGTGGTCGCGCCACTTGGCGATGCACCTGTATCAGGCTTGGTCCGCGCCTTCGTCACCAACGGCAGGCAGGGCATTAATTACCATCGCGGCGTCTGGCACCACCCGGTGCTGACGATCGAAAAGCGGGATGACTTCCTGGTGGTTGATCGCAGTGGCACAGGCAACAACTGCGATGAGCATTTTTTCAAAGAGGATGAGTGTTTGATCCTCGCCCCCCACCAATAAGAGAAGAGTCCGATCACTCGACAACAGAGTGACGGGCGAGAGGTAAAGACTGTGGAAGCACATCTGTTGGAATGGCTGAACCTGAGCGTGCGCTGGGTTCACATGATTACTGGCGTGGCCTGGATCGGCGCGTCGTTCTATTTCGTCTGGCTGGAAAACAACCTCAATCGGGTCAACCCGAAAAACGGCCTGGCGGGCGATTTGTGGGCGATCCATGGCGGCGGTATCTACCACCTGGAAAAATACAAACTGGCTCCACCGACCATGCCGGACAACCTGCACTGGTTCAAATGGGAAGCCTATTTCACCTGGCTGTCGGGGATCGCGCTGCTGTGCGTGGTGTTCTACTCCAACCCGACGCTGTACCTGCTGGCTCCGGGCAGCACCCTGAGCGGCCCTGAAGGCGTGGCCATCGGCCTCGGCTCGTTGTTCATCGGCTGGTTCATCTACTCCTTCCTCTGCGACTCGGCCCTGGGCAAACGCCCTGCCCTGCTAGGCGCAATCCTGTTCGTGCTGATCATCGGCGCCGCCTACGGCTTCAGCAAAGTGTTCAGCGGTCGTGGCGCGTACCTGCACGTCGGCGCGATCATCGGCACCATCATGGTCGGCAACGTGTTCCGCATCATCATGCCGGCCCAGCGCGCCCTGGTGGCGGCGATCGCCGAAAACCGCACGCCCGATCCGGCGCTGCCGGCCAAAGGTTTGCTGCGTTCGCGGCACAACAACTACTTCACCTTGCCGGTGCTGTTCATCATGATCAGCAACCACTTCCCGAGCACCTACGGCAGCCAGTACAACTGGTTGATCCTGGCCGGGATCGCGGTGCTGGCGGTGTTGGTGCGTCACTACTTCAACACCCGTCACGACAGCCACAAATTCGCCTGGACCCTGCCCGTTGCGGCGGTCGGCATGATTTGCCTGGCATACGTGACTGGCCCGGCGCCGATGTCCAGCGCACCTGAAGTGGCCAAGGCACCCGGGACCATCGAGTACCAGCCGCTGCCGGAAACCGCCTTGGGCGGTGGTGCCAAACCTGAAGCGGCGCAACCTGATGCGCCTGCCGCTGCACCGGCCCAAGCCTCGAATCAGGGCCCGACGTTCGACAAGGTTCACAGCGTGATTCAGGAACGTTGCGCGGTCTGTCACTCGGCCAAACCCACCAGCCCGCTGTTCAGTGCCGCACCCGCCGGCGTGATGTTCGACACGCCAGAACAGATCCGCCAAAACGCCGCTCGCATCCAGGCCCAGGCCGTCACCAGCCAGATCATGCCACTGGGCAATATCACCCAGATGACCCAGCAGGAACGTGACCTGATCGGCGCGTGGATTGTTCAGGGAGCGCCGACCAAGTAAGTAAAAACTTGATGGAGACAGGGCTTGTGTGGCGAGGGGGCTTGCCCCCGTTCGACCGCGAAGCGGTCGTAAAACCGGCGGATGCGGTCCTCTAGATAGAACGCGATTGCTGGGATTGGGGCTGCTTTGCAGCCCAACGGGGGCAAGCCCCCTCGCCACAGCAAGCTCCCTCGCCACAGGTCTGCCTGATACAAAAATCACAAGAATAAAAAAGATCCGAGGTGTTGCATGTCCGAGCTATCCGAAGCGCGCATCCCCGACGCACCCGCCATTGCCCGTTTACCCCTTGTGCAACTGATCCTGGTCGGTCTGCAACACGTTCTGTTGATGTACGGCGGCGCCATTGCAGTGCCGCTGATCATCGGGCAGGCCGCCGGCCTGAACCGTGAAGAAATCGCCTTTCTGATCAACGCCGACCTGCTGGTGGCCGGTATCGCCACCATCGTCCAGTCGCTGGGCATCGGCCCGATGGGCATTCGCATGCCGGTGATGATGGGCGCCAGTTTCGCCGCGGTCGGCAGCATGGTGGCCATGGCCGGGATGCCCGGCATCGGCCTGCAAGGGATCTTCGGCGCGACCATCGCCGCCGGTTTTTTCGGCATGCTCATCGCTCCCTTCATGTCCAAGGTCGTGCGCTTCTTCCCGCCGCTGGTGACCGGCACCGTCATTACCTCGATCGGTTTGTCGCTGTTCCCCGTGGCCGTGAACTGGGCCGGTGGCGGTGCTGGCGCGGCTCAATTCGGTTCGCCTGTCTACCTGGCCATCGCTGCACTGGTGCTGGCTACCATTCTGCTGGTCCACCGCTTCATGCGCGATTTCTGGGTCAACATCTCGGTGCTGATCGGCATGTGCCTGGGTTACGCGATTTGCGGCGTGATCGGCATGGTCGACCTCAGCGGGATGGACCAGGCGCCGTGGCTGCAAATCGTCACCCCGCTGCATTTCGGCATGCCGAAATTCGAGCTCGCACCGATTCTGTCGATGTGCCTGGTGGTGGTGATCATCTTCGTCGAGTCCACCGGAATGTTCCTGGCGCTGGGCAAAATCACCGGCCAGGACGTCACGCCACGGATGCTGCGGCGCGGCTTGCTGTGCGATGCCGGCGCTTCGTTTTTCGCCGGTTTCTTCAACACCTTCACCCACTCCTCTTTCGCCCAGAACATCGGCCTGGTGCAGATGACCGGCGTACGTTGCCGCTCGGTAACCATCGTCGCCGGTGGCTTGCTGGTGGTGCTGAGCCTGCTGCCGAAAGCCGCGTTCCTGGTGGCGTCGATTCCGCCGGCGGTCTTGGGCGGTGCGGCAATCGCGATGTTCGGCATGGTCGCCGCCACCGGGATCAAGATTCTCCAGGAGGCCGACATCGGTGACCGGCGCAACCAGTTGCTGGTGGCGGTGAGCATCGGCATGGGACTGATCCCGGTCGTGCGTCCGGAATTCTTCGCCCACCTGCCGATGTGGATGAGCCCGATCACCCACAGCGGCATCGCCATGGCCACGCTTAGCGCCCTGGCATTGAACCTGTTGTTCAACATTCTCGGCGGTCACGAACGCGCAGCCGTTAACGACTGCCACGCCCACCCACACTGACCCAGTACAAAGCACACACCCTGTGGCGAGTTCCCACAGGGGTGGCTGCCTGCACCTCAAACAATAAAAACAAGAGGGAGCAACAGATGATTCGTACCCAGACAAGTCTGTCGTTCAGCAATGCCCCACACCTGTCGCCAGTGCTCTGTTGCGGGGCACTTGAGACCTGGCCAAGGAGTCAGTATTCTCCGCGGCCGCCCGAATCCGGTCCAAAAAAAAGCGCGGATTTAATTCCTGACCAGAAAGCCAACTTACCCCGGCTCTGGACAGTACCAAGGCTTCCCGAAAAGACGCTCAATCGACTGTTTTAGAACAGCCGAACGGGCATTTTTTGGCTTTTTGAAAGCCTTGGCTCAGCTCTTGCTAACAGCACCAAAGCTGACCGAATGGATGATTTTTTACAGCAGCAAGAAAAGGCGCCACACCAGAGCGCCGACCTTAGAAAAATAACGTGGAACCACCTACTTTTTGGGAGCAACCGAATGAAACGTACGTGCACCAGCCTGATGCTCGCGGGATCCTTGCTGGCCGGGGGCCAGGCCATGGCCGGCGACTTGCTGCAATGGCAGAACAACAGCCTGACCTACCTCTATGGCAAGGACTTCCAGGTCAACCCGCGCATTCAGCAAACCGTCACTTTCGAGCACGCCGATGCCTGGAAATACGGCGACAACTTCGTGTTCGTCGACAAGATTTTCTACAACGGCAAGGACGACCCCGGCGTCGGTTCGAACACCTACTACGGCGAAATCAGCCCACGCTTGTCGTTTGGCAAGATTTTCGATCAGAAACTGGAGTTCGGCCCGGTCAAGGACGTGCTGCTGGCCATGACGTACGAGTTCGGTGAGGGCGATACCGAGTCCTACCTGATCGGTCCGGGTTTCGACCTGGCGATTCCCGGCTTCGATTACTTCCAGCTGAACTTCTACCAGCGTCACACCGAAGGCAGCCGTCCCGGTGACAACGTGTGGCAGATCACACCGGTCTGGTCCTACACCATTCCGGTGGGCGATTCGAACATCCTGATCGATGGCTTCATGGACTGGGTGGTCGACAACGACAAGAACAGCAAAGGCACCTACCACGCCAACCTGCACTTCAACCCGCAGATCAAATACGACTTGGGCAAGGCGCTGAACATTGGCGAGAAGCAGTTGTATGTGGGTGTCGAGTACGACTACTGGTCGGACAAGTACGGGATCAGGGACAGTCAGTACTTCAAGACCGATCAGAGCAACACGAGCTTGCTGGTGAAGTTCCACTTCTGATCTTTGCTTTATGCGGCGTCTGGAAGGGCGCCTTCGCGAGCAAGCCCCCTCCCACAGTTGATTCAGTGGTGATCACAAATAATGTGTTCACCGGAGATCCCATGTGGGAGCGGGCTTGCTCGCGAAGGCCGCGCCGCCAATCTCAAGCCGGAACCGCAGGCTCCACCAACCCCAGAAACCGGCACAGCTCATCCCGTTTGGCCAACGCATCGCGCCGCCCCAGGTCAATCAATTCGCTGCAATACCCCGCCTCGAACAGCAGATAACTCAGCACCCCCGCCCCGCTGGTCTTGGTCGCCCCCGGCCCGCGCAAAAACAGGCGCAAGGCCGCCGGCAGTTCCTGGCGATGCCGCGCCGCAATCTCATCGATCGGCTGACTCGGTGAAATCACCAACACATCCACTGGCGCCGCCCCCAATGCACGACTCGAGATGCCATCGGGCAGCAGATGGCTGAACTGGTTCAGACGCTGCAACAACTCGATGTCACTTTCCAGGCTGTCAATGAACGTACTGTTGAGCAGGTGCCCACCGACTTGCGCCAGGGTCGGCTGCTGACCGGTGTAGGCGCGTTGCAGCGGCTGTTGCGGATCGACCCCGCGCGGGTTGCCGCTGACGCCCACCACCAGCACGCGACTGGCGCCCAGGTGCAGGGCCGGGCTGATCGGTGCCGATTGACGCACCGCGCCATCGCCGAAATATTCTTCGCCGATTTTTACCGGTGCGAATAGCAATGGAATCGCGGAACTGGCGAGCAGATGGTCGACAGTCAGCTGGGTCGGCACGCCGATTCGCCGATGGCGCAACCAGGATTCGATGGTCCCGCCGCCCTGATAAAACGTGACCGCCTGACCGGACTCGTAGCCGAACGCTGTAACCGCTACGGCCCGCAATTGCTTTTGCGCAATCGCTTCGGCAATCCCGGGCATGTGCAATCTGTGATTGAGTAAGCGGCGCAGCGGCGAGCTGTTGAGCAGGGCCACCGGCACCGGCGAGCCGATGCCCATCAGGTTGTGACTGACAAAACGGGTGGCTTGATGAATCACCCCGGGCCAATCGCTGCGTAATACCAGATGGCTGCGAAAACCTTGCCAGAAGGCCGTCAGACGCTCGATCGCGCCACGAAAATCCGTCGCCCCACTGGCCAGGCTGACCGCATTGATTGCCCCGGCCGAGGTGCCGACGATCACCGGAAACGGATTCGCCGCGCCCATTGGCAACAGCTCGGCAATCGCCGCCAGCACGCCCACTTGATAGGCCGCCCGAGCCCCACCGCCGGAAAGAATCAACCCTGTAACCGGTTCAGCAGAACTCATTGCAACACTCCATGGTGCTTGAAGGGATCGGTGATTCAACCGCGTTTGGCGTACAGTTTCGGCTCGCCCGGTGGACGGCTCTTGAAGCGGCGATGCGCCCAAAGGTATTGCTCCGGACATTCACGCAAAGCACTTTCGACCCACTGGTTGATCCGAATGCAATCGGCCTCTTCCGTCTCGCCGGGAAAACCCTCGAGCGGCGCATGAATCACCAGTCGGTAACCGCTGCCGTCAGCCAGGCGCTGCTGAGTGAACGGCACCACCAGCGCCTTGCCCAACCGTGAAAATTTGCTGGTGGCGGTGACGGTCGCCGCCTGAATTCCGAACAGCGGCACGAAGATACTTTGCTTGGCGCCGTAGTCCTGATCCGGTGCGTACCAGATCGCCCGCCCCGCCCGCAGCAGTTTAAGCATACCGCGCACGTCGTCGCGCTCCACCGCCAGCGAGTCAAGGTTGTGCCGCTCGCGGCCACGACGCTGGATGTAGTCGAACAACGCATTCTTGTGTTCGCGGTACATGCCATCAATGGTGTGCTGCTGACCGAGCAACGCCGCGCCAATCTCCAGCGTGGTGAAGTGCACGGCCATCAGAATCACGCCCTTGCCCTCGGCCTGGGCCTGTTTCAAATGCTCCAGGCCTTCGACATGGGCCAGTTTCGCCAGACGCTTGCGCGACCACCACCAGCTCATGGCCATCTCGAAGAAGGCGATGCCGGTGGAGGCGAAGTTTTCCTTGAGCAGGCGCTTGCGCTCGGCAGCGGATTTTTCAGGGAAACACAGCTCAAGATTGCGCTTGGCAATGCGCCGTCGGTCGCCGGCCACTCGGTACATCAATGCACCCAGGGCGCGACCGATCGCCAGCAACGCCGGATACGGCAACTGCACAATCAGCCACAACAGCCCCAGGCCACACCACAGCGGCCAGAAACGCGGAGAAAGAAATGCTGTTCGAAATCGCGGGCGTTCCATTAAAGCTTCCGGAAAGACAATGGCCGCGCATTCTACATCGTTCGACCCGGCTTGCGGCCCGCGGGCGTTCTCGTTATAAGTCTCGGCACTTTTAGTGACAAGCCGTTGTATGCCGACCATGAGCCAAACCGAACCGCTAGACCAAGATCCCGTGTTCCAGTTGAAGGGCAGCATGCTCGCCATTACGGTGCTGGAACTGGCCCGTAACGACCTCGAGAACCTTGATCGCCAATTGGCCGCCAAGGTCGCCCAGGCGCCCAACTTCTTCAGCAACGCGCCGCTGGTACTGGCCCTGGACAAACTCCCGGCCAGCGAAGGCTCGGTCGACCTGCCGGGGCTGATGCGCATCTGCCGCCAGCATGGCCTGCGCACCCTGGCGATCCGTGCCAGCCGCATCGAAGACATCGCAGCGGCCATTGCGGTCGATCTGCCGGTGCTGCCGCCCTCCGGCGCGCGGGAACGCCCGCTCGACCCGCTCGAAGGCGTCGTTGCGAAAAAACCGGAAAAACCACCGGAGCCGACGATCAAACCCACGAAAATCATTACCTCGCCAGTACGGGGTGGCCAGCAGATTTATGCCCAGGGCAGCGATCTGGTGGTGATTTCGTCGGTCAGCCCGGGGGCGGAACTTCTCGCCGACGGGAACATCCATGTATACGGCCCGATGCGCGGTCGTGTCCTGGCCGGCGTCAAAGGCGACACGAAAGCCAGGATTTTCTGTCAGCAAATGACCGCTGAACTGGTCTCCATCGCAGGCCACTACAAGGTTTCCGAGGACCTGCGACGCGATCCATTGTGGGGCGCGGGCGTACAAGTCAGCCTGTCGGGTGACGTGTTGAACATCATTCGGCTTTAACGGATACTGCCGCATTTTCCAAGCATCTCTAAAACGTAGCGAAAACGGCTCAAACGAAGTAGGAAAAAGGCCAAAAGCAGTGTTTACCGGGGGTAAACGCCGCTCAGAACCGGATTCCAGCCAAGGCTGTCCGACTGCAGTAGTTTTTCAAGAGATGTTTTTCAGGGGCTAAACGTCCTTTTTCCTTAGGGGTAAAACACCTTGGCCAAGATTCTCGTGGTTACATCCGGCAAGGGTGGTGTGGGTAAGACCACCACCAGCGCCGCTATCGGTACCGGCCTCGCTCTGCGTGGTCACAAAACAGTTATCGTCGACTTCGACGTCGGTTTGCGTAACCTCGACCTGATCATGGGTTGCGAGCGTCGCGTGGTGTATGACTTCGTCAACGTGGTGAACGGCGAAGCCAACCTGCAACAGGCCCTGATCAAAGACAAGCGCCTGGAAAACCTCTACGTGCTGGCCGCCAGTCAGACCCGCGACAAAGACGCGCTGACCCAGGAAGGCGTAGAAAAAGTCCTGATGCAGTTGAAAGAAGACTTTGAATTCGTGGTCTGCGACTCCCCGGCCGGTATCGAGAAAGGTGCCCACCTGGCCATGTACTTCGCTGACGAAGCGATCGTCGTGACCAACCCGGAAGTCTCCTCCGTACGTGACTCGGACCGCATGCTGGGCCTGCTGGCCAGCAAGTCCCGTCGCGCCGAAAACGGCGAAGACCCGATCAAGGAACACCTGTTGCTGACCCGCTACAACCCTACGCGCGTCGTCAACGGCGAAATGCTCGGCGTCGAAGACGTCAAGGAAATCCTCGCGGTGACCCTGCTGGGCGTGATTCCAGAATCGCAAGCCGTCCTCAAGGCCTCCAACCAGGGCGTGCCGGTGATTCTCGACGACCAGAGCGACGCCGGCCAAGCGTACAGCGATGCCGTCGATCGTCTGTTGGGCAAGATCGTGGACCATCGTTTCCTCGATGTCGAGAAGAAGGGATTCTTCGAGCGACTTTTTGGAGGTAGGTAATGAACCTTTTTGACTTCTTTCGTGCCAACAAAAAGCCCAGTACCGCCTCGGTAGCGAAAGAGCGTCTACAGATCATCGTGGCGCATGAACGCGGCCAACGCAGTACGCCGGACTACTTGCCAGCCTTGCAGAAAGAACTGGTGGAAGTGATCCGCAAGTACGTCAATATCGGGTCCGATGACGTGCACGTCGCTCTGGAAAACCAGGGCAGCTGCTCGATTCTGGAACTCAATATCACCCTGCCAGATCGCTGAGTCGATCCGGCGGGAGCCACGGCGGCTCAGGGCCCTTCCATGACTGGAGGGGGCCTGAGTCGCCGTTGGCGTTTGTTACGAGGCTGTTTTAATGCCGTTGTCCAACATCCGCATCATCCATCAGGACGCCGCCGTACTGGTGGTGGACAAACCGACCCTGTTGCTCTCCGTCCCCGGACGGGCCGATGACAACAAGGACTGCCTGATTACGCGCCTGCAAGAAAACGGCTACCCGGAAGCGCGAATTGTCCATCGGCTGGACTGGGAAACCTCCGGCATCATTCTGTTGGCCCGTGACCCGGACACTCATCGCGAGCTGTCTCGGCAATTTCACGACCGCGAAACCGAAAAGGCCTACACCGCCCTGTGCTGGGGACAACCGGAACTGGACAGTGGCAGCATCGACTTGCCCCTGCGCTACGATCCGCCGACCAAGCCACGTCACGTGGTGGACCACGAATTCGGCAAGCACGCCCTGACCTTCTGGCGCGTACTGGAGCGTTGTGGCGACTGGTGCCGCGTCGAGCTGACGCCGATCACCGGCCGTTCCCACCAGTTGCGCGTGCATATGCTCTCCATCGGCCACCCGTTGCTGGGTGACGGTCTCTACGCCCATGAGCAAGCCCTGGCCGCCTGGCCACGCCTGTGCCTGCACGCGAGCATGCTGAGCTTCACTCATCCGCAAAGCGGCGAACGCCTGCGCTTTGAGTGCCCGGCACCGTTTTAAGCGCAAGAAAAAAACCTGTGGGAGCGGGCTTGCCCGCGATGGCGGTGCATCAGCCAACATTAATGTTGAATGTCAGTCCGCTTTCGCGGGTAAGCCCGCTCTCACAGGGATCACCTGCAGACGCAACACCGTCAGCCCGCCGCCAATTTTTTGGCCAATACGTTAAACTGGCGCCACTGCTGTCTGGAGCTTCTTATGCGCGAAGAGTTGAACCAAGGCCTGATCGACTTTCTCAAGGCCTCCCCTACCCCGTTCCATGCCACCGCCAGCCTTGTCCAGCGTCTGGAAGCGGCCGGTTTTGTGCGCCTCGACGAGCGTGAGCCGTGGACCACCGAAGCCAATGGTCGTTACTACATCACCCGTAACGACTCTTCGATCGTTGCAATCAAAATGGGCCGCCATTCGCCCCTGCACGGTGGTATTCGCCTGGTCGGCGCGCACACCGACAGCCCGTGCCTGCGAGTCAAGCCTCAGCCGGAACTGCAGCGCCAGGGGTTCTGGCAACTGGGCGTCGAAGTCTATGGCGGTGCATTGCTGGCGCCATGGTTCGACCGTGATCTGTCCCTGGCCGGCCGCGTGACCTTCCGCCGTGATGGCAAGGTCGAGAGCCAGTTGATTGATTTCAAGGCGCCGATCGCGACCATTCCGAACCTGGCCATTCACCTCAACCGTGAAGCCAATATGGGCTGGGCGATCAATGCCCAGACCGAATTGCCGCCGATTCTCGCGCAGTTCGCCGGTGACGAGCGCGTGGACTTCCGCGCCGTGCTCACCGATCAGCTGGCCCGCGAACATGGCCTGAACGCCGACGTGGTGCTCGATTACGAGCTGAGCTTCTACGACACCCAAAGCGCGGCGATCATCGGCCTGCATGGCGATTTCATCGCTGGTGCGCGTCTGGACAACCTGTTGTCGTGCTACGCCGGCCTCCAGGCCTTGCTGACGACCGAAACCGACGAAACCTGCGTCCTGGTCTGCAACGATCACGAAGAAGTCGGCTCCTGCTCGGCCTGTGGCGCCGACGGTCCGATGCTTGAGCAAACCCTGCGTCGCCTGTTGCCCGAAGGGGATGAGTTCGTCCGGACCATTCAGAAATCCCTGCTGGTCTCGGCCGACAACGCCCACGGCGTGCACCCGAACTACGCCGACAAACACGATGCCAATCACGGCCCGAAACTCAACGCCGGCCCGGTGATCAAGGTCAACAGCAACCAGCGTTACGCCACCAACAGCGAAACCGCCGGGTTCTTCCGTCATTTGTGCATGGCCGAAGAAGTACCGGTGCAGAGCTTCGTGGTGCGCAGCGACATGGGCTGTGGCTCGACCATCGGCCCGATCACCGCCAGCCACCTGGGGGTGCGCACCGTGGACATCGGCCTGCCGACGTTCGCCATGCACTCGATCCGCGAGCTGTGCGGCAGCCATGACCTGGCGCACCTGGTCAAAGTGCTGAGCGCGTTTTACGCCTGCCAGGAATTACCGTAATCCCATGTGGGAGCGGGCTTGCTCGCGAAGGCGGTGTGTCAGGCAGCATTAATGTCGACTGACACTCCCTCTTCGCGAGCAAGCCCGCTCCCACATGGATTGCGCTGCTTCTGACTCACATCACCAACGCCCGCCCGAAAGCCACCTAGACTTGCAGTAACCCCTCCGACAAGGCTGTCACCATGATTTCGATGTCTTCGTTTCATGCCATGCTGATCCCGATTCTTTCCGGGATGATCATGCTGGCCATCGGCTTCAACTTCCGCGACAAGAACGCCGGTGTGTTCGCGATGTGGGTCGGCATGTTGATGATCCTCGCCACCGTGATCTACAAAATCCTCGCCAAACTCAACGAATAAATCCTTACGCCCGGCTCGCATTGATTTTGACGGGCTCGTACACTCGGCCGATTCGCCCATCCGAGGTTGACTGCCTAGTGTTCGCTCGTCTTTTTGCCCTGCCCTGTCTGTTCCTTGTCTGCCTGATGACACTGCTGCCGATGGCCCCTGCCCAGGCGGTCGGTTTGCCAAGCCTGCTCAGCTCGACTAAAGCCCAGCCAGAAGCGCAAGAGCCGTTGGGGCAATCGCTGGACGAAGTCATCAAGTCGCTGGAAAACGATCAGCAGCGGACCAAACTCCTGGCGGACCTGAAGAAGCTGCGCGACGTCACCAAAAAAGCCCAGCCGACCACCGAACAAGGCGTTTTGGGCCTGATCGGCGGCACCCTGGCCGGTTTCGAAAAGCAATTTTCCGGTGCCGACAGCCCCCTCACGCGCTGGTCCGAAGAGGTCGATCTGGCCAAGGATGAGCTGGAGGCGCTGATGCTGCCGGCCAACGAATGGCTACCGATCATCTTTGCCTTCGCCATGATCCTAATGGTCTGGAGCCTGCTGGCCGCCGCCCTGATCTGGCTCGGCCACCGGGTGCGCATGCGCTTCGGCCTCACCGAAGAACTGCCGCAACACCCCAAGGCCCTGGACATGTTGCGCTTTGCCTTGCGCAAACTCGGGCCGTGGATGATCGCCTTGGTCATGACCGTCTACATGACCTACGCCCTGCCCTCGTCATTGGGCAAAAGCCTGGCCATGGTGCTGGCTTATGCGCTGGTGGTCGGCACCTGTTTCTCGGCGATCTGCGTCATCGCATTTTCCGTGCTCGATGGCCCGCATCGTCACCGCGCCTTGTATATCCTGCGGCATCAGGCTTTCCGCCCGTTATGGTTGATCGGCAGTTTCGCCGCTTTCGGAGAAGCCCTGAACGACCCGCGCCTGATCGCCAGCCTCGGCAGCCACCTGGCCCATACGGCGGCAACGTTGGCCAATGTGCTGGCGGCGATCTTCACCGGGCTTTTCATTCTGCGTTTCCGGCGGCCCATCGCACACCTGATCCGCAACCAACCGTTATCCCGGCGTCTGACCCGCCGCGCCCTGAGCGACACGATCGAGATCCTCGGGACCTTCTGGTATCTGCCGGCGCTGGTGCTGGTGGGCATCTCGCTGTTCGCCACCTTCGTCTCCGCCGGCGACACCAGCACCGCGTTGCGTCAGTCGCTGATCTGCACCGTGCTGCTGGTGCTGTGCATGGTCATCAACGGGCTGGTGCGCCGCCATTCACTCAAGCCCCAACGCGGCCCCAAACGCCATGCGTTGTATTCGGATCGCCTGAAAAGCTTCTTCTACACCCTCGCCCATCTCGTGGTATGGCTGGCGTTCATCGAACTCGGCCTGCGGGTCTGGGGCATGTCGCTGATCCGCTTCACCGAAGGCGAAGGCCATGAAGTCAGCGTCAAACTGTTCAGCCTCGGTGGCACGCTGATTTTTGCCTGGCTGATCTGGATTCTCAGCGACACCGCCGTGCACCACGCCCTCACCCGCTCGCGCAAAGGCCTGGCCAATGCCCGGGCGCAGACGATGATGCCGCTGATCCGCAACGTGCTGTTCGTGGCGATTTTCATCATTGCTCTGATCGTCGCCCTGGCGAACATGGGCATGAACGTCACGCCGCTGCTGGCTGGTGCCGGTGTCATCGGCCTGGCCATCGGTTTCGGCGCGCAATCGCTGGTGGCCGACCTGATCACCGGGCTGTTCATCATCATCGAAGACTCCCTGGCCATCGACGATTACGTGGACGTCGGCGGCCACCTGGGCACGGTCGAAGGCCTGACCATCCGCACCGTGCGCCTGCGGGACATCGACGGCATCGTTCACACCATCCCGTTCAGCGAAATCAAAAGCATCAAGAACTACTCCCGGGAATTCGGCTACGCGATCTTCCGGGTGGCGGTGCCCTCGAACATGGACATCGACGAGGCAATCAAACTGATGCGCGACGTCGGCCAGAAAATGCGCACCGACCCGCTGCAACGGCGCAACATCTGGTCGCCGCTGGAGATCCAGGGGGTCGAAAGTTTCGAGTCAGGCAATGCGATTCTTCGCGCGCGCTTCAAGACTGCGCCGATCAAGCAGTGGGAAGTGTCCCGGGCGTTCAACCTGTCGCTCAAGCGGCATCTGGATGAGGCCGGATTGGATCTGGCGACACCGCGCATGAGCATTCAGGTGATCACCCCCGGTGGCGAACAATCTGCGTAGACGGGAAATATCGTGTGGGCAGGCGCAGCACGGGTTCAGACCACATCCACCCCGACATGAATCGCATCATGGCGCCAAAACTCCAGGTCACAATCGATCAGCCGCTGGTGCTGATCGTAGTTGACCCGGGCAATCCGCAACCCCGGGCTGCCCACCGACACCCGTAAAGCCGCCGCCGCGTCCACCGACAGCGCTGTCGGCACAATCTCGAAGCGCACCCGCCCATAGTGCAAGTCGTAATGCCGCGCATACAGTTCGGTCATCGACTGATTCAGATCGAAATCCAGAATCCCCGGAAAATACTGCGGGTTCAGGTAGTGCTCCACGTACAACACCAATCGCCCGTCAATCCGTCGCGAGCGGCAGATCTGGATCACGCTCGACAGCGCCGGCAACTGCAGCCAGGCACATACCGCCGCTGACGCCGGCTGCAAACGCGCGGAAATCACCTCGGTGGACGGCACCCGCCCCTGGGCGCTGACCATCGCGTGAAAGTGACTGCGCTGCATCAAGTTATAAGCCAATCGCGGCGGCGACACGAACCAGCCGCGCCGCTCTTCGCGATAAATCTGGCCCTGGGCCTCCAACTGCAACAACGCCTCACGCACGGTAATCCGCGTGGTACCGAACAACTCACTGAGCTTGCGCTCGGCCGGTAACTTGCTCCCGGGCGCCAACAGGCCGTGGTCGAGCTGTTCTTGCAGAACCTGCCCGATCGCTGTCACCGCTTTGGTTGTCTCGATGCGCATTAACGTTACCTATCTGGACTAGACCAGCACTGATTCAGGGCAGAACCGCGATCGAAACCGGGCTCCATCAATTGCCTGCAAGCCTAGGCACTGCAGATGACTGACAGATGACAAAGCCGCCGAACGGTTGCTTCTGACACCTGCAATTTTATGGCCAAGTCCCTTTCATATCAGCCCTTTAGCCATGGTCTACGCTTATCTCGCACCCCGCGTATCCGAGCACAGGAAATTCAGGCCGACCGGTCGTCGACATCAAAATGTCATCCAGGACGCCTAAATTGGCTCAGGTATTGCTGACCTAGACCAACACAACCGCAATCGCAGCGTTGAAAACGCCCAAAGGAGCTTCGGATGAAACAGTTTTTCCTGGCATCACTGTTAGGCTCGACCATTGCCCTGTGCACTGCCGCCATGGCGGCGGATACCGATCTGAAAACACTCGAAGCCGCTGCGAAAGCGGAAGGCGCCGTCAACAGCGTCGGCATGCCCGATGACTGGGCCAACTGGAAAGGCACCTGGGAAGACCTGGCCAAGAAATACGGCCTGAAACACATCGACACCGACATGAGCTCGGCCCAGGAAATCGCCAAGTTCGCCGCCGAAAAAGACAACGCCACAGCCGACATCGGCGACGTCGGAGCCGCCTTCGGCCCGATCGCGGTCAAGCAGGGCGTGGTGCAACCTTACAAGCCGAGTACTTGGGCACAGGTTCCGGAATGGGCCAAGGACAAGGACGGTAACTGGGCACTGGCCTACACCGGCTCCATCGCGTTCATCATCAATAAAAAGCTGCTGCACGGTTCCGAAGCACCGACCAAATGGGCCGACCTCAAGAGCGGCAAGTACAAAGTCTCCATCGGTGACGTAAGCACCGCAGCCCAGGCTGCCAACGGCGTACTGGCCGCCGCCCTCGCCAACGGTGGTGACGAGAAAAACATTCAGCCGGCCCTGTTGCTGTTCGCCGACATCGCCAAGCAAGGCCGCCTGTCCATGGCCAACCCGACGATCGCCACCATGGAAAAAGGTGAAATCGAAGTCGGTGTGGTCTGGGACTTCAACGGCCTGAGCTACAAGGCCAAGATGGCCAATCCGGATGACTACACCGTGTTGATTCCGTCCGATGGCTCGGTGATTTCCGGCTACACCACCATCATCAACAAATACGCCAAGCACCCGAACGCCGCCAAACTGGCCCGCGAATACATCTTCAGCGACGCTGGCCAGATCAACCTGGCAAAAGGCAACGCCCGTCCAATTCGCGCCGAGCACTTGACTCTGCCGGAAGAGGTCAAGGCCAAGCTGCTGCCTAACGAGCAGTACAAAAAAGTCACGCCGATCAAAGACGCGGATGCGTGGGAAAAGACCTCCAAGTCGCTGCCGCAGAAGTGGCAGGAAGAAGTCATCATCAATATGCCGTAAGGCAATAGATCCCCATTGGGGGATCTGATGGAGATCCATGTGGGAGCGGGCTTGCTCGCGAAGGCGGACTGACATTCAACACATTTGTTGACTGACACGCCGCTTTCGCGAGCAAGCCCGCTCCCACACTGGATCGAGTGAAGCCTGAGCCTTTTCGAACACCTGTTTTTGCGGAGTCCCAACCCCCATGAAGCACAACGTCATCCTTGTCGTGCTCGACGGCCTCAACTACGAAGTCGCGCGCCACGCCATGGGGCATCTGCAGGCTTACGTTGGCGTAGGACGCGCGGCGCTCTACAAACTGGAGTGCGAACTGCCGGCCCTGTCCCGACCGCTTTACGAATGCATTCTGACCGGCGTTACGCCGATCGACAGCGGCATCGTTCACAACAACGTCTCGCGCCTGTCCAATCAGCGCAGCATCTACCATTACGCCACCGACGCCGGCCTGAAAACCGCCGCCGCGGCCTATCACTGGGTCAGCGAGTTGTATAACCGTTCGCCGTTCGTGGCCGCCCGGGACCGTCACACCGACGACCCCACACTGCCGATCCAGCACGGTCACTTCTACTGGAACGACCACTACCCGGATTCGCACCTGTTCGCCGACGCGGAAAGCCTGCGCCTGCGCCACGCGCCGAACTTTCTGTTGGTCCACCCCATGAACATCGACGACGCCGGGCACAAGCACGGCCTCGACACCCCGCAATACCGCAACAGCGCCCGCTCGGCGGACGTCATCCTCGCCGACTACCTGCAAGGCTGGCTCGACGGCGGATACCAGGTGCTGGTGACCGCCGACCACGGCATGAACAACGACCGCTCGCACAACGGCCTGTTGCCAGAGGAACGGGAAGTGCCGCTGTTCGTCCTCGGCGACGCCTTCAGCTTCAGCCAAAGCGCAGCACCGAAACAAACCGAACTGTGCGGCACCGTCTGCGAACTGCTGGGCGTGCCCCACGACAAACCTGTGTGCCAGGAGTTGCTCAAGTGAATGCCATGACCCGCGGTAAATGGCTGGCCGCTCTGTGCCTGGTGCCCTTCGCGATTTTCTTCTTCGTGTTCGAGATCGCCCCGCTGCTCTGGGTGATGATCAACAGCCTGCAATCGGAAGAGTTCGGTTGGGGCCTGGCCAACTTCAGCAAAATCTTCAACTCGAAGTTCTATTTGCAGGCGATCCAGTACAGCCTCGAGATCAGTTTCTGGTCCAGCGTATTCGGCATCGTCATTGCCGTGCTCGGCGCCTACTCCCTGCGCCGGGTCGACTCGAAACTGCGCAACTTCGTGAATGCGTTCGCCAACATGACCAGCAACTTCGCCGGTGTGCCCCTGGCCTTCGCGTTCATCATTTTGCTGGGGTTCAACGGCACCTTCACCATCATGCTGAAACAGGCCGGAATCATTCAGGATTTCAACCTGTACTCGAAAACCGGGCTGATCATTCTCTACACCTACTTCCAGATTCCCCTGGGCGTGCTGCTGCTCTACCCGGCGTTCGATGCACTGCGCGAAGACTGGCGTGAGTCTGCCGCACTGCTCGGCGCCAACGGCTGGCAATTCTGGCGGCACATCGGTCTGCCGGTGCTGACTCCAGCACTGCTGGGCACGTTCGTGATTCTGCTGGCCAACGCCCTCGGCGCCTACGCCACGGTCTACGCCCTGACCACCGGCAACTTCAACGTGTTGCCGATCCGCATCGCCGCGATGGTGTCCGGCGACATTTCCCTCGACCCGAACCTCGCCAGCGCCTTGGCCGTGGTGCTGGTGGCGTTGATGACCCTGGTGACCATCGTGCATCAGCTGCTGTTGAAGAGGAGCTACCATGTCTCGCGCTGAACTGGGGCCCGTCGGTGTCTACCACCGGGTCATCGTGTATTTGCTGTTTGCCATTCTGTTATTGCCGCTGCTCGGAACCTTGATCTACTCGATCGCCAGCAGTTGGTCGGCGACGATTATGCCCAGCGGCTTTACCTTCAAGTGGTACATCCAGCTGTGGAGCGATCCGCGCTTTCTCGACGCGTTCGGCCAGTCGCTGCTGGTGTGTATCGGCTCGCTGATTCTGTCGGTGGTGCTGATCCTGCCGCTGCTGTTCGTGGTGCATTACCACTTCCCTAAGCTCGACGCGCTGATGAACATCCTGATCCTGCTGCCCTTCGCGGTGCCGCCGGTGGTGTCGTCGGTGGGGCTGTTGCAGCTCTACGGTTCCGGGCCGTTCGCGATGGTGGGTACGCCGTGGATTCTGATCGGTTGCTACTTCACCGTGGCGCTGCCGTTCATGTATCGGGCCATTACCAACAACCTGCAAGCCATCAACCTGCGCGACCTGATGGACGCCGCACAATTGCTCGGCGCCAGCACTTTTCAAGCAGCTTTCCTGGTGGTGCTGCCGAACCTGCGCAAGGGTCTGATGGTGGCGTTGCTACTGTCGTTCTCGTTCCTGTTCGGTGAGTTCGTGTTCGCCAACATCCTCGTCGGCACCCGCTATGAAACCTTGCAGGTCTACCTCAACAATATGCGTAACAGCAGCGGTCACTTCACCAGCGCGCTGGTGATTTCCTACTTCTTCTTTGTGCTGGTTCTGACCTGGGCGGCCAATATCTTGAACAAGGACAAAAGCGAATGAGCTATGTCAGCGTCCAACATCTGCAAAAGAATTACTCAGGCACCACCGTCTTCAGCGACATCAACTGTGAAATCAGGAAAGGCGAATTCGTCACCCTGCTCGGCCCGTCCGGCTGCGGCAAGTCCACGCTGCTGCGCTGCATCGCCGGCCTGACTTCGGTGGACGGCGGCCAGATTCTGCTGGAAGGTCACGACCTCGTCCCGCTGAGCCCGCAAAAACGCGGAATCGGCATGGTGTTCCAGAGTTACGCGCTGTTCCCGAACATGACCGTGGAGCAGAACGTCGCCTTCGGTTTGCGCATGCAGAAGGTCAACGCCGACGACAGCCACAAGCGCGTCGCCGAGGTGTTGAGCCTGGTGGAGCTGAACGACTTCGCCGCCCGTTACCCGCATCAACTGTCCGGCGGCCAGTGCCAGCGTGTTGCGTTGGCTCGCTCGTTGGTGACCCGGCCTCGGCTGTTGTTGCTGGATGAACCGCTGTCGGCGCTGGATGCGCGGATTCGCAAGCACTTGCGCGAACAGATCCGTCAGATCCAGCGCGAACTCGGCCTGACCACGATCTTCGTCACGCACGATCAGGAAGAAGCCCTGACCATGTCTGACCGAATTTTCCTGATGAATCAGGGAAAGATCGTACAGAGCGGCGATGCCGAAACCCTCTACACCGCGCCAGTCGATGTGTTTGCCGCAGGCTTCATCGGCAACTACAACCTGCTGGACGCCGCCAGCGCCAGCAAACTGTTGCAACGGCCGATCACCCACCGCATCGCCATTCGTCCGGAGGCCATCGAACTGAGCCTCAACGGCGAACTCGACGCGCAGGTGCGCAGCCACAGCCTGTTGGGCAACGTGATTCGCTATCGGGTGGAAGCTCGGGGGGTGGAATTGGTGGTGGATGTGCTGAACCGCTCGGCGTCCGACCTGCATCCCGATGGTCAGCGCCTGGCACTTTCCATCGATCCGACAGCCCTGTGTGAGGTAGCCTGATGGCCTTGCTGATGTTGAAGAGAGAACTGCACTGATGGCCCTGGCAATTTTTGATCTGGACGAAACCCTGATCCACGGCGACTGCGCCTCGCTTTGGAGCGAGCAGATGGCCCGCCTCGGCTGGGTCGATGGCGAATCCTTCCTGCGTCGCGACAAGGAATTGATGGACGCGTACGGCAGGGGCCACCTGGCCATGGAAGACTACATGGCCTTCAGCCTGGAGCCGCTGATCGGTCGCACGCCGCAAGAGCTCGAGCACTTGGTGGCGCCCTGGGTGGAAGACTTCATCGAGCCGATCATCTTCAGCGATGCCACCAAAGCCATCGCCGCCCACCGCAAGGCCGGCGACCGGATCCTGGTGATCTCGGCCTCGGGCACGCATTTGGTCAAGCCGATTGCCGAACGTCTGGGCATCGACGAAATTCTCGGCATCGAACTGGAAGTGACGCACGGGGTGTACAGCGGCAACACCGTCGGCACCCTGACCTACCGCGAAGGCAAGATCACCCGCTTGCTGGAATGGCTGGACGCCGAAGAGGAAAACCTTGAAGGCGCGAGTTTCTATTCCGATTCACGCAACGATTTACCGCTGTTGCTGACGGTGGATTTCCCGCATGTGGTGAATCCGGATCCGGTGTTGCTCGAACACGCCGAAAAAGCCGGCTGGCCGATCCATATCTGGAAGTAACCAAAAACCAATGTGGGAGCGGGCTTGCTCGCGAAGGCAGTGTGTCATTTAACATTGATGTCGACTGACACACCGTCTTCGCGAGCAAGCCCACTCCCACAGGTTAAGTGTCGTCAGGTCAGGCTTTCGTCGATCACCAGCACCAACTTGCCCGACACCTGATTGGTCGCCAGCTCCGCAAACGCCGCTTCGGCATCCTTGATCGCAAATGTCTTGGCCAGTTGCGGGCTCAAACGCCCTTCGGCAAACAGCGGCCAGACATGCTGGCCGAGATCGCTGAACAAATCGGCCTTGAACTGCTCGTCGCGATTGCGCAGGGTCGAACCCAGCAGCTGCACACGCTTGGCCAGCACCTGCGCCAGGTCCAGCTGCGCCTCACGCCCCCCCATCAAACCGATCAACACCCAGCGACCATCGCGGGCCAGCAGCTTGAGGTTCAACGCCGCGTAGCTGCCTCCCACTGGATCCAGGATCACATCGAACGGCCCAAGATCGTTCAGGCGCTCCAGATCCTTATTGCGCACCACTCCACCCTGGGCACCCAGTGCTTCACAGTAGGCCAGGCGATCCTCGGAGCCGACGCTGACCCAGCACGGATTACCAAACGCCTTGCACAGCTGAATGGCAGCTGAACCGATTCCACTTGCTCCGGCGTGCAGAAGAACTTTCTCACCCGGTTTGAGCGAAGCCAGTTGAAACACATTCAGCCAAACGGTCGCATACACTTCCGGCAACGCCGCGGCCTCGGCCAGGGACAAACCTTCGGGAACCGGCAACACATGCCGTCCGTCGACAACTACCTCTTCGGCCATCCCACCCCCGGCCAGCAAGGCGCAAACCCGATCGCCGACCTGCCAGGACGAGCCCGGACCGACCTCGCTGATCACCCCCGAACACTCAAGACCCAGTGCTTGACTGGCTCCCGGCGGTGGCGGATAAAGGCCTGCTTTCTGTAACAAATCGGCTCGATTGAGCCCCGCTGCCGCCACTCGGATACGAACTTGTCCTACATCGCATGTAGGACTCGGCTCTTCAACCCACTCCACTCGCCCCTCAACGCCTTGCAATGCTTTCACAGTGCCTCCATAGTGAGTCTGGACTGAGCCCGAAGCTATAGCGCCGGGCTTTCTTGCATTATGCGACCGGCCCTTGTGGGAACCGGCGACTTCAAAGACGGCCTAATATGCGTGATCAATTGTCCCCGCGTCGAATCAGCATGAAGCATTTTTTCCCCAGCACCGCCCTCGCTCTTGTCATTGGTCTCGGTCTTTTGCCGATGTCGAGCAATTCGTTCGCAGCCAACAGCTGGGACAAGCTTCAGCCCGATCGCGACGAAGTCATCGCCAGTCTGAACGTCGTCGAATTGCTCAAGCGTCACCATTACAGCAAGCCGCCGCTCGACGATGCGCGCTCGATGATCATCTACGACAGCTACCTCAAGCTGCTGGATCCATCACGCAGCTACTTCATGGCCAGTGACATCGCCGAATTCGACAAATGGAAAACCCAGTTTGACGACTTCCTCAAGAGCGGCGACCTGAACGCCGGGTTCACCATCTACAAGCGCTACCTGGACCGCGTCAAGGCGCGTCTGGACTTTGCCCTTGCCGAGCTGAACAAGGGCGTCGACAAGATCGACTTCACCACCAAGGAAACCTTGCTGGTCGACCGCAAGGATGCCCCTTGGCTCAAGACCACCGCCGAACTGGACGACCTGTGGCGCAAACGCGTCAAGGACGAAGTGTTGCGGATGAAGATCTCCGGCAAAGAGCCGAAGCAGATCCAGGAAACCCTGACCAAGCGTTACAAGAATCAGCTGGCGCGTCTGGACCAGACCCGCGCGGAAGATATCTTCCAGGCGTACATCAACACCTTCGCCATGTCCTACGACCCGCACACCAACTATCTGTCGCCGGATAACGCGGAGAACTTCGACATCAACATGAGCCTGTCCCTGGAGGGCATCGGCGCCGTGTTGCAGAGCGATAACGATCAAGTCAAAGTCGTGCGCCTGGTGCCTGCCGGCCCGGCCGACAAGACCAAGCAAGTGGCACCGGCCGACAAGATCATCGGCGTGGCCCAGGGCAACAAAGAGATGGTCGACGTGGTCGGCTGGCGCCTGGACGAAGTGGTCAAACTGATTCGTGGGCCGAAAGGCACCGTGGTGCGCCTGGAAGTGATCCCGGCCAGCAATGCGCCGAACGACCAGACCACCAAGATCGTGCCGATCACCCGCGAAGCGGTGAAGCTTGAAGATCAGGCGGTGAAGAAGTCGATCCTCAGCCTCAAGCAGGATGGCAAGGACTACAAGCTCGGCGTCATCGAGATCCCGGCCTTCTACCTGGACTTCAAGGCCTTCCGTGCCGGCGATCCGGACTACAAGAGCACCACCCGCGACGTCAAGAAGCTGCTGACCGAGCTGCAGAAAGACAAGGTCGACGGCGTGGTCATCGACCTGCGCAACAACGGCGGTGGTTCCTTGCAGGAAGCCACCGAGCTGACCAGCCTGTTCATCGACAAAGGTCCGACCGTGCTGGTGCGTAATGCCGACGGCCGGGTCGATGTACTGGAAGATGAAAACCCGGGTGCGTTCTACAAAGGCCCGATGGCGTTGCTGGTCAACCGTTTGTCCGCCTCGGCTTCGGAGATCTTCGCCGGCGCCATGCAGGACTACCACCGTGCACTGATCATCGGCGGCCAGACCTTCGGCAAAGGCACCGTGCAAACCATTCAGCCGCTGAACCATGGCGAACTGAAACTGACCCTGGCCAAGTTCTACCGGGTTTCCGGTCAGAGCACCCAGCATCAGGGCGTACTGCCGGACATCGATTACCCGTCGATCATCGACACCAAGGAAATCGGTGAAAGCGCCCTGCCGGAAGCCATGCCGTGGGACACCATCCGTGCGGCCATCAAGCCGGCGGTTGACCCGTTCAAACCGTTCATCACAGCGCTTAAGTCCGAGCATGACGTGCGCACGGCCAAAGACGCGGAGTTCGTGTTCATCCGCGACAAACTGGCCCTGGCCCAGAAGCTGATGGCCGAAAAAACCGTCAGCCTCAATGAAGCCGACCGTCGTGCACAACACGCCGATATCGAAGCCAAGCAACTGGCCATGGAGAACATCCGTCGCAAGGCCAAGGGTGAAGAGCCGCTCAAAGAGCTGAAGAAAGAAGACGAAGATGCCATCGCGGCCGAGCCGGACAAGACCAAGCCAGAAGACGACGCCTACCTGAGCGAAACCGGGCGGATTCTGCTGGATTACTTGAAACTCAACACCGCGGTCGCCAAGCACTAAGTGGTGACAATCAGGATGATGGCAATTTAATGCTGACGCTCCCCGGAGTGTCATCAAACAGACATCATTCTGTCGTGAAATAAAGGACTGGGAGCTTTACGCTCCCGGTCCTTTTTTTATCGCCAGAGATCGCCATGACCACAACCGAACAGCCGAGTGCCTTGAGCTCAATACTGACTCAAAGCGGTTTGCACAGCCTGTTCCAGCCAATCATTTCCCTCTCTGAACGACGTATCATCGGCTACGAAGCCCTCAGCCGTGGCCCCTCCAACAGCCCGCTGCACTCCCCCATCGCCCTGTTCGCGGTCGCCCGCCAGGCCGGTCGCCTCAGCGAACTGGAGATCGCTTGCCGGCAAAGCGCTTGCCGACGTTTCAATGAACAGCAACTGCCCGGCAAACTGTTCCTCAACGTCTCCCCGGAATCCCTGCTCGAAGCCGCCCACCAACCCGGACGCACCCTGCAACTGTTGCAGGATTTCGGCATACCGCCGAGTCAGGTGGTGATCGAACTCACCGAACAGACCCCGACCGACGATTTCCAGTTGCTGCAAACCGCCCTGCATCACTATCGGGCAATGGGCTTTTCCATTGCCCTGGATGATCTGGGCGCGGGTTATTCAAGCTTGCGGCTGTGGTCTGAATTGCGCCCGGATTACGTCAAGATCGATCGACACTTTATCGACGGCATTCATCAGGACGCGCTCAAGCGTGAATTCGTCGGCTCGATCCTGCAGATCGCCAAGGCTTCGCGGGCAAAAGTGATCGCCGAAGGCATCGAATTGGCAGAAGAACTCGCCGTGCTGACCGAAATGGGCGTCGATCTTGTGCAAGGCTATCTGCTCTGCCGGCCCCAGGAGCATCCGCCCCGCGATGCCCGAACCTTGATGCCCAAAC
The DNA here is from genome assembly GCF_030687145.1 of Pseudomonas sp. FP1742. Classification (NCBI taxonomy): domain Bacteria; kingdom Pseudomonadati; phylum Pseudomonadota; class Gammaproteobacteria; order Pseudomonadales; family Pseudomonadaceae; genus Pseudomonas; species Pseudomonas sp. FP1742. Next base: position 1,900,742 of record NZ_CP117460.1, on the reverse strand, counting down.
CAACCAGCGCCGCAGCGATGCTGAACGAGGACGCCAGTGACCTCAGCGCCCTGCTCAACGACCAACCGGCGGTGACCAGCGACACCCCGACCGCCACCGTACTGGAAGCCTTCCGCCGCCAGGCCAACCTGAACTCCCTGGCGGTGCTCGACAAGCAGGGCCAGCCGTGCGGCATCGTCCATCGTCATTCGCTCTCGGACGCCCTGCTCAAGCCCTTTGCCACCGACCTGTTCGCCCGCAAACCTATCAGCCGCCTGATGAGCGACGACTTCCTCGCCGTGGAGCTGAGCCAGTCGCTGCAACAGGTCAGCCGCTTGATCACCAGCCGCGCCCGCCAGCGCATCGAAGAAGACTTCATCATCACCCTCAACGGCGGCTATCTGGGCCTGGGTCGAGTGATCGACGTACTCAAACTGATTACCGAACTGAAAATCCAGCAAGCCCGCTACGCCAACCCGCTGACCCTGCTGCCAGGCAACGTGCCGATCCAGCAATGCCTGACACGCCTGCTGCAACAGGAACGGGAATCGGTGATCTGCTACGTGGACATCGACAGCTTCAAACCCTTCAACGACATCTACGGCTACGGTCGCGGGGACGAAGTCCTACTGTGTTTGGCGCAATGCCTGAACGACCGCATCGACCCATCCCGCGACTTCGTCGGCCATATCGGCGGCGACGACTTCCTGCTGGTGCTCGGCCCGGAAGACTGGCGCAAACGCCTGAACCAACTGCTGGACGACTTCCACAGCCAATGCCGACGCTTCTACCGCAGCGAACACCTGGAAGCCGGCTGCTTCATCGCCCCCAACCGCCAGGGCGTAAGACAGGAGTTCCCGCTGCTGTCCCTGTCCATCGGCGTGGTGCATCTGCATCCACAGGCCTGCGGACAGCTCGACGCGAGCCAGCTAGCGGAAATGGCCTCGCAGGCCAAACACCACGCGAAGAATGTGCCGGGGTATAGCGTGCATGTGATTGATAGTTTGGCGGTGCCTGGGCGAGAAGATGAGTTGCTTGTAGGGCAGCGGTGATTGATGGGTCACATTCGCGAGCAAGCCCGCTCCCACATTGGTTCTGCTGGAAGCACACAATCTGTGTACCTCAACATACCCCCTGTGGGAGCGGGCTTGCTCGCGAAGACGCCCGCTCAAACAATACAACTCTTGAGCTCTGATACTCGGCTAACCAGCATCCAAAGGTCGAGCCCGCAACCGCCGCCCAATCACATCCAGCACATCACAGCCATCGCGCAGCGGAATGGCACAGAGCAAGGCAAAGTCACTGAGAATCATCGAATCGCACTCGACCGAGCCACGCATGGACAGGTTCTCAAGCACTTGGGTGACGGCGCGAATTCGATAGCTGGCGGCTTCGGTCAGAATGTCCAGCGGCGCGTGGGTGTCGACAAACAGGGTGGGCATGTCGGTGCAGTTGCTGGTCAACGCCATGAAGCGGCTTTTGGGGTGGGGGATTGGTTTTTCGTAGGGTGGATCAGGATGAAGTGTTGGCATTTGAGACCTTCCGATGAAAATGGGAGCTGCCAAAAGCCTTCCTACAGGCTTGGGTGGCAGCTATACGCGGGGTAGGAATACCGAGCATCGGAAACTCGACCACGCCAAAGCGTGCCCGCGCATAGCCGCCGCGACAGATATTACGGACGCACATTGACGGCCGCAAATCCGACTTCGATTGCTAACGCATTACCGATGCTTAAAGGGTTCCTACACCCCCTCACTGATATTCAGTGACCACCAAAGCCTATCGATTGAACTCAATGCGCACCAGTTCACGAAAACCGCCACAACTTGAAGGAAACTTCCGAAGACCTTGCCCAGAAATTTCGCTCAGAAAAGGCAAACGTGGCGGGGGCTTCGCTGGAGCCTGGATTGATTTCTCCACCGTGGGTTAACCGCTTTCGACCTATAGCTGCCGGTGGCGACAGGCAGAAATCCACAGCCAATAGTGGTCAGTCGACTGATCAGGTGGAGACGGCTAAAAGCGGATTAGCCTGCTAACCGTCCATAGCAGCCTTGAAAACTGGAATAATTCGGATCACGACCTCAAGAATCCCCGCACGTTGGCGAACCAGCGTCTGCAAGTATTCAGTCGCGGATTGTGGGCAATTATTTAGTAAGTGGAGTTCTGCTGTCAGCGCAGTGGCGAAGGGATTTGGAGGAAAATTGTTCAAAGCGAGGTAATGCGGATAACCAAACGAATGTGGCATCATAAGGCCATCAATCATACACCGAGACTGAAGATGGAACTGATAAGTCAAGAAAAGATAATGCAAGTCCTTGACTGGGCCTACGAGAGATCTGTGAATGGATTCTCCGGTCTTGATTCCGCCGAGGAGCTCGCAGCCAGCTACGCCAAGGAAGAAAGCCCTGCCTACGATCAAGCTAATTCCCTGATTCGCTGGCAGAACACCAAATCGGCCACCTCAGGCTTCATTACCGGCCTGGGTGGATTAATCACACTGCCCGTCGCGTTGCCCGCCAACATCACAAGTGTGCTTTTCGTACAAATTCGCATGATCGCCGCCATCGCCCACCTAGGTGGCTACGACGTCAAGGATGACAAGGTAAAGACCCTCGTTTTCGCCTGCCTCACAGCCAACTCCGCCAAGGAAGTGCTGAAAGACATCGGCATTGCCGTCGGCAACAAGCTGGCGATGAACGCCGTGAAGTCGATTTCCGGTAAGACTCTGATAGAGATAAACAAAAAGGTAGGCTTCAAGCTGTTCACCAAATTTGGTGAAAAAGGCGTGATCAATCTCGGCAAAGCCGTGCCCCTGCTGGGAGGCTTGATTGGCGGAAGTTTCGATGCCTACACGACCAACACCATCGGTAACGTAGCGCGCGATACATTTACACCAAAAGAAGTGACGACTGCATAACGGCCCGTCTTAGTGATAGCTGGATTTCCCTGTGGCCAGGGAAATACACAGGGAAATGGGGACGGATATATTCTTTCACTGTAATAAATAGATCCGACCACATTACTCGAAGACGTGGTCGATTCATTCGTCCGCTGCAACTACGGGCTCTAGACGCTTCTTTCTACCTTCATCCAGATCCACAGCACTTGTTAAGGACCGTTTGTGACTTCCGAAAATTATTACCCCTTCGCTCTTTTCTTCGCAGCAGTGGGGATCATCATAGCGATCAAAGCTTTCAAAGCTAACCGTAAGTCCGCGGCCAATTCGGGCCGATCTGCAGACCAAGTAGAAAAGGCGCACACGACAAAATATGAGATTTCGCTAGAGGCCGATTTCCGGCTTTGCGATGCGACGTCTGAGGGATACCGAAGTGAGGTTGACGTGAGGAACGGCGGCGAGATTCCCGTTACCATCGCTGTTGACTATAAGGGACACATTGATCTTTTCCCAGACTGCACCAATAGAGCCGGTATCTGGAGTTCCCTTGAGCGTGCGACAATCAAGCCGGGCGAAACGGCGACGTTGGAAATTGAATTATTGACTGCAGGAGCGGCAGGCCGTGCCAAGTTTGATATTCAGTGTGTGGCTACGAATTCTGGCCATCGTGAAGGCAAAAAATTAACTTTGGCCACGGTGGACGAGATTCTGCGCAAGCATCACTGAGTCAATAGAAGAAGCTCAAAGGTGTTCCAGGAAATTCGAGGTAATTCAGTTTGTAATCTATGCGCCTGGTGGTTCCCCACCTCCCCATTCGCTCCCAGTTGCGGCCTTGAACGCTTGAATCAAAAAGGGGACTGATTTATTTCCTTCAAAATAAATCAGTCCCCTTTTCCACAGTCGAACGGGGGCAAGCCCCCTCGCCACAAAAACCACTCGGCTCTAGTCCGAAGACCGAGCCCGCAACCGCCGCCCAATCACATCCAGCACATCACAGCCATCGCGCAGCGGAATGGCACAGAGCAAGGCAAAATCACTGAGGATCATCGAATCGCACTCGACTGAACCGCGCATGGACAGGTTCTCAAGCACTTGGGTGACGGCGCGGATTCGATAGCTGGCGGCTTCGGTCAGAATATCCAGCGGCGCGTGGGTGTCGACAAACAGGGTGGGCATGTCGGTGCAGTTGCTGGTCAACGCCATGAAGCGGTTTTTGGGGTGGGGAATTGGTTTTTCGTAGGGTGGATCAGGATGAAGTGTTGGCATTTTTAGAACTCCAGGAAAAATAGGAGCTGCCATTTGCCTTCCTACAGGCATGGGTGGCAGCTATACGCGGGGTAGGAATATCGAGCCCCAGAGACACTCGACCACGCCGAAGCGTGCCCGCGCACAGCCGCCGCAGCTGATTTTACGGACGCAAGTCAGCAGCCGCAAATCAGAAGTCGACACTTATGTCGTCTTTGGGAGGTTGAAGGGTTCCTACGCCCTGCCACTGAATATGCAGTGACTCCCAAAGCCTACCGATCGAACTCACTGCGCACCAGTTCACGAAAACCGCCACAACTTGAAGGAAACTTCCGAAGACCTTGCCCAGAAATTTCGCTCAGAAAAGGCAAATGTGGGGAAAGCTTCGCTGAAGCCTGGCTTGATTTCTCCACCGTGGGTTAGCCGCTTTAGACCTGGGGCGATGGTCTAGGGATGGAGCTACTGAGAACATTCGGAATGTTCTCGCTGGGGTGTCCAGATGTGACATCTGAAAACGAATATGGAAGCCTTGTAACCCGTTTCCGTTCTTGGTAACAGTGATACCGCCGTACTCACCACAAGGGTGGGCAACACGACCACAGCCCAAGGCGGTCAATCATGCGAATCCTCACGTACAAAAGAACTCACATAGGCGACCCCGACAGAAGTGGTCGATTTGGCATTCACGACTGTATGGGGAACGTGCGGAACTGGGACTTTGATGCGGTAATTGGTATTGGAGGAATCAGTAACGAACCGCAGAGCCACGGAATTGCAGGGCGCGTTACGTGGGTAGGTCGACATCCGAAAAAACAGCTAAATCCGTCTGGCTCAGGACTGCTCGTTACCTTCGAGTCGTTTATCCTTCTGGATAGTAAAGGCCCACTGGTTTCGGACATTGCCCCCAACCTTGCTCGGAGGATGTACGAAGGCCGAGTGCGTACGCTCCTTGACGGCTATTCAATTGACGAACAGGCCGATGCCGAGCATGTCCTCAAAGAACTCCTTGGATCTCCCATGCCGCTCCAAGGGTTAAAGGCAACCGACGATAGCGATTTAATTGAAGGAAAAATTACCTGTTCCAATATCCGCTGTGGATCACGGCGGCGATTAGCAGCTAAAAATTCATGCAGGGGAGCCCCGATGCCGAAGGAATAAGTTGGTGATTAGCGGTTGTCTTGAATCAGTTCAGTATGTGCCAACTCGTTTGCAGCGAGAAATAATCGCCGCAACACGGTTGACGTATGACTTTTGGCTGCAGTAGGTGTGCCGGAACTTACAGTCTGAATGCAAAGCATAAGGTGGGGAAGGCATACATGTTTTTAAGCACAATCACACTCTTCATCGGCGCCCCCATAGAGGAAGAATCTGAACGAGTAGTGCTTCGAACTCTCCTGGCAATACTGGAGGAGCGTGCCGTTTCTGCAACGGTGTTTGCAAACCTGCACATAGGTGGTCGCCAACTCGACTTCGTTATAGGTACTGATCAGCTCACATTAGTCATTGAGGCGAAGGGGGTCTCATACCCACTGCGCGGAAGTTACAACGGTGACTGGACCGCATTGACGCGGACTGGTCGGTGGAAGCAATATCGAAACGCCTATCTTCAGGCTCTCCAAGCTAAGAACGAATTACGTGATGCCATGCGAGCACACGATGCCTCGCTGTCTGGGTACCCCAATGCTTGCGTGTTGTTCACCCCCTCGCTGCCCACCGGCTCTGATCTTCCTGCAAGCAATCACAAAGTAAGCCTCAATGATCTTGGCGAATTCTCAGCGCTGATCAATCAGAGCTCCAGCCTCCGGTGGAGTCCTGACCGCTGGCATCATTTTGCTGAAGCACATGGCCTTCGGCGAATAACTGATGTAGAGCACGCGTTCGACACGCGTTTGCTCGACGCGGAACAATCCCTGCATCGTTATACGAGTGCGTTTGCGGCCACCTATGGGCCGATGGCCGCGCGATACGTGTCGGACATCTATGATCAGGACGGACAGGCCTACGAGCTAGGTGACATTGAGGTCGCGCTCTTGCGTGAGCGGGCGAACCTACTAATTCGCGGTCCTTCAGGTTGTGGAAAGACGTTGCTGTCCCTCTGCCTTGCCAACCGCGTTGTTGCTAGAGGTATTCTCCCTGTCTTAGTTGACTGCAAGTCCTTCGACGGCCAGTTGGCTACATCGCTAGACCGCGAAGCCGCACTACTCGACCTACAATCCGCTGCTGCCCTGATTGCAGCTGCTCGGCGTATGTCCCGGCCGATCGCAGTGTTTGTCGATGGCTACAACGAGTGTCAGGAGGCTAGTAGGGTTCAACTCACAAGGGCTCTTCGCGCTGCATCGGTCAGATACAACACGCTGATTGTGATCACATCACAGATCGATATTGAGCGCCCCGATCTACTGCAGCTTCGACATGTCAGCGTCGGGCGACCTGGGAATGAGCTGAAGGCGAAAATTGCGAGTATCAACCTATCCTCAGATGCCTCCCTAATTCCCCTCCTTGAGGCTGCCACCACTGGTATCGAGGCGGACCTCATTGGCCAGATTGGACGCGAGATTCCGCAATCTTCGAGCAGGTTCGCACTCTTCGATTATTTCGTGCGACGTAAGCTAGGTGATTCGGCCACTGATGGCATACGCCTACTTTGCGCAATAGCGGAGCGACTGGTGGGTCGCATGACATTCAGCTTGTCGATCAGAGAGGTGGATCGGCTCCTAGCTGAACTCGGCCTACCGGCCTCGACTCTGCGGCAAGCTCATGGCTCAGGCGTCCTAAACCTGCGGGGTGATCGTGTGAGCCTGTGCCACGAGATGTACCTCAACGTTTTTGCGACCGAGGCTCTAGTTCGCCAGGCAGGCTTTGATGATGGCGCGATCCTAGCCGCCCTTGCAGTACCGAAATACGGTGCCCTACGTACATTTATCATCGGTGCTATTGAAGACGAGTCGCTGCTAGCGACGATCCTCAGCAGGGTATCTGACAGTAAGTTATTGGAAGCATGTTTCATTGGTGAATGTGGCAGTGCGGCGCGTCTTCTCATCACAGATGCGATAGCTGCTCTCCCGGCGCGACTCACTGAGGAGGCAACGCGGCTGAGGTTTGAGGTCACTGCGGATGGTTGGTGGAATGTAGCAGTCGACCCTAGCAGCCTCACAGCTTGGTCAGATCGCGACTTTGCGCTTCTTACAGTGCTTACGGCCGGGATGGCAGAAGGACGCTGGATAAAGGAGGTACTCGGCGCGGTGAAGAGCATGGATGCCACTCTCGCCGCAGAATTCCGGAGGCTGCATTCGGAAGCAGCGGAGAAGCAGGTCAATATTCGCAGTGGCCTGTTCGCGGCCACGTACCTGTTCGGCTCAGAGCGTGTGGGCCTCACCCACATAGCCTCGGACCTCCATAGCGGCTTTCTCGCTTTACACAGAGCTGGCACTTCAACTTTGGCCGCATCACTGGAACTTGCATGGTGCGAGGTCGAGTCACCCGGGGAACTTTACTTCACCTTGGCGCTATCACGTCTGGCATATGAGATTCGGAGTAGCTTCGCACAGTATGTGTTGCCGTATCTCCAGCAAGAGCGTTGGAAATTTCTTCCCTATCATGTCCGCCTCGACCTTCTCGATTACGCGCACGCCCTTCGTGAAGTCCCGGACCATATCCGACAAGGGTACGTCGATGTACTCCAAGTTCTCCTGCCTGATTTGCATCCATGGTTAGCCCAGACAGCCATTGAGGCACTCAGCGGGTTAGGCGCTTTGCAAGAGGAGGAAAATCAGCACGTAGAGAGTGCTCGCCTACAAGTATGCGAAATCCTGTCTTCGGAGTCCGCAGAGGCTTCCGGCGCAGCGTGGGGCTTCTACAATGCTCAATTTGACCATCCCTTCTGCAGCGCCTACATAGAGGTACTTGAGGAGTTGCCAGCCCAAGAACGACTTTCATTACTGCGTCTCGCATGCGAAGGAGCTGAAGGTGACGCTTTCTTTCTTAGCTCCCTTATTGATGAGCTTGCACGGCTGGGGGATCGCCTTGCTATTCCCTACATCATGCGCTGGACTCAGCTGCCAGCGCAGCAGTCGAAGCTACCTCAACAAGCTATTGAAACGTTCGTCGCTGCATTCGTGGCGCTTGGCGCCCTTGGGAATGATCTACCCGCCGAAACCCTTCGATTCGGAAGGCAACCTCATGAGGATGTGCTTCTCGCATGTGGCGTTCTTTACCATTGGCTTCAACGGCGGGACGCTAGCTCTGTGCTGGAGGAGAATCAGGCGGCATTAGCAGTTAAAGTACTTCAGTCAAACCCTGCCGTAGCAATAGGGGTTCTTTACACAATTTCCAGGTCTATCTCCGGTTTCGGGGGGCGCTCGGTAGAATTGGTGCGTGCATTCCCCGATCAAGCACTAGGGATATGTCGTGCGGCGCTCCAGAGTCCTAGTATCCAGCCCGGCTACTTCGATGGAGCATTCTTTACGGATCACGCCGAGATACTGAACTTTGCCATCAATGTCATAGGTAGGTATGGCTCTGTAGGTGACCTAGCACGACTCCGGTTGTTAATTGACGATCCGCAATCCGCTCTTACTGCCTTGAGCGCGATAAAATCGATCGAAGAGCGCAGAGACTAAGGGGCTTATCGACGCAGGCATTCAGTCTGACAACCCTTAATGCCCTACTTGTTGCGCCCGCGGGATACCTTAGCCCCCTAGAAATGTTCAGCGTCCGTGTCTGACAGACTGCTGCCCTTCCTGGAAGGCAGTTATCGGCCGATTCTGTTGAAAACAGTCGACCATTGTTTACACATCAGAAAGGTACGCGTCCGAGATTGAAATCTTTACTTTTGGCAGAGGCTTCCGGACTCGGATTTCACATAGCAGCGTGCAAAAAGGAGTTTTCACCAGCCAATGAGCAGGCAGTCTGGGCGGACCGACCTTTTCAACGGCATCGGTCAAAATCAGACGCTCGCCTCTCCCTTTAAGCCCCTACATACACGGTGCGTGGAGATTACTTGTACCACTCGGCCTTGATTGTCGCGAAGTCCATGGCTCTCCACTCTTCCTTCCAGAGCTGCCAGTAGGGGATGTCGTTTGAGGATGGTGCGTCAGCACACGGTTCGATCTGGACAATTGACGGAAGTATGATGGATTCACCTACTAGTAAAGCTTCCCCCTGCCGGAACGATGTCATTTTGTCGATCAGCGAGCCAAGCGAGTCCGGAAGTAGCTTCTTCACGTACCCTTGGTCTGCAGGATTAGTAAGGCGCATCGCAATGAAGTTGCTGCACTGAGAAAAGATCGTTTCTGATATTTCGGATGGACGCTGACTCGCTAGCAACAAGGTGACACCATACTTCCGCCCCTCCTTCGCAATACGCTCAATGGAGACTTTTGATGAACGATACTTGGAAAGGTCGCTGTTAGGCACATACTTGTGCGCCTCCTCGTACACAAGCAGAATTGGTACGTCGTTGTTGACCTTTTCGTTGGGATCCTTGGCGCAACGGATTCGTTTGTAAATGTATCCATGTTCGAAAATTAGGCGCGAAATAAGTGAGACTGTTATGCTCAGAACCTCGAACGGAACTCCGCTAAGATCAATAACGGTAACGTTCGACTCGCTTTGCGAAGTGTACCCAAGCAGCTTTTTTAGTGTCTCTTCGAACGTGATAGTTTTTGATTTTTCACCTAGAAAAAAATCGAGCCTACTGTCGTTCACCTTATTCTCTAGTCTATTCACGAAGTTGGTCAACTTCCCGTAGAGGCTACCCTGAGTATATTTAGGCTGCCCGCCCTTTTCCTTGTTGCTAGACGCGTAGACTTCTCCAGTATCGACCATCTCTTCGTTTTTTGCGACTGCATACGCAAGCACCTCTTTAATGTCGAAAACAATAGGCGTGTCGAGGTGGATCTTTTGTTTTTCGGCTTCGGAGCCACTGAATTTTGCGCGTCGATCCCTAACGATCGCTTCCTTGAAGATGTTCCTCTGGTTATGATCGTTAGCTTCGGTGTCGAGAAAGAACTCTTCCAGCTCTTCACTATTCAGCATCCAATATGGCAAGACGAGATTCGAGATATCGATATGGTTTGCGGAGGGGAATGCCGACTTATACTCAGAGTGGATGTCGAAAATTATTACGTGCGAGTTATTAAGTGAAAAGTCGCCGTCTTTCCTTTTACAGCTCTCTGAATAATTGTAGCCAGGGTATGCGATTTGCCGGAGCCGGTGGAACCGACCACAGCTATATGCTTATTGAAGAATTTATTTCCGTTCACGGGCACAGGCACGTTCTCGTTCGAAGCTAGAGTCGAAAATAGAAATCTTGTTTCTTTCGGAACCGAGTCCTCGTAAATCTTCTTAATGTCGGCGATGGTCGCCGGCTGCACTTCCTTCGGAGGAATTGCGAGCGAATCGCCGCCGCGTTCGAATTTGCCGTCCCTCAAGATACCAAGGGGAAAAGCTTCGATTATATAATCTCGCTTCCCATGCGTGCTGACGGAGATCTGGAAGTTCTCGATAATTGCTATAAGGATTGCGTTCTCGTTGTCCGCAATCTTGACATAAGAACCGACTTTTAAGGATTCTTCCGCCACCTTAAAATCTTCGAGGTCATCTACAACAATACGCACCTTGTCGGGGAAGACCGCGATCACTTGGGCGTTGATTTGCTCTTCTTCCTTTGCGTATTCCATGTCCACGTTCCTGTGTTAGATGATGGATTTGACATCCGATAGCCGTTCTACCTGTATCTTGACGTGCTTGACCGCTGGCTTGTCGTAATCGAAATAGCAGCTGCCCAAGTGAAACTGATAGATACACCGTGTTTTCGTTATGGCTTCCACGGTTTGTTCGACGTTGGGAAGTGAGTTTAGAACCTTAATTTTTATCCCATTACCATGCGTCGCCTTCTGCATGATTGAGTGACAACTGAAATCCGAGCCCTGGAAATCGTGACCGTCTATGAGTTTGAATCCTTCCGTGCAGAGCTCTCGCTTTAGTAAAACGAGGTCGTCATCTGTGACTCCATGGACATAGATGTATGGGCAGAAGGGAGTAGGCTCCCGCGCGGACAACTTGGCCCACTTCTTGGAAATCTCGAAGAATAAATCCTTGAGGTCACCTCGATCGTACGAGCCTATGTCAATCTCTACCAAGAAGAAGCGTTCAAACGGGGATACGTTGAGCTCCGTGAAGTACTCTTTGCGAAGCGCGGCTAAGTGGGCCCTCTTACCCCTCTTTTCGACGAACCATTCGTTGAATAGGACAGTGGAGGTGTTGATTCTTGTCAAAAACTTCTTTCTCGTAATTGACCGGTCCGCCGGCGCAGCTCTGATTGAGAGCTCGCGGATAACTGCTAGCGCATTGTTGTAGTAAAAGTATTCAGCAGAGAAAAGTGTTCCTCCAAAGATAGCGTGGAGAGCTCCTATCACTTCGCGGAATTGTTCGTCAAATTCTTTCGCCCACACGTCGATACTGAGACGCTTTAGAAATTCCTCAAGGTCGGCATCGGAGAGACCTAATTCTACGTGATGATAGTAGGTAACTTTTTTCTTCGTATAGGTCAGGAAATTCCTCTTAAGGAAATCGACGTCTATTCCATCATCTAATTTTTCCTGCCCGGAGAGGTAATGCCCCTTAATGGAATACAAAACTTTTGGTTTCGTTCCCGCTAAACTTTCACTGAAATGGGAGACCATGTGCTTCACCGCGTCTTTGATGACTGAGTGGTTATATTCGGTCTTCGCGTAATATTTGCACTGCGTAGCCGTGACATCGGTCGCCGTTCGGATATCGATGTCCTCGATACATTCGATCTCTATGCAATCGTCCGGCGCCGCCAGCTGTAAGACGCTGAGAATGGACAGATCGAACTGGTAAAAATACCCTCGAATAGTATCAACAGCGCTTCTGTCGGTCATGGCATGTCCAGTTATTATCTGTTTCCTTCGCCGTCAGATTCGCCTAGGAAAGCATGGACGATTCAGCTGTTATTCAGCACCTTAAAAATAAGGCTCCGAGTCAGAATCTGAATACTCATTTTTACCTTTGGAAAACCCAAACAACTTTGAACTCTGATCAACAAAGTAATCATGCACAAAGGATATAACTACGAGTCTATCCTCATAAATTATATGCAATTGATTGCTGTAATGTTCAGATCTTGGAAAGATCCGCCAGTGAACAGGCTCCTCTAGAAACTCCTCCTCCGATCCATCACTACGCATTACAAGTATTCTGTCGCAAAATTCAAGCACAGTTCCGAAAGAGGCCGTGCCAGACGCGATGACCACAGGTGATGGATTTTTAAAGCTCAACGAACCAATAGCATTGAATTTTTTATTATATTTTTTCTTAGATTTTTTTTCATTTGCCCGATAGTGCTGAATTTCTATGTGCCCGCCTGTCAGTTTATAGAGTTTTTCGCGGGCGCCCCACGTAAAGCTGTCCTTATCAGTTGGGCTCTGAAATATTTCACTTTGGTCAATTACTCTGTCGACTATTCTGATAACTTTCTTTGAATTTGGTTCTTTCTCTTCTCTAAACGAAGCCATAAAAGCTGAATTTGCACTCCATCCAAGCACGCTCTGAAAAGCCCAGTCGCACGCATTGCACGGTCTTTCCGCTATTTTTCGCGCTTTGCTCAGTGTTTCTCCGGAGCCTTTCAATAAAGAAAAGTCGAATAGTCCATCGCCGCCTGAAGCGGTAGCAATAGCCGTATAACTATCAGAAGCTTTTACTTGGAGCACTGTCGCATCATGGTGACGTTTGGGCTTGAAAGTTGAAGTAAATCGACCACTGGGACGCCCTTGGCGGGGCGCGGAGTATAGGCCTTCATTCCCACCTGCAAAGATATTGTTATAATAAATTTCAGTGTCGGTTGGTAAAAAATTGAAAGGCGTACTTTCTGTTGTCCAGATTTTCTCCCAAGACTCCCTACTTTCGTGAAGCTCAAGACTTGACAGTTTGGAAAGTTGCGCTTTAACAGGTGCCTCTAAATCCGGGTCGCGCAATATTTTTACAACTTTCGGATTATAAAAAAGATCGCTATCAGAAAAAGCGACACGCACGGCAGTCTGGATATCATCATTTTTAAAGGCGATTTGGTCTACAAAGCTTGACCAGTCAATACGATGTAAACCGCCATCGTTGTCGAACAGCAATAGCTCTCCCGAGTAAATTTGCGAATCCCAGTAACTTCCCGCAATAGTGAGCTTTACAGAGCGCATTGTTTCCCCCTATGAATTTTGGCCATTTTGGGCTTGCTAATCAGGCCTAATTCAAACCAAGAAGTAAGAATCGTTTCACTTGGCTTGTCATAAGGGGAGAGCCAATGGGCAACAGGATAACCGTGCCAGTTACCAATCGCATCGCCTACAAATTTAGCGATATGTAGTTGGCAAGATGACGGCGGAGGAGCTACGCCTAAAGGGCTAAGACCGGCCGCCCCTATGTGCAATCCCCAAAAGCTGTCTCTGAATACCCATTCGGCCTGAACCGCGAGATCGAAGCACGCGACTTCCTCAGGCTGCGAGATAGACCATTGCGACTTTACTGCCGCATAGCCGCCATTACGGTGCTGGGGATTTGGAGTGTATGGCACAGCTCGCTCCCTGAGTTGTGGCGGTAGATGCATCAAACCAGCATTAAGTAACAAAAAGGTAGACGGGAAACCGGTTCCCACGCAAGTCGACTTGATAAAAAAAATGAAGACAGCAGACGTTATTAATGACCTCGCTCCATCCGGTATCCGCATTTTTTCTCAAGCAAGCCTGGTGCGAATGTCCGCTATTGGCCGATTCTGTTGAAAAAGTCGACCTTAGTTTCCACGGCAGAAAAGTGCGCGTTTGAGATTGAAATCCTTGCTTTTGTGGCAGAGGCTATCGGACTCAGATTTCACGTAGCAGCGTGCAAAAATGACGTTTTCACCGGCCAATATTCGCACAGTTTGATCAGACCGACTTTTTCAACAGAATCGGCCGAAAGCAGCTCGCCATAGAATTTATAATTGACCATCGTTAGCCCCCCACAACTCTTGCTCATCGAAGGACATCGAATTACGGCTCAGCATCGCCACTCGCCAACCCTTTCAACTTGATCTCAGCCAACGGATGCCCAGCCTTCAAGGCAATACGCCAAAACCGCGCCGCTTCCACCGGATCCGGCGCCTTGCTCGGCGTCCCCGCGAGGCAGATCACGCCCACCTGATACGCCGCCTTGCCATCCCCCGCCAACGCGGCCAGGCGCAGTAATCGCACACCCTCCTCGCGAGCCCCAAGACCGACGCCGCGAAAGGTCAGGATGTGGCCGTAGAAGCTCTGGGCACTGACGTCCCCCAGGTTCGCCATGCGCGCGAACTGGCCCTCGAGCCAGCGCCAGCCTCGCGGCTGGCGCACAAACCACGACCAGTGGAACAACCGGCGGGCCAGCCAGTAACCGGCCCGCGCCTTGAGTCGTAGGAACACTCAGGCTTCCGCCGACTCGGGGTACTCGTATTCGAACACCCGCACCACTTCCGAGGCATGCCAGGATGCGGCAGCCACGCCGTCGGACGGTCCGGAGAAGCGCCCGAGGCGCTCGACACATTCGAAGAAGCCGGTGCGCGGCAAACGACTGGCGCCCTGGCTGATCACCAGCGAGCTGCGCAGCGGCTGCTCGGCCCTGGCGTCCAGCGCGGCCAGGTGCTCAAGGGCGGCGGTCAGGGTTTGCATGGCGGGCGTGGGTAGCTGCAATCGCTCCAGCAATGCCCGATAAGTCAGAAGATGGCGCTGACGGCGCGCCTGATCCAGTTCCCCCAGCAATCCGTCCCAATGTTGACGACTGATGCGTACGCTCACGATTCATCCCTCCATCCTGGCACCGTCAACTCCCAGGCGAGGCTGCGGCGAATAGCAGCGTCGGGTTGACGCTCACCGCTTTCGATCAAGGCGAGATATGACGGACTGATGCCTACCGTGCGGGCAAGCGCCTCAATGGCGATGCCCTTCCCTTCGCGCAAACTGCGTAGTTGATCCAGACCCGGAAGAATCTGGTCTGATGTGGCCGCGGGACGCACTGTGGCTTCGCGCGGTGGTTGTTCGTTGATGCCTGCTGCTTTCAGTAGAGCCTGGTACTGAGCCCATGGCAGAACCGCATATTCTGGTTCGCCTTCGCGTGTAATTATCTGAATATCCATGACTACCCCGTAGGACAACGACACTTAGCGAGTCGGCACTTTTCCTTAGAAGTGTAATCCTAACAGCGGCCAAGGTCGCGGGGGGTATGAATATCTAGAGGAGACTGGATCGACTCAGTTGTTTTTCGGGCCCTGAAGCCGCAGTTGCTCCGGGGTGTCGGGCAGGCGTTCAACCACCGCAAGCTTTTCCGGCGCCTGACGTTTGCGCCAGACGCGGAAGGCATTGAGTTCGTCATCGAGGACTTTCATCAACCAGGCCAGCACGGCGATGTCGTCGAGCATGCCGAACACCGGGATGAAATCCGGGATCGCATCCACGGGGCTCAGGAAATACATCAGGCCGGCCACCACCGAAACCAGTGCCTTCGGGCTGATGGCCCGGTATTCGCCACGCCAGTAGGCCAGGCAGAGTGCCTGCAACAAACGCAGATCGTCCTTGAGCTTGCCCAGCCGGTTACCCTGGCTGGCACTTTTGCTGGCAACCGCGAACAGCAGGGTTGGCAAGCGACCACGCGCCAGCAGGCGTCCGGCCAAAGGTAGGAAACGAGCGAAATTCCAGGGCGTTTTCATCTTTTCCTCCCACTGAAATGTTATCCACACAAATTGTGGATAACCTTGTGAACAGAGCTGCATTTCACCGCTGGAGGCCCCGTTTCACAAGGGTCTTACTCAGATCGGGCGTTTTTTACTCACATAAAAAAACCCAAGATTTCATTGACTTGGCGCCCCGGTACGTCTAGCTCGGGCGCTCTCACTGGCTATGACTCCAGCGTACAGCATCGGTTCGCTTTGTTTACCTTCACCGAACCCCGGATGCAACAACGCCCCGCATAAGCGAGGCGTTGTTTTTTCGAGCAGACGCGGATTACTTGGTGGCGTCTTGTTTGGCTGGATCCTTGATGCCCAGCAGCTCCAGGTCGAATACCAGCACCGAGTTGGCTGGAATCGCCGGGCTAGGGCTTTGGGCGCCGTAAGCCAGTTCGCTAGGGATGTACAGTTTGTACTTCTCGCCAACGTGCATCAGTTGCAGGCCTTCGACCCAACCCGGAATCACACCGCTGACCGGCAGATCGATCGGGCTGCCGCGCTCGACGGAACTGTCGAAAACGGTGCCGTTGGTCAGTTTACCGGTGTAGTGAACAGTCACTACGTCGGTCGGCTTGGGCTGTGCACCATCGGCCTTCTGGACCACTTCGTATTGCAGGCCGGAAGCTGTGGTGACGACACCGGCTTTCTTGCCATTTTCTTCGAGGAATTTCTTGCCGGCGGCTGCCGCTTCTTCACTCATCTTGGCCAAACGCTCTTCAGCACGCTTCTGCAGTGCTGCGAAGGCTTCAACCAGTTCCTCATCCTTCAGTTTCTGTTCTTTCTTGCCGACGGCATCTTCGATGCCTTGGGCTACGGCTTTGGAGTCCAGATCGTCCATGCCTTCCTGAGCCAGGCTTTTGCCCATGTTCAGGCCAATGCCGTAGGAAGCTTTTTGCGCCGGGGTTTTCAGCTCTACGCTGGTCTGCGAATCACAACCCGCAAGTACCAGGCCAACCAGGGCCACCGCCGCCGCCAACCGATGCTGTTTCATGCTATTTCCTTGTTCATGCGCCTAAAGGGCAATCGAGTAAAGCCGCGAGCTTATCAGGCGGCCACGACCAATGGCTACCGGCATGAGAGCAGGAAACTTGCGATAAGTTCAGGTGTTTAAACGCATTTCGAGGTTAGAAGGATGAAGCTTCTGTCATCTGGCCCCCACAGACCCGGAGACCGATTCCCACAGCCCCTGGCGTAATGGCCTCTTGCCGCCCCTCGTCAGCTGAGGCATAAGAGAGCTACAAACTGACAAGGATGTTTATCGTGCGCCTCATAATCCGCTTGCTGATTCTGATCGCAGTACTGCTGGGGCTGGCCCTCGCCGTGGTGCTGTACTACGTCGCCAACCCGAAATTACCGAACTGGTCACCGGCGCAACAGGTGCATTACCTGGAGCAATGGAGCGCCGCAGACCGCCAGGCTTACTACTTCACGCCCCAAGGCACCCAGGTCAAAGGCTTGCGCTATGACTGGTTCAACGCCCTCGAACTGCCCTTCTCGCAAAAACGATTCGCCGCGCCCGAATACCTCGCACGCTTTGGTTTTCTGATCGATCCGAGCCAGAAAGCCACGCAGAACAACCCCGGCAACCTGCCCGTCGGTTTCGCCCGTCATCGAAATGCGGGTAGCCAGGAAGAGTTTCTGGACATCACCTGCGCCGCCTGCCACACCGGCGAATTACGCTTCAATGGCCAGGCCGTGCGCATCGACGGCGGTTCGGCCCAGCATGTGTTGCCGTCCAGCGTCCCGACCCTGCGTGGCGGCAGCTTCGGCCAGGCACTGGTGGCCAGCCTCGCCTCGACTTACTACAACCCCTGGAAATTCGAACGTTTCGCCCGCAACGTCCTGGGCCAGGACTACGATGCGCGGCATCAACAGCTACGCCAGGACTTTAAAAGCTCGCTCGATACCTTCTTGAAAGTGGCCTGGAACGATACCCATCGCGGGCTCTACCCCACCGAAGAAGGCCCCGGCCGCACCGACGCCTTCGGGCGCATTGCCAACGCCAGCTTCGGCGACGCGATTTCGCCCGCCAACTACCGCGTGGCCAACGCGCCGGTGGACTACCCACAACTGTGGGACATGTGGACCTTCGACTGGGTGCAGTGGAACGGTTCGGCGCAACAGCCAATGGCTCGCAATATCGGCGAAGCCCTGGGTGTCGGCGCTACGCTGAATTTCTTCGACGCCAGCGGGCAGCCCCTCAAGGGCGACGACCGCTACCCGTCCAGCGTCCGGGTGCGCGATCTGCACCAGATCGAACAAACCCTGCAACGACTCAAGCCCCCCGTCTGGCCAGAAGCCCTGCTGGGCACCATCGACAAACCGTTGGCCGCAAAAGGCCGCGCGCTATTCACCGAAAACTGCGCCGGGTGCCACGTCCCCCAAGTCACCCAAAGTGACGGCAGGCAGATACAACATCTGAAATTACTGCCCGTGGAAGTGATTGGCACAGACCCCGGTGCCGCCAACAACATTGCCGACCATCGCTTCGACCTGACGGCCTTGCAGTGGGATCCGGCAGAGCTTGCGCAACTGGATGTACAACTGCATCCAAAACCCACGGAACCCTTGGATTTGAGCCAGTTGTCAGTGGCCAAGGGGTTGGCCTATGTCACTGCTTTCGTGGGGAACCAGGCCTACCGCGCAGCCAATGTGACACCCGCGGAGCGCCCGAACCTGGACGGTTTCGGCCTGCCTATCGGTGTACAGGAATTGCGCAGCTACAAGGCCCGGCCACTGGCGGGCGTCTGGGCCACGCCGCCGTTTCTGCACAACGGTTCGGTGCCGAGCATTTATCAACTGCTCTCGCCCCAGGATGAACGCCCCACCACCTTCTACAAGGGCACCTTCGAATACGACCCCAAACACCTGGGTTATCGCACCGAAGCCTTTACCAACGGATTTGTGTTCGACACGCGCATCACCGGCAATCACAACAGTGGCCACGAGTTCCGCGCCGGCGAGCGCGGCAACGGCGTAATCGGTCGTCTGTTGCAACCGCAGGAACGTTGGGCACTGCTGGAATACCTGAAAGTATTGGGCGGCCCGCTGGAGTCGCAATTACCCCCCCTGCTCAGTCAGAAGGATTGACCCATGCTGATCACTCTCTGGCTGCGCCTGGGCGCTTTCCTCGGCAAAACGCTGCTGTGGTTGCTGGGGTTGGGCGTACTCGGCTGGGCGCTGGCCATGGCATGGTTGGCCTGGCAACATCGCGGCCCGGTATCGGCTGAAGAACTGATTCCGGACGGCGAAGCGGCGATGACCCGGGACATCATCCAGACGGCGGTGCGGATCGTCGATCAACACCGCGAAAGCACCCGCTATCTGCGCGACGCACACGCCAAGGCCCATGGTTGCGTGAAGGCCGAGGTTCAGGTGCTGCCGGATCTGGCGCAGGAGTTGCGCCAAGGCGTGTTCAGCGAACCCGGCAAAACCTGGCAAGCGACGATGCGTCTGTCCAACGGCAATGCGTATCCGCAGTTCGACAGCATTCGCGATGCCCGGGGAATGGCGATCAAATTGTTCGATGTGCCTGGCAAACAGTTGCTGAGTGACCGACAAGGGCGCAATGAACAGGATTTCGTGATGTTCAATCATCCGAACTTCTTCGTCAGCGATGTCGCCGAGTATCGTCAGAATGTGGCCGCTCAGGCTGATGGTAAAAAGGTGATGGCATTTTTTCCGGGCTGGGACCCGCGCACCTGGCAGGTTCGCCATCTGTTTATTGCGCTGGCGACACTCTCCCCCGCTCCGGCAAGCCCGACCCAGACCACCTACTTTTCGGTTTCCCCGTACAAGTTTGGTGAGGCCAATGCCAAATTCCGGGTAATGCCCGATCCCGGTAGCTGTCCGGTCTACGCCCTGCCCACGCAAAATCAGAAGCTGCCGAACTTCCTGCGTAGCGCGTTGAACCAGCAGTTATCGACTGACCGGGTGCCGGCGTGTTTCGTTTTGCAGATACAGCGTCAGGACCCGAGCCAATACATGCCGATTGAGGACACCAGCATCGAGTGGCGTGAACGCGACGCGCCCTACGAAACCGTGGCCCGGATCAAGCTACCCGCCCAGGATTTCGACACCCCGGCGCTGAATCTGCAATGCGACAATCTGTCGTTCAACCCATGGTTCGGCCTTGAAGCCCATCGGCCGATTGGTGGGATCAATCGGTTGCGTAAAGCGGTGTATGAGGCTGTCAGCGACTATCGACACAGCCGCAACGCTGAACAATAAGTAATGCCACTCAGCTAAGCGCAGAACCTGTGGGAGCGGGCTTGCTCGCGAAGACGGTGGCACAATCAACATTGATGTCGCTCGACACTCCGCTTTCGCGAGCAAGCCCGCTCCCACATGGATTGCACTTGACCTGGCAGAGCGTTTTTTTCAGCGGATCCAGCAAAAAGCCAAATCCCAGACAGCAAAAAGCCCGCATTAAGCGGGCTTTCTGTGGTGATCTGGCGTTCAGCGTTCCAGATACCGAATATGGCGCAGCGGACGGGACTCGAACCCGCGACCCCCGGCGTGACAGGCCGGTATTCTAACCGACTGAACTACCGCTGCGCGTAGCGTTGAAAGTAAGTGGTGGGTGATGACGGGATCGAACCGCCGACATTCTGCTTGTAAGGCAGACGCTCTCCCAGCTGAGCTAATCACCCTTTACCTTCGTTGCGGGGCGCATTATGCCACAGGTTTTCATAAAGTGTTGATTTAATTGATAAAAAATCAAAAAAATCTGAAAACCGGTAAAACGACACACCCCACAGGAACTTCAGACAGAAAAAAACCCGCGTTAGCGGGCTTTTCCGTGGTGACCTGGCGTTCAGCGTTCCAGGTTACCGAATATGGCGCAGCGGACGGGACTCGAACCCGCGACCCCCGGCGTGACAGGCCGGTATTCTAACCGACTGAACTACCGCTGCGCGTAACACTAAAGCGAATGGTGGGTGATGACGGGATCGAACCGCCGACATTCTGCTTGTAAGGCAGACGCTCTCCCAGCTGAGCTAATCACCCTTCACTTTCGGTGTGGCGCGCATTCTACGTAGCGACCACACCTCTGGCAAGCACTTTTTTAATTAATTTTTTCAGGCCTTCCAAAGGCTTAGCGAAGGGTTGGCCTATGGCGCCGCTAAGAGAATAATGCCCCCCTTTGTATAAAGGAGAGACTCACCCCATGTGGTTCAAAAACCTGCTTATCTATCGCCTGACCCAAGATCTGCCTTTTGATGCCGAGGCGTTGGAAACTGCACTGGCCACCAAACTGGCGCGTCCATGTGCAAGCCAGGAGTTGACCACCTACGGTTTCGTCGCGCCCTTCGGCAAGGGCGAAGACGCACCGCTGGTACACGTCAGCGGAGACTTCCTGCTGATTGCCGCCCGTAAAGAAGAACGCATTCTGCCCGGCAGCGTCGTGCGTGACGCAGTGAAGGACAAGGTCGAAGAGATCGAAGCCGAACAAATGCGCAAGGTCTATAAAAAGGAGCGCGATCAGATCAAGGATGAAATCATCCAGGCCTTCCTGCCCCGCGCCTTTATCCGTCGCTCGTCGACCTTCGCTGCCATCGCGCCGAAACAGGGCCTGATCCTGGTGAACTCGGCCAGCCCGAAACGTGCCGAAGACTTGCTGTCCACCCTGCGTGAAGTGATCGGTTCTCTGCCAGTACGTCCGCTGACGGTGAAGATGTCCCCGACCGCAACCATGACCGAGTGGGTCACCACCCAGAAAGCCGCAGACGATTTCTTTGTGCTGGACGAGTGCGAACTGCGCGACACCCACGAAGACGGCGGCATCGTGCGCTGCAAGCGTCAGGACCTGACCAGCGAAGAAATCCAGCTGCACCTGAGCACCGGCAAAGTGGTCACTCAACTGTCGCTGGCCTGGCAGGACAAGCTGTCGTTCGTGCTCGACGACAAGATGGTGGTCAAGCGCCTGAAGTTCGAAGACCTGCTGCAAGATCAGGCGGAACAGGACGGTGGCGACGAAGCACTGGGCCAACTGGACGCCAGCTTCACCCTGATGATGCTGACCTTCGGCGACTTCCTGCCGGCACTGGTTGAAGCGTTGGGTGGTGAAGAGATGCCACAAGGGATCTAAACCGACGCGCGGTCTAAATGTGGGAGCGGGCTTGCTCGCGAAGGCTGCTTAACATTCAACAATGATGTTGACTGTTACACCGCTTTCGCGAGCAAGCCCGCTCCCACATTGGATCTGCGCAATTTTCGAATACGAATAACAAGGATCAGGCCATGCGCGCACTCGCTGCATTGAGTCGTTTTGTCGGCAACACCTTCGCTTACTGGGTACTGATTTTCGCCATCGTGGCGTTTCTGCAGCCAGCCTGGTTCATCGGTTTGAAAGGCGCCATTGTGCCGCTGCTGGGGCTGGTGATGTTCGGCATGGGCCTGACCCTCAAGCTTGAAGACTTCGCCGAAGTCGCTCGCCATCCGTGGCGCGTGGCCCTGGGCGTGGTCGCCCATTTCGTGATCATGCCCGGCGTGGCGTGGTTGCTCTGCCAGGTTTTCCATTTACCGCCGGAAATCGCCGTCGGTGTGATTCTGGTCGGCTGCTGCCCGAGCGGCACCTCGTCGAATGTGATGACTTGGCTGGCTCGCGGCGATCTGGCTCTATCAGTGGCCATCGCCGCCGTCACCACCCTCCTCGCGCCATTGCTGACACCGGCGCTGATCTGGCTGCTGGCCTCGGCCTGGTTGCCGGTGTCGTTCATGGAGCTGTTCTGGTCGATCCTGCAAGTCGTGCTGTTGCCGATTGTGCTCGGCGTGGTGGCCCAGCGTGTGCTGGGTGATCGGGTTCGTCACGCGGTAGAAGTGTTGCCGTTGGTGTCGGTGGTGAGCATCGTGATCATTGTCACGGCCGTGGTGGCCGCCAGCCAGGCGAAGATTGCCGAATCCGGGCTGCTGATCATGGCCGTGGTGATGTTGCACAACAGCTTCGGCTACGTGCTGGGTTACTTCACCGGGCGCCTGTTCAACCTGCCGCTGGCCCAGCGCAAATCCCTGGCACTGGAAGTCGGCATGCAGAACTCCGGCCTGGGCGCGGCACTGGCCAGTGCGCACTTCTCGCCGCTGGCGGCGGTACCGAGCGCATTGTTCAGCGTCTGGCACAACATTTCCGGGGCGCTGCTCTCCACCTATTTCCGTCGCATGAGCGAGAAAGAGGATCGGAAAATCGCTGCTCAGCAGGTGGCTGACTAAGCCGAAAACTTGATCCTCGGGTTAATGATGGGCACTCTATTGCGCAACGCGGGGACGACCTCGCGGCTCGTTCGAGTCATTAGTCCGGGGACGACCCCATCCATCGATGGAGGTCTCCAATGTCCTGGATCATTCTGTTTTTTGCCGGCCTGTTCGAAGTCGGCTGGGCCGTGGGCCTGAAATACACCGACGGCTTCAGCCGCCCTCTTCCCACCGCACTGACCGTTGCCGCCATGGCCATCAGCCTTGGCCTGCTGGGCCTTGCCATGAAGGAATTGCCGCTGGGCACGGCCTATGCGATCTGGACCGGCGTGGGTGCGGTGGGCACGGTGATCGCCGGGATCATTCTGTTTGGTGAATCCATGGCACTGTTTCGGCTGGCCAGTGTGGCGTTGATCATTACCGGGCTGGTTGGGCTCAAGGTCAGCGCTTAGGCCTCTGACGCCATCGCGGGCAAGCCCGCGATGACGCCCGCAAAGTCACCAACTATCTAACGACTCCACGTAAATCCCCCACCAACGCCTGCAACTTCGCAGGCTCAGCCACTTCAACGGCCACCGCCGGCCCCGCCACCAACGTCACCCGCGACCACAACCGACGGAACAAGCCCTTGTTCGGATCGCGGCTGAAGAAACTCCCCCACAACCCCTGCAAGGCCAGCGGAATCACCGGCACCGGCGTTTCTTCGAGAATCCGCGTCAGCCCGCCCTTGAACTCGTTGATCTCCCCATCAGCGGTCAACTTGCCTTCCGGGAATATGCACACCAGCTCACCGTCCTTCAGATACTGGGCGATGCGGGCGAAGGCTTTTTCGTAAATCTGAATGTCTTCCTGACGCCCGGCGATCGGAATTGTCCCGGCCGTGCGGAAGATGAAGTTCAGCACCGGCAGGTTGTAGATTTTGTAATACATCACAAAGCGAATCGGCCGACGCACCGCGCCACCAATCAACAAGGCATCGACGAACGATACATGGTTGCAAACCAGCAGCGCGGGGCCCTCATCGGGGATCAGCTCCAGGTTGCGATGCTCGACGCGGTACATGGAATGGCCGAGCAGCCAGATCATGAAGCGCATGCTGAATTCCGGGACGATTTTGAAGATGTACGCGTTGACGCCGATGTTCAGCAACGACACCACCAGGAACAGCTGCGGGATCGACAGCTTGGCGATGCTCAGCAAAACGATCGACACAATCGCCGACACCACCATGAACAGGGCGTTGAGAATGTTGTTGGCGGCGATCACTCGGGCCCGTTCGTTCTCGACGGTGCGGGACTGGATCAGCGCATACAGCGGCACGATGTAGAAACCGCCGAAGACTCCCAGCCCGAGGATGTCGATCAACAGCAGCCAGGTGTGACCGAACCCAAGGATTTCGAGCCAGCCATGGCCGGCAACGCTGTCCGGAATCCCACCGGAATGCCACCACAACAGCAGGCCAAATACCGTCAGACCGAACGAGCCAAACGGCACCAGACCGATCTCGACTTTGCGCCCGGAGAGTTTCTCGCAGAGCATCGAACCCAGCGCGATACCGACCGAGAACACGGTAAGAATCAGCGTCACCACGGTCTCGTCACCGTGCATCCATTCCTTGGCATACGCCGGGATTTGCGTCAGATAAATCGCCCCGACAAACCAGAACCATGAGTTGCCGACGATCGAACGCGATACCGCAGGGGTTTGCCCCAGGCCCAGTTTCAAGGTGGCCCAGGACTGACTGAAGATGTTCCAGTTCAGGCGCATTTGCGGCGATGCCGCCGCTGCCCGGGGAATGTTGCGGCTGGCGAGGTAACCGAGCACCGCGATACCGACGATTGCCGTGGACACCACCGGCGCGTAGTTGCTGGCGGACATCATGATCCCGGCGCCAATCGTCCCGGCGAGAATCGCCAGGAAGGTGCCCATTTCCACCAGCCCGTTGCCGCCCACCAGCTCTTCTTCGCGCAAGGCCTGGGGCAGGATCGAGTACTTCACTGGCCCGAACAGCGCCGAGTGGGTGCCCATGGCAAACAGCGCCACCAGCATCAGCGACAAGTGATCGAACATGAAACCGACCGCGCCCACTGCCATGATGACAATTTCCCCGAGCTTGATCAGACGGATCAGCGCGTCCTTGGCGAACTTCTCCCCGAACTGCCCGGCCAGGGCCGAGAACAGGAAGAACGGCAGGATAAACAGCAACGCACACAGATTGACCCAAATCGAGCGGTCACCCTCAATCGTCAGCTTGTACAAAATGGCGAGGATCAGCGACTGCTTGAAGATGTTGTCGTTAAAGGCCCCGAGGGACTGTGTGACAAAAAAAGGCAGGAAGCGCCGAGTGCGAAGCAAGGTGAACTGCGAGGGGTGACTCATCTTCCATGTGTCCCTGATTTTTTTGGTAGAGGGTGGCGTGGATACTGTTATTGGAATGTCGAACGTCGATCCAGGCCACACACATTACCTAATCTTTGCCGGTTATTTCTTTAATCCTGCGATGCACGGCGAGACAAACAACTCACCCCGCCACGCACCCTGTACCGTACGTTTGGCAACAATCAGCCACATCAGCGCCAGCATGGCCACCAACCCGCAACCAAAGACACCGAAAAACGTCAGGTTCAAGGTGCCGGCCAGTTTCAGTGTGGTCAGAGCATAGACACCCAGCGGGAAAGTGAAGCCCCACCAGCCGAGGTTGAACGGGATACCGGCGCGCAAGTAACGCACGGTGATCAGCAGCGCCATCAGCATCCACCAGAACCCGAAGCCCCACAGCGTGATCCCGGCCACCAGTCCAAGCCCCTCGGCTATTTCACCGATTCCCGGCAGACCGTTGGCGGCAAAGATCGCTGGCGCGTCGGCGCCCAACAGCAACATGCCCAACGCACCGGTACCAATGGGGCCGAGGGCCAGCCAGCTCGAGGCGGCCATGTTTTCGTGGGGCAATTTATGCAACGCCATGCGCAGCAACAGGATGGTCAGAATGCTGAACGCCACCGGCAGGGAAAAAGCCCAGAGTACGTAGCTGGTGACCAGCACCACTAACTGTGAATGCGCATCCACCAGATGCGGTGCCAACAAACCACCACTGGCAGCCGCCACTTCCGCCGCCACCACCGGCAACAGCCAGACGGCAGTCATCTGGTCGATGCTGTGTTCCTGGCGGGTGAACATCATGTAGGGAATCAGCACGCCGCAGGCCAGCGACATCGCTACATCCAGCCACCACAGCACTTCGGCGACATGGATCACCCCATCCCCCCAACGCGGCAGGCCGAACAGTAGAAAGCCATTGATGATGGTCGCAAGCCCCATGGGAATGGTGCCGAAAAACATCGAAACCGTGGAGTGGCCGAAAATCCGCCGCGCCTCGTCGAAGAACAATACCCAACGCGCGGCATACATGGCCGTGAACAATACAAACAGGCCAATATTGAACAGCCACAAGCCTTCGGCCAACGCATGCAGACCGGGAGTCGACACCGGTAATTGCGCAAGCGCCAGCGCCAATACACCAGTGCCCATGGTCGCCGCGAACCAGTTGGGGGTGAATTGGCGAATGGCCTCCCGTGGGTGCTGCAAATGACTGAGCGGTTTGATACCGGGTTTAACGCTATGGGTGCAGGTCATGGGTGAACTCCTGTCCTCTCGTGAGGTGGAGCTCATCGTAGATCCGAATCGAATATCGATATAACGGGTAATATCTCTAACTGTTATCTGTTTTGCAGATATAGCATCAGACGCTGCCTTCAGTCTCGATCACCAATATCCTCGCCACGCCCTGGGGATGAGCGACATGTTCGGTGCCCACCGAGGCATAAAAAATATCGCCGACCTCCAGCAGGGTTTCTTTTTCCAGGCCTGCTTCGCGATAACGCATCTGCACCTGACCGTCGAGCACCACGAACACTTCCTGGCCATCGTTGACGTGCCATTTATACGGCTGATCGGTCCAGTGCAAACGGGTGGTGATACCGTTCATGTTGGCGATGTCCAGCGCCGCCCAGGCGCGGTCACCGGTGAAGGATTTGCTGCGGATGATCTTCATGGGTCGGTCCGTCGAAATGAATGGCTGCGCCAAGGCTAACGGTCATCTGACATCGACGCCACAGGCTTTGACGGACCGCTCACGAAGCAACCCGATCAGCGCACCGAGCGACAGGATGATCAGTACCGCGCCGTAACCGTCAGTGGTCGCTACCAGCCCAAAGGCGCGGGTCAGATTACCGGCCAGCAATGACGGCAAGCAGAACGCCAGATAACTG
Organism: Pseudomonas sp. FP1742; assembly: GCF_030687145.1. NCBI lineage: Bacteria > Pseudomonadati > Pseudomonadota > Gammaproteobacteria > Pseudomonadales > Pseudomonadaceae > Pseudomonas > Pseudomonas sp. FP1742. The sequence continues at coordinate 1,873,414 of NZ_CP117460.1, read as the reverse complement.
AGCACATAAAACGCCGACATCAACCCGGCCCGCTCATGAGGCAAGGCCAGCGGCACGATGCTGCGCAAGGCGCCAAGGAAACCCGTACCGAATCCGCTGCCCGCCACCAGCGTGCCGAAGAAAAACAAGGGCAGGCTGGCGCTGTGGACCGCCAGCAGAATCAGCGCGACGCCTGCGGGCAGCAAGCTCGCGCCCAGCAGCAAGACCTTGTCGGCCGGCCGATTGCGCAAGGTGTAGATCATCGAGGCGCCGGTCACCGTCAACACGGCCACCGTCGCACCGCCAATCAGGTTCGACGTGGACCCGGTGGCTGTCCGCACCAGGGACGGCGCCAGGGAGGCGAAAAAGCCGCCAAGCGCCCACACCGCGAGGTCTATCGGCAGCACGCGCCACAACATGCGCCGCGCCTGAATCGGCACATGCAGGGTCGGGCGCAGCGAAGCCCAGGCCCCCGGTTGTCGACTGACGCTTTCCGGCAGGCGCCAGACGTACAGCGCTTGCATCACAAACAGCGCAAACAATACCCAATAGGTCAATTGCAGCGGCAGAGGCGCAAACTCGGCCAATAAACCGCAGCCCATGGCACCCATCGCCATGCCCAGCAACGGCGCAACACTGTTGACCATCGGCCCTTGCTGGCGATCGGTGTCCAGCAACGCCGCGCTCAAGACAGCGGTGGCCATTCCCGTCGCAAACCCCTGAAGTACTCGCGCACCGATCAACCAGGCGACGCTGTCGGCGTTGATGAACAGCAACATCGCCAGCATGTTCAGCAACACAGCGGTAAAAATCACCGGCTTGCGTCCCAGATAATCCGAGAGCGAACCGACCGTGAGCAGCGCCGCCAGCAAGCTGAGGGCGTAGACGCCAAAAATCAGGGTCAGCGTCGCTGCCGAGAACCGCAGGTGTTCCTGATACAAGTGATACAAAGGCGTCGGCGCGGTGGAAGCGGCGAGAAAACTGAGTAAGGTGATCGCCAGAAACCACAGGCTGGAACGGTTTGACGTTAGACGGGACATAAGCACACTCCGCAAAAGCTAATTTTTTGCTTTTGCGGAGTGTGCTACTGGCAAACGCTTAAAGCAAATTCTTTGTGTTAAGGTCCGCCGTATGGCTATTAAAGAAGGTTTACGCCCTGGTGGCCGCAGCGCCAGGGTTCAAGAGTCGATTCATTCGGCCGTCCGCGCGCTCCTCGAAGAGCAGGAACGGGCGAGCCTGACCGTGCCGCAAATCGCTGCCCGGGCCGGGGTGACGCCGTCGACCATTTACCGGCGCTGGGGCGATTTGTCAGTGCTACTGGCCGACGTCGCCCTCGCCCGCATGCGCCCCGACAGTGAGCCGGCCAATACCGGCAGCCTGCGCGGGGACGTGCAGGCCTGGGCGGAACAGTATCTGGACGAAATGAGTTCCGAACCCGGGCGCAACATGATGCGCGACGTGCAATCCAGTGCCACGCCGGGCTATTGCGTGACGATCATTGGCGCGCAGTTGCAGACGATTCTGGATCGCTATCCCGATCAACCACGGCCAAGTGTCGACCGGCTGATCAATATGGTGGTGGCACCGACGGTGTTTCGCATCCTGTTTGCGGCGCAGGCGCTGGAGGTTGAAGAGTTGCATCGGTTGATCGATATTGCATTGAGTCAGTAACGCCGCCTTCGCGAGCAAGCCCGCTCCCACAGTTGATCTTCAGTGAATACAAAAAATGGGGGCGCCTGCGAACAAAATGTGGGAGCGGGCTTGCTCGCGAAGAGGCCCGACAAGCCCCCAAGGATCTGACTGATACACAAGCTGCGACACCCCGCCACGCCACGACCTTGGTCGACACTGACTAACTCGGGCGGTCATGCGAGACTGTCTGGGCCGGGTGCAATCCCGGATGTCTTTTGCCTGGAGTTCCCATGTCGCTGTCCATCGGGCTGATCGCCACCGTCGCCCTGGCCTATATGGCCATCCTGTTCGCCATCGCCTTTTACGGCGACCGTCGCAGCACGCCGTTGCCGCCACGGATGCGTGCCTGGGTGTACAGCCTGTCGCTGGCCGTTTACTGCACCAGCTGGACGTTCTTTGGCGCCGTGGGCCAGGCCGCCGAGCAACTCTGGTCGTTCCTGCCGATCTACCTCGGGCCGATCCTGCTGCTGGTGTGCGCGCCGTGGGTCCTGCAAAAAATGGTGATGATCAGCAAGCAGGAAAACATCACCTCCATCGCCGACTTCATCGCCGCCCGCTATGGCAAATCCCAATCGCTGGCGGTGGTGGTGGCGCTGATCTGCCTGGTCGGCGTGCTGCCCTACATCGCCTTGCAGCTCAAGGGCATCGTGCTGGGCGTGAACCTGTTGATCGGCGCCGGCGCCGACGCCATGGGCACACGCGCCCAGGACACAGCGCTGATCGTATCGTTGGTACTGGCGCTGTTCACCATCGTTTTCGGTACCCGCAACCTCGACGCCACGGAACACCACCGCGGCATGGTGCTGGCGATTGCCTTTGAATCGCTGGTCAAGCTGTTTGCATTTCTCGCGGTCGGCGCATTCGTGACCTATGGTCTTTACGACGGTTTCGACGACCTGTTCGACCAGGCCATGCTCGCCCCGCGCCTGGAAGCGTATTGGAAGGAAACCATCAACTGGCCGTCCATGGTGGTGCAGACCGGCGTGGCAATGATGGCGATCATCTGCCTGCCCCGGCAGTTCCACGTGACCGTGGTGGAAAACATCGAGCCCCAGGATCTGCGTTTGGCCAAATGGGTGTTCCCGACCTATCTGGCACTGGCGGCGTTGTTTGTGGTGCCGATTGCGCTGGCCGGTCAAATGATGCTGCCCAGTTCGGTACTGCCGGACTCATTCGTCATCAGCCTGCCCCTGGCCCAATCTCACCCTGCCCTGGCGATGTTGGCGTTTATCGGCGGTGCTTCGGCGGCAACCGGCATGGTGATCGTGGCCAGCGTGGCGTTGTCGACCATGCTCTCCAACGACATGTTGCTGCCCTGGCTGCTGCGGCGCAACGCCGCCGAGCGGCCGTTTGAAGTGTTCCGCCAGTGGATGCTTTCGGTGCGCCGGGTCAGCATCGTGGTCATTCTGCTATTGGCTTATGTCAGTTATCGCCTGCTGGGCTCCACCGCGAGCCTGGCGACCATCGGCCAGATTGCCTTCGCCGCCGTCACCCAACTGGCCCCGGCCATGCTCGGCGCGCTGTACTGGAAACAGGCTAACCGCCGTGGCGTGTTCGCCGGGCTGGCCACCGGGACGTTCCTCTGGTTCTACACCCTGGTGTTGCCGATTGCCGCCAAAAGTCTCGGCCTGCCCCTGAGCGGTTTTCCGGGCCTGGCCTGGCTGCAGAGCAACCCGATGAACCTGCCGATCACGCCGCTGACTCAAGGCGTAGTTCTATCCCTGGCGGGCAACTTCACCTTGTTCGCCTGGGTCTCGGTACTGTCACGTACACGGGTTTCGGAACACTGGCAGGCCGGCCGCTTCATCGGCCAGGAAATCAGCGCCCGCCCCAGTGCCCGCTCGATGCTGGCGGTACAGATCGATGATTTGCTGCAACTGGCCGCCCGGTTTGTCGGCGAAGAACGGGCCCGTCAGAGCTTCATCCGTTTCGCCTACCGCCAGGGCAAAGGCTTCAACCCGAACCAGAACGCCGACGGTGAATGGATCGCCCATACCGAACGCTTGCTGGCCGGTGTACTTGGCGCCTCATCGACCCGGGCGGTGGTAAAAGCCGCCATCGAAGGTCGGGAAATGCAGCTGGAGGATGTCGTACGGATCGCCGACGAAACCTCGGAAGTGCTGCAGTTCAACCGCGCCCTGCTGCAAGGCGCCATCGAAAACATCACCCAGGGCATCAGCGTGGTCGACCAGTCGCTGAAACTGGTGGCCTGGAACCGGCGTTACCTTGAACTGTTCAACTACCCCGACGGCCTGATCAGCGTTGGCCGGCCAATTGCCGACATCATTCGCTACAACGCCGAGCGTGGCCTGTGCGGCCCCGGCGAAGCGGAAGTGCACGTCGCCCGCCGCTTGCACTGGATGCGCCAGGGCCGGGCCCACACCTCCGAGCGACTGTTCCCCAACGGTCGAGTGATCGAGTTGATCGGCAACCCGATGCCAGGCGGCGGTTTCGTCATGAGTTTCACCGACATCACCGCGTTCCGCGAGGCCGAGCAGGCGCTGACCGAAGCCAATGAAGGCCTTGAGCGACGGGTCGCCGAACGGACCCACGAGCTGTCGCAACTCAACCTTGCCCTGACCGAAGCCAAGGGCATCGCCGAATCGGCCAACCAGTCGAAAACCCGTTTCCTGGCCGCCGTCAGCCATGACTTGATGCAACCGCTGAACGCCGCGCGGCTGTTCTCTGCCGCCCTCTCCCATCAGGAAGAGGGTTTGTCCAGCGAAGCGCAGAAGCTGGTTCATCACCTGGACAGCTCACTGCGCTCGGCCGAAGACCTGATCAGCGATCTGCTGGATATTTCCCGTCTGGAAAGCGGCAAGATCACCCCTGATCGCAAGCCCTTTGTACTCAACGAGTTGTTCCATACGCTGGGTGCCGAGTTCAAGGCACTGGCTCAGGAACAGGGACTGAAGTTCCGTGTCAGGGGCAGCGCGCTACGGATCGACAGCGACATCAAGCTACTGCGACGTATCCTGCAGAACTTCCTGACCAATGCCTTCCGCTACGCCAAGGGGCCTGTGCTACTCGGCGTTCGGCGACGCAACGGCGAGCTGTGCCTGGAGGTCTGGGACCGTGGGCCGGGTATCCCGGAAGACAAGCAGCAAGTGATTTTCGAAGAATTCAAGCGCCTCGACAGCCACCAGACCCGTGCCGAGAAAGGCCTGGGCCTGGGCCTGGCGATTGCCGATGGGCTGTGTCGCGTGCTGGGCCACACCTTGCGTGTGCGTTCCTGGCCGGGGCGCGGCAGTGTATTCAGTGTCAGTGTGCCGTTGGCTCGGGCACACACCGCGACACCGGCCAAGGTCGCCGAACTCAATGGCCATTCACTCGGCGGCGCGCAGGTGCTGTGTATCGATAACGAAGACAGCATCCTGATTGGCATGAACAGCCTGCTCACGCGCTGGGGATGCCAGGTCTGGACCGCGCGCAACCGTGATGAATGTGCGACGCTGCTCAAAGACGGGATGCGCCCGCAGCTGGCGCTGGTGGATTACCACCTGGACGATGGCGAGACCGGAACCGACTTGATGGCGTGGTTGCGCACGCAACTGGGCGAGCCGGTGCCAGGGGTGGTGATCAGTGCCGATGGACGGCCGGAGATGATGGCCCAGGTGCATGCCGCGGGCCTGGATTACCTGGCCAAACCGGTTAAACCGGCAGCACTGCGAGCGTTGTTGAGTCGGCATTTACCGTTGTAGTGCGGCAGGTTTGAGCCTTGTTGTGGGGCAATTGACGCCTTCGCGAGCAAGCCCGCTCCCGCATGGTTTTTGTATTGTTCACCATTTGTGCCACAACGCAGATCCACTGTGGGAGCGGGCTTGCTCGCGAAGCTTTTCGGCTACTCGGGCAACTCGGCCAAACCATCGACATCCGTCATGGCCCGCTCCAGCAGATCCGCCGGCAAGCTCTTGCTGGCCCGCGCCCCCAGTAATTTGAGCTGCTCGCTGCGACTGACCAGGTTGCCACGGCCTTCTGTCAGCTTATTGCGGGCAGAGCTGTAGGCCTTGTCCAGTTGCTGCAAGCGATTGCCGACCTCATCCAGATCCTGGATGAACAACACGAACTTGTCGTACAGCCACCCGGCGCGCTCGGCGATTTCCCGGGCGTTCTGGCTCTGCCGCTCTTGCTTCCACAAGCTGTCGATGACCCGCAAAGTGGCCAGCAATGTGGTCGGGCTGACAATCACGATATTGCGGTCGAAGGCCTCCTGAAACAGCGTCGGTTCAGCCTGCAATGCCGCGGAAAACGCCGCTTCGATCGGGACGAAAAGCAGGACGAAATCCAGGCTGTGCAAACCGTCGAGCCGCTTGTAATCCTTGCCGGCCAGGCCTTTGACGTGATTGCGCAGCGACAGTACGTGCTGCTTGATGGCGATCTGGCCGATGCTGTCATCCTCAGCCGCCACATATTGCTGATAGGCCGTCAGGCTGACCTTGGAGTCGACCACGACTTGCTTGTCGCCGGGCAGGTAAATGATGACATCCGGCTGGAAACGCTCACCGTCCGGCCCCTTGAGATTGACCTGGGTCTGGTATTCACGGCCCTTCTCCAGGCCGGCGTGCTCAAGCACTCGCTCGAGAATCAGTTCGCCCCAGTTGCCCTGGGTTTTCTGCCCTTTCAAGGCACGAGTGAGGTTGGTGGCCTCGTCGCTCAGGCGCAGGTTCAGTTGTTGCAGACGCTCCAGTTCCTTGGCCAGGGAAAAACGCTCACGGGCCTCGGCCTGATAGCTCTCCTCTACGCGCTTTTCAAATGACTGGATGCGCTCCTTCAACGGATCGAGCAATTGCCCCAGACGCTGCTGACTGGTTTCGGCAAAACGCTGCTCACGCTCGTCGAAGATCTTGCCCGCCAGCTCGGCGAATTGCGCGCGCAACTCGTCTCGCGAGCCTTGCAGGTCGTTGAGGCGCTGCTGATGGCTTTCCTGCTGCTCACGCAGCTCGGCATTGAGGGACGCGGCCTGGGCGTCCAGGCGACGCAACTCAGCCTCTTTGCCGGCACGTTCGATGTTCCAGGCGTGAGCTGCGTCGCGGGCGTCGTCGCGTTCGATCTGCAGCAATTCGACTTCACGGCGTAGAGCGGCCAGATCGGCCTGTTTGGCGGCATTGGCCTGGCTCAGGTCCGCGATTTCATCACGGCAGGTGTCAAGCTGGGCATTCAAGCCGTCCTGTGTCAGCTGGGCCATGGCCAGGCGCTCTTCCAGCAACGCCAGTTCGGCCTGCCCGGCACTTGCCCGACGCTGAAGTTGCCAGGCCAGTACCAGTAATGGCAGCGCAGCGCCCGCCAACCCCAGCAATGCGCTGGTCAAGTCCATCGCCATAGCCACTCCTGCCGATTCGATAAAGCGTGAAGGTTAACCAAGGCGTCAGGTCTTGGACAGCTCAGTCTTCGATCAGACCAAGTTCCTGTCGGGCGCGTCGGTCCCCGGCACGCGCAGCCTGGCGCAACAGTTCCTGGCCAATGCGACGATCCCGGGCATTCCCGCATTCGCGGCACATCAATTGGCCGAGGCGGCTTTGCGCGGCCACGACGCCTTGGCGGGCAGGCTGCTTGAGCAAGCGTCCGGCGAAGTGTTTGACGGTGGGGTTTTCGCCCAGGCGCGGGCTGTCCAGTAGCCACTCGGCCACACGCATCGAAAAGCGCTTGGGTGGGGTAATGCTGGGGGGGATTGAGGCAGCAGAGACTGAGACTGAGCGAAACTTCATAAAGCACTGTGGGGCAGATCGGAAGGCGCGCCACTCTACTCTTTTTTTCGTACAGGTAAAGTCGAAAAAAGCCTGCACGCCCGTCCTAGAGCAAGCGCTTGGGACAATCCACAGAAGCTGTGGATAACTCAGTGGACAACCGTCCTTGAACTCTCGCAAAGCCGTGTGGAACGGGGCCCGCAGTCAAACTGACGATTTTTTCACCAGTAAAAAAAAGCGATGTTTTTCATTGACTTAAATTTTCGTTACAGGCACCCACTGCCATTGAGGCGAGGATGACAGTGGGATGACAGCTTGTGCAACTTATGTGCACAAGTCCCTGCGAGGCGGTTATATCGATGCGCTTTTTTGGCGCGATTGACGGTAAGGCTTGGGGATAATGCGACTTTTTTGCGAATAGACTTCCCTTCGCCCAGTCAATCCGTTAGTATCCGCGGCGTTAGTACCAAGCTGAAAGTCAATTCTGGTCGAACAAATCCCCCCGGTCAGCCTTCTCCAGGAGAAGCCTCTACCGACAAAGCGGGATCGACCACCTCGATGGTTTCCAGGTAAATCTTGCGCCAACACAGCCTTTGAATCGAAAGCAAAGGGTGTTGCGAAGCTCACTTACTCTGACCGAACCAACCTGCAAATTGATCAGGATCTTCACCCCGGGCCCAGAACCTTTGCCCTTGATGTGTTGCCTGCCCTCCTAAGTACCTACCTGCCAGCCCAAGCGCGCCAATTTATAGCGCTTCAAACTGGCTGCTTTGTTCCAGTCGGGTTCTTCGTTCGACCAATGGTGGTCGTCGTCACTGGAACGTTTTAACTTTGCACGGTTCTTATCCGTGTCGCTTGTAGGAACACCCGATTATGTCTACTCAAATCCACACTCAGGATGCCATTCGCACCCTAACCAACGCTTTTGCTCCAATGAACTGCCTGATCATGGCCGCTCGCAAAGGCTGCTTCAGCTTCACTCTGGTCAACGAACACGGCATCGCTCGTCACAGCGAACGCCTGTATCCCGATCAATACTCCAGCGCCGAGCCGCTGCAGGCCGTGATCGAGCGTACTCGCCAGGCACTGATTGCCTGAGACGCCAGAAAGGCTGAAAACCTCAAAAGCCCTGCTGAAAAGCGTAATGCTGCTCACTTAAGCGGAGCAGCCTTACGGTCCACTGGAAACCGGGTCTTTGATATTTCACCGTCCCCGGCCTTGAAGGCCTTGGACGGTGATCCAGAAACAATCCTCCGATACCCGCTCTTAACTCTGCCAATCATCTGCCTGTGCCTGAAATCGGATTGGCCGTGGCCATCACGATCAGTTGCACGGCAATATCCCCGCACAACCGCCGGATTTGCGCACAAGATTACGCCCATGCTGCGCGCACCATAAAAAATCCAATGCCAGAGGTCTGGCATCGGATTTTCGAGGAAGCCCGGCTGAGACTCAACTACTCAAGTGAACAGCATTACGGTCAGGCGAAACACTCGTTCCTTATCAGGTGAGTGGTTTGCGCAGCAGGATATCGACCGCGAAGATGCCCAGGACAGTCCCGGACACCCAGCGTTGGGTGCGCATGGCAGAAGGTCGCTTGGCCAGGAATCCGCTGACCCGGGAGGCGGCGAGAACGATTATGCCGTTCACGGTGACGGCAATGGTGATCTGTACCAGCCCCATCTGGATGAATTGCTGGAAGGTAGACCCTGCGGAAGGGTCGATGAACTGCGGAATCAGCGCGGAATACATCAGCGCAATCTTCGGATTCAGCAGGTTCGTCACAAGCCCCATGGTGAACAGCCGTCTCGGCGAGTGAGGTGGCAGCTCCCGCGCCTCGAAGGGGGAACTCCCCCTGGGCTTCAGCATGTTCCAGGCCAGATAGCCCAGATAAAATGCGCCTGCGATCCTGACGACATCGTAGGCGACTGGCACTGCCTTGAACAAAGCGGCCAGTCCCAATCCCGCCGCCAACAAGTAGCACACGAAGCCTAGCGCCACACCCGCCAGCGAAATCATCCCGGCCAACCGCCCCTGGGAAATCGCCCGCGAGGTCAGGTAGACCATGTTGGGACCCGGTGTCAGCACCATGCCCAAGGAGATGATGGCCACACCGGCCAGGCTTTCCAGCGCCATCATTGGCGTGCTCCATCATTCAAAGGGGATGTGTCGGCCCGCTGCGGCTCGAACCAGCCGAGACTGCCGCGGAACAGCGCATGCTGAGCACGCTGTGCCACTGGCCGAACCACGATTTCATCGACATTGACATGTGCGGGCTGATCGGCAACCCAAGCCACGACCTGGGCGACATCGTCCGCGCTCAAAGGCCGGTCGACATCCTTGTAGAGGGCGCTGACCCGTTCGGCGTCGCCGCGAAAACGATTCAAGGAAAACTCTGGCGTATGCACCATGCCGGGGAGCACTTCGGTGATACGCACCGGTATACCCTTCATCTCCAGCCGCAAGGAATGGGTCAGTGCGCGCTGGGCACTCTTGGCCGCGCAATAGCCGCCTCCCCCCTCATAACCGGCTAGCGCAGCCGTAGAGGTGATATTGATGATGCACCCTTGGGACGCGATGAGCCGAGGCAATAGCAGTTGGGTCATCCGCAAAGTCCCAAGTACATTACTGTTGAACATGTTCGTCCAGTCCTCGGCACTGGCCGTGTCTACCCCATCCAGGCCGATCGCACCGCCCGCACAGTTCACCAGAAGATCGCACTCGGAAATCCGCACCAAGTCCTCCTCTCGCGCTTGTGTCACATCCAGCACAATGGCGCGTCCGCCGGTTTCGCCGGCAATCTGCTCGAGCCGATCCCCCCTGCGCGCCACAAGGAATACCCGCCAGCCACGACTGGCCAAGGTACGAGCGCACGCCTCGCCAATGCCACTGCTTGCACCGGTCACAACTGCTGTTTTCAAGATTGAGCTCCCCATGATTCGGATAACTGTTCGAAGATCTTCCCCACGTCACGTACCAGCGCGGGACGATCGAAGCTGCGCAGGCGAAGGCGCGTGCCAGCGCCCTCATAAACACCGCTGGCGAAGCGATCCAGGTTCTGCGGTTGAGCCCAGTACAGGGTGCCCAAACCATCACGCGGCGAGCTGTTGCGGCGGGCGATCACCCATGCCCCCCGCTCGCGGTGCAATGGCCTGCCCTCCTTGCTGAGGCTGCGCGCAAGGTCCCTGTAGCGGGTAGACGCCCCGGTCTGGATTTCCCAAGCGATCCCCAGCAGGTCGATATCCCTCACTTCTCGCCAGAGGAACGGGATTTCGGCGCCACCGACCCGGGCACCGATTTCCAGGAACAGCAATTTGTCATCCAGGTCGAACAGTTCGAGGTGGAAGACGATTTCTCGCTCAGGCGCGAAGACTGCCAGCAGTTGCTCGACGCGCCCCGCAATCCGCCGTTCGTCGTCGCCCTCCTCGAGTTCGATGCTACCCAGCGGGCTGTCCGGACCGAAATCGGCACAGCTGTTCACATAACGCGACGCCGTGACTACCACAATCCGTTGCCCATCCCACCAGCCGTCAACATGCAGGATGGGGGCCGCGCAGCAAGCCTGGACCATCATCGGCTCCGTGGCCTGTCTGATTTGATCAAGATCCTTTGGGCCGCGAAGAAACTTTACGCCGCGACTCGCCGTGCCGTAGCGCGGCTTGAGCACCAGCGGATAGCCGTGTTCAGCGGCCAGTCGCTCCACCGCTTCGCGGGAATCGGCAGGCAAGGCAGGCAGCACGCCGATCGACGATTGCCGGCCTGCGACCTCCAGCATGGTGAGCTTGTCGCGGAACCGCTCGGTCCACGCGACAAGATCTCCCGGTACCTGCCATCGCTCACGGATAGAAGCCGCATTGAGCAGGTCGCCCTCATTGAGGGCAACCACCAGCGCTGGAACGCCATGTTGCTCGACCAGACGCTCGGCCTCAGCCATGACAGCCTCAGCATCGTCCAGTGAAACGAGCACCGAGCTTGACGCCAGGCGCTCGCTCGGCAGGGACGCGCAGGATTCGGGCGTACAGATCGCCCGAATCTGCATTCCTGCCGGCAGTTCGTATAGGTCGTATAGCGCTTGGCTGCCGACCCAACGGTGCAAGCAGAGGACATATTTCATGCCGTGGGATCCACGATGAAGTTGACCGCCGCTACCAGTTCGTCACCGATACGCACGGCATCCTCGCGCGAGGTGCCTGTTGCCAGGACATACCCTGAAACGCAGTCGGCAACGGTGTCGAGCGGTGGAATCGTATCGCCCTCATGCTTCTGGATGACTACGGCACGCTCGGCTGCGCCCAGTTCGAACAGGAACGGCAGGAACACCCGTGGCGTCTCGCCTGACTTGGTATGGCGTACATCGACGTCAGGCTTGAGATCGAGCTCGACCTTTCTGACCTTGCCAGGCGTCGGTACGAAGAACTGGATGGCGGCCCCCGCTTTCGGCTCGGGCGACACATCCGGCAGGGTGTCGATACCCAGCGGCACAGTCAGGAACATGCGGTTCAGGTCCAGGCCGAACGCACGCCGCACCAGTTCAGGAGCACCCGAGCCCGCCAGGCGAGCATGGGATTCGAGTACACGAGGCCCCTTGGGGGTCAGCACGAACTCGCTATGGGAGGGCCCCTCCTCCAGCTCTACGGCGTCGAGCAGGCGGCAGGTCATTTCCTTCAGCTCGCTCAGCCATTTCCTGGCCTCGGTGCTCGGCGTGCTGACTTCCCACTCAACGTATTTGTCGTTCATGCGGTACTGGGAGTAACCAATGGGAAGGTGGCGCCCCTTGAACGAGAAGGAGTCGACGCTGACGACCGGCCCCTCCAGGTACTCCTCGATGATAATGTGCTTGACGTCGGCATCCTGAAGCGCCTGCCAGGCCTTGGAAGCAGAGGCTGCGTCATCGCAGGGATGGATATGCAGGCTGGCCACGCCTTCGGCGGGTTTGAGGACCGACTTGCCATGCTCCTTGACGAACGCGACGGCATCCTGCGCACTGGTGACATGGCGATAGGCAACCGGGCTCAGGTTGTGCTCGACCAGCAACTCGCGCATGGCCACTTTGTCCTTGAGCAGGCGCGCAGTCTTATAGGAAACCCCGGTGAGGCCGAAGTGATCGACCACTTTGCCCGTTGACTCGCCGGCCACTTCGGTAGTGGTCATGATGCGATCGAACGGACGGTCGCGGTGCAGGGGCTCGAGGACCTTGATGATGGCCTCGGCGTCGTCAATCCTGGCATGCACCACCTGTTCGCAATGGGCGAGGATTTCCTGCTCGTAGTCACCCTCTTGATGCACCAGCACCACGTCGATGCCCAGCTCCTTGGCACCGTGGATGGGCGAGGGACGGCCACCGACTACTGCGATACGCTTATTCATGCATGAACTCCCTGTCTACTGTGATGTTTGTTGTGTGATGGTTCTTGAAGCAAAGGCTCAACTGCCGTACACCCGGCGCAGCCAGCGCGCCTTGCCGTTGAGCAGAGGCTGGAACGCCTTGCGGCGGTGCAGCACACGGGCATTTTTGAAAATGAAGAAGTCGCCTGGTTGCAACACCACCTCTATCCCCTGGGCATCGCGCAGGCACTGGCGCAGGAGCCCAAGTGCCTTTTCGCTGTCCAGGTCGAGGGCGGCCACGATGCCATCGTCAAAGCGCAGGCGATAACCGCCCTCGTCGTGCTCCAGCACCGGCAGCACCCTCGGCTGGCCATCGAAGCCCTCGTTGGAGGCAGGGGCACCAAAGGTGTAGGCAGACTTTTGCAACTGGGCGATCGCCCAGCCGGGCAGCTTTGAAAGGACATGATCCACACAAACGATGTCGGTGGAGGCGCCTTCAAAGTTGCGCACGGCGGTAAAGGCCAAGAAGTTCGGCACGGCGGTCGCGACATTTCGGCTTTGATCGGCGAAGGGCCAGTTGGGATTGTCGGTGTGCCAGAAAAACTCCACATCCGCGCCCCAAGAGCTGGTGGTGCCCGCGGCCTCCGGAACCGGAACGACGTTTCTGACCAGCTTGCCGAAGTTTTCATACTCGACTGCATGCGGCCTGACACCCAGCAGCCGCAGCATGCCAAAGTGCAGCAGATCGAAGTCAAGAACACACTCGGCGTTGGGCAGGAAACCATTGCGCGGCGTCGCGACGTCCGTAGAGAGCGAAATGCCTCTGATGAGCAGCGCTTTGTGCGGGCTGGCAGGAAATGCGCGAATTGCTTCGACGATGTCCCGACCCAGCACTGTGCCGAGCCAGTCCCCGCCGACCGCTCCCACACTGTCAGCGCAGTGCGGCGTTTCGGCCAGCCTCACGCGACAGCCCTCCAGCCCGGTCAGGTCGGGATCATTGACGACCACCACCTGTACCAACGAAGCCTCCTGAACCTCCATGGCCATGACGCTCATGATTTGCGGTTCAGGTATGAGGTGACCTTGGGGTCCGGCTGATGGGCGAACGCCTTGGTTCGTCGGATAAACATCCCCAACGGCAGGATCAGGTAGAGCAGAACATAATCCATAGTGCACCTTCCCTAGTGTATGAAAGAGTTAATCCAGCGGTACTGTCTCGCGCCAGTCGACCGCCTCCTCGAACTGAGGCTGCTCCGATTTATCGAGGTAGAAGTCGCCAATCGCCAGCACATCCATGTTGGTACGCATAAAGCAGCGATAAGCTTCGAACGGCGTGTTCACAATCGGCTCACCGCGCACGTTGAACGAGGTGTTGACCAATACAGGACACCCTGAACGCTGATAGAAGCGTTCAAGCAGCGCCCGGAACCGCGGGTTGCGCTCCCGGTCCACGGTCTGCACCCTTGCCGAGAAGTCCACGTGGGTGATTGCCGGCAGATCGCTACGCACCAACTTGAGCAAGTCGATCCCGGTAAGCCGCGCACTCTCCTGTGGGATCGCCTTGCGAATGCCCGTTGCAATTGGCGAGACCACCAGCATGTAGGGGCTTTCCTCGACGATGTCGAAGTAGTCTGCCGCTTTTTCCTCAAGCACCACGGGAGCGAAGGGGCGGAAGGACTCGCGGAACTTGATGCGCAGGTTCATGTTTGACTGGGTGTCCGAGCGGCGCGGATCACCCAGGATCGAACGGCTGCCAAGCGATCGCGGACCGAACTCCATTCGCCCCTGGAACCAGCCGATGACCCCGCCGTCCTCTATGCTGGCGCTCACCCGCTGGTCGAGCTCTTCCGGCGAAAGCCTGTGAAAAACAGCGCCGCAGGCTTCCAGTTCGTCCCTGATCTGCTCTTCGCTGTACTCCGGCCCAAGCAATGCTCCGCTCATGCCATCACGCACGCCAGCAGGCAGTTCGCGGCTTGCTACCCCGCGATGCTTGCGGTCAGTCAGCAGCGCGGCGCCCAGCGAGCCACCCGCATCGCCAGCCGCCGGTTGCACCCACAGACGGTCGAAAATCCGCTCACGCGAGATCACCCCGTTGGCTACGCAGTTAAGGGCAACGCCCCCGGCCATGCACAACGCGGTCTCGCCAGTGAGCTCACGGGCGGTCTTGGCCAGGCGCGAAACGACGATCTCCGTGACTTTCTGCACCGATGCTGCCAAATCGAACTCGCGCTCGGTAAGGGGCGCCTCGGGCAAGCGCCGGGGGCCACCGAACAGCTGCTCAAAGGCATCGCCCGTCATGACCCGGCCTTTGATGAACTCAAACTTGGTCCAGTCGAGCCTGAAGCTGCCATCGGGCT
This sequence comes from Pseudomonas sp. FP1742, assembly GCF_030687145.1. Taxonomy (NCBI): domain Bacteria; kingdom Pseudomonadati; phylum Pseudomonadota; class Gammaproteobacteria; order Pseudomonadales; family Pseudomonadaceae; genus Pseudomonas; species Pseudomonas sp. FP1742. The sequence continues at coordinate 1,858,377 of NZ_CP117460.1, read as the reverse complement.
TCACATCGATCAGATGCGAGAGGATCGTGTCGACGTAATGAGGCTTGCCATATGGCGCAAGTCCCATGAGTTTGTATTCGCCGGAATCCACCTTGAAGCCGCAGAAATAGGTGAAGGCAGAATAGAGCAGGCCCAGCGAATGGGGAAAGGACAACTCGGCGACCAGCTTGATACCTTCTGGCCTGCCGTGCCAGATGGTGGTCGTCGCCCATTCGCCGACACTGTCGATACACAGGATCGCGGCGCTCTCGAAAGGGCTGGGGAAGAATGCCGATGCGGCGTGGGACTCGTGGTGACCATGCACTTCGATTCGGCGACCGTCCCGGTCTCCCATCTCTTTGAGATGACGCACGACCTCACGGTCCATCCGGCGCTTGGTTGATAGCCATTCGCCAAGCACCGGTGCGTAGGTGCGCGCCGCCGAAAACCCGGCCACGGCGGCCGTCGAGAGTACCCGACGGAACTTCAGTGCCGGGTCTTCGTAATAGGCGACATGGTCGACATCGGCCAGGTTTATACCTGCGTTCCTCAGGACGTACTCGACGGCCTTGCGTGGAAAACCCGGGTCATGCCGTATCCGGCTGAAACGCTCTTCCTGGGCCGCGGCAACGATCTTGCCGTCCACCACCAGAGTGGCCGCGCTGTCGTGATAAAAGGCAGAGATGCCAAGCGTAATCGTCATAGCAGCGACCTCACTTTTTCGCGAAACTTATCCAGCATTGTTTGCTCCCTGGGTGGATTGAGCGCGACGAATCCATTACGGACGCGCGCCCAGAGTTCATCACGGTCACTTCGAGAAAAAGCACAAAGGTAGGTATCCAGACTCGCGGCAGCCCATGCCGTATGCCCGGTGGAGATGTTGTCGATGGAGTTGTGCAGATCGACGAACATCGTCGGATAGCCGTAGGCAACCAACGCCTTGTGGGTACGCCGATAACCGCCCCCTACTCCGGATAGCTCCATCGCCAGGTTCAGCCCGAGAATCTCCGGGCAGTAGGTTTGGGGATATCGCCCGATAGACAACCAGAACACGGGCAGCTCGAAGTTCTCGTCGCTGAAGCAAGCGGCGTTGGCGTATCCAGGGTCAGCGGTGGCCGGCAACTCGCCATGTACTGCCTTGAGCAGATGGCGGTAGATGACGGGATGGTTCTGCGCCTCGATTCCGTTGCCCAACTCATCGAAAAGCGTTTCAAACAGTCTGCTGCCGTACGCCGTGGAGGCTACCGCCGGGTGGGCGAACCCGGCCAGCCAGGCCCCGTCGATCATTGTCAGCGGAGCCAGGGACAGGATATCGGCGACCACCTCATCGCGAGACGGCAGCTCTTCGTCCTGCTCCAGTGCCTGGTTGGAAGCTTCATGCTGGCCCTGCAACCACTGCTGCAGGACACCGGGAGCCCAATGCTCCGGCAACGAGCAATGCCCCTTGGTGACGCCACGGGCGGCCCTGGCCAGCCAGCTCTTCACGTAGTGACCGGCATAGGATTCCTCTGACGGCGTGAGCTCCATTCGCAACAGGCGCGGGTAGGCCTGTCGCGGACTGAATCCGGCGACCAACGCTTGGGTTTCAGCGTCCTTGCGAAGAGCCCCGGCGAGTTTGCCGTCGTCTTTCCACACCTGGAAAGCCGGGGTCTGCCTGGGCGCATCGGCGTAAGGCAAGCTGGAGATCCAGCGGTGAAGAATGGCAATATCGTCGCGACTGAAGATTCGGAACATCTTGCCCCGCGGCGAAATCAGGCTGGTGAGCAGTGGACTCGATTCCGGCCTGCCCGCCCGCACGTAGGCGCTGGCGGCAAGATGGTCGAGAAACTTCAAGGAGTCGTCGACTGCGAGCAAGGGCTTCATCGGCACCTTATTCAACTGAGTCTTGTCATGGTATTGGCAAGCATCCAGCCGACGTCGGCTGATCAGGTGGCGCGCCGCCTCTCTCGGATCGAGCCAGCGCTCAAGCACATCGAGCAGCGCTTCGTTCATCTCCTCGGCCTGCCGACGCGCCCACAGGTAGCCTTGGCGTACCCCATCGTTTCCGGCAGGGCCCATTTGCACGAGAAATTCCCGGACTGCCGTTTCGGCGAGCACGGCAAGATCATCGGCACTACCGGCGGGGTCGCGACGCAGATCGAGAAATTGGCGGGCGGACGGCTCGTTATGGGCGATGAACTCGAACGAGGGCAACAGCCCGCAATGGCGCAGGTAGAGGTTGATCCCCAGGATCTGGGCCGTCAGCGACTCCGGAAAATGCCCCAATACGACCAGGGTCGAGGCAAAGTTGAAGGCTCCGTCCGAGATCCTTGGGTCGGCCACTGCTCGCAAGAGATCTTCGCCAGCATCTGCCAGCGCATGCTGACGCAGCAATTCCAGGTAACGCTGGATACGACTGGCCCCTGGCTGACCGGCACCCACATCCGCCGCATGGATACTCAGCGCGGCCATGGCATGGCGCGCTTCATTATTCCAGCTGCCACACACCCCATGAATCAGGTGCTGACTGCCGATCAGAAAGGGAGCCGACTCCAACGCCGCCTTGGCATGCAACGCCTGGGCATCCGCTTCGCTCCCCTCGATTGTCTGTGCCAACCTTCGGAATCCGTCGCGCAACGGCCCAAGCCGCTCGCATGCAACGCTCGCCAGCCCCGCCAAAGCCGCCGGGCTGGTGAAGTCAACGTCTGCCAAGTCCGTCCCATGCACCGCACCCAGGCAAGTGCGCAGGGTGACCGGCGTGAACATGCGCCTGGCCTCTCCCCCGGTCTCTGCCCCGAGGAAGCTGGAAAAGATTTGCCTATTAGTCTTCATCAGTGCATTGGATATATGGAGGAATTGTTTTTCTTCTTGGCTTTTTTCTTTTTCTTGAACAAAGAACCAAGTGCCTTGCGAATTCGCTTCAACATAGAACCTCCTAAACTTTCATTGCAGGTATCGATGAATGGCGCGTGCTACGACATCACTGCCAAGGTCGGTAAAGTGCGCGCGATCAACGTATAACCATTCTTCATCCGGACGCTCTCTAAAATCATCGACCAAACTGGCAAATCGAATACCCAAGTCATGACAACTATTGGCCAGACTATCGGCGTAATATTCCGCGACAGTGGGAGCGGATATGTCGCCATATAAATGCTGCCAGGTACCAAACCGGGAAATCCGATCAAGCTCATTGAACAGCTTCTGCTCTTCGGCACACGGCGCTCTTACCCAAGTCGCCAAGGGCTGGAGAATAAACGTAAGTTCCGCACCCAAAGAATCCGCGAGTCGTTTCCAGGTAGTCAGACAATTCATGGTGTCTTGCAGAGCGCGTACCAGAGTTTGCGAAACAGGCGGAACCTCCGTCGTTTCGGCTGGCCATTTTGGAAGTTTGCCAGGCGGCAGTTCTGCACCATTCTCCTCAGCAATTTCATCAAACTTTTCGTAATAGTCACCGCAAAAGTAGAACGGTGGCAGATCACCTCGAATGAACTCAGGAAGACGCGCCATGACCAGAGTATTGAAGCCGCCCATGATCACGATGCGTCGCACTTTGGGCAGTCGATGGGCATGCAGCACGAACAGCATCAATTCCTGGGTCGCATTAAAGGTATGCCCCGCGAAATTCAGCCATGGCGTAGCGTCGGGATCATGCATGGACAGGCGGCTCGCTACCGAGGCAGCATCACTGGAAGCCCCGTAACCCAAGGCTGACGAGGCCCCGACCAGTAAATTCACCTCTGATAGCGCGCTGGCCTCGAGGGTGCCGACACTGATCGGCCGGCCTTGCGCATCATGGGCCAGGCGGAATCCGAGCCGATCGGTGTTGATCGATTCCGAACAGTAGTTGGCGGCATTGAAACCCATCACATAAGGCAAGTACTGGGAACGACTGCGACTGGCGAATTGATCGTAGGTGAGCATCTGAGGGGTTAACTTCACACGTTCCAGACTGGGATCATCCAGCGCGGTGCGCTTGCGTCTTTTAAACATGGCCAAGCCACTCCTTTAGCGAGAATCGGAATTCCATTTGATCAGCCAACTTTCTTTGGGACGAACGTCTATTTCGATTATTTAATATCGATAGTACGAATCTGCCAATAACGACCCACAGCAAGCCAGGCACCATAAGTTTGGGATATCACCAATCCAAACTGTTAGATGCATGAAGGTCGAAATTAATTAAAACCGTGTGCGAGCAAAATAATTCACAGCACAATGCGACGAGGCGGGAAATTCACTGATGATTTTTGCGAGGTGCAATTTGAAGGTATTGCAGACTGCAATACGCTGATACGGATAGCTTCCATGCATTGTATCTTCCCTTTTACTTTTTATTCTTTCCGGCCCATCCGAGGGGCTCATGCGATCGATTCTAGACATTGGATCCCAAATGTCAAATGAAAGCACCTGCATTTTATCCATGAAAAAAAATATTCATGAAAAGGCGCGTAAATCAACAATCCCTATGAATGCCCGGTCAAGTTCCCGGCCTGCACCCTGCTGCTGACCGTGTCGCTGATTCTGGCGTCGTCGCTGTTTGCTTCTGCAACCTCAATATGAAGAGTAAGGACAACTCCATCCAGGGCTTCCCCGCCGCGTAGGGCGTGGTTGCACCATGCCTCTACATCATCGACCCGTCGCCGTCGCGTACGCCGGTTCCTGAGCACCTTCACCCAAAACATCCCCATAGAGCGGGCTCCGTCTGCACCGTCCAAGGCCTTCAAGGCCAAGGACGGTGAAAATATCAAAGACCCGGTTTCCAGTGGACCGTAAGGCTGCTTTTATTGCCCGGTATTTCTCTTTTAGCCGCCATTGCCTAAGCACCAACCGATATAACGGTTATAACTCGAAGCTGAAAATATTTTAAAAACAGTCCTTTACAGCAAAATAATGACACTACACTTCAACTCAAGCGGCTTGATCCGCTTCCGGCGAGCCTGATTCGATCCATAGCTGCCAAGGCCCCCTTCAGGTATCGCCGACCACTTGATGTTCCGAGGGCTTTATGGGTATCGCCGCCAGCGAACTGTGCCGTTATGTGATCCGTCCGACATTGATCTACCTCGGACGCCATAGCGCGACTGCCGAATCCCTGCTGCTGGGCATCGCCGCCAGTCAGTCAGCCCTTGGCTCAGCCCTGCATGACCGCCGTGGACACGGCTTGTACCGCATCGCCGAACCCCGCCACCAGGCCCTCTGGGATCACTACCTGGCCCTGGACCCGGAACGGGCGAGCCTGGTTCGCGGCCTGGCCAGCCAGCATGCATTTCTCAGCGGACCGCACCTGGAATTGACCGTCAACCTGCGTTACGCCACAGCCATCGCCTGGCTGCTGGTAGAAGAACAGAACACTCCCCTCCCCGCCTCCGATGACTTGCTGGGAATGGCCCGAATCTGGCGCCAGACCTTCCAGCCGCAAGGTCGTCTGCGAGACTTCACTTACGCCTGGCAAACCTGTGTTTCATCGTTGAATCAGGTCGCCTGCTGATCCCCGCGCTTTCAAAGATCGCATAACTTGTCGCGATTTTGGTCGGATTGTCCTACAAAACCGCTCTAAATCAAGCGATACGGGCTATAGCGCCCGGACGAAAATGTTGGTAATTTTCGCCCCGGTGATCACCAGGAGTTCTAATAATGAAAAAAGTAATGCTCAAAACCACCATTAGCCTCGCCGTTGCCTTGGCATCCACCCAGATCTTCGCAAGTGGCTTTGCCATCAACGAACAAAGCATCAGCGGGATGGGTACAGGTTTTGCCGGGCGATCTTCCTCTGCCGACGACGCAAGCACCATTTTCGGCAACCCTGCCGGTATGTCTCGCCTCAAGCGCGAACAAGTAACCGGCGGTGCTGCACTGCTTGACGCACACACTGATATCAGCCACGCCAGCTCCCGCCCGAACGGCGGCAGCAACGATGGCGACATGGTTCCCCTGGTCGCCGTGCCGATGGGTTACTACGTCAAGCCAATCGATGATCATTGGGCATTCGGCATCGGTATGTACGCGCCCTTCGGTCTGGTGACCGACTACGAGAATGGCTTTGCCGGCCGCTACTTCGGCAGCAAGAGCGACGTAAAAGTCATGACCTTGCAACCAACCGTCAGCTACGCCTTCAACGACAAGGTGTCGATCGGCTTCGGTCCGACCATCAACCGCATTGACGGCACCCTCGAATCGAATCTGTCGCTGAACCCGCGCGCGCCGGACGGTAGCGTCAAGATCAAGGGTGACGACACCGCGCTGGGCTACAACATCGGTATCCTGGTTCAAGCCACCGACAGCACTCGCGTCGGCCTGACCTACCACTCGAAGGTGAAGTACAAGCTCGAAGGCGACACCAAGGTCAACTACAGCCTCCTCGGAGCTCTGGGTCAGAACCCACGCCAGAAGTACGATGCTTCGCTGGCCCTGACCACTCCTGAGTCGGTTGACATCTCGCTCACTCACCAACTGGATGACAAGTGGACCCTCTACGCGGGCAGCACCTGGACTCGCTGGAGCCGCCTGAAAGAAATCAGCGTCGACAACAGTGGTGTCCCTGCTGCCCTGAACGGCCGGTTTGGTACCATCACCGAAGAGCAGAACTGGCATGACACCTGGGCTCACGCCATCGGTGCTTCGTACCAGTTGAACAAACAATGGGTTCTGCGTACCGGCCTGTCCTTCGACCAGGCACCGACTAACAACGAAAACCGCTCCCCGCGCATTCCAACTGGCGATCGCAAGATTTTCAGCATTGGCGCGGGCTGGAGCCCGACCGACGACCTGACCATCGATGTAGCGTACTCGTACCTGCGCGAAGAGTCGGTCAAGGTCAACAACAGCAACGGTCGCCAGACTTATAGCGCCAAGTATGAAAACTGGGCGAACGGTTTCGGTTTGGGCGCGACCTACCGCTTCTGATCATTCACGGCGAACCAGAACCCTCGCCGCCTGAATTGAAAAGCCCCGCTCTCTTGTACAGAGGCGGGGCTTTTTAGTGGGTGTCGATCAGGGTTTTGAGGCCAGAGCTTTCTCCACCCCCCCAACGAACCCAGGATTGTCGGGTTTGGCCAGGCTCGATAAATGGCGATTACCTTGCCCTGACGATCAACTTCCTTGTGCCGCTCGCTAGCAAGTCCCCATGCCCAACTGCATCAATCCCAGCCCACCCTGATGCCAGCCCCACCACGCCAGGGCCAGCAACAATACGCCGACGGCGAAAGCAGCCATCCGCGGCCAGAAGCTGTTCATGCAGCACTCATCCGGGTTTGCAGACGCGCCACCGGCTGCTCGCGCACCGGCCAGTTCAGGGCCGCGGCCATCAGACTCAAGAGAATCGCCACCTGCCAGATCAAGTCGTAGCTCCCGGTCCGGTCATATACCACCCCGCCCAACCAACCACCAAGGAACGAGCCCAATTGATGGAACAGGAAAACAATCCCACCCAGCATGGACAGGTTTCGTACGCCGAACAAGGTGGCCACCGTGCCGTTGGTCAAGGGCACCGTCGACAGCCAGAGGAAGCCCATGGCCATGCCGAACAAATACGCAGAGACCTGTGTGACGGGTGCCCAGAGAAACAGCGCAATCACCACCGCCCGCAACAGATACAGGCCGGTGAGCAAGCGCGGCTTGGACATCCGCCCGCCAAGCCAGCCCGCGGTATAGGTACCGAAGATATTGAACAGCCCGATCAGCGCCAGCACAGTGGTACCGACGGAAGCCGGCAGGTGTTGATCCACCAGATAGGCCGGCAGGTGCACGCCGATGAACACCACTTGAAAACCGCAGACAAAAAAACCGAACGCCAACAACCAGAATCCCGAATGGGAGCAGGCTTCGCGTAGCGCTTCAGCGAGGGTTTGCTCATGCCCGAGCACCGGCAGCGGCTTATCTTTAAGCATGCTCACCAGTGGCACGATCAGCGCCACCAGCAGGCCTAACACCAGCAATGCCGCAGACCAGCCAAGCCAGCCGATCAGCCCCAGTGTGCCAGGCAACATGGCGAATTGACCGAAGGAACCGGCGGCACTGGCGATCCCCATGCCCATGCTGCGTTTTTCCGGCGGCACGGCACGGCCGACCACGCCGAGGATCACTGAGAACGAGGTGCCGGACAGGCCGATACCGATCAACAACCCGGCGCTCAAGGACAAGGTCACCGCCGAATCGGACAGCCCCATGAACACCAGACCCAAGGCATATAGAACACCACCGATCAACACCACCTTCGCGGCACCGAAGCGGTCGGCCAATGCACCAGTGAACGGCTGCGCCAGCCCCCAGATCAGGTTCTGCAAGGCAATGGCGAAGGCAAACACCTCGCGCCCCCAACCGAACTCGGCGCTCATGGGGGCCAGAAACAGCCCGAAGCCGTGTCGCACCCCCAGGGACAACGCCAGAATCAGCGCACTCCCCAACAGCACCCAACCGCACATACGCCACATTGATGTCATTGTTGTTCTCCGGTAGCGGGTATATACCCGCTTAAGATCGAACAAACCGGCCTCAAGCCAGTTCGTCCAGCAATTTGAGCAAGGTTTCACGCTTCTCGGCCCCCAGACGGTCGATCAACCGCTGCTGCGCCGCTTCCCAGGCCGGCAAGGCCGCTGCCAGACGTTCGCGCCCTGTCTCGGTGAGCAGGACGATGCGATTGCGCATGTCCTCGCCCTCGATCAGCGTCACCAGGCCTTCCCCCTCAAGCACCCGCAAATTGCGCCCCAAGGTGCTGCGATCCAGACCCATGGCCTCGGCCAGAGACGAGATGCTCGGCTGGTCGAGACGCTGCAGATTGCACAGCAGAGAATACTGGGCAACGTTGATCCCGAAGCCGTCGAGAGCGCCGTCGTAATACCTGCTGACGCCACGAGCGGCGCGACGCAGGTTAGTGCACAAACATTGAGAAGGAAGCATGGTGCGTGTATATACCCGCGGTTAAATGAAAGCAAATTTTTCGACACATTTTACCCGTAGGGACGAGAATTCAGAGCAGCGCCAATCCCACCAGCAGCGCCACTTCCAGCAACTCCAGCAACGCCCCGGCAGTGTCGCCAGTCGTCCCGCCCAATCGCCGCATCATGACTTGCCGCAACCAGACAAACACCACCACTGCCAGCGCGAGCGCCCATACACCGCTGAGGCCCGCGATCAACACACAAGCCACCGCGCTGATCGCCAACACCTGTTTCCCGGCCAAACGCGGCAGATGATCGGCCAGCGCCTGTCCCAATCCACCAGGACGCACATAAGGCGTGGTCAGGAATAATCCCAACAGCGCGCTGCGAGCAATCAGTGGAACGATGATCAGCACCACGCTGTGCTGCTCGATCAACGCCAGCAACGCGGCGAACTTGAGCAGCAACACCAACACCAGCGTCACCACGGCGATCGGCCCGCTGCGCGGGTCTTTCATGATCGTCAGGGTTCGCTCGCGGTCGCCGTAACCACCGAGCCAGGCATCGGCGCTATCGGCCAGGCCATCCAGGTGCAACGCACCGCTGAGCACGACCCAAACACTCAGCAGCAGCGCGGCGTGAAGCAACAATGGCGTACCCAGCAATAGCCAATTCAGTCCCCACAGAATCACGCCGAACAGCAAACCGACCAGCGGATAAAACAACAACGACCGGCCCAACTCCTCGGGCGTCGGCATGCCCGGCAGACGAATCGGCAGGCTGCTCAGAAATTGCAGGGCGATCCGGAACGGCAACATGATCAGATCACTTCCCTTAACGAGACGCCGGGTTCGACCGACAGCGAGAACAACGCGCCATGGCCAACCTCAACGTTGAGCAGCTGTTCACGCGGCAATCCGCGCGCTTGCGCCAGCAACAAGCGCATGACGCCGCCATGGCTGATCAGCAAGATTCGCTCCCCTGCATAGGCCGCATGCAGCCGTTCGATGGCCGCCAACACTCGCGCAGAAAAGTCCGCCACCGGCTCACCGTCGGGCGGTGTGAACGAATAGGGGTCGGCCCAGAACAAGCCCAATGCCTCGGCGCTGGTTTCCATCAACGCCGCCGCGCTGTGCCCCTCCCAGGCGCCGAAGTGCAGCTCTTGCAGATCCTTTTCCAGCTGAACCGGCAAACACAGTTGCGCCCCAAGCTCTTGCGCGAAGCGGGCGCAACGCTGCAACGGCGAGCTGACCAAACGATCCCAAGGCCCCTGCTCGACCACCGCCGCGCGCATCTGCTCCCAGCCCTTGCCGGTCAGCGCATCGTCAAGGCTGCCGCGCAGACCACCACCGAGCTCGGTTTCGCCATGACGCAACAGGTCCAGGCGCAAGGTCATGCCGGGCGGTCCGCCACCGCCGCTTCGGCGAATGTTGCCATCTGCCCATGAAGGTCGCAGGCCAGACGCAGCAAGGGCACGGCCAACGCCGCACCGCTGCCCTCGCCCAACCGCAGGCCGAGGTCCAGCAACGGTTCGGCGTTCAGGGTTTCCAGCACATGACGATGGCCCGGCTCGGCACCGCGATGACCGAACAGCAACCACTCCCGGCAGGCCGGATTCAGACGCACCGCCACCAGCGCGGCGACACTGCAGATAAACCCGTCGACCAACACCGCGACGCCTTCCTGAGCACAGGCCAGATACGCGCCGACCAGTGCAGCGATTTCGAAACCGCCGAGGTTGAACAAGGTGTGCAGCGCATCACCCCGTTGAGCATCATGCAACGCCAGGGCCCGTTCGATAACCTGGGCTTTATGGCTGACACCCGCCGCGTTCAAACCGGTGCCCGGTCCGGCCAGATGCACCACCGGGCAATCGAGCAAGGCACAGGCCAGCGCGCTGGCCGCCGTGGTGTTGCCGATGCCCATTTCGCCACCGATGAACAACTGCGCACCTGCTGCGATGGCGCGTTGCACACTGTCGCGACCGGCCTGCAAGGCGAGTTCGCCCTGGGCCTGAGTCATCGCCGGGCCCTGAACGAAGTTCGCTGTGCCCGGGCCGATGTTCAGGTGCCGCACACCCGGCAGATTCAACGACGGCGTAACGGTGCCGAGGTCGACCACTTCAAGGGAAGCCCCCAACTGCCGCGCCAACACGCTGATCGCCGCGCCGCCGCTGACGAAGTTGTGCAGCATCTGCCCGGTGACTTCCTGCGGAAATGCCGACACGCCTTCGGCAACCACGCCATGGTCACCGGCAAAAATCGCAATCCACAGTTGCTCGAGGGTCGGCTTGACCCGCCCCTGCAACCCGGCCAGTCGCACCGCCACCGCTTCGAGCTGGCCGAGGGAGCCGGCAGGCTTGGTCAGTTGCTGTTGTCGCGCCTGCGCCTGTTCGACCGCTTGCGCGTCGCTCGGCTTGCACGGGTTCAGCCACCAGGAGTGAGTCATAACGCAGTTCCTTTCAAAGTCAGGGGCAGGCCGGCGACGGTCAGGACGACACGTTGGCAGCGCTCGGCCAAGGCTTGATGCAGCCAACCGGCTTCATCGACATAGCGGCGAGTCAATTCGCCCAGCGGCACGACACCCATTCCGGTCTCGTTGCTGACAAAAATGATTTCACCCGGCAACGACGCCAGGCAGTCCAGCAGGGCTTCGCGCTCGGCCGACAAACGCTCGGCGTCGTCGAGCATCAGCAGATTGGTCAACCACAGCGTCAGGCAATCGACCAACAGGCAACGGTCGGCACTGGCGGTTTCGCGCAGCACGCGGGCCAGCTCCAGTGGTTCTTCGATCAATGCCCACTCGACTGGACGACGGGCGCGGTGATGGGCCACCCGTTCGTTCATTTCACCGTCCAGGGGCTGGCTGGTGGCGATGTAGGTGACGTGAAGCCGACTGTCTGTCGCCAGTTTTTCAGCCAGGCGACTTTTGCCGGAACGGGCGCCGCCGAGGATCAGTTGCAGCATGGTTCATTCCTTCAAATGTGCGGTGAGGCGGCTTCCGTCTTCGCGAGCAAGCCCGCTCCCACAGTGGGCCGCGCTTCTTCAGGCAACACACTTTCTAATGTGGGAGCAGGCTTGCTCGCGAAGAGGCCAGCACATTCACCCTAAAACCCGCAGAGCTCACGCAACAGCGAGGTATCCAGATGCTTCTCCACCAGATCCGCCAACCGCTCGATATCACGCTCGCGCAACCCGTGGTAATCCACCTCCTGCACATCCTGCAAACCAGCCCAGCGCAACAGTGCACTGCACGCTGCCGGTGACTCGAACAAGCCATGCAGATACGTACCGAAAATCTGCCCGTCGACACTGTGCGCGCCATCGCAGCGACCATCGTCCAGCTGCACAGCAGTGTTTTCCAGTGCCGGCCCGGTGGTCACGCCGGCATGAATTTCATAGCCGCTGACCTGTGCATCCTCCAGCGCCAGACGCCCACGTACATTGCGCAACTGCTTCTCTTCTTCGAGCCGGGTTTCAAACGCCAGCAAACCCAAACCGGCACTGGAACCCGGCGCGCCTTCAAGGCCCAGCGGGTCATGCACCTGCTCGCCGAGCATTTGCAGACCGCCGCAGATCCCCAGCACTTTGCCGCCATAGCGCAAGTGCCGCGAGATCGCCGTGTCCCAGCCGTTGTTCCGCAGGTAGGCGAGGTCGCTGCGCACGCTTTTCGAGCCAGGGAGAATGATCAGGTCGGCCGGCGGAATCGCCTGGCCAGGGCCGATGAATTGCAGGTCCACTTGCGGATGCAGGCGCAGCGGATCGAAATCGGTGTGGTTGCTGATGCGTGGCAGGACCGGCACCACCACTTTTAGCACCTGGTCGGCCTTGTTGGCCTGACGCTGATCAAGGCCATCCTCGGCCTCAAGATGCAGGTCCATCACATAAGGCAACACGCCGATCACCGGTTTGCCGGTGCGCGCCTCCAACCAGTCCAGCCCTGGTTGCAGCAAGGCGATGTCGCCGCGAAAGCGGTTGATGATGAAGCCTTTGACCCGTGCCTGTTCGCTCGGCGACAGCAGCTCCAGCGTACCGACCAAATGCGCGAAAACCCCACCGCGATTGATGTCGGCAATCAGCACCACCGGGCAGTCCACCGCCTCGGCAAACCCCATGTTGGCGATGTCGCCGGCGCGCAGGTTGATCTCGGCCGGCGAGCCCGCCCCTTCAACCATCACCAGCGGATACGCCGCGCTCAGCCGCTCATGGGAGGCCAGCACCGCTTGCATGGCGATGGCTTTGTAGTCGTGATACGCGACAGCATTCATGGTGGTGACGGCGCGACCATGGATGATCACTTGGGCGCCGGTATCACTGTTGGGTTTGAGCAGCACCGGGTTCATGTCGGTGTGCGGTTCAAGGTTTGAAGCCTGGGCCTGCACCGCCTGAGCGCGACCGATCTCGCCACCGTCGGCGGTCACCGCGCTATTGAGGGCCATGTTCTGCGGCTTGAACGGCACGACGCGCACACCCTGGCGCGTGACCCAGCGACACAGCGCAGTCACCAGCGTGCTTTTACCGGCGTCCGACGTGGTGCCTTGCACCATCAACGTTGTCATGGGTTTTCCTTGGCATAGATTTGCAGGGCTTGTTCGAGGCGCGACCAGTGCGCTTCCTCCGCTGGCAAGCCAAAACGCACGCTGCTGTTGTGGGTGAACAACCGCAGCAGAATGCCGCGCCGGGCCATGAACTCATGCAGCGCTTCAGCGTGCTCGGTGATCAACCATTGGAACAACGCGCAGCCGCCCTGAGGCTTGAAGCCGTATTGCTCAAGCAACGACGCCAGACGCTCGCCAGCCTCGTCAGTGCGAATGCGCTGTCGGGTGTGCCCGTCCGTATCCGTCAGGCAAGCCTGGCCCAGCACTCGCGTCGGCCCGCTGACCGCCCAGGGCCCGACTTGTTCGGCCAGCAGTTTGAGCAACTTGCGCTCGGCCAGCACAAATCCCAGCCGCACACCGGCCAGGCCAAAAAACTTGCCGAAGGAGCGCAGCACGATCAAGCCGATCTGGTTGGTGGACGGCGCCAGACTCAAATGCGGCGTGTTGTCCATGAACGCCTCGTCCACCACCAGCCAGCCACCGCGCTGGGCCAGCCGCGAATGCCAATCCAGCAGGCGAGCCGGGGTCAGGCTCAGGCCCGTCGGATTGTTCGGGTTGACCACCACCAGCACGTCGAGGCTGTCGAGAAAGAAGTCGACTTCCTGTTCCAGCACTTCACGCACGACGTAACCGTTACGACGCCAGGCTTCGGCGTGTTCGGCGTAACACGGCGACAGCACGCCGACCTTGCCGGCCCGGCGCAAACGCGGCAGCAACTGAATCGCCATTTGCGAACCAGCCACTGGCAACACCTGAGCCGCACCGTAATAGTCGCAGGCGGCCTGCTCCAGACCATCATCGGTTTCCGGCAACCGCGCCCAGGCCCGCAGCGGAATGTCCGGCACCGGAAATGGCCAGGGCGCCAGGCCGCTGGACAGGTCGAGCCAATCGGCTTCGGCGATACCGTATTCAAGTGCCGCCTTGCGCAACCGGCCACCGTGCTCAAGCATAGAATTCAGCCCCCACGCAGAGAATCAGCAGCCATAACCATACCCCGCGCTGGACCAATTGCCAGCCACGGTCGATGGAATCGGCATCCGCCGGCACGCCTTCGCCCAGTTGCGGACGTTGATGCAATTCACCGTGATAAATCGCCGCCCCGCCCAACTCGACACCCAACGCACCGGCACCAGCCGCCATCACCGGCCCGGCATTCGGGCTGTCCCAGGTCGGCCCCTGGGTGCGCCAGCATTTCAGCGCCAGTCGGGTTTTGCCCAATAGTGCGTAGGTCAACGCCACCAGGCGTGCGGGAATGTAGTTGAGAACATCGTCGATCTTCGCTGCGGCCCAACCGAAACGCTCGAAGCGATCGTTGCGATAACCCCACATCGCATCCAGGGTGTTGCTCAGACGATAGAGCACCACACCAGGCGCCCCCGCCACGGCAAACCAGAACAGCGCGGCGAACACCGCATCGCTGCCGTTCTCCAGCACCGATTCGGTGGCGGCGCGGGCGACTTCGGTTTTGTCCAGTTCGCTGGTCTGACGGCTGACCAGATAGCCGACGCGTTCGCGCGCCTCGATCAGATCATCACTGCGCAGGGCCTTGGCCACCGGCTCGACATGCTCGCCGAGGCTGCGCATGCCAAGCGCGCAATAGAGCGCGAGAATCTCGACGATCCAGCCAACGTAAGGTGCCCAGGACAGCGCGGTGACCAGCAAGGTCAGCGGCACCACCGCCATCACCCAGGCCGTCACGCCGTGACTGCGCCAGCCGCGACCACCAGAGTTGAAACGTTGCTCGATGCGATCGGCAAAACGACCGAACCCAACCAGCGGATGCCAGCGTTTGGGCTCACCCAGCAGCGCATCCAGCGCGACCGCGGCGACACTCAACAACGCCACACTCATTGACTCACTCCCCAATAATTTTCATACAGCAACTCGTTGAGCGGACGCGCCTGCGCCCAGCCTTCGAGTACCAGCATCGGCGCCGGATAGAATTCCTTGACCGGCCCCAGGCAAAGAACGGCCAACGGCTTGGCCCCGCTCGGTAAACCCAGCAAATCCGCCAGGGCTTGTGGCTCGAACAGCGACACCCAGCCCATGCCCAGGCCTTCGGCGCGGGACGCCAGCCAAAGGTTCTGGATGGCACAGGACAGCGAGGCCATGTCCATTTCCGGCAGCGTACGCCGACCGAAGATATGCCGTTCACGGTCATCCATCAGCGCGGCAACCAGCACCTCGGCGCAATCGTTGATGCCTTCGACCTTGAGCTTCATGAATTCGTCGGAGCGCTCGCCGAGGGCTTCGGCGGTGCGGATGCGTTCTTCTTCCACCAGTTGCTGGATCTTGCCGCGCAGCGCACGGTCGCTGATGCGGATAAACCGCCAGGGCTGCATCAGGCCGACACTCGGTGCCTGATGTGCGGCTTCGAGCAGGCGCCGCAGTAACTCGGGCTCGACCGTGCCGCCGCTGAAGTGACGCATGTCGCGGCGTTCGCCGATGGCTCGGTAGACGGCTGCGCGTTCGGCTTCGGAAAAGGCGTTGTCCGTCATGGACTCTTCGCGGGCAAGCCCGCTCCCACAGGGTTTAGGTGATCCAATGTGGGAGCGGGCTTGCCCGCGAAGGCGGCATCAAGGTCCGGCACAAAAAGCGCAGCAATCGCCGATGGATTGGACGGAAAATAAAAATGCACATAAGAGGCCGTCATCCGCCCCTCGCGAAAAACCGCCTCTGCCCCTCGCCCGCCATTGGGGCTCAGGCCACGCGCAATCGGCTCAAGCTCGGTGCTGGTCAACGAGTGGTGATACGTGTGCCCACGCAGCAAACCTTCCGGCAATTCCACCGCCTGCAAGGCCAACGCAGCCAGCCGCTTCTGCATCACCGCATCACCGGCCAACAAACCGACCAGTTCAGCGCGAGTACCCTCGACATCGGTCAACGAGTCCAGCAGGTACAGCATGCCGCCGCACTCGGCCAGCAACGGTTTGCCCGCCGCGTGGTGAGCGCGGATGGCGTTTAGCATGGGTGTGTTTTGTGACAACGCCACATGGTGCAATTCAGGGTAACCGCCCGGCAGATACAGGCTGTCTGCTTCCGGCAATTCGGAGTCGCGGATCGGCGAGAAGAAAGACAACTCGGCGCCCATGGCCCGCAGCAGATCCAGGCTCGCGCCGTAGGTAAACGCAAAAGCTTCGTCCCGAGCCACGGCAATCCGCACACCGGCCAGCAACGGTTCGGCCGCGATCATTTCAGGCGCGGCGAATTCCACGGCCGGCGGCAGTGCCACGTCGCAACTGCTGGCCAGTGAGTCAGCCGCCGCATCGAGGCGCAGATCGAGATCATTCAATTCGCTGGCCTGTACCAGGCCGAGATGCCGACTCGGCAATTCGATCCCCGTTTCCCGGGACAGCGCGCCGTACCAGCGCAAGCCTTCCGTCAGGCTGCCTTCGAGCAACTGCGCATGCCGGACGGTGCCGACCCGGTTGGCCAATACGCCGGCAAACGGCAAATCCGGCTGATAGCGCGCCAAGCCCAGGGCCAGCGCGCCAAACGTCTGCGCCATGGCGGTGCCGTCGATCACGCCGAGCACCGGCACGCCGAAATGCCGCGCTAGGTCGGCGCTGGAAGGCGTACCGTCAAACAGCCCCATCACGCCTTCGATGAGGATCAGATCGGCTTCGCCAGCGGCTTCCCACAACAGACGACGACTTTCCTGCTCGCCGACCATCCACATGTCCAGTTGATAAACCGGCGCACCGCTGGCGCGCTCGAGAATCATCGGGTCGAGAAAGTCCGGGCCGCATTTGAACACGCGCACCTTGCGCCCCTGATTGCGATGCAAACGGGCGAGCGCGGCGGTGACGGTGGTCTTGCCCTGACCGGAAGCCGGCGCGGCGATCAGTACCGCCGGGCAATGACGTGGCTGAATCACAACTCGACGCCTTTTTGCGCTTTGATCCCGGCCTGGAAGGCGTGCTTGATCATGCCCATTTCGGTGACGGTGTCAGCCAGTTCGATCATCTCCGGTTTGGCGCCACGGCCAGTGACCACCACATGCTGCATCGGCGGACGGGCCTGCAAGTCGCTGAGCACCTGATCCAGATCGAGGTAACCGTGCTTGAGGGCGATGTTCAATTCATCGAGCACCACCAGGCCAATGGACGGATCGCTCAGCAGTTCGCGGGACACCGCCCACGCGGCCTCGGCGGCGGCGATGTCACGCTGGCGGTCCTGGGTTTCCCAGGTGAAGCCCTCGCCCATCACATGAAAACGCACTTGCTCCGGGAAACGCCGGAAGAACAGCTCCTCGCCGGTGCTGCTGCGCCCCTTGATGAACTGCACCACGCCGCACTGCATGCCGTGGCCCATGGAGCGCGCGAGCATGCCGAACGCCGAACTGCTCTTGCCTTTGCCGTTGCCGGAAAGTACCAGCAGCAGGCCGCACTCATTCGGCGAGTTGGCGATGCGTTCGTCGATCACGGCTTTTTTGCGCAGCATGCGCGCCAGATGGCGTTCGTCACGATCGGGGGTATCAGTCATGGGGGAGCTCTCCGTTGAGGCTGGATAACGGCGGGCAGGCACAAGAATAGACGGCAAGAAGCCTGGCATCGCCCACCGTGATGCCGCTTGGATGGATCAGGCCGGTCTCCGGGCTCATGAGCGGCGCGGGGCCAACTGCGCGCCTTCCCATGTCGACAGTCGACACAGTGGCTCAAGGCACAGTCTTCACTCATTTACCGTTGCGGGGGCAGCGCCGGGATCGTGATCGTTCTTCGCTTGAAGAAACTCACTCACCGGCTTCCCTGTTTCACTCTGTCGACCAAGGCCACAGAGCACCTGAAACAAGCCGCGAAGGTTAGAGGGTTGGGGGTGGAGCGTCAATTGAAGACGGGACACCAGTGAGCGAATAACTGCCGTCGATCAATTTACTGACGCCAATCTTGTGCCACACTGCCAGCAGTGATATCAAAGAGCCACAACCTCATAACACAATAACAAGGGTGAGCCACATGCAAGGCATGATCATCAGCAATCCGAAGCTGGAATTCCTGCGCCCGGTGCTGGAACGCTGGTTTGACTGTATCGACCGCTACAACGCCGTGCGCGGCGATAACGATACGCCTTACTGGTACGACGAAAGCGCCAACCTCGGCCTGCTCTCTGCCGCAGCCTGGATGGCGGAAATGGTCACGCTGCAGCAAACACCGTCGCGCAAACAGACCGAAGAAGGCGAACGCAACGCCCGCGCCGATCTGTTTATCGCTACCAGCGAAGAACGCGCTTACCTGCAGGCCACCCAGCGCTGGCCACGGGTCAATAGCCTGAACCTGACCCAGGCACTGGCGGACATCACCAGCGACGCGAAGCGCATCAGCTACGCCAGCGACCTGAAACTCGGCTGCCTGTTTGTCGCCCCGCAAAAAGCCCAGCACAGCGCCACCCCGGAAGAACTCCAGGACATGCTCGACGACCTGCAAAAGGAACACACCTGCGCCGTGGCCTGGTATTTCCCTTACGCCTACCGCAAGTTGCGCAATGAGGCCGGCAACTACCACCCAGGGATCGCCGTGCTGTTCAAGGAAGCCCGCGGCTGACCGGTTGAACCATCACGCAGCTACGCTTCTCTATGATTACGTCAATGCATTCATAGGGAAGATCAGTAATGCGCAAACCCCAGCTCGTGTTCATCATCGCGCTCGCCGGAGGGCTCGCCGCCTGTGGTGAAACCTCCAGCCTGCAAGTCTCGGACGGCACCGGACCGTCGCCCAAGCTGCCAGAACCGAACAAAACCCTGATCCCGACGGTGAACATCGCCCCGGCGATCGGCTGGCCTCAAGGTAAAAAACCCGTCGCCGCCGCAGGCACTCAAGTAGTAGCGTTTGCCGAAGGCCTCGAGCATCCGCGCTGGCTCTACGTGCTGCCCAACGGTGACGTACTGGTGGCCGAAACCAACGCGCCGGCCAAATCCGATGACAGCAAAGGCATTCGCGGCTGGATCATGGGCAAAGTCATGGGCCGCGCCGGTGCCGGCGTCCCCAGCCCGAACCGCATCACTCTGCTGCGGGACAAGGACCACGACGGCGTCGCCGAAACCCGCACGGTGTTCCTGGAAAACCTCAACTCGCCTTTCGGCATGACCCTGGTTGGCAAAGACCTGTATGTCGCCGACACCGACCGTTTGCTGCGTTTTCACTATGAAAACGGCGAGACAGCGATCAAGGCACAGCCAATCAAAGTGGTCGATTTGCCGGGCGGCACGCGAAATCACCACTGGACCAAAAATGTCATCGCCAGTAAGGACGGCAGCAAGCTGTACGTCACCGTGGGTTCGAACAGTAACGTCGGCGAAAACGGCATGGATCAGGAGGAAGGTCGCGCGGCGATCTGGGAAGTGGATCGCGCCACCGGCAACCATCGGATCTTCGCTTCCGGGATTCGTAACCCGAACGGCCTGGCCTGGGAGCCTCAGAGCGGCGCACTGTGGACCGCAGTCAACGAGCGTGACGAAATCGGCAGCGACCTGGTGCCGGACTACATCACTTCAGTGAAGGACGGCGGGTTCTATGGCTGGCCTTACAGCTATTACGGGCAACACGTCGATGTTCGCGTCGAGCCGCAAAACCCTGATCTGGTCGCCAAGGCCATTGCACCGGACTACGCGGTGGGCCCCCATACCGCGTCCCTGGGCCTGACGTTTGCCGAAGGCAGCAAACTGCCCGCACCGTTCACTCAAGGAGCCTTCATCGGCCAGCATGGCTCCTGGAACCGCAAGCCACACAGCGGCTATAAAGTAATTTTCGTGCCGTTCAGCGCCGGCAAACCGAGCGGACAGCCGGTGGATGTGCTCACCGGCTTCCTCAACGACGAGGAAAAAGCCATGGGCCGGCCGGTGGGCGTGGTGATCGATCAGCAGGGCGGCCTGTTGGTGGCCGATGATGTGGGAAACAAGGTGTGGCGCGTTAGCGCGGCCAAATAATGGGATGACTGCAACATGAAAACCCTGTGGGAGCGGGCTCGCCCGCGATAGCGGCAGGCCAGGCTAAATCAATGTTGAATGTGCCGACGCCTTCGCGGGCAAGCCCGCTCCCACAGGGGATCAGCGTTTACGACAGATCGTGAGGCCATCGCCCAGCGGCAACAACGACAGATCCACCCGCGAGTCATCCTTCAAGGCACGATTGAGCGCCTGGATGGCTCGGGTGTCTTCGCTCTCGGGATTGGCCTCAAGCACCCGCCCGCTCCACAGCGTGTTATCGAACACCGCCAGACCACCGACCCGCAGCAAACGCAGCGCATGCTCCAGATAAGCCGGATAGTTGGCCTTGTCGGCATCGATGAAAATCAGATCGAAGTGCTCACCCTGCCCCTGCTGCTCAAGCTGTTCGAGGGTTTCCAACGCAGGTGCCAGACGCAGATCGATTCGCCCACCCACGCCTGCTTCCTGCCAGTACCGTCGGGCGGTGGCGTTGTAATCGCCAGGGAGATCGCAACAGATCAGCGAACCGTCATCCGGCAATGCCGCCGCCATGCACAAGGCGCTGTAGCCGGTGAAGGTGCCGACTTCCAGCAACCGCCTGGCGCCAATGAGTTTGACCAGCAATGCGAGAAACTGCCCTTGCTCTGGGGCCACCTGCCAGCGAGCCATGGGCAGCGCCTGGGTTTCGTCACGCAGGCGCTTGAGCAGCGGCGTCTCCCGCAGGGAAACGTCGAGCAGATATTGGTAAAGGGAATCGTCGAGATTGAGCGTGCGAGCGGTCATGACAACCTCCGCTATGGATTATGTGCCAAGTGCTCGGGTTGCAAGATGCGCTTGGCGCTTAGATAAGCTTTCTGCCAGTAAGCTTTGGACAAGCTGTCCAGCTTGACCGTGCCGCCCGTGGCAGGCGCGTGGACGAAGCGCCCTTCGCCGACGTAGATTCCGGCATGGCTGACCTGGGAGCCGCCATTGGTGGCGAAGAAGATCAGGTCGCCGGTTTGCAAGCCTTCCTTGCCGACGTTGGGAGCCTGCATGCCAATCATCTCGCGTGTAGAGCGCGGCAAGGAAATGCCTGCGACGTCGCGATAGACGTAACCGATCAGCCCGCTGCAATCGAACCCGGAATCCGGCGTGTTGCCGCCCCAGCGATAAGGTGTCCCCACCAGACCGAGCGCGCGAAACAGCACGTCTTCTGCCGCAGGGGAAAAGGCTTGGGAGGAACCGAAAACAATCGGCGCGCGAACCACCGGCGCAGGTGGCGGTGTGCGGCTGGCGCAGGCGCTGAGCAGCGCTGCGAAGAACATGAGTGCGAGGCGGGCCGACATCGTCATAAACAGAACATCCTGATCTGGCTGCGGCTTTTTCTGTCGAAACGACAGAAAAGAAAACCGCCTGCGCAGAACGCAGGCGGTTTGCCATCAATAATAGATCAGGATTCTAGCGGCTACGCAGCAAACTTCAAGTAAGACTTTAACTTCGCCTTACAAGTCGTACGTTTACTTGCGTGCGGTGACCATTGTCGGGGCCATCGCGAGGGCGCGCTTGGCCTCGATGAAGGTCTTGCTCCAGTAGCTGTCGCCCAGGCTATCGACCCGGACCCCACCGCTTTTGCGGCTGCTGGAATGGATGAACTGGTTGTCACCCACGTAGATCCCGGCGTGACTGACACGACCGCGACGACCATTGGTGGCGAAGAACAGCAGATCGCCCGGCTTGAGGGCGCTGCGAGCAACCAGCGGAGCATCAACGTTGATCATTTCGCGGGTGGAGCGCGGCAGGTTCATGCCGGCTTCTTCACGGAACAGATAACCGATGAAGCCGCTGCAGTCAAAGCCTGCCTCGGAAGTGCCGCCGAAACGGTAGCGGGTACCGATCAGGGACATGCCACGTTCGAGGATGCTGTCGGCCAGAACCGGAAGCTGGTACGACTTGCCGTCGGCGAAGTCTGCCAGTTCTTTATTGGTGGCCAGCTCTTCCTGGAAAAGAACGGAAGAAGACTGCGCGGTAACTGAATTTGAAACCCGCTGTTGTTGCTCTTGCTGAGACACTGGAGAGTGAGCAGCGCAACCGAACAACAGGGTGACGAGTGCGAGAGGCACGAGGGGTGCGAAGCGATTTAGCATGGGCACGACCGTGGCTGATAGTTGTAAAGAAGCCGAGACTATGCCCGCTATCGACTTCATTTGCAAATTCAATCGATCTTTATGTGACTTATCGGTTTCTCGTTAGCATCTAAGCGCTTAAGCCCGTTCTAGACATTCGCGCAGCCTGCAGCCCTGTAGGAAAGCGGATTTTCTGACGCCTGGAATATGCCGAAACCCGCGAAAAACCTGAGTCTCGCCAGGTTTTTTACCAACCCAGGGTTTCTTTCAGGAACGGGATTGTCAGCTTGCGCTGAGCTTGAAGAGAGGCCTGATCGAGGCGTTCAAGCAGCTCGAAAAGCGCACTCATGCTGCGGGTACCACGGGTCAAGATAAAATGCCCGACTTCGTCTGTCAGGTGCAGGCCACGACGGGAAGCACGCAACTGCAAGGCACGCAATTTGTCTTCGTCAGAAAGCGGACGCATCTGGAAGATGAGCGCCAGTGTCAGCCGAGACTTGAGGTCCGCCAGCTTCACCGGTAGTTCGCGCGGGGATGTCGACGCAGCAATCAGCAGACGCCGACCGCTGTCACGCAGACGATTGAACAGATGAAACAGCGCCTCTTCCCAATCCGCCTTGCCGGCGACTGCCTGCAGATCGTCCAGGCAGACCAGTTCGTATTGTTCGAGGTTGTCGAGGATTTCGATGCCGCGATCCAGCAACTCGGCCAACGGCAGGTACACCGCGGGCTCTCCCAACTGCTCGAAGCGCAGGCACGCCGCCTGCAACAAATGCGTGCGCCCTACCCCGTCCTTGCCCCAGAGGTAAATCAGGCTTTCCGTCCAGCCGGCATCGGCTTCGCAGAGCCGCTCGACATAGCCGAGTGCAGCGGCATTGGCGCCTGGGTAGTAATTGATAAAGGTGGCGTCATCACGCAGACGCACACCTAGGGGCAGCTGAATCGGTTTCATGCTGACTGAACAGTTCCAAAGGAACCGTTAGTGGCCTCTGTGTAAAGTTTGCGAAGTTTATACCCGTGAAGCTGACCGCACAATGCGACAGACCACAAGCAAAATCAAAGGTTTGCGTTAGGGGGCGTTCTCAATTGGTTTTCCCGCCGCGCCGTGTCTGCTGTTGTGCAGGGCAAGGCGCGAGAAGCGTGGTTTGGTCATTCCAAATAAGCTTCGAGCAACGCAGCCCTGCACAACAGCAGGCACGGCCCTTCGGGTTGTGCCTTAAAGCGGGCCAGGCTGCGTTGCAGGCCTTGGAAAGGGAACAACCATTTCCAGCGGCCTGCGCCTTGCCTGGCCCGCATTAAGGCGACAACGCGGCGGCCTGTCATGAGCGATCGAAATCCATTACAGCCTAGGCTCGTCGCTACCGCTGTAGATATCCGAATCCTTATACAAATCATGCATGTGGCGCACCAGGACCATGATCACCGCCGCCACCGGCAATGCCAGCAGCACACCGGTAAAACCGAACAGCTCGCCGCCGGCCAGAATCGCAAAGATCACCGCCACCGGGTGCAGGCCGATCCGGTCCCCCACCAGCAACGGCGTCAGAACCATGCCTTCCAGTGCCTGGCCGACCATGAACACCGCGACGATACCGATCATGGGATACAGATCGCCACCGAACTGGAACAGGCCGGCTATCAACGCCGCACCAATCCCGATGACAAACCCCATGTACGGCACGATCGCCGCCAGACCGGCAATCAGACCGATCAACAGTCCCAGCTCCAGCCCTATCATCATCAAGCCCGCGGCGTAAATCACACCCAGCGCCAGCATCACCAGCAACTGTCCGCGCACGAACGCCCCAAGCACTTCATGGCATTCCCCGGCCAGGGTCATGACACGCTCTTCACGATCACGGGGCAGCAGGCTACGGATCTTGGCCATCATCAGGTCCCAGTCACGCAGCAAGTAAAAACTCACCACCGGGATCAACACCAGATTGGCCAGCCAGCCGATCAACGCAAGGCCTGAAGCCGTTGCATGGCTCAGCACCACGCCGACAATGTCGGTGGTCTGCCCCATGTGCTCGCTGATCGCCGCCTTCAGCTTGTCGAACTTCCAGAAGCCCTCGGACAAGCCCAACTTCGATTGTGCCCACGGCAAGGCTGTGTGTTGCAGCCAATCGAGCATCTGCGGCGCCAGCTCATACAAGCGAAACAGCTGCTTGGCGAGCATCGGCACCAATACCAGCAGCAGCGTGGTGAGGATCAACGTGAACAACGCGAACACTGCCACCACGCCCCAGGTCCGCGACAGACCGAACTTCTCCAGCCGATCCACCAGCGGGTCGAACAGATAGGCCAGCAACAGCGCCACCAGGAACGGCGTCAGGATCGGATGCAACAGGTAAACAAACGCGCAAAGCAGGACCACCCCACCGAGCCAGAACCAACGCCGTGTATCGGCCATTTACCACTCCTGCTTCTATATAAAGAAAAAACCTACCAACGAAAACGCAACTGCGGTGTCGGTGCCGGGGCTGGCGCTGTGGTCGGCGCTGAACCGGCAGCTATCGGTTGAACCGGCGTCGCGGGCGCCGGCGTCTGACCGGCCGGGACTTCCTGCAATTTCGCCAGGGACAACTGGGCTCGCAACTGATCGGCGCTGCCGTTGACGCGATAAAGCACGCGGTCGCCATCGACACTCAGCAAACGCGCGCCAAATGGCTCCAGCAAACGCCCGAGCGTTGCATACCGCTCCAGACTCATCCCTTGCACTTCCAGCAATTGCTCGCCGGACGTCCCCGGCTTGGCGACGAAACGCGACGCCAGACGCTCGCTGACCGCCAGCATCACCGCATCGGCCACGGCGGCGGAATCGGCACCCTGCACGCTACCGGCTTCCTTCTGATCGCCCAACCACAGACGCCATTTCGCTTGCCACTGCCCCCCCTCTTCACGGGCATGCACCGCCAGCAAGGCATCGGCATTGTAACGGTCGGACGCACCCTGCAACGGCGCCGGGTCTGCGCTTTCCAGATTCGGTGCAGTGGCGACGATCTGTTCATTCAGGTCCGCCAGCGGCAAGCGCAGCGGCAGGCCACGGTGCTGAGCTGCCCGACGCAGCGGCGCAGCGCTGGCCTGACCATCGCCGACCAGGCTCGAACCTTCGGTGGAATCACTCAACCACCAGCCGAGGATCGACGGCCGATTGGCGCCCCACACGGCCAGCCCGGCACGACGCAAGGCCTGCTCGGTGGTGGCCGGGTCAAAATCGACTTTCAACACCTCCGGCGGCCCGGCGTCATAACCGAACTGACTGATGATCTGCTGAGGGTCTTTACGCACGGCCGCCAGGCCAGGGCTCTGCGCCGCCTTGGGATCGCCGGTCAAACGCAACACCAGCGTTTCCAGCGCCCGCTGAGTCGCCTGATCG
Source organism: Pseudomonas sp. FP1742 (assembly GCF_030687145.1). Lineage (NCBI taxonomy): Bacteria > Pseudomonadati > Pseudomonadota > Gammaproteobacteria > Pseudomonadales > Pseudomonadaceae > Pseudomonas > Pseudomonas sp. FP1742. The sequence continues at coordinate 1,832,540 of NZ_CP117460.1, read as the reverse complement.
CGCTCCTCCGGCGTCTGGCTGCTGACGGGCTCGCGTACTTGATAGAGGCCTTTGACGGTTTCGGCATGGCTGGTCAGGCTGACCACGGATAAACAGCCCACGAACAACAATTTAAGAAAACGCATGAAAGATTCCTGACGACAAGAGCGGCTGGAACAGACCGCATGAAGATGATTGAGCCTGGGCCTGTTGACCACAGACTCAAGCAAAACATTCACCGATCCCGGTAAGTTTTCGCACTGTCATAACGATAGACGGTTAACGTCGATACCTTATACAGCCATGTGGGACGCCACTAACACGGGCAATATCAGTTTTTTTAACGCGATATGCCCCTGCCCGTCGGCACGAGGATGGCCGCTGCCCCTCAAGCCTGATAAAATCGCGCGCCTTCGCAGACCGGCAACAGCCGGGTACTCTGAAATTCGCGTGAGGCAGTCGCCCCATCGATTTCGGCGTCCCCCGCTGGACTCGGTCGTTACCCCTGAATCCCCCCTAAAGGCCTGGATCATGAGCAAGCAACCCTCCCTGAGCTACAAGGACGCCGGTGTAGACATCGACGCCGGTGAAGCATTGGTCGAACGCATCAAGAGCGTCGCCAAGCGCACTGCGCGCCCGGAAGTCATGGGCGGCCTGGGCGGTTTCGGCGCCCTCTGCGAAATCCCGGCCGGTTACAAACAACCGGTGCTGGTCTCGGGCACTGACGGCGTCGGTACCAAGCTGCGCCTGGCGCTGAACCTGAACAAACACGACAGCATCGGCATCGACCTGGTGGCCATGTGCGTGAACGACCTGGTGGTGTGCGGCGCCGAGCCGCTGTTCTTCCTCGACTACTACGCCACCGGCAAACTGAACGTCGACACCGCCGCTCAGGTTGTGACCGGTATCGGCGCCGGCTGCGAACTGTCCGGTTGCTCCCTGGTCGGCGGCGAAACCGCTGAAATGCCTGGCATGTACGAAGGCGAAGACTACGACCTGGCCGGTTTCTGCGTCGGTGTCGTGGAAAAATCCGAAATCATCGACGGCTCGAAAGTCGCTGCCGGCGACGCCCTGCTCGCCCTGCCGTCTTCCGGCCCGCACTCCAACGGCTACTCGCTGATCCGCAAGATCATCGAAGTATCGGGTTCCGATATCGAGAGCATCCAGCTCGACGGCAAACCGCTGACCGACCTGCTGATGGCTCCGACCCGCATCTACGTGAAGCCGCTGCTCAAGCTGATCAAGGACACCGGCGCCGTCAAAGCCATGGCCCACATCACCGGTGGCGGCCTGCTGGACAACATCCCGCGCGTGCTGCCAAAAGGCGCTCAAGCGGTGGTTGACGTTGCGAGCTGGACCCGCCCGGCGGTGTTCGACTGGCTGCAAGAGAAAGGCAACGTCGACGAAACCGAGATGCACCGCGTGCTGAACTGCGGCGTCGGCATGGTTATCTGCGTGGCTCAGGAGCACGTTGAAACCGCGCTGAACGTCCTGCGTGAAGCTGGCGAGCAGCCATGGGTCATCGGTCAGATCGCCACCGCTGCCGAAGGCGCGGCCCAGGTCGAACTGAAGAACCTCAAGGCTCATTAATGTCCCAGACCTGTGATGTGGTGGTGCTGCTGTCCGGCACCGGCAGTAACTTGCAGGCCTTGATCGACAGCACGCGGACCGGCGACAGCCCGGCCCGCATCGCTGCGGTGATTTCCAACCGCGCCGACGCCTACGGCCTGCAACGCGCCAGGGACGCGGGTATCGATACCCGCACCCTGGATCACAAGGCTTTCGAAGGTCGCGAGGCCTTCGATGCCGCGCTGATCGAACAGATCGACGCCTTCAACCCCAAACTCGTGGTACTGGCCGGCTTCATGCGCATTCTCAGCGCTGGCTTCGTGCGCCACTACGCGGGTCGCCTGCTCAATATCCATCCCTCGCTGCTACCCAAATACAAAGGGTTACACACTCATCAGCGCGCGCTGGAGGCCGGCGACACGGAACACGGCTGCTCCGTGCACTTCGTCACCGAGGAACTCGATGGCGGACCACTGGTCGTACAGGCAGTAATACCGGTAGAGTTGCACGATTCGCCGCAGAGTCTGGCGCAGCGAGTCCATACCCAGGAACACCTGATCTACCCGATGGCCGTACGCTGGTTTGCCGAAGGTCGTTTATCACTCGGCGAACAAGGTGCTTTACTGGATGGGCAGTTACTCGCGGCCAGCGGCCACTTGATTCGAACCTAGGAGATTTTATGCGTCGTGCCCTGCTCTTCGCTTGCGCTCTGCTCGCCCTGCCGTTTGCGCAGGCCGCAGACCTTCAACCCTTCTCCGCCAGCTACACCGCCGATTGGAAACAGCTGCCCATGAGCGGCACCGCCGAGCGCAGCCTGACCAAGCAAGCCAATGGCGCCTGGAAGCTCAGCTTCAAGGCCTCGATGATGATCGCCAGCCTGACCGAAGAAAGCACCCTGACCCTGGACAAGGACACGTTGCTGCCGCAGTCCTACCACTTCGAACGTGGTGGCCTGGGCAAAGCGAAGAAGGCTGACCTGGATTTCGACTGGACCAACAAGATGGTCACCGGCATTGATCGCGGTGACGCCGTCAAGCTTCCGCTCAACCGCGGCATGGTCGACAAGTCCACCTACCAACTGGCACTGCAGCATGACGTGGCCGCCGGCAAGAAAAGCATGAGCTATCAGGTCGTCGATGCCGGCGAAGTCGATACCTATGACTTCCGCGTGCTGGGTTCGGAGAAAGTCGACACCAAGGCTGGCCAGATCGATGCGATCAAGGTCGAGCGCGTGCGCGATCCGACACAAAGCAAGCGCATCACCGTGCTGTGGTTCGCCAAGGATTGGGATTACCTGCTGGTCCGTCTGCAACAGGTCGAAACCGACGGCAAGGAGTACAACATCATGCTCCTCGACGGTACGGTCAACGGCAAGACGGTCAAAGGCAGCTGATCCGGACCGACATGAAAGCCCCGCAAACGCGGGGCTTTTTTTCGTCTGGTGTTTCGTTGGGAGGGAGCGATCAGCGCACAGTAAAACGTTGCTGGGCCAGTAGACGATCACCCTGGAACACCATGAAACGCCAAAGGGATCAAAAAGTGGAACGCCCGACTTGAGGAATACTCTATAAATTCAGGGTCTTTTTTGATCGAATGACTTTTCCTGATCCCTGCGAGGTTTCCCATGACTGTTACCGTCAATACTGTCTCCGCCGAAGGTTTTCGTCACAGCGTCCAGATCGATGACCATGAACTGTTTGCCGATGTCCCCAAGTCCAGTGGTGGTGAAGGCACCGCACCTGAGCCCCATGACTATTTCGACGCGGCCCTCGGCGCCTGCAAGGCCCTGACCCTGAAACTGTATGCGAAGAAGAAGGGCATTCCACTGACCGGCGTCGGGGTCGAGGTCAAGCGCGACAACAGTGAAGAGCAGAAAGGCAAATATGCCCTGCACGTCAAACTCACGCTCAAGGGCGTACTCACCGATGCCCAGCGCGACGAGCTGCACCGCGTGGCCGACCGCTGCCCGGTACACAAGCTGATGACCACCTCTGAAGTCAGTATCGAAACTCACCTGTCCGAAGGCGCCTTCAGCCAATAGCGGCAACGGCTGCGCAAGCGGGTTATGCTCCCTGCGTCACCCGCTCAGCCTGGAATGCACCATGAACACTCCGCTCGTGATCCGCCCCCGCGCCGAAGATGTCGAGGGCCAACCGATTTTTCGCCCATTGCCGTCGGCCAAATGTCGCAGCGTCGGGCCTTTCGTATTTTTCGACCACATGCTCGAAACCCGTTATCCACCGGGCAAAGGCATGAACATCCGTCAGCATCCGCATATTGGCCTGTCCACCCTCACCTACCTGTTCGAAGGACAAATCCAGCACAAGGACAGCCTCGGTTCCGATCAGGTGGTCAATGCCGGCGATGTCAGCTGGATGACCGCCGGCAGTGCGATTGCCCACGTCGAACGCACGCCCGAAGCATTGAAGAACAGTGGCGGTACGATGCACGGCTTACAGATCTGGCTGGCTTCGCCCAAGGACCGTGAGCACGGTCCAGGACACTACAGCCACCATCCAGCAGCCACGCTGCCCGTCAGCGAAAACCTTGGCGTGAAGATACGAATGATCGCCGGGAAGGGCTTTTGCCTTGAATCACCGGTCCCGGTGCTTTCGCCTACGCTGTATGCCGAATTGAACCTGCAAACGGCGACCACGCTGCTGATTCCCACCGAGCATGAAGAACGGGCGCTGTATGTGTTAAGTGGCGAGGCGCAGCTTGATGGCGAGTTGCTGGAGCCCTACACGCTAGTGGTGCTGCCGGCCGGGGAAGAAATGACACTGTTCGCCGAGAGCGACTGCCATGCCGTGCTGTTTGGCGGAGCGCCACTGGACGGGCCACGACGGATCAACTGGAATTTCGTGGCCAGCGATCCGGCATTGATCGATGAAGCACGTCGGCGCTGGGCGGCCGGGGATTGGCCGACAGTGCCGGGGGAAAGTGAGCGGATCGAACTGCCGTAGTGTCTGCATCGCCTGTCAATCCGTCATCGCGGGCAAGCCCGCTCCCACAGTTGACCGGGTCGTTCACAAAAATTGCATACGGCACAACTCCCTGTGGGAGCGGGCTTGCCCGCGAAGAGGCCCTGTCAGACAACGAGCCAGTCAGCGCCTGAAAACACATCTACCCTTGAACACTTCATCCTGCAGATTGTGCATCGACGTGAACGCGCGAGCCGCGGCTTTCGCGTCGCGCATCATTCACCGATGCACCACCACCGCCTCGCCCTGCCCCCAGAATGAAAAAACCCGCCGAAGCGGGTTTTTATACAACGCGGTTAAACCGACAGTTCAACCAACAGCTTGTTCAGCCGGCGCACATAAGCGGCCGGGTCTTTCAAGCTGTCGCCGGCTGCCAGGGCCGCCTGATCGAACAGGATGTGCGACAGGTCGCCGAAGCGCTCGTCGCTCTGCTCGTTGTCGAGCTTCTCGATCAGCGGGTGAGCCGGGTTGAATTCGAAGATCGGCTTCGAATCCGGAACCTTCTGACCGCTGGCTTCCAGGATCTGACGCATTTGCAGGCCCAGGTCCTGTTCGCCGATGGCCAGAATCGCCGGGGAATCGGTCAGACGGTGGGAAACCCGCACTTCAGCAACGGATTCACCCAAAGCAGTCTTGAGACGCTCAACCAGGCCTTCTTTGGACTTGGCGACTTCTTCCGCGGCTTTCTTGTCTTCTTCCGAATCCAGGTTGCCGAGGTCCAGGTCACCGCGTGCCACGTCGACAAAGCTCTTGCCGTCGAAGTCGTTGAGGTAGCTCATCAGCCACTCGTCGATACGGTCGGTCAGCAGCAGCACTTCGATGCCTTTCTTGCGGAAGACTTCCAGGTGCGGGCTGTTTTTGACTTGCGCGTAGGTTTCGCCGGTCAGGTAGTAGATCTTGTCCTGACCTTCCTTGGCGCGAGCCAGGTAGTCAGCCAAACCTACAACCTGTTCGCCATCGTCGCCCTGAGTGGAGGCAAAACGCAGCAGGCCGGCAATTTTTTCTTTGTTGGCGAAGTCTTCTGCCGGGCCTTCTTTCATGACCTGACCGAAGTTCTTCCAGAAGCCTTTGTATTGCTCAGGCTCGTTCTTCGCCAGTTTTTCCAGCATATCCAGAACGCGCTTGGTCAGCGCCGACTTCATGGAGTCGATGATCGGGTCTTTCTGCAGGATTTCCCGCGACACGTTCAGCGACAGGTCGTTGGAGTCGACCACGCCTTTGATGAAGCGCAGGTACAGCGGCAGGAACGACTCAGCCTGATCCATGACGAACACGCGCTGCACGTACAGCTTCAGGCCTTTCGGCGCTTCACGCTGGTACAGATCGAACGGAGCACGGGTCGGCACATAAAGCAGCGAGGTGTACTCGAGCTTGCCTTCGACCTTGTTGTGGCTCCAGCTCAGCGGGTTCTCGAAATCGTGAGCGACGTGTTTGTAGAACTCCTGGTATTCCTCGTCCTTCACTTCAGTGCGAGGACGAGTCCACAAGGCGCTGGCGCGGTTGACGGTTTCCCACTCAACGGCTGGCTTCTCTTCACCTTCAGCGGCGGCCACTTCTTTCGGCAACTCGATCGGCAAAGCGATGTGGTCGGAGTACTTCTTGATGATGTTGCGCAGACGCCAGCCATCGGCGAATTCGTCTTCACCGGACTTCAGGTGCAGAACGATGCGGGTGCCGCGATCAGCTTTCTCGACGGTGGCGATTTCAAATTCGCCTTCGCCCTTGGACGACCAATGCACGCCTTCGCCAGCAGCGAGGCCGGCACGGCGGCTGAATACGTCAACTTTATCGGCGACGATGAACGCCGAGTAGAAACCGACACCGAACTGACCGATCAGGTGCGAGTCTTTTTTCTGATCGCCAGACAGGTGCTTCATGAAATCGGCGGTGCCGGACTTGGCGATGGTGCCCAGGTGAGTGACCGCATCTTCACGGCTCATGCCGATGCCGTTGTCTTCGAGGGTGACGGTTTTAGCGTCCTTGTCGAAGCTCACACGGATTTTCAGTTCAGCGCCGCCTTCCAGCAATTCAGGCTTGGCCAGCGCTTCAAAACGTAATTTATCGACAGCGTCAGAGGCGTTCGAGATCAATTCGCGAAGGAAGATTTCCTTGTTGGAATACAGCGAATGGATCATGAGGTGCAGCAGCTGCTTCACCTCGGTCTGGAAGCCCAGGGTTTCCTTTTGAGTTTCCACACTCATGGTCATCAAACTCCAATCAGATGGCAGTGGCCGCGACCTTGAGGGTCGGCGGCGGGTTGTCCTCAGAGTTGGGGGCTGAGATCAGGATTTCAAGGGCTCTTCGATTTTGAAGTGGGCCCGGGCCGTGGCAATGGGCTCCGCTTCGGTACTTTGCCAGGCGGTAATCGCTACGTTTGCCACCCGCCGCCCCTGCCGGCAAACCTGGCATCGGGCCCAGGTATCGCGAAACTGCCCCGCGCGCAGGTAATCGAGGGAAAAGTCGATAATCTTCGGCACACCGGGCGAGCCGGTGCAAATCAGCAGGTGCAATGCTGCCGAGAGCTCCATGAACCCGGCGATCACCCCGCCATGAATCGCCGGCAGTAAAGGGTTACCAATGTTGTCCTTGTTGGCCGGAAGACGAAACAGCAACTCATCTCCTACCCGCGAGCATTCGACGCCGATCAGCTTGGCGTAAGGAATCAGGTGTAGCAGCGAGGCGTAGTCCCCCTGCGCATGAGCCTGTTGAAGTTGCTCCTTGAACGTGCCGGTCATTTCGCACCTCCAGCGATGACACCACCAAAACCTTTGGTGCCTTTGACGCCCTTGCCCATGCGCATGAAGGTCCCTACCACATGGGCAATGGGCTGTTCGGGGTCGTCCTGATAAGCAAAACCACGCGCGAAAATCACGTCGGTGGTTACTCGGTAACATTGGGCGAAGCCGTAAACGTCCTTGTGTGGCTCGGCGGCGTGCATGTAGTCGATGCGCAGGTCGAGCGTCGGACAGACTTCGAACTCGGGCAGCACACAGAGCGTGGCCATGCCGCAGGCGGTGTCCATCAGCGAGGTCAGCGCACCGCCATGAATCACCCCGGTTTGCGGGTTGCCGACGATCTGCGGGCTGTACGGCAAAATCACCGTCAACCCTTCATCGCTGGCGCTGTGGACGCGCATGCCAAGCACCTGACAATGCCGCAATGCCGAGAGGAATCGCGTCGCACGCTCAAAAACGGGGTTTTCAGCCATTTGATAAAACTCTTTTTAGTGTCCGGGCAAAGTAGCGGGCTAACGGGCAAAAGTTCCATGACAAAACAAACTTATATATCTGTGTGATTTGAGGAACTTAACCCTGATTGCTGTGCTCGAAAGGCCAGTAAATATTTTCCACCAGGAGAAACACCCATGCGTAAGACTTTAGCTATTGCCTTGATGTTGACCGCTTCCCTCGGTCTCGCCGCCTGCGATAAAAAATCCGAGGACAAAGCTCAAGATGCTAACCAACATGCAGAGCAAGCTCAGGAAAAAATGAGCGAAGCTCAGGATAAAGTGAACGACGCAGCGAAAGAAAACGCTGAAGCTGCCAAAGCTCAGGCCGAATCGAACGAAGCAGCAGCAAAAGAAGCCGCGCCAGCAGCACCTAAAAACTAAAAGCGTTTTTAGTGATAAAAGAAAACCCGCCAAGTGCGGGTTTTCTTTTATCTGAAATCTTGTTCGAATCGTGGCCTTAGAGCAAAACAGTCCTAAAAGTCGGACTAATCATCAGCAACAACGAAGACACTAATCCAACGAGCCACACCAGACTGCGCTGCCAGGCCAGATCAACCCAATAACACAGCAAATAGATAACCCGCGCGATCACGAAAATGATCGCCAGCGCATCGATCAGCCATCCCGCCGTTTGCGTGGTATGCGCCATCAACACCCCTACGGCAAACAGAATGAACGCCTCGATACTGTTCTGATGGGCCGCCAATGCCCGGGCGCCGAAACCGGTAAGTTGCGCCTGTTGTTGCCGTGGCAGGTGATTGTTGTAACCGCCCTGCTCTTTCATGGCCTTGGCCACTGGAATGCGAGCCACGTAAATCAACAAGGCGCTGATAAACACACACCAGAACGGAATACTCATCAAGCCGCCTCCTTGTTCAGCTCAGGCAATGGCGCCTCTGTTGGGGTATAGACCATCACGTCAAGAACGTCGGAGTGAAATTCGCGGCGATACAACACAAACACGACACCGGCGCTCATCAACATGAACAACCAGGGGCTGACAAACCACGCCAGCATGGTCATGCCGAAGTAATAGGAACGCAGACCGAAGTTGAACTGGTTGGCCGCCATGGAGATGACACGGGCGGCTCGGGACGCAAAGGCTTTACGCTCTTGCTCGGACACATGCCGCTCACCGATCATCGGTGCCGAGCCCACAAGGATGGCTGCAAAGTTGTACTGACGCATGCACCAGCTGAACGTAAAGAACGCATAGACAAACACCAGCGCCAGGCACAACAACTTGATCTCCGACATGCCTTGGGAAGCCTGTTGCACCATCGGGATATCCGCCAGCAACGATACAGCCCTTTCGGATGCACCCAATACCGTGAGAATACCGGCCAGGATAATCAACGTACTGGAAGCAAAGAATGAGGCGTTGCGCTCCAGGTTGCCGATCACACTGGCATCGGCAATACGGTTGTCGCGCAACAACATGCGGCGCATCCAGTCTTCGCGATACAGGTGCAGCACGCTGGCCAGGCATGCGGTATCACGGCCCTTCCATGTCGCGTAACGGGTGTAGCCACCCCAGCAGACGACAAACCAGAGCGCGGCGAGGATGTGGATCAGATTGGCGTGGACGAACGACATGCAGTTCCTTGTGATGTGTGGATGATGAAACCTGCGGATAGTGCTTCGACGTTAGCCCAAGTAAAAAGACACTGCATCACGCGCATAAAAAATGCCCCGTATCGATTGATACGGGGCATTTCCATTTGCACCTCAAACCCGCTTGTGGCGGACCATGAAGCGGCTTAAGCCAGTGCTTCTTCGCGCTTGCCCAGCAGCCGATCGCAGACCACGGCGACCACCAGGGTCATGACCGACGGCACCAGCCACGCCAGGCCCTGCTCGCTCAGCGGCAGGTGAGCCAGTTGAGCCGGCATCCAGTCAGCCAGACCGGCGCCCTTGAGCGCATCGATCATGCCGAAGATGAACGAGACCAGCATCACCGGACCGACGATACGGCCCTGCTCATGCCAGAAGTCCTTGCAGAAGCTCAGGGCTACCAAGGCGATGCATGGCGGGTAGATGGCGGTCAGCACCGGGATCGAGAACGCGATCAGCTTGGTGAGGCCCAGGTTGGACACCAGCAGGGAAAACGCGGCCAGGATGATTACCAGTGTCTTGTAGGACAGTGGCAGCACACGACTGAAGTATTCGGCACAGGCACAGGTCAGGCCGACCGCTGTCACCAGACAAGCCAGGGAGATCAGCACCGCCAGGAAACCACTGCCGAGCGAACCGAAGGTGTGCTGCACATAGGCATGCAATACCGCCGCGCCATTGGTAGCGCCGACGGCTACTTCATGGCTGCCCGAACCGAGTCGGAACAGACTGACGTAAACCAGCGCCAGACCCACGCCGGCAATCAGCCCGGCGATGATCGCGTAACGGGTGATCAACGCTGGCGATTCCACGCCTCGGGAGCGGATCGCATTGACGATGACAATGCCGAAGACCAGCGCCCCCAGGGTATCCATGGTCAGGTAACCATTGATGAAGCCCTGGGAAAACGGTGCCGCTACGTATTCAGGGGTGGCCACGCCGATATCACCGGCCGGCAACGCGAACGCAGCGATGCCGAGAACGGCCAGGGCGATGATTTTCAGCGGCGCGAGGAAACGTCCTACGGTATCCAGCAGACGGCCCGGGTAGAGCGAAATGAAGAACACCAGCAGGAAGTACACCGAGCTGTAGAGAAACAGCGCCAGGGGGCTCTCGCCGGTCAACGGCGCCAAACCCACTTCGAACGACACGGTCGCGGTGCGCGGTGTTGCGAACAACGGGCCGACCGCGAGGTAACACGCCGCTGCCAGCAGGCCGCCGGCAATCTTGCCGATCGGGCTGCTCAAGGCATCCATTGCACCACCGACCTTGGCCAGGGCGACAACGGTGATCACCGGCAGACCGACTGCAGTGATCAGGAAACCCAGCGCCGCCATCCAGACATTAGGCCCGGACTGTAAGCCGACGATAGGCGGGAAGATGATGTTGCCTGCCCCGACGAACAGGGCAAATGTCATGAAGCCCAGTGCCAGGATGTCCTGGCCTTTCAACACTTTCATTAAGGAAATACCACACTACTGAATCGGAATTTAGAGAGGGATTTCCCTTATGGGTGAGGGAAATGCTGTCGATCCGTATAGGACCGACCCGTTTAGCGCGCCGCTGCCTTGTGGGCCGCAGACGCAAAAATGGCCGCTAGCGTAACGAATTTGCCTGTCAAACGCACTATTACAGGGCGAACTATCCGATACGCGACATTTCAATGTCGCGTTTACATACCTAATTTTCACAACCGCCCTGCGGCAAGGGAGCAAGCTCCCTCGCCACAATAAGCGCTGCGAATATCTCAAACCCCGGAAATGACAAAGGCCACCCGAAGGTGGCCTTTGTCTGGTGAAGCGTCAGTTAAGCGCGAGGCTTACTTGACAGCCCAACCGGTCAGCTCGGCCAGGGCCTTGCCGATGTCTGCCAGCGAACGCACGGTTTTCACGCCTGCGTCTTGCAGAGCAGCGAATTTCTCGTCTGCAGTGCCTTTGCCGCCAGAGATGATTGCGCCAGCATGGCCCATGCGCTTGCCCGGAGGAGCAGTCACACCAGCGATGTAGGAAACAACCGGCTTGGTCACGTGCGCCTTGATGTAGGCAGCCGCTTCTTCTTCAGCCGAACCGCCGATCTCGCCGATCATCACGATCGCTTCGGTCTTCGGGTCTTCCTGGAACAGTTTCAGGATGTCGATGAAGTTCGAACCCGGGATCGGGTCACCACCGATGCCGACGCAAGTCGACTGACCGAAACCGGCGTCAGTAGTCTGCTTCACAGCTTCGTAGGTCAGGGTGCCGGAACGGGAAACGATACCGACCTTGCCTGGCAAGTGAATGTGACCTGGCATGATGCCGATCTTGCATTCGCCTGGAGTGATCACGCCTGGGCAGTTAGGACCGATCAGGACTACGCCCAGTTCGTCGCACTTGACCTTGGCATCCAGCATGTCCAGGGTAGGAATGCCTTCAGTGATGCAAACGATCAGCTTGATGCCGCCGAAAGCTGCTTCCAGGATGGAGTCCTTGCAGAAAGGAGCTGGAACGTAGATCACGCTGGCGGTGGCGCCAGTGGCAGCTACAGCGTCTTTCACGGTGTTGAACACTGGCAGGCCCAGGTGCTCGGTGCCGCCTTTGCCCGGAGTTACACCACCAACCATCTTGGTGCCGTACTCGATGGCTTGCTGGGTGTGGAAACTACCTTGCGAACCGGTAATACCCTGGCAGATAACTTTGGTGTCTTTATTGATCAGGACGCTCATTATTTGCCCTCCGCAGCTTTGACAACTTGTTGAGCAGCGTCGGTCAGGCTGGTAGCAGCGATGATGTTCAAACCGCTTTCTGCCAGTACTTTAGCGCCCAGCTCAGCGTTGTTGCCTTCAAGGCGAACAACAACCGGGATTTTCACGCCGACTTCTTTCACAGCGCCAATGATGCCTTCGGCAATCATGTCGCAACGAACGATGCCGCCGAAGATGTTGACCAGTACTGCAGCGACGTTAGTGTCGGACAGGATGATCTTGAACGCTTCGGTTACGCGTTCTTTGGTAGCACCGCCGCCCACGTCGAGGAAGTTGGCTGGTTTGCCGCCATGCAGGTTGACGATGTCCATGGTACCCATGGCCAGGCCAGCACCGTTGACCATGCAACCGATGTTGCCTTCCAGTGCTACGTAGTTCAGTTCGAACTTGGCAGCGTGCGCTTCGCGCGGATCGTCTTGCGACGGATCGTGGAAAGTCTTCAGCTTAGGCTGACGGTACATGGCGTTGGCGTCGATGTTGATCTTGGCGTCGAGGCAATGCAGATCGCCGTCAGCCTTGATCACCAGCGGGTTCACTTCCAGCAGAGCCAGGTCGTGATCCTTGAACAGCTTGGCCAGACCTACGAAGATCTTGGCGAACTGAGCAACTTGCTTGCCTTCCAGGCCCAGCTGGAACGCCAGCTCGCGACCCTGGAATGGCTGAGCGCCAACCAGTGGATCGATAGTGGCTTTCAGAATTTTTTCTGGAGTGTCGTGAGCGATTTTCTCGATGTCCACGCCACCTTCGGTGGAGGCCATGAACACGATGCGACGGCTCGAACGGTCAACGACAGCGCCCAGGTACAGCTCTTTAGCGATATCAGTGCACGATTCAACCAGGATCTTGGTGACTGGCTGACCATTGGCGTCAGTCTGGTAAGTCACCAGACGCTTGCCCAGCCACTGCTGTGCGAATGCCTTAGCGTCTTCTTTGCTGCGAACCAGCTTTACGCCGCCCGCTTTACCGCGACCACCGGCGTGAACCTGGGCTTTGACAACCCATTCGCTGCCGCCGATTTTGTCGCAAGCTTCTGCTGCTGCTTCCGGGGTGTCTACCGCGTAACCGGTGGATACTGGCAGGCCGTACTCAGCGAACAGCTGCTTACCCTGATACTCGTGAAGATTCATGCTTATTACCGTCTTCGTTAGGTACTGCGCATTCGGTGCTGCACTCATTCAAGTGCCGCACCACCTGTGACTGCTGCTTGCGTAACCTTTCCGGGTACCCGGTGCAGCTACGCAAGACTGCGTCCAGCGGACATTCCGCGGTGAGTCTTGCATGCAAGGCTCACGACGGGCCGTACCGCCGTGGTTTCTTATTATCCGCTTAGCGTTTCTTGCGGTTGGCAATGTGGATGGCGCCGCCATTCACTGCCAACGCTGCTTCGTGCAAGGCTTCAGACAGGGTCGGATGGGAGAAAACCATCATGCCCAGGTCTTCAGCGCTGGTGCCGAATTCCATACCGATCGCGCCCTGCTGAACCAGTTCTGCAGCGCTTGGGCCAATCACGTGGACGCCCAATACGCGGTCAGTCTTGGCATCAGCG